>JBKCTT010000070.1:0-41014 GCA_046318795.1 Pirellula sp.
AAAAGCCGTCGACCTAGGGCAACTTTTCGCACCAGCGTTCGCAGTCACTTAAGGTGGCCGGGATCTGGATTTGAATGGTTGGTTTTCGAACAGATAAAAGTGGCCATCAAAAATCTGTCCCAACAATGGGAGGGTACTAACTGTGGGTGGCACAGACCGTAGCACTCTAACCGTGGGTGGCACAGACCGTAGCACTGCACAGACCGTAGCATGAATGTATAGAGACTGAGTTGTCGTTCGGAACATACTTGCAGTAGATCAACACCTGTGGGTGGCACAAAACGCGTCATCATGCAGCGTACTCAGGAACAATTATTAGATCCACCTCGCCAACTTGATCAAGAAAACTCTTTGCAGCTTGATACTCAGCACTCTCATAACAAGCCAAAGCGTCTTCATAGGTTGGGAACTCAAGAATAACATTATGCTTTCGAGCCACTCCCTTGACAACCTTGCCCGCTGGTCCTCTCACGACAAACCGGCCGCCAAATTTCGAGAATGCAATTACGTTCAATTCTCGATACCTCGCATAGGCTTCTACATTGGAAACGTCGACTCTTGCTATCCAGTATCCCTTAGTCATCACTGAACTCATCTATCTCAAACTATGCCAAAATACAAATTGTTGATCGCACACTTACGATTGTTTGTAGAGTGAGGTTAGAATCTGTCTAGCCATTTCGTGATCGTTTTCTTTTGAGCCAGGACGATACCATGCGCCAGATGCGATACCTTGCGGGAGCCATCTATCCAGAACCATTTGCACTTCATTCTCGCTGAGGTCCGGTGATTCAGTCCCTCCCTGATTCCAGCCACCTACCATTTGTGAAATGATGTTGTCTTGAATTCCTTTCAGCCGATTAGATATTTCAAGGCATTGCACTAAAAATGGGTAGTAATTCTCAACAGCTAGCATCCAATTCGAGTCAATCGATTGATAAATGGTATCGACAGGTAAAACGGCGTCGTAAGCTAAGATCCCTGACTTTACGACCTTGTACGCATGCAATTGAGATAAAAAACTTCTAATGGTGCTTTGTAATGGTCGCGTGTTGGTTGTTTTAAGCGAGAGTTCTTTTTTGCCAACTGTGGCTGTTGGGGGTTCGATACAAAAATCGAAAGTTGCCGCTCCACTATTCAAGCTTATAAATCGTCGTCGTTTTTCCTGTCTTCTGCTGAGCTGTATTTCCAAAGAGGCATCTCCCAGTTTCCCCGTCAACTCCGTGAGACCTGTTGAATAGCGAAGCGAGTCCAACTGTAGAGCAGTTGACTTGGGGTTGATGCGAGATACGAGAGACCAAACATGCGGCAATTGGTCACTTATTATGTCACACTGAGACTCGGCTTGCTTCACGACGTCTCCACGAATTTCAATTTCTGGGTCAAACCACTGGGCTTGAATCCGATCGATTTTAAACGGTTTTGCTTTTTGAATGAAGTCATCAAACGCTTCGAGAAACGTGAACTCCAAATGAATGCCCAACGGGACGTTGTTCGTTTTTGACAAACATAGCAAGTGATCCAGATGTTGACGTGTTGTAGCGATGGGCTTTTCGCAAAGAACAGGTACGGCTGCCGACAAAAAATCACGTGAGAGGGTATAGTGGCGATCCACTGAAGTCGCCACTATTGCTCCATCGCATTCGGTCAAACGGTCGTGCCAGCCTTCGATGAACTCGATATTTTCATGAGTGACTTTACGCCGCCATTCCTCTTTTTTCTTGTTGGCATCACGGGTCACCCAAATCAGATTGGTGCTTGGGTGGAT
Organism: Pirellula sp.; assembly: GCA_046318795.1. Classification (GTDB taxonomy): domain Bacteria; phylum Planctomycetota; class Planctomycetia; order Pirellulales; family Pirellulaceae; genus JBKCUI01. The sequence goes on from JBKCTT010000070.1 coordinate 1,769, forward strand.
TTGTTTTGTAAGTTCTTCGAAGAAGATCGTGCCCCATCTGCCGCCGCCACAAAACGCGATCGATTGTAAAAAACGTGAGGTAGTTGGAGTGATCTGATCAAATGATGCCGACAATCTAAATCTCCAAGAGTTCTAGTTCAGGCATCGGAACGTAAAGTTTTGACCTCAACCCTCTTGCTCTCAATTGCTCGGCGATCGGCTTCGCATAGTGCCACGCGAGCAACATAACATTCTCGGGTTGTTCGTCGATTAGTCGTTGATTGTCCACGATTGGGATATGTTTACCTGGTAGATACTTACCCAGTTTCAACGAAGTAGGTTGCTCCGCAATATAAGGCATTAATTCTGGGCCTATTCCGGCGAAATTAAGGAGCGTACTACACCGCCCTGGACAGGAGTTGCCTATCAATAATGATCCAGATCTCGCACATCGAATTGCGAGTTCAACAAAATCGTTCTTCAACTCAATCGACCGCTCGCGGAAATGTTGATAGTATCCTGGGTCTCGCATCGTAGAGTCTTCTTCTGCGAGAATTTCGTTCACGCGATTCGAAGGCTTGGCTGCCTTTCCTCTCGCGACAACGACTCGGATGTTGCCACCGTAGCGGCTAACTTTCATCGCATCTACGACGCGAAAATCATAATATTCGAACAAGGTAACTAGGGATCGCAGTGAGTAGGTGCGGAGGTGTTCGTGGTAAATCGTATCAAACTGCAAGCGATCCATAACTGCGCCGAGATAATGATTCTCCAGAACAAAATGACCTTCGGAATCGACTAAAATCTCTAAGCCCTCGAGAAAATCTCCCAGACCTTGCATATGGGCGAATACATTGGTGGCGGTTACAAGCCTTGCTTTACCTCGCGATTCAACGATTTTTTGTGCCGAGGTTGGAGTGAAAGGTTCTTGTAGCGTATCGATTCCGGCCTGGACCGCGTATTTCGCGATATTCGTTGGCTCTACTCCTTGAACTCGCATGCCCGAGTCTCGAAATGCTCCAAGCAGTGTTCCATCGTTTGAGCCAATATCAACGACCAAATTATCTGCAGCCAACTTTAGCAACATCACCATGTCGCGAGCGAGTTCGGCCTGATAAGCAGCCAATTCCCGCGTAACACCGCTGCGATAGGGATATTCAGCATGATAGACGACCGGTCCTGAAACGACGTAATCCAACTGGGATAACGTACATTTGGGACACCACATCTGCCTTAGTGGGAAATGCAACTCTGGCTGAGACAAATCCTCATCGGACAGAAGGGTGTCGCACAAGGGTTGATGACCGAGATTAAGTACTTCTTGCAGGTCGGGGTTGCCACAAACTTGACATTGACCGACATACCCGTTTGGAATGTTATGAAGAGGTCGTTCCGTCATGGAATGGAAGGATTGCTTGAGGAAGTAATGATTGTCGATTCGAAATCGCGGAGATGTTCCGATGTTATCTCAGAAGCGGATTCACCGTTAAGATTTCGTTTATACCATGAAACCGTTCTTTGGATGGTAGATTCAAAGTTCCAGATGGGTTTCCACTTTAGAATCGATTCTGCTTTTTTCGTTGATAGATGAAGCAACGTCGCCTCGTGAGGTGCGAAATGAGTCGCAAAGTATTCCTTTGTTCCGCTCCAATGAGAGATCACCTCATCCACTAACGCGTCTACGGTACGATTACTATCGGGAGCGGGGCCAAAATTGAATGCCGAACACAACAATTGTAAGTCACTTTTCGCAGTAGCCATTTTCATCATCGAGCCTAGACGCATGTAACCATAAAGCGGCTCCAATACATGCTGCCATGGTCTACAAGCTGTTGGGTTACGAATGACAATTGGTGCTTCATTTTGTAGAGCCCTGATACAGTCGGGAACGATTCTATCTTCCGCCCAGTCACCACCACCAATCACGTTTCCTGCTCTAGCAGAGGCGATTCGGACACATGAGATTCCAGGGAGAAAGAATGAGTGACGGTAACTCTCGACGGCTAATTCCACCATTGCTTTGCTACAGCTATACGGATCCAGACCGCCCAATTGATCCGTTTCGTCGTATGGATGATTACGTTCCAGGTTACGATAACATTTGTCGGAAGTTACGATGATCACATTGCATGATGATCCCGAATGTTCAAGTTGTCGAAGTGACTCCAGTACATTTATGGTTCCCGAAACGTTAGAAGAAAGCGTTTCCATTGGATCCTTGTAAGATCTCCTTACAAGGGATTGTGCGGCAAGATGGAATACAAAATCTGGCCTTACACGAGCTATGATTTGAGATAGTTTTTTAAAGTCTCGCAAGTCGCCAACAATCGATTCGAATTGGTTATCGAGTTTCAATGCCTGGTAAAGCGACTGGTCGCTATCTGGCGGAAGAGAATACCCGACAACCTCAGCGCCGATCGAGACAAGCCATTTTGCTAACCAAGCTCCTTTAAAGCCGGTGTGCCCCGTCAGAAGAACTTTGGCGCCTCGATATGCTCCGAATACATCTAACAATTACCATACCCTCCACGGAGCGTCATTACGATCCCACAACTGATTGAGTTGGAGTACCTCTCGATAGGTATCCATGGCAAAGAAAAAACCTTGGTGTCTATATGCAACCAATTGATTATCGGCTGCAAGTCTTTCTAATGGCTGCTGTTCAAAAATACAGTCATCACCATCTAGATAATCGAACACTTTGCGATCTAGAACAAAGAAGCCTGCACTAGCCCATGAATCCACCGTTGGTTTTTCCACAAATCGTTCTACGGCCCCGAATTTATCGACATCAACCATTCCGAATCGGGAAACTGGATGGGTTACGGTAATGGTCGCGAGCTTGCCGTGTGATTCGTGAAACCGAACCAATTCCGAAATATTGATGTCAGAAACACCGTCACCGTAAGTCATCATAAACGTCTTGTCATTGATGTATTTCGAAACTCGTAATACTCGACCGCCTGTCATAGTCGCCAAGCCGGTTTCTGCAAGTGTTACGGTAAATGGGTTAGCTTCTACAGCATCATGAAACTCGATACTCTTTTCACGCCCTAACGTCATTGTAAAGTCGTGGTTCATTGCATGATACTGAAGAAAGTACTCTTTGATCATCTGCCCGCGATAACCGAGGCACAAAATAAAGTCGCTGAATCCAAAGGAAGAATACATCTTCATTATGTGCCAAAGGATGGGGCGACCGCCTATTTCAACCAACGGTTTGGGTCGATACTCGGTTTCCTCTCGCATCCGAGTCCCTTGTCCACCACATAAAATCACGGTCTTCAAAATCTCAAGCCTCGTTTCCAGGGTAATGCTTCATGCCTTTAAATGGATGGTGGTTGCTCAATTGTTCACTAAAAGAGAAATTCTCCCGTTAGGCCGAACAAAAGGAAAACCGCAAAAAAGGTAACGTAAAGTCCCAGCGTGATGCAAACGACCATCCCGATAGTGCTCCAAAACGAACGCTGAGCTTCGATCATTTTCGAGATACTCTCCGCTTGTCTAGCGCACAACCGGGCACTCTGACTCGCCTTGAGCAGTTTGTAGGAAGGCAATCCGTAAGCGACCAGCATCAGTAAGAAGATCCCGAGACTGAACAGTTCGCCGGTACCAAGAGCAAAAGCGCCTGCTAAGAAGAGGATCTGAAAAAACATTAAAAGAATAAAGAGGACGCAAGTGAATGCACCTAGAACTCCAAAAAACGCTTGCCATCTCGCAATGGAGGCTAAATCTTCGCTGGCTTTGACTAGGTCGGTACCTGAAGGAAGCGATGGAGAATCCGAGAAACTGGTGGCATCTGAAGTTGCTTTGTAAGGATTGTCTTGCATAGGGTCGTATTTAGGTTTAGGGCCAAAACAACGTAAATATTAAACCTAAATATAAAGGAGTTGCGGAAGAACGCGGAATCCGCAGCCCCCTTTTTGGTCGGTTTCCCGAGAGTTTCTGTCCCCTATTTTTCCACAATTCCTATGTGGGTTAGAGCTTTTTCAATTTCTCAATTGCGTCCTCAGCGGCTTGACGCTGCGCAACCAGATCCGCCAAGGCTTGTCGTTCTTTTTCGATGATATCGGCTGGAGCACGACTTACGAACGATTCATTGGATAATCGGCCTTCTTTACCCTGTATTTGTTTTACAAGGTTGGCAAGCAGTTTTTCATTTCTCGAAATCTCCGCTGCCACATCAATGAACTGCGTGAGGTCAACATACACATCCATTTCCGGAATCGAAACCGCTGCATTGACGGATGGAACGACAGGATTCTCGCTCCACTGTTCGGCTCGTGCATTGGCCATAGCTTCCAAAAACTTACCCATGGGAGCCAACAGCTCTCTCATTTCTGCTGAACATTTAACCGAGAAAGAAACCTGTTGCTTTGGTGCAATGTTTTGTCGGGAGCGAATTTCTCGGACGGCACCAATTAACGCCACGAAGTGAGAAAACTGTCTTTCAATCTCAGGCTTGATGTGGTGAGCATCGGGTGTCGGCCAGGAAGCGCGAACAATCCAATCGGCTGAGCGCTCTCCTGTGATAAAATCCCTATTTCGTGTAATCCTATTGAGTTGTTGCCATATCGCTTCAGTCACAAATGGGGTAATGGGATGAAGCAATCGCAGCATTCTGTCTAATACATGAGCTAGAACACGCTGCACTTGATGGCGCGTTTCTGGATCTTGTAGTCTTGGTTTGGCCATTTCAACGTAGAACGAACAAAAATGATCCCACGCGAAGTCGTAAACGGCTCTCGCAGCTTCCGCATAGTGGTACTGCTTTAGTTCACTCTCCACTTTGATTGTTACTGATGCCAATTGAGATAGAATCCATTGATCTTCTAGGGGCATGTTTTCTTGAGAGGATGGCTGAAGAGAATATCCACTAAGGTTCATCATTACGAACCTCGAGGCATTCCAAAGCTTGTTCACGAAGTTACGAGCGACCTCGAACCTGTCGCTTACGACTGGTGCTTTTGGATGTGCTTTGTCGTCGGCTAATTCTGCCCATTGCGTTGAAAAGGTCTTTTTACACGAGTCGCATACGACTGTTGGAGACTGCCTATTTTCCTTTGTTTGGTTAACCTTGGCCTCGCAATGAGGGCATTCGTATTGAACTGGCATGCGAACATCCTGCGTTTCGGTGCATAGCCAACTCAATCCGAACCGGAGTGCATCGGGACCAAATTTGTCGATAACATCTATGGGGTCTACCCCATTTCCTTTGCTCTTGGACATGGTTTCACCATATCCATCGAGGATCTTGGGGTGAATGAAGACTTCGCTAAACGGAATTTCCCCCAAGTTATTAAGTCCCATCAAGACCATTCGTGCTACCCATAGGGTAATGATGTCCCGAGACGTAATCAAAACATTCGTTGGGTAAAAATATTCAAGCTCAGGGGTTTTTTCTGGCCACCCTAGAGTCGAATGCGGCCAGAGAGCGGAGGAAAACCATGTATCGAGTACGTCTTCCTGTCGAACCAACCCGAGCGAATGTAGCTTTAGTTCTAGAGCTGGATCAGGGTTGCGAACACATGCATGAACCGTTGAGGGCTCTTCGATTTGTACCGTCATTAGACCAGCCGAGCGTTCGGACATTGATTCCAATTGGAACTTTAGAGACTTCGCTTGTTCTTGGGTTTCGAATGATCGGCTCCAAATTGGAATTTGATGGCCCCACCAAAGCTGCCGGCCGACGGGCCAATCCCGCTTTTCTCCAAGCCAATCCAGGTAACCGTTCGCATATCGTGGAGGATAGATCTTGACTCTCCCATCGTTGACGGCATCCATCGCAGTCTGCGCCAGTTGGTCCATTTTGACGAACCATTGATCAGCCAAGTAGGGCTCAATAGGAGTCTTGCTTCGGTCGCTATGTTTCAATTCAATTTGATGGTCTTCTGTCTTAGCTAGAAGGCCGAAGCGGTCCATCTCCTCGACCACTTTTAGCCGCGTTTTGTTCATCGTTAAGCCAGCATATGGTCCCGCGTTCTCGTTTACGGTTCCGTCAGAATTGAGGATGTTAATCATCGGAAGCTTGCACCGAATCGCAACTTCGTAATCGTTTGGATCGTGAGCGGGGGTTATCTTTACACAACCACTACCCATTTCTGGCTTTGCCCATTCATCAGCCACGAGAGGGATAACTCGGTCAACGATTGGAAGCCTTAGTTGTCGTCCCTCCTTGGCCATTTTGGCGAGCATCTCTAGATGGGGCAATAATTGTTTGCGACGATTTTCAAGATGTTCCAGTTGAGTCTCTATTCCGGGTCGATCTTTTGCGCCAGCTTCATCGAGTTTTTCACGCAAACCGGCTTCGACTCGCCTGAGCGCGTCGGCGGGGTTGGGGTGAACAGCAACAGCTGTATCGCCGAGCATTGTTTCGGGACGAGTTGTCGCAATGGTTACATTCGTTGGTTCACCTGGTTTAGGATCGACGACAGGATACTGTAAATGCCAAAACGATCCATGAACCGTCTCGGTAAAGACCTCATCATCGCTGACAGCAGTTTGTAGGTAGGTATCCCAATTGACCAGTCGCTTGCCTCGATAAATCAACCCTTTAGAAAATAGATCGAAAAACGTGGTGCGAACCGCTTGGGCGCACCGTTCGTCGAGGGTGAACCGAGTTCTACGCCAATCGCAGGAGCACCCCATGCTTTTGAGCTGTCCCAATATTCGGGCTTCGTATTGGTCCTTCCACTGCCAAATTCGCTCTACTAATTTTTCGCGTCCCAAATCGTGTCGCGTTTTGTTTTCTAGCTCTTTCAGCCGCCTTTCCACGACGGCTTGTGTTGCGATACCAGCATGGTCTGTACCAGGCATCCAGAGTGCCTCGTAACCCATCATTCGGTGCATGCGAATCTGAACGTCTTGCAACGTATTGTTTAAGGCGTGTCCTAAATGCAACGCTCCAGTAACATTGGGAGGTGGGATAACGATGGTGTAGGGCGTTTTGTCCTTGTTCACATTTGCGTCAAAACACCCATGTTCCAGCCATGCCTGGTAAATCTCCCGACAAGCTGTACTGAAGTCGAATCGGTTTGGTATTTCTTGAGTTTCAGGAGTCGTCATGTTTTCCATTCCATAATGCGAGCCCCAAAAGCGAACCATCATCAAAGGGCATGCTTCCTCGATAATGCATCACAATCCGGATGGGGTCATACTTTGACCAAGGTCGCCTCGATCGGTCAGACTTAGGTCGCAGGGTAAAAGCAAAGCGCGAGATCGATATTTAACCAAAAAATTGAGTCCTGAACACTGCTAATGGTTCGGTCAATTTCTTCCCCGCCAACGGGTCTTTAACCCCAGAATCTCCCGAATCAACGCTATCCACTGCAATCCCACAAACCAAAGAATTGCGATGGGATGGCAGGCGGCTCCGAGAATGGATTGCTGAAAGCGTAGTACTGCAACAACTCTGGGAATCCATGACAGAAGGGATAGAATCCCAAGAAAGATAAGCAATATCGGTGACCACGAGTGCACCAAACCTGTCACCAGCAAAGCGATCGGAAGGATTGTTCCCCCTAGCAAGAGGATCGTAAAGGGGGCAATTAATCGAGCGTTTGCAATACCTTCGGTTGCGTTTTTGAGCAAACCACGCTGCACCTGGCCGAACGATTCGTACATCCTACAGGCAGCTAAATCTGTTGCATCAAACAAATCAGAGGAAAGCCCTGCCTTGCGAAAAGCGCGTGGAAGTTTAATTCCATCGTGCCGTGAACCTTTGATCGCCGCGTGACCTCCACACGCAAAGTAGTCTGCTTTTTTCGCTAGAAACAATTGCCCACAGCCAGCAGCGAATCCAGGATCGGTACTTGCCCGCATTCTGTCCATTGGCAGGTAGCACAAAAGTACGTAATGCATCATCGGGATCAAAAGCTTTTCGCTAAAGCTTCCGGTTTCCTGTTTTGGGAATCCGCTCAACAAAGACACATCACGATTCGATTGTTCCGCAAGGATCCGTTGTAGCGCATCATCGGACAATCGAACGTCGGCATCGAGAAATAGCAGGTACTCGTATTGCGCGGAATTAGCAAGTTGCCAGCACGCATGCTGCTTACCGTTCCAGCCTTCGGGTAATGGAGGAGACTGCAAGAGCTTTACTCGATCGGATTTGTTCATCCATTCCGTTACAATTTTTGGCGTGTCGTCATCGGAATGATCATCTAGAACCAAGACCTCGAAAACATCATGTTGACTCGCGAGCAAACACTTTATCGCTGCCCCTATGCTTTTTGATTCATTACGAGCAGGAATACAAATACTAACGGGAGTCTGCTTACCTATTTGCAGAAGTGTTGATTCGCGATTGGCGGGAAGAAACAGCTTGATATTCTTCAAAAACATAGCCACTGGAAGCAGGCATAAAACAAGGGCCAAACCTATCAATCCATTTGAAAGCACGGCCGATTCCTATCGTTTCAGTGAGGCTGAGTGACGTGGATCAAAGGACCTGCCTTTTAACCAGGCGGCCCATTTCCTCGCAAAATCATACCAGCTTAATCGCTTTGCATGACTGGACAGCAAATAGTTAAATGAATGTGGATCGCGTTTGATGACTGCGGATGCTAGTTCGCGTTGGGTTTTTCGCAATGCGGAGGTCAGAAGTTCTTTACATGCGGATTTACCATCTAATTCAGCCTGCTCGCAATTGATATGATCACCAAATTGCCCAAAGACATGGGGCCGACTATCATCCCAGAAACTATACTCTAACGCTAACGGAATCACGGTGGTATGGTTCAGCTTGCTCACGAGATGAGCGAGACCTGGCATTAGTGGCTGTTCGTGATCGCGGACATCACAGAACCTTCCCTCAGGTGTGATCCAAATTGAAGTCGAGGGATTTGCTAACAGTTTATTGCTCGTTTCAAGGAACTGATGGGCGCCTGAAAAGGATTGCAACCGAACACCATAAAACCCCATCTTCTTTAGGACCGCATAGTTCTCCAACTGCTCTGCATCGATCGGTGCGAACAAGGTTCTTTTGCTCATGTAATGACTTTGGCACATCATTGCGACAATGGGGTCCCACCAGCTGGCATGGTTTGCGAAGACGATAGTCGAATGGTGCTCGGGAATGGATTTGAGTTTTTCCGTTCCCAAAAAGCCCATGGACTGAAACTGTTTGCGTAATAGCCCGCGTGAGTACCAACAGAAACCATCGACTAGCCATTTAGAACTCTTGGGAGGATTGCTGTCGGCCCTTTTACGATCTCGCTTTCGATTCATCAATCGATCCCGTTTATAACTTGGTTACCAACTCGCTTCTTGAAAATCTAACCTTGGCAGCTCTTGCGTACTGGTCGTCGGGATGTCTGTATCCAAGCGCGCAACCTACAACAACCTTAAATTCAGTATTTTCCAGTCCGAGAATTCGATCGTATTCTTTCATGAGTAACCCCTCCATGGGGCATGCATCCACTCCCAAAGTTGCTGAAACGGCTAATAACTGACCGAGGGCTATGTAAACTTGATGGGATGCCCAATTCGAGATCTCATCTCCACGATTTCTCAAAAAGCCAAGCATAACGTTTCGAAAGTCTTTCAAGTTCTCGATTGGCACACTTCGTTGTGTGGAAATCTCAGCGACGTAGCGATCGACGTAAGCTGCGTCGATCACTTGGTTGGCCGCGAATAACACCATATGGGAACACTCGGCGGGCTGGTTCTGATTCCAAGAGATAGCGGGTAGTTTGGTCTTAATCTCCTCAGAGGTGACCACTAAGAATTTCCAGGGCTGTAATCCAAAGCTGCTGGGTGTCAGAACCAGAGACTCTTCGATTTGTTCCCACACGTCGTCAGGAATCTTTCGCGATGAATCGAACCGTTTGACGGCATATCGCCATTTTAGGTACTCGATAGACATAATAGTGTAGTCGGCCTTCCCGGAGGTATTTGTTATGGATGCCAGGTAATTAGGCCATTGTTGCCGAAAGACTAGTGGCCACTACCGAAAAATACCATTTCCGCATAGCACCGTCTAGCCACAGGTGTGGCCTGGTCGCGACGTTTCTTCTATCGAAGATCCTCTAAATTTTGAACCTTGGCTATGAATATGGATTGAGAAGAGAGCCACAAAACCAATTAAACCTATCCAGCGAATTGGTCCAGTCTTAAAAATCACCAAGGCGTTAAAAACGATAAAAGCCAAAAACAAGAATACGATCGAATCGGCCCACGAGGCTCGCCGGTTCCTTAGGATCATCCACCCGCTGTAGCCACTTAAAACTCCAGCAAAGACAAAATTAGCGTAAACACCCCATGGAACCCGAATGCCGATGACCGCATAGGATTCCTCACCAGTATGTTGTAAGACATTTGCATGGCTCCAGTTGTGGATCAAACCATAGCTAGCGAGAACATGAGTCCAGGTGAAGATCCCAGTAAAGAACCATATCCATTGGTAAGCTCGTTCAAGTTGCGAAGGTTGCCCCCTGGATATGGCGCGAGCAGCGGACCCAAGAAACCAAAGCCCGGAAGCTATCCAAATCGATACCCGTACGAAGACAAATTCAGACCACATTCCATTATGGTAACGTAGCAAAACTCGTTAACAAGCACGTTATGTTAACGTCTTAACGGTGAACCACTTTTACAACCCAAAGGAATTATAACCTACCCAACTATGTCATTTTACTAGGCGAGTGTACGGCGTATCACGACTCTTTAGGGATTGGTACTTTAATAGTAGGTTAGTCATTCTTGAATGACTTGAGTACCATAATCAGGGATGCAGTTCTACTAATGCCCACCGGAGGCGGCTGCCTGTTTTTCGGCTTCTGCTTTTTCTTCTTTCTCCATACGAATCGCTTCATCCTTGAGCTTATCTCGGGAGACCATTCGCTCCATCTTGGATGCGGGTTCTTCGAACATCTCAGTCAGCAGAAAGACCTCTACTCTCGAGTCCTGGGAAGGATCTAGTTTGTTGTCTTTATATTTGGGTTCCGAACTTCCTGCGCTGGTAACACGAAGTCGACGATAGTCGATTCCTTGGTCCACAAGGTAATTGAAAACCGACATAGCTCGCTGATGCGCAATAGTTAAGGAATCAATAGCCGATTGCCTTGCCGTTCCGCCATTGTTAGCCGAGTGCCCGCGTATCTCGATCTTGAACTGTTTACCCTCCAGCTCGGGTAATAGATTTTTGATCTCGCTCTTTCCTCGATCATCGAGGGTTGTCGAGTTAATCGCGAAGGGGATCACTTTACCAACGTTGGATCTCGCTCCTTCATCGGACATTTTCTGTTTTTTGGCATCGTCGTCCGATTTCTTATTACCACGATCTTTGGACACTCGCTTATGGCCACTACCGGTACCAGCTGCTGACACGATCGATCGAGATTCCTGTCCGGAAAGCCTGTTTCCGCTCGGGTTTCGGAAATGTTGAGCAACAGCTTCCTTGACTTCAGAGCTTTGCGAGGTCAACCACATCACCATAAAGAATGCCATCATCGCAGTCACAAAGTCTGCGTAGGCAACTTTCCATGCACCACCTCCACCACCCATGATGCTTAGCCTCCAGTGTCAACCGTTTTGAAAAGTGCTTCCATCTCTTCCGTTGTCGGTCGTAGATCGTGACTCAATCCACGACGACCTGTTTCAATTGCCATCTTAGGTTGCATACCATTGAAGAAACCTTGTAGTACGCATGCGATGGTTTTGAAGTAGTTGCTTTCGGAGTGTCCAATTAGATTCATTTTTCCAGCAAGAGGAGCGAAGAATCCATAGGACGCGAGAATTCCTAGAAACGTACCAACTAGTGCGGCACCAACGTGGTGTCCAATTTCTGCAGGGGGCCCATCAATGTGTCCCATCGTGACCACAATCCCGAGAACTGCCGCAACGATTCCAAAGCCGGGCAAACCATCTGAGGTGGTTTGAAGAGCATGGATTGGTAAGTGATGTTCTTCTTCCATTGCCCGAATTTCGATATCCATCAAGGCACCGATATCCTCAGGGCGAACTGATCCGTCAATTACCGGACCGAACGCGCCTTTGATAAACTCGGTAGCATGGTGATCCGCAGCTAGTTTCGGATACTTGGCAAAGACTGCACTGTTATGTGGGTCCGCAATGTGCCCCTCGAGAGCGAGCAAGCCATCCCTCCTCGCGATTCGGAATAACTCGTAGAGAGCAGAGAATGTTTGTTCATACGATTTCTTGCCGTAGGGATCACCTTTGAGGGATTGAATAATACCTTTGACGAGCCCCTTCAATACGGCTGGGGAGGACATAATGACCAACGCCCCCATCGAAGCTCCACCGATAACTAGAACTTCAGAAGGCTGTATCAGCGCAGGAATGCTACCGCCGGCCCAGACGAAGCCGCCGAGAACACTGCCAATTACGATTATGCATCCGACAATAATGACCATTGCTAACCCTCGATTCGAGCTTACGATTCAGGAATATCGAATCGCGCTCGGAACTATCTAGCTTGCATTAGCAATGAGAGCAAGTAATCGGGTCGGCAAAGGGCTTCCTTGTAGAACAAGCCTAACGAATAGTCAGACTGTATCGGTTGCAACAGGTATTACATGCAAGCTTCCAGTAGCTTCTTCGTCGCAATGATCCCGTCGTCCGGGCTTAAGACGTTGCCTTCATACTCGATACCGACCCAGCCGGTATACTTAGCGTCGGCAACAATTTTCATCATACGCCGGAAGTCGATTTTAGTTTCGTTTCCTTTGTCATCAAAATCGTAGCTTTTCGCGCTAACAGCCTTTGCATACGGCATCAGATCCGCGACACCATCGTAGCGATCGTACTCGTAGAAGTTTCCGAAATCTGGCAGGGTTCCACAGTTTGCCATCTCTGTCATCTTGATCGTTTCAGCTAGCCACTTGCCATTAGAGCTCAAGCCTCCATGATTCTCGACGATAACATTGATCCCAAAGGGTTTTGCGAACTCTGCTAGACGTCGCAATCCATCTGCAGCAAGCTTTTTTCCTTCTTCATATTCTGCTTTTGTTTCGGCATTCACTCGAATCGAATGGCATCCCAGGAACTTGGCAGCTTCTACCCATTTATAATGATTTTCAACTGCCTTGGTTCTTGAATCGTTGTTTCGATCTCCTAGAGCCCCCTCGCCGTCAATCATGATCAAGAGGCTGGTAACCCCAACGTCTAAAGCTCTTTTCTTCATTTCTGAGAGGTAGGCTTCATCTTTGGCTTTATCTTTGAAGAATTGATTGACGTATTCGATGCCTTCGATACCAAACTTCTCTTTGGCAATTTTTGCGAAGTCCAAGTTGTCGATTTGCTTAGCGAATAGAGGCTTATGCAAAGACCACTGTGCGAGCGAAATTTTGAATGGTTTGTCTACACGACTGGCCCATGCATTTTTTGCAATAGAGCATGCTAAGCCTACACCAGCAGCGGCAGATAGGGATTGGACTAAAAAATCGCGTCGAAGAGAGATGTTTTGCATAGGGTTGATAAGTGGTAGAAGTGACAGGAAGGATTCGAGGTTTGCGTTTTTTCACTCGGGACTAAATGTACCTAAGTCGATAAAAACATGACAAGTCTCATCCTCGGATTGTATTTGCGAGGACCGTCGCAATCAATCTAGGAGAGTCGGCTTTCATAGCAGTAATGCACAATTTCCCGGTCAACATTCGATCCGATGAGGGAGACGATTTCCCCGCCGATTCCGTTATTCCCTTCATTTTTGGGCATTTTGGTATGCGCAAATCCCAATCGTCGTCCACAGGATGGCATAACACGCATGAATCGGATGAGACTTTGGCTAGATATTGTCCCCCTCGGTCGACGTGCGGCCACCCTTCTCAAGGGAGGTGTTTGCGTGTTGTCCCCACTGCCATCCCGTAATCTCGGGCATGTCATCTCCGTAGGTCTCGATATACTCTTTGTGATCGATCAACTTCTCCATGATGGCTTGTTTAAAGTACGCTGCTCTGGAACCTAGCTGTGGCAATCGATCAATGACGGATGCACACAAGTTAAACCGATCTATCTTGTTAAGAACAACCATATCGAAAGGAGTCGTGGTTGTACCCTCTTCGTTGTAACCGCGGACGTGAAAATTACCGTGGTTGGTTCGGCGGTAGACCAAACGATGAATAAGCCATGGGTAGCCATGGAACGCAAAGATGACTGGTTTGTCTTTTGTGAAAAGAACATCAAAATCATGGTCAGACAAACCGTGTGGATGGTCGCTGTTGTGCTGCAGGCGCATCAAGTTGACGATGTTGATAACCCGAACCTTTAACGCTGGCAAGTACTGTCTTATAAGGTCTACGGCCGCCAAAGTTTCCATAGTTGGCACATCCCCGCAGCATGCCATCACAACGTCAGGCTCGTGGCCTTGATCGTTACTGGCCCAATCCCATATGCTCAGTCCTGCTGTACAGTGTTTGATCGCTTGATCCATTGTCAACCATTGCGGAGCGGGCTGTTTGCCTGCAACGACAACATTGACATAGTTTCGACTTCGAAGGCAGTGATCGGTTACGGACAATAAGCAATTGGCGTCCGGTGGTAGATAGACTCGGATGACTTCCGCTTTCTTGTTGACAACGTGATCAATAAAACCGGGATCTTGGTGGCTAAGGCCATTGTGATCTTGTCGCCATACGTGTGAACTCAAAAAGTAATTGAGAGAAGCGATGGATCGGCGCCATGGTATACCATTGCAAACCTTGAGCCATTTCGCGTGCTGATTGAACATCGAGTCAACGATATGAATGAATGCTTCATAGCAAGAAAAGAATCCATGTCTTCCTGTTAAAAGGTAGCCCTCTAGCCAGCCCTGACATTGATGCTCGCTGAGAACCTCCATGATACGTCCATCGGGAGATAATCGATCGTCATCGGGATAGATCTCCGCCATGTAACATCGATTGGTGACCTCCAAGATGTCTTGCCAACGGTTTGAGTTATTTTCATCGGGACTAAAAATTCGGAAATTGCTGCTATCTAAATTCTTTTTCATAACGTCCCGTAGGAATGTTCCCATCACGCGAGCCGATTCCGCAGTGGTTGCGCCGGGGAACGGGACCTTTACCTCGTAATCCCGATAGTCTGGCAATTTGAGGTCTCTAAGTAGTAATCCGCCATTGGAGTGAGGATTAGCGCTCATTCTACGCTCACCTCGGGGGGCTAATTGAGAGAGTGCATCGCGGAACTGCCCTGCATCATCGAACAATTCCTCTGGTCGGTAGCTTTTCATCCAGCCTTCCAAGATACGGATATGGTCTTCTTTATCCATATCTCCCATAGGAACCTGATGACTACGCCAATAGTCTTCACATTTCTTACCATCTATGAAGTCTGGACAAGTCCAACCTTTTGGCGTCCGGAAAACAATCATCGGCCATTGCGGTCTTGTCATTTCCCCGAGAACTCGAGCCCTGTGCCATATCTGCTTTATTTCTGCAACGATAGTATCAAGCGAACAGGCGAGTTGCTGATGAACCATTTGCGGATCAGTTCCCTCGACGAAATAAGGCTTGTATCCCATTCCCTCGAAATACTTTGTTAACTCATCCTTGGGGATACGAGCGAGGAAGCATGGATTGGCGATCTTATAGCCGTTGAGATGCAGTATGGGTAAAACGCAGCCATCGCGCGCAGGATTTAAAAATTTGTTTCCGTGCCAACCAGTGGCTAGCGGACCTGTTTCCGCCTCTCCATCGCCGACAATACAAGACACGATTAAGTCGGGATTATCAAAAGCGGCCCCAAAGGCATGGCTAAGTGCGTACCCCAATTCGCCACCCTCGTGAATACTCCCAGGAGTTTCTGGAGCAACGTGACTAGGAATCCCGCCAGGAAAACTAAACTGCTTAAATAATTTTTGAAGCCCTTCTTCGTCACGGCTGATATCGGGATAGATCTCCGAATACGTTCCCTCTAAGTAGGCATGCGCAACTAGAGACGGGCCACCGTGTCCAGGTCCTATCACATAAATCATATTCAAGTCATCTTTTACAATGACTCGATTGAGATGGACACAAAGCATGTTGAGGCCCGGAGATGTACCCCAGTGACCTAGCAGTCGTGGCTTGATGTGCTCACGTTTTAAAGGTTCTCTTAATAGGGGATTGCCCATCAAGTAAATTTGACCGACCGACAAATAGTTGAGAGCACGCCAGTAGGCGTCCAATCGCGTGATCTCCGTTTTCGGGAGGTAGTCGACCGTTGAGGGAGAAACAAAGGCTTCGGAAATGTTGCCAGATTGTGGTTCCGCCATGCACACAACTCCATTTGTCTCGAGTCTTTATTCCGCAAACATCAAAAATTTATGCTGCGTTATTTGGCAGAAAGCATAACCGAAACCCGCACAACCGAAAACCCAGTGCAGGACAATCAAGTATGGAGCAGGTCTAGGCCGCGAAAGAAAATCAAACTACCTGACTTGGATTTAAGAATGCATCCGTCTAAGCCAATTTGCTTTTCGTACAATTGGCTGAGGGATCAATTGATAGCGCAACGATACCCTCCCCTTCGCCGCTGCTAGCACACGATGGGCAACAGCAGGAATCCCCTAGCTGGGTGAATACATCCTCAATCGCCTGATTGACCGAACGTGATGCGGTTGGTGTAACAGCTAAATCGGTACCGTGTGATGCGGTAATCGAGTCAACGTCGCTGTGGTCGTGATTGCACTGATACAGATCGAGTTCGTTTTCCCGAACCATCTCAGGGCCTATTCCCGAGATGGCAATGATTCGAGTCTGCAACTGGGAAGTCCGGAGGTCTAATGCGAACGATGGAAGTGACGGTTCGCTGAATTCCGCTTGACCGCTGTAATCTCCACCATACTCTCCACCGTACTCTCCATTGGGCCCTCCAGGACTCGTATTGATGTGGTTAATCACCATAAGGACGTCTAGCGCATCCAAGGAGCGATCCCCGTTTGGATCGTAATAGGGAGGATACGATAGTCCAGATCCGTCCAACGGGCGAGAGCCTCTCGCGTTTATCTCATTGATCAACGCCAAAACATCAAGTGGTGATACGATGGAATCGTTGTCGATGTCTTCCGGTAGATTTGGATTAAGCCAGGGGCTTGCTGTGAGAGTCAGGCCGAAGTTCAAATTGGCGATCGTTTGATTGTTGCTCAAGCTAACGGTATGTACGCCACCTGCGGGTGCGCTGGTGCCTGAACCGGTTTGTGCTTGGACAATCTTGACGTTGTAGGAGCCCGCAGGAAGAAACGGAAATCTAAAACTACCATCGCTAGCAGTTCTTGTTGTTGTCGGGCTGCCGTACCTGAAGTTATCAAATTTGGCTAGGGTGCCTCCAAACGCACGTGCGATCACGTAGGAAACGTTCCGTGCCTGCGATCCAACCTCCAGGGTGACACGTTGTCCATTGGTTAGACCTCGATGCTCATCACGGGCTATTAGATTGTCATTGCTATCGTAAGCATCTAATCTAACACGAGCGTTGTCGGATGCTGCAATCGCATCGATCGATGCGTAGGATGTTGCAGCATCGAAACGAATCCGCAGCTGTTGGTCGTTTCCGCGAAAGAAATCTAAAACGGTTCCGCTAAATGCTACCGGCTTGAAAATTCGAGCCCCCGTTGTGGCAGCGGAATCGGCTTCCGAGTGAACTTTCCCGTTGGTACTCATGCCGATAACGTCAACTCGCAAACCGGACTGTGTTGTACCAATTTCTCCGGGCGGGAAATCATCGGGTTCCAATCGACTTTGCAGATTCAACGGAACGCCGAGTTGATCGACTACAGCGACGGTGACTCCAACGAGCCCATTTTCGCTTCGAGCCCAAGTTCCATTCTCATCCGAATCTTCCCAAACAAAGCCTTGAATACCCGCAGTAGTTGTTGTTGCAGGGGCGGTTCCAATATTGCCTGTAAAGAGGTTGCTCGTGATTCCCAGTTGGTTGTTGAGTGCACGAATCTCGATCGTTCCGGTCGTTACTCCACCCAGCGGAATGTCAAGATTTAGGTTGAGGGTATAGTCATTGTGAGTGGAGTAATCGACCCAGTTACCGCCGTTAATGCGGTATTGGATGCGATTGATTCGATTCAACGTTATATCGTTTTGATTGCCGGCGGAATTCCGATTCGGTAACGCTTGTGCCGATGCCGTTCCGACAAACTGATATCGTTGTCCATTGGTGGAGATACGACCTGTTCCTTGTAGATCGAGTGGAACGTCTAACACGTCGAAGATCTGATCCCCGTCGCTATCCACCCACCCTAACTGTGCCAGGGTGTGCTGTGAGGTTACTAAATTCTGATAGGCAAACTCTAGATTACTCCCTGCCGACATGATACTCGGCGCTTGAACAAAGTTAGGGTCGGGATTCAGATCTGTCGCATTGAGATTCTGAGAGTCATAGTAGCCACGTCTTTGAAAATAGTTTCCTCCACCCGCATACTCATCTCGCGCCCAGAACATGTGACCGGTTTCGTGCGCATAGGTCGAAGCAGGTCGAGTCGAAGGAATGACTTGAAACAATCCCCCAGCAAATGCAAACGCACGGGAAAAAGAACCGCCGGGAGCGAAGGATCCATCGATATCGTTACTGGAGTTCACCACAAATATCGTGAACGACCAATCGGTATTTAGTTTGGCTCTTTGTGATTGGTTAAACGATCGAATATTCGTCGCAATGTCCGAACTCGATGAAAATCCGATATCGGTCAGAAATTGTCCAACCCACAGAGAGAAATTGTTGGAAATACGATTAATGGGCTCGTAAGGAGTGGATGGTCGATTGTCCAAATAGGTCGTGTCGATGACCCACTCCAGATTGTGAAGCGTGCTTTTCGTCGCTAGAAGATCGGTCCACCACTGTAAACCCTGCCGGATATTTCGATCGACCTCAGCGATGTGCGCCGGTGTCCAGTTCTCCGTATTGTTGTCGATCCGGCCATCACTCTCCAGCAAAACCGGGGTAACCGCGACTCTACCAAGCATGAACTCACCGAGATCGCTCGGTTCTGCCCCAAAGGGTAATGTCATGACTCGACGGTCTTCGAGAGACTCCAAAACGAGCCTGCGAAACCTATTTTTACTGTTTTTAAACGCCATAGGAATCGTGAACGAGAGCAGGGAAACGACTACTATTGGATGTTAGTTTAGGGAAAAGATTCCCAATGAAGGTTAGCAAAAGATCGGAATTCTTGTTTTGAGAAATCGCAAAGATGTAGCGGATCAAACAATTTTAACGAATGTAGGTCCGTGTTCCCCGCGTAAAGTCGTTCGCGGTCCTGTCAGGTAAGATCATCCTTTCCAAAGTCCAGAAAGGCACCGTCCGGGTGGACACATTGTCATGTCCGAGGGACACGGACCAAGAAAATCGGCGTACGACAACTCCGATTCATCGGGGTTTGGGTTCTCAAATGAGACTTTCCAGGCAGTATTACCCCACTATGGGGCTATTCATCGTCAGTCGAGCACGGCAAGGCAATACTCAATTTCAAGCATTCCAACATCGCTTCCGCGGCCTCCTCGCCTTTGTTGCCAACATTTCCACCACTCCGCTGAATGGCTTGCTCCAGGTTATTCACCGTCAGTAAACCGAATCCTACGGGCTTGTTGTAGTCGAGAGAGAGCTGCATCAACGCCATGGATACAGCGCGGTTGATGTGCTGATCATGGGTTGTCTCACCACGAATGACCGCCCCGAGCGCCACAACGCCGACAAAATCTCGATTGGCGAGGGCTCTTTGTGATCCAAAGGCCAGTTCCCAAGCCCCAGGTACTCGTATGACAACAAGGTTGTTTTCGGAAAAGCCTGCTGCCTTAAGGGTTCGCACTGCCCCTTCAGCAAGCTTGTCGGTGATGTGATGGTTGTACCGCGATACGACTATGCCAACTTTCTTAGAAGCGAACTGATCCATTTCCAATTTTATTGCCATCTCCAACTCTACTCCCATCCTCAGTCATTACTCAAATCACGAACAATTGATCTGCGTGAGCGTATTTTGAATTGATACGCGAACAACTAGTTATCATTCTAAACAAACTAAACCCAGTACTGGATAATCTAGAACTAAATAACCAGATACAAATTGACTTGCTACCAAGCGACTATTGCGGTCGGATTCCTAGCAAGAACTCAGCGTTAGTATTCGTCTTTTTCAATTTGGTCACCAGCTCCGACATTGCATCCACTGGGCTTAAGCTAGCTAATGCCTTTCGAAGCATGCTGACTCGTTCATACTCGTTTGGATCGAGCAGTGATTCTTCCCGTCGGGTCCCGGATGCAGAGATGTCAATCGCAGGCCAAATTCGTTGATCGACCAAAGCTCGATCAAGCACGACTTCCAAATTGCCTGTTCCTTTAAACTCTTCAAAGATGACATCATCCATTTTGCTGCCGGTTCCAACCAAAGCTGTAGCAATAATAGTGAGCGACCCGCCTTCTTCCACTTTCCGTGCTGCTCCGAAAAACGATTTTGGTTTCTGCATCGCGTTGGCGTCCAATCCACCCGTGAGTAACTTGCCCGACTGAGCACACTCGCCGTTCCATGCTCTTGCTAGCCGAGTAATTGAGTCGAGAAAAATAACAACATCGATTCCATCTTCGACAAGACGCTTTGCCTTTTCAAGCACCATCTGACTTACTTGTATATGCCGCGACGCTGGCTCGTCAAACGTAGAGCTAATCACCTCGCAGTTTGGTCCACGAACCTCGCGTTGCATGTCGGTGACTTCTTCAGGTCTCTCGTCGATGAGCAAAACGATCACATAGGCATTGGGATAATTGCTCAATACAGCCTTAGACATTTTCTGTAGCAATATCGTCTTGCCTGCTCTCGGAGGGGACACGATCAACCCTCTTTGCCCAAACCCAATGGGTGCGACCAAATCTACGACCCGGGTTTCCAACGTATCGGGAGTCGTCTCGAGAACAATTCGGTTCTTCGGATGGACGGGCGTCAGGGAGTCAAATGGTTTTCGTGCCTTTGATTCATTCGGATTTCTATGGTTAATCGCCTCCACTCGCAACAAGGCAAAGTATCGCTCATTCTCTTTTGGCGGACGGATCTGGCCTGAAATGGTCATTCCCGTTGTCAATCCGAAACGCCGAATTTGGGAGGGAGATATGTAGATATCGTCTGTGCAGGAAAGATAATGATGGCTGGTCGATCGCAAGAAACCAAATCCATCATTAAGGATTTCGAGCGTACCCTCTCCATAGAGTATGCCTGAGGAAAGTAGCTTGGAACGCAATACTTGATAAATAAGCTCCTGGCGATCCAACGCCTCTGGCTGAGGAACGTTCCCCTCTTTGGCGTGTACCAGCAACTCTTCATTCGACATCTTTTGAAGAGTACCGAAATCGATTTGATTGGATACATCCCCCGACGTTGCATGACGACGCTCTCGATAAAGCTCCTCGGAAAGTGAAAGAGGATCTTCCCTTTTTCGATATGGTGCTGGATTTCGGCGCCTCTGCTGAGACTCCGACGGGTCTTGATGATTCATAGGAAATGGTGCAGATCGCACACAACAATCCAACATCTTGCAACATCCAAAAATGGAGTTGGGCGAGATGTTCGAGAAATGCGTGACGCATCTAGGGGGGATAAAGACAAGACAAGAAGCTTAGCCGACGTTAAGTCCCAAGAAATCGAGTTCAAAATAGCCCGAGCTCAAAAGAACACTTCACAACGGGAAAACCGTCTAAAGTATAAACTAATGCCACCTTCTAAGGCAACCCAATCGTTCCTGCAATTCAAACGGTCCCTATGCTCCTAGGATTCTAATGCTCAAGACGCAAATAGGGGGAAATCAGGTCACATTAGCGGGGTTTACGGCTCCAGTCCTTGACTTCGATCCTTTAGGTGGACTGATTCTGCGGTGCGATTGATGAGTAACCTCGAGCTCTTCGAGGCTATCACGCACCTCAGACAAAGAGGTTACGCCCGTTCGCTTCATCATTTGCAGCCCACCGCTAGCTCCCTTCGGTGCAGGCCAGTTCTCTTCCAGCTTACGCCCCCACGCCTGGAGTCGCTGAAGTAGTTGATTGTCGATTTTGCGGACTCGCGTTGCAGCCCGCGCGATTACTAATTGATCGTCTTTACGCAGACCCCACAGCTGTCGGATTTCGTCCAGCTCGATGGGCTCGTACGACTGATGAAGAAAAATGAATTCCCCATTCGCAAGATACAAATTTGACTCCACCGCCGCAGTTGGTCCCACTGCGATTTGCTTTCGAACCACTTGAATTTGTGGGTACTTTCTCCTTAAGTCGTCTAGAATTTCTGGCGTCGCATCGATCGAAGCATCATCGATGATGATCATTTGCACGCTGCTGGAAATTTCGCACAAGTGCTCCAATAGCGACTCTACCCGTGATTCGATAATGTTTTGCTTGTCACGCACGGGGAAGAGAATGCTGAGCGAATCTTTCATTCGAACACTTTGCTGCTTAAGTCAAATGCGGGAACCATCGAAGGAATGCGATGATCTCTGGGGATTGATCATCAATTTCCGACGAACCCATTCATCGGCAACAATCTTTAACGCAATTAGCCTTCATATTGAATCTGCAAAGGTAACGATTGTAACGATTGCGCGGTCCAGAAAAAAATAGATCTCCAGTTTGATTCTGCAAACCTTGGCAATCCCACAGGCTTGACCTAGGTCTGTATGTCTCGGTCCGCTTGCAATGCAAGCCTTCGTATTTTCCAAGTTGAATACCTATGAGTACTATCTCCATTCGGCCTACCCGATCGATAACTCCAGTTCTCAACCACTTGGCAGACTCCGTCTTGTTATGTGCTGGATTACCCGGTGCACAGTGGCTTGTTGGTCAACCGATCAACAACTCAACTACCATCGCTTGCTTGATCGGCTGTATTTTGTTGTTTGCTATTGGAGAGGTCATTGGAATATACCGGCCTAGTCGGGGGCGATCAGCCAACGAAGAGATTACGCTTTGCACCATTGCATGGACCACGACTTTCGTTGCATTGATTTTGGTGGGTGTCTTTACAAAACAAATCGATTCCTTCGCTCGTTCCACGATTGCAATGTGGTATATCGTAGGCGGATTGATGTTGTTAACCTCTCATATGAGCGTTAGGGCCTTGATCGAGTGGTTGGGAAAAAACGGTTATGGAGTAAGACGTACCGCCATCGTCGGAGCCAACCGGCTTGGATTTGACATCGCGAAAAACGCAATGCAGGCTGCAGACTCTGGCATTAAGATCGTTGGATTTTACGATGATCGAAACTCAGGGCGCAGACTAGCCGAAGATGTTGACCTGCCTCCTTTTTGTGGCCACATAAATCAGTTGCTAGAGAAAGTTCAATCGAACGAAATCGATACCGTATTGATCGCCCTTCCGATGCGAGCTGAGAAGCGAATACAATCTCTGCTCGACAGCTTGGGTAATTCAACCGCATCTGTGTACATTGTTCCCGATTTCTTTGTATTCGAATTGCTACACTCGCGTTGGACGCATGTTGGTGGTCTACCGGTTGTTAGCGTGTTCGAATCCCCGGTGTACGGCGTGGATGGTTGGCTGAAACGTTTACTGGATCTCTCTGCAAGTGTCGTCGGATGTATTTTGGTCTCTCCGGTTCTTCTGGTTTGTGCACTGCTCGTGAGATTGTCCTCGCCAGGTCCTATATTCTTCCGACAAAAACGGTATGGCCTGGACGGCAAGGAGATTTTGGTTTGGAAATTCCGATCTATGTATACGTGCGATAATGGGCCAGTCGTAAAACAAGCGACCAAGAACGACCCACGCGTGACGCCTATCGGAAAAATCTTGCGCCGCACTTCGCTCGATGAACTACCACAATTGTTCAACGTTATCGAAGGCTCTATGTCTCTAGTCGGCCCTAGACCACATGCGAACGCCCATAACGAACACTTTCGCAAGTTGATTCGTGGATACATGATGCGTCATAAGGTAAAACCTGGCATCACGGGATTGGCTCAAGTCGAAGGAAGCCGAGGAGAAACCGACACGATCGAAAAGATGGAAGCTCGACTCGCATTGGACCACAGATATATTCGAGAATGGTCGCTTTGGTTCGATATCAAGATCCTGTTCAAGACCATCTTTGTTGTGGTCAAGAACGAAGCTTATTAAGCGGGTGAGCAAATCTACCTTAACCTTTCTCAACCCTGAACAACAGTATTTGTAAGGGTACCTATTCCGTCGATGGTGATGTGAACGACATCATTCGCCGCAAGAGTAAAATTGCTATCTGGAACAACACCTGTTCCAGTTAGTAGAAACGCTCCGTTTGGCATGTCGTTGTCCTTGAGCAACCAATCTACTAGATCCTCTAGTTTTCTAGCCATTTCGGCCACCGAAGTCTTTCCTGAAAAGACTTCATTACCGGAGCGATGGATACTCAGATGGATGCCAATCGAGGACCGCTCCGGCATGGACGATGCCAGGACTATCCAAGGTCCCAACCCGCAGCATTGGTTGTAGAGTTTGGCCTGGGGTAAATACAGCGGGTTGTCTCCCTCGATGTCACGACTACTCATGTCATTGCCAATTGTGTAACCCACTATCTTTCCGGAGCGAGAAATCACTAACGCTAGCTCGGGTTCAGGCACGTTCCATGTGGCATCCTTTCGTATGCGGACTGGACCGCCCTGTCCACTGCAGCGATGTGGGGTTGCTTTGAAGAATATCTCGGGGCGGGCTGCCGTGTAAACGCGGTCGTAACAACTCGCAGCGGCTTCACTTTCCTCCATCCGTGCAGTCTGCGATCGTTTGTATGTGACTCCTGCTGCCCAGACCTCCTGTTGGTCAATCGGGGGTAGCCAAGAAACCGAATCCAATCTCTGACTCTCTCCCTGGCTTGGCAAGCTCGAAGCTAATCGCTCTACATCGGGATGGGATAAAAGCTCTTGAAGTGACAATAACCCCACTGACGCGACATCAAGCGTACTGACAATGTTGTCAACTATTCGAACGACAGCTGGACCGTTTTGGGTTTGTATTCGACCTAGACGCATGAGAGGATCCCTTTCGTCGTAAATGTGTGTTGAGAGAGAATGTGTATTGAAGCGGTTTTTGAACGATTTGGATAGACTAGATAGTCGACCGTAAAGCTTGGCTCAATGGCCATCTCATGGCGAGAATGGCTGATATCCAACTCGCTAATAGTCCCATTAGAACTATACTGATTAGCATCATCCCAGAACCTAACAAGCCTGCAGCCTGCTGACCGCCGAGTATTGCAGGAACTGCTGCAAACCCCGCAGATGCCGCTCCGATAAACATCCCTCGGAACAATTGCCAGGCGTTCTCGAGCGTTAATAACCAGGTCAATCGCTCTCTTGTAAATCCGATGGCCCTCATCGCCGCCAATTCGCTTCTCCGCTCCATTGCACCACGTAATTGAGAAACTCCTAAGCCAATCGTTCCAAGCAACAATCCTAACGTGCCCAAGAGCTGAAAAGCAGACAAATAAGTGTTCTGCACCGCTAATAACTGCTCCAACACCAAAGCACTCGATACCAAACTCAAACCTGGGTCCTGCCAACCTTTCTCCAAAACGTTTCTTATCGCATCAATGTCTGCTGACTCAGGTACCTTGACCAAAAAGGAGCGATAGCCACTTATCGAAGGAAACGCTCTTTGAAAATTCTTTTCTCCAATGATCAAACTTCCTTGAAGGATCGTATTCTGCAGGACGCCGACAGTTTCGAACCAAACCGGTTTCTCATCGAACTCAAACTTAAATCGTTCGCCAACATAGCCACCCAAATGCAAAGCCCACAATGCGGTGTTCTGATCCAACACTACTGGTATGGGCCGATCTGACGCCCCGGTAGCCTCTTCCTCCAAAGATTCCCACGCATTGAGCGATTTGGTCTGAAACCAAGCAAATGCGGAACGCCCATCTTGCCCTTTGTCGATCTCTTTGATTTTCTCAGATATACCCAATACCTGAGGCTCGTCCGCTTGATACAAATTGTTACAACTCGCATCGTCTCCTCCGCGTAATCGCATCGAGACTATCTGCGCTGTATCGATCTCTTTGGCTTCTTCTCCCAGTGCATCCTGTCTAGTTCCAGAATTGCCGAGCTCCTCGTATATCGGACTTTGACTCCGTCCTATAAGTTGAAATCCGCCAAGCCCCGGCGCTGTGGGACTCGCCTGAAAAAGACTCATCGACAAAATCAAAAATGATGCCACGGCGACTAAGCTTATGGCAAGAATACTTCGTGTTGGAGCCCGTTTAGCATTACTGGCCGCTAGGTCACTTGGGGTAGCAATGTTTCTTTTGGATTTTGGACTCATCTCCAGTCTGTACCAACACCATAGCACTCCGGTTCCCAATAAAAACATGCCACCGCCCACAAACGCACCCGCTTGCGCCTGCCCCTGTAACCCACGACCAATCAACAAGACAACGAAGGCAAAACACAAACAAACCAACGCGCTGTAGAACTTGTAATGCCGACGTTTTCCAAAGTAAAAGGCTTCCTCCACACGTCCTTTAAGCAAAGACGCGATCTCAACTTTCTGGAGCCTCCGCGTTGCAAAGTAAATGGCCCCCATCGCCGCCAAGGTGCTCGATATCCACCCGATAATCAAACTCAAGGTCGAAACATGAAACTCCAGGAATGATACCGTAATGGCACCAACCCACCACGTTCGTAGTAACATAACCATGCCGTAGGCATACAGGATGCCCCCAGCTAATCCAGCGGTCGCTCCAATCGCCGAAAGTATCGCCCCCTCTATCAACAAAAAGCGTCGCACCTTGCTCCGTTGCCATCCGATAGCAGCCATTAAACCCCAGTGATTTGCTCTCCTCTCGATAGACAATCGAAAAAACAAGATGACTAACAACAGCGCCGAAGCGATCAAAAAGAAACTTAATGACATGAAGAGGGCATCAAATGGCGTTGTCCCGGCCGATCGTCTCAATTGCCTCTCTCGTAATGGGACTTCCCTCCAACCCAACGATGCGAGCTCCCCGATCGTGGTAGCCTTAATCTTGTTTGCAAGCTCAATCGTTTGCATTTCCTCCGATATGGGATATCGAATACTGGTTACATTGCCAAACCGAGACCCAAACTTTTGACGCCCCAATTCGTAAGAAATGAATAACTTAGGAGTTAGACCGTGAGCGTCCCAGTATTCGTCGTCTATTTTTTCCCTCGGTCTGGTCAATGGAAATGGTGTATCCCAATCGTTGATAGATTGTGAGTCGGTGATGCCGGGAACCTCTGGCGTCCAATTCGCATCATTGAAGGGTGTCGGATCAGAATCCCAAATTTTGCGTTTCCGAATAACTTTGGGTTCCGTCAATGGCGCTATGGCTGCGATCGTAACCTCGAACGATCTCTCAACCTCTTCGCCTTCCACTGTTTCCGGTAGAAAATAATCAACTTTGATCTGGTCCCCTACCTTTGCTCCCAATTGACTGGCAAGCCAAGAATTGACGATTACCCAATCATTCCCTTGGAGTTTGGATTCATCTACCTTGTCACGATCAAGATTAGAAGTCTTATTGAGCATGGCCAGGAGCATTTTCGAATCCGTCGCGCTGATGATGCTGTAAGGAACACTTTGACGCGGCTCTTGAATCGAAACATCCTGCTGGACATTTTCCCTTTGAACCCGTTTAGATATCTCAATTCCGTTTGCAAGGTATGTCATGACACGAACTGGTGATTGCGATTGTGTGGCCTCCATCACTGAATCCGAAACGGAATCACTCAATAGCATCTGATCTGTCGTTAGATGGGTGTAAGAATCGACCACCTTACCATCATCCGTCCCTGAAGAAATTCGGACGGTTTCTAGTTTCATTCCTAAATCTATTAGATCGGGCGCGATCACATTCGAAAGCTTTTGTGCAGCTCTCTCGCCCGTTTGATCAGTGGCGAAAATACAATTGACTTGCTCGCCAATCCCCAGGGCGTTACGTAATGCGACACGATCGGAAAAAGCGTTGAAGACGGGACGTTGGTCGCTTCTTAGCGAAAATCGTGCTAGCCCACTGTCCGGTAAAACCTCTATGACTTTCCATCTCGGCAGGTATATCGTATCGATATCACGTTTTCCTAAAGTGCTATCTGCCGGCACGACCGACTGAGATGGTACACTTAAAGTTAGAAAATCACCGACAGTCGCATGGAGCACATTCGCCAAGGCCTGATTGATAACGACCTCTTCACCCTCCGGTAGCTTGGTGGGCTTGATTGAACTCATATCCCAAAAATGAGAATCCACTCCCAATAAACTCATCTCATTGGAGCGATACACCGAAGTGTTCGCGTCAGACTTTTGTTCCGTTCGCACGGAAGCTTGTTGTAATAGTAGCGCCAAAGCATACGGCTCGGTAAGTTGCGATTCATCGATGATGGATTCCTTAAACCAGCGGGGAGCGATTAGTACCGTATCGATTTTGCCAATTCGATCCATCGCCATGAACCGCAATGATCCTCGCACACTGTCACCGACAATTAATGCCCCAACAATGACTGTAGCAGCAAGGGCCACACCGATGACAACGGGGAACAACATGCTCCGAAAATGAGATAGCGATTGAAGAGCTAACCGAATCATAGTAGATCTTATTGCGAGTACGCGAAAACTTGTCGGCGCGACACGATCTCTTTATGCAGATTTATGGTGCTGGTTGAAAATAGGGGGAGAGTTCCTTGTTGGCGACATTGATCCACGTCAAATGTCTCCAAAATACAATTGCCGAATCCCTTGGGTCCTTTGACTCACTAGCCAAACCTGTAGTATCGTGGAATCCGTCCCGTGACGCAAACGTTGTTGGCTGAGGCCGTGTGCTTACGACCAACAAATGATCCACATGTCGAACCTCTCTTTCCAGCAATTGTAGTGCCTTGATCAGAGTCGACTCCTCACCTGATTTCGCTAACCCCAGTCGTTCATGTAAAGCGTGGATCTGAGTTCTGGTTTGGACTCGCAAGGCGAGCGTCTCTTTGCGATCTGCTATCGCAACAGTTAAAACGGCATGATTCGACGCGCAGACGTGCTGCGCTATCGAAGCGACGAATTCAACCGCGATATCTTCGTCATGATCATCGTTGGCATCTTGAGAAGTTGTAGATTTATCGCCGCTCCCATTGAGCTTTCGTGATTGAGGAGGCAAATCGAGTAATATCACGAATTCCCTGGTTTCGGTACGCTGGAATTGCTTCACCATCAACTCTCCTAGGCGAGCTGATGAACGCCAGTGAATCAGTCTGGGGCTATCACCGGGCCGGTAAGTCCGCAAGCCAAAGAACTCTCCCTCGTCGGAAATCGATCTGGCTTGCCTATGTCGCGCCCCCGATCGTTTGGTTTCGAACAAGTCGGTCCAGCCTGGCAGGAGTTTACCCAACGCAGGTTGAACGATTATCAAATCGCCGCCGGTAGGAGGTAGAATTCCCTTCATTAAACCTAGTGGAAATCGTGTGGTGATTTCCATTCCAAGCAATTGGTACTCGCCCCGTTTTGGTGCTAAGCATTGGTATCGCTGAATTCTGGTCGACCGGGGTGGCAACGATGCGAACAACATTCCGATGGTCTGCGCCGATCCACTGACTAAAGACAACTGAGTTTGTGGCGTAATCCGCTCTTCCACTACAACCCACCATGCCCCAAGAAATCGTTTGGGATTGCTTACTGCAATCTCGACATCGAATGGCTTTCTGGCTTGCATGTTACGAGGTAGCTTGCGTCTAGCCGATACTCCATAAATGCTTCGTGCGCTAACTCGCCATTGAATGATTAGGAACCCTAACATCGTTCCAGCCAGGATTACCAAGAGGTTCACATTGCGGACTACTGCCCCGAGAATGACGAATCCGATCATGAAGGAGAACTGCCACCCTTCCCGTGTTAAACGGGTTGTGACCGGCGTCGCTATACGCCTCATTGATCGAAACTGCCTGATCGGACTTAGTAGATAGTACCAAAACGACCTTGATGTACCTTCGGACGACTCAGCAATCTCAACGGAATTCTTGGTCGCCGGCAATTGATCCTGCTCAGCATGAACGCCTGGAGTGGATTCAAGAATTGTCGAATTGGATTCAGGCATTAGTATGTCGCTTCATGACTTTTGGAATCAAGATGTCAGTACATTCGAGGCAGATTGTTTTTGGCAGAGCATCAGGTTTTTGAAAACCGCACCAAGCCGTGAGAGGGGAGAACCACTAACAACTAAACTGGCACGCTCACGTTTCGTAAACATCGCTCAATGATCGACTCGACCGTAGCCTTTTCACTTCCGGCTGTGAAGCCTCTTGGCAGTACCCGGTGCGACAATACTGGGATAGCCAGAGTCTTGATATCATCGGGAACTACATAACCCCTGCCGGACAGAAACGCGAGAGCCTGAGAGGCTCGATAGTAAGCGAGAGCTCCGCGCGTACTTACGCCAACTTGGATTTCATTGCTTTGGCGAGTCTGTTCGACGATATCTTGCAAATAATCCACCATCGCATCGTCTAAAGTAACCTGCCGAACCTGTTGCTGTAGACCCTTGACGTCAGATACTGAAACCACCGACTCCAATCCATCGACAGGTTCCCCCTGCTGATGAGAACGAAGAATATTGCGTTCGGCATCTCTAGCCGGGTACCCAACGTCAATCCGCATGATAAACCGGTCCAACTGACTTTCAGGCAATACGTACGTTCCTTCGAATTCGAATGGATTCTGCGTTGCAATCACGAGAAACGGATCGGGCAACGGATAGCTTTTCCCATCTACGCTCGCTTGACGCTCGCTCATGGCTTCTAATAAAGCGCTTTGAGTCCTTGGAGGAGCGCGGTTGATTTCGTCTCCTAATACCACGTTTGCAAAAATGGGACCGGGTGAGAACTTGAACTCCCCCTCGTGATAAATGCTGCTACCGATAATATCACTCGGCAAGAGGTCAGGAGTAAACTGCACCCGAGTAAATTTCCCAGCAATACTCTTAGCAATCGCTTTGGCTAACAATGTCTTTCCGACTCCAGGAACATCTTCAAGTAGCAAATGTTCCCCAGCTAGCAATGCGACCAAAATCCGACGTACCACGTCTCGTTTTCCGAGCACTACGGATTCTATGTTACGTTCTAATCGTTCCAGTACTGGATTCGTATGGGATGCCATTCCGACTTTCTGTTCAAAGTGACCCGAAACCAACTAGCCCAGACGGAGGGCTCTACCGCCCAATTTCTAAAATAATGGGCTCTCTTTGGACACGATGTCCCTGTTGACACGCTGTCCGTCTCGACGCTGGATCCAAAATGAGGCGTTGAGAGAGGGAATCGCACCGACATTTCGTCTGTTCCAGCCCAAAGATTGTAACGGATTTAGTTGAAATTGCGTAGCAGGGGCGCATGATTCGATTGTTGCTTCCGAATAATTCGAAAATTTAAATGGATTCGAAAGCGGTATGGAAAATTCCGTAATCGACGATTCCCACGCAATCCGTCGAGCTGATATACTTTTCAGGTCGACTGGGTTTGTCTCGGCGCGTGCAGTGCAAACTATTCAACCTGAAACTTCCCCAGTTTTAATCAAGTGCTCCACTTAGTTCATCCAACAGGATAGTAAATGAACATCCCTATGATCGCTCAGATGCCAATCGATATCCGCAGTATCGTGATGATTGCCCTACTGGTTTTCGCGGTGGTCGTTGGTTTGATCACGTTGGTAGTATTCTGGAGCTTTGGAAGCCTGTGGCTCCAGGCCAAAACTAGTGGGGCTGACGTCTCGATGGGAAGTTTGGTCGGGATGTATTTCCGACAAGTTCGATCGCAGGTCATTGTGAATGCGAAAATTATGGCCGCTCAGGCTGGTCTAGACATAAATCGACGCACTGGCATCAGCACACAGCGTCTGGAAGCTCACTATTTGGCTGAGGGTAATGTGATGAACGTTATCAACGCCATTATCGCCGCACAGCGAGCTGGAATTGACTTGGATTTCGATCGTGCTGCCGCTATTGATCTGGCTGGTCGTGACGTTTTAGAAGCTGTGAAAACCTCCGTGCATCCCCGTGTCATCGATTGTCCTGATCAGCGTCATGGCAGTTCGTTCCTATCGGCCATCGCGATGAATGGAATTGAGCTCAAAGTTAAAGCGAGAGTCACCGTTCGCACTAACTTAGACCAACTTATCGGAGGTGCTACAGAAGAAACGGTTATTGCTCGGGTTGGAGAAAGTATCATTAGCTCTATCGGCTCATCAGAGAATCACTTGTTAGTTCTAGAGAATCCAAATCTAATCACTCGAACTGTTCTGAAACGCGGTCTTGATAACCAAACTGCATTCCGAATCGTATCAATTGACATCGCACATATTGAGGTTGGACAAAACATTGGCGCACGACTCCGTGCAGATCAAGCGGAAGCGGACGTTCGGATGGCTCGCGCACAAGCCGAACAGCGTCGCGCGGAAGCAATCGCTCAAGAGCAAGTCATGAAGGCGAAGGTCGCGGAAAACCGAGCTAATCTTGTTCTCGCGGAAGCCGAAGTCCCCAAAGCCATGGCGCAAGCCTTTATCGATGGAAACTTCCAAGCGGTATAAACTTTTTGATTGGTTGTATCGCACATGTGCGGAATTGCAGGAGGCGTTTGGGAACTAGGTCAACCAGGACTCGATTCCGTATCGCTTAAACAAATGACGGATGCCCTGGTCCATCGTGGGCCGGATGATTCGGGACAATGGTTCTCTCCCGCCAATTCTACAAACCTCCTTGTTAACGGCGCGACATCGCTCGGTGTAGCACTGGGCTTTCGCCGCCTCTCCATTATCGACCTCCAATTGGGTCATCAGCCTTTGGGCAATGAAGATGGCTCGGTCCAAATTGTTTTTAATGGTGAAGTCTACAACTACAAAGAGTTGCGCCAAAGACTGGAGGGATCTGGTCACGCCTTCCAAACCCAATCTGACACCGAGACAATAGTCCATCTTTACGAAGACCTGGGCACCGACTGCTTTGAACATCTCAACGGCATGTTTGCAATCGCCCTATTTGATGCTCGAAAAAATCGACTGGTTCTTGCCCGAGATCGACTAGGAAAAAAACCTCTTTACTACACCATTCACAACGGCAACTTATACTTTGCGAGTGAGCTGAAAAGCTTGCTACGAGCCCCTGGGCTTGAACGACGCATCAATCCAGGTGCCATCGATCTCTATCTTACCTATCAATATGTTCCACACCCCGAGTCTATCTATCAAGGGATCTATAAACTACCCCCTGGACATTATGCCGTCTATCAGGATGGTAAGCTCACAGTTGAACCATTTTGGAAAATTGATTGGTCGAAAGAATCAGCGATTTCGTGGCCGGATGCATCTTATCGCCTTCGTGAATTGTTGACCGATTCCATTCGGCTTAGACTGAGAAGTGATGTACCGGTGGGGGCGTTTTTATCAGGTGGTATTGATTCTTCCTTAGTCGTTGCCATTGCACAGTCGATACTTGAGCAACCGATCCATACGTTCTCCATCGGCTTTTCAGAGGCAGACTTCGATGAAACGCATTACGCACAGATGGTGGCCGATCATGTCGGTACCAAACATGAACGCTTTCAAGTGAATCCGGACGCCCTCGAGATAATTGACAAGCTGGCTTATCAATACGATGAACCCTTCAGCGATTCATCTGCCGTTCCTACTTGGTACCTCAGTGAGTTAACCAAGCAGAATGTAACGGTAGCACTGAGTGGCGATGGGGGTGATGAACTCTTTGGTGGTTACGAGCGATACAGAGCGTTGCTTCTTAGTCAACGACTACAACGATTCTTGCCAACTTCTTGGTTAGCAAACTCTCCGTTGATCAAGTTGCTGCCTGATTCGTCGGCGCAGCGATCTTTGTTTCGACGTATTAGACGATTCTGCGAGGCGCTGGGGCAATCTCCCCCAGATCGCTACATGAATTGGATTCAGATTTTTGGAGAGATATCACGTGCAGCCCTCTTCAACGATCACTTCCTTTCGCAGCTTCCGGCACGGGACCCAGCGTGCTTTCTCAAACAGGCTTGGAACAGATCAGGAAAGCGAGATCTGTTGAGCTGTGCTTCCAATGCCGACTTGCAAACCTATTTGCCCTGTGCACTGATGACGAAAGTCGATATCGCGTCTATGGCCCATTCGCTCGAAGCACGCCAACCATTTCTTGATTATCGATTGGTCGAATGGGCCGCTTCCCTCCCTAGTAGCTTCAAACTGAAAGGCAAACAAGGGAAGTATATTCTTAAGCAAACCTTCTTCGATATGATTCCAGCTCAGATTTGGGGAAGGCCCAAAATGGGGTTTGGTGTTCCTATCGCCAAGTGGTTCAAAACGACTTTGAGGGATCGGACCTACGATGCTCTCTGTGCATCGGACACACGCATCAACGCGTTCTTTCGTCCGGAAGCAATTCAACGTCTGATCGATTCCCATATGCACGATCAAGAGAATCAAGCGTACAGGCTGTGGAACTTGCTCATGCTCGAACTTTGGATGCGTCGTTGGAATCCGACGATCTAATTAACATGCCCCGCTCACACGCTTACGCTATCCGCCCCGCTCGCACATAATCTTCAGCGCTTCTCGGCCTGTCATTCCTTTTTGAATACCCATAGACGATGCGGCATCACTCAAATCCACAATGACCGCTTCCAACAAATCCTCTGGTTCACAAAGCGGGTGTGTAGGGGTTCCTCTGGCAATCGCTACAGCATAGCCAAATTGGCTGGCAATCTTGCAGTCATAGATTCCACAACCAACAATCCCGCGGTCTGTATGAATTGCACAATACTGGCCGCCGGGCCATCGAAAACTATTTCCTATGCATTCGCCGAAAGGAAACTTCAATACCTCATGTCGACCGATCAATTGCTGAATACTCATCGCAGACCAGTTTTGTTGTTCTTGAAAAACATTAGCGAATCACCGAACTAGACATTCCAGATTGCGTGGGGTCTCGATAGTTATCAACCGGTGCTAACCCCCAGTTCGCATTGCTCGTTGGATATGATGGCGTTTGCGGACGAAAGGTCAATCCGCTCGAAGTAGCTGAATTGCCGAAAAACGGAATCGATAATGGGTTTGATGTGGGAACGCCTGTCGTACCTCCCCATCCACCAGGGCTAGATGCGACATAACTCACACCTCCCGGATATACCTGGCTACCCGAGTTAGAGGGGGGGATCTGTGTCGGCAAGATTGGTGTATTGGCCGTTCCACTGGACGCAACATTTTGACCGTTGGCATAAAGAGGCCCCAGTCTACTGAAAAAATTGGTGAAGGGATTCGGAGATCTGCTGGCGGCCATAGCGTTCGCTTGATTCCAGTTTGAATTGAGTCCAGCATTAGGTGTCGGGTTGTTAACATAGGGATTCACCGTCGCATTGTTTGGATTAGCAGCATAGGTCGCGGTACCCCATCGATTTCCATAAAAACCGCCATTTGTAGCCGCAGCAAATGAATTAGCCGCAGGATTATATGGTTGCTGTGAAGATGCGTAATAAGGTGAAGGAGCGTTAGCAACCATTGTTCCGACAGGCTGATTAAAGGAATTCAAAGGGCGAATAGGGGGCGGTTGCTGAGCAACTGTATTCGTATTCGCGTTGTTGTATTGGTTGTTAGGCTGATAGGTTGCCGGCGTCAATGGACGATCAGCAAACTGAGGAACTCGCTCTTGCTTAACCACCATCTCGGGTACGTATTTCGTGACCTCTTTTTCTACATACTTCTGATATGTTATTGGCTGGTTGGTTTGGTAGTATCGGGGTTGGTATTGGACTTGAGGAACGTACTGCCAATTCTGCCTCGGGACAGAGAAAGGATTCCAGTTTTGAGCTTGAACTGGTTGTAGCTGGTAGGTAACAATCGGTACGTATTGAACCTGAGTGGTCGGTTTGGTTTCTTGAACCCATTCGGGAACAAATTGCCGCTCGACAACTGGTTTATATTCATACTTCGCGACTGGGACCGTTTCATAGAGAACGTAGCGACCGTACATCTGCCCGGACCGGGGATCGACAAAGGTCATCACTGGTGTTTCCGGTTGAAAGGAATTGTTGCCTGGGGCACTTGCTCCATTACCCGGTGATGACGTATTCTGCTGGGGAACCTGTGAGAAACTGTTGGAAGACAACAGCAACAAAAACAGAGTGAAAAGAGCGACGGAACGATGACTTGGCAATCCAGTACCAGGCTCTCTTACACGGGAATGAAACGAAAATGACTGGAAAAGCATAATGTTTAACGAGCGACCCATTCCGAACTGGCTCCTTGCCGTACTTCGATGTCCCATCACCTACGATCCGTTGCGCATCGCACCAGCCGAGATGGTTGAATTACTTCAGGCCCAAGCTCGAAGAGGTGTGCTTTCCAATAGACTCGGTCGTACAATTTCTGAGGTTTCGACGCAAGGCCTAGTGAATGAAAGCAATAGCTGGTTTTACGAAATTCGGGATTCGGTTAGCCAACTAATGCCGGACGATGCGATCCCCATTGAGATCGAATAGGCTGGCAAGTTTCGCACATTTATCCCGGATGTTTGTCTAATATTCCTCTTTGCCCGTGAACCGAAAAAATCTACTTAGTTAGAGCGGATTTTCTCTGACATGCGGAAGTATCTTTTTTTTCCAAGTGTAAAATCTTGGCATGTTCAGCCGTTGCAAAGATTCGCATGGAGAGCGAGCTGGAATAGCTGCATTAAAAAGATGATTCCCAGGACTTTACGATGGTAACAGTTGTTTGTACTCGTTGGCTAGACGCCTTCCCCGCATCTTACATTCGAGTCCTCAGAAATGCTGTTCGAGCAAACTTGGATGTGGATCACCGGTTCATTTGCGTAACCGACAACCCTGGTGGACTGGATGCAGACATCGAGTCGATGCAGATGCCTGAAATGAATATTCCACTGCAGTACAAAAAGTCTGGCTGCTGGCCCAAACTTTCTATCTTCGCCCCAAACCTGCTACCACCAGATCAACCAACACTCTATCTGGATCTAGATGTCCTTATCAAAGGCAATTTAACCCCTTTCTTCGAGCAAATTCGCAGTCGACCCGGTTTGCATGCATTGCGAGAATGGAACCCGACCCTCTGGAATCTTGCCCCGCTAGCGATTCGACCTGATCGAGGTGTTCAAGGCTCAATTCTGGGGTTTATTCCAAAAGACTCGCATGACATATACCACAGGTTCCTTGCCGACAGAACTATTCCGGAGCGTTACGGATTAGACCAAGACTATCTGACGGATACGGTAAAGCAACGGCACTATTGGCCGTTTGAATGGACTGCCAGTTTTAAATGGCATTGTACGAAGTACTTCCCGTTTAACAAACTGCTACCCGGCATTAATGAACCGACCAATGCAAAAATCGTGGTCTTCCATGGTCGTCCCCGGCCCATAGACGTTGTTCCATTAGGGAATTATCGGTGGGGCACCAAACGTCGATTCGGATATGGCCCGGTACCATGGGTTCGCGATTATTGGCTACGTTTTGATGAGCAATGGGTCGAACAAACCAATAACGCTCCTACCATGATGGCGAAAACTAGTGGAGTCTAGCCAACGATTTTCAACCTTTTTGAATTCACCATGCCTCACTGAACTTATGCCGGAACCATCACCATCCACGCAACGCCAAACTTATCAGTAACCATTCCATACCGAGGCGACCAAAAAGTTTTGGTCAATGGCATATCAATTCTCCCACCATCCGCCAACGCATTAAACGCCGCGTCAGCCGCATTCTCGTTGGGCACTGACAACGCCAATCGAAACCCATCAAATCTGGACGTGTCGTCACAACCATCTGATGCTAAAACAGTCATGCTACCAATCTTAATAGACGAGTGCATGATTTTTGTTTCGAAGCCAGCTTGCAACATCCCTTCTGGAACCGCATCCGGACTTTCACAAAATCGCATCTTCATCAATACCACGGCTCCGATCGCCTGCTCGTAGAATTGCAGCGCCTCCTCGCACCGACCTCCGAAAAATAGATAAGGCTGCAATACCGAACATTGCAAAGCGAGGTGTTCAGCTAGTCTCTTCTCCTTTTCTATTTCGGTGCCGGTTGGATCAGCTTCGACGAAATCTTCTATCTCGTAGAATGGCCTGATATCGATGTCCGAATCTTCAAGCATAGGATTGGGGCATTTCCTTACCCATTCCAACGCATGTTCGATCGATTCCACTTCCCAAATCCAAAAACCAGCAATGAGTTCTTTTGTATCTGCAAAGGGACCGTCACTAACGATTCGATCATTTCCCTTAAAGTGAATGCGTTTCCCAAACGAACTTGGCTTTAGTCCGTCGCCCGACTTCATGATCCCATGCTTCACCAGCTCTTCATTGTATCGTCCCATGGCACTCAACAACTCTTCGCTTGGCATGATACCCGACTCTGAACTTTCTGTTGCTTTAACGATAACCATGACTCGCATTGCTTTGATTTCCTTTCCTGGTGATGTTCGCTTTTACTTCAAAGGAAGAGGCTTAAACCCTTCGGTGAACGCCGTTCATGAACTGACTCCATGCACCATCTGACGATTGGAAATCACTTGTGAATAACCACGTGTTTTCATCGATCAATTTGATGGTATCTCGGTACTTTCCAATTCCGCTTCCGTCGAATTTGGGACCTTCCGACTCTAACGGAAGTGTTACGCCGTCAGTCTCCAGGACACCGACGTAATGCCAAATATTGGCCATCATGGATCCAATAAAAGTTCCCACATAAATCCTTTTAGATGGATCGAATCCAATGGTCATAATCGACGACCACGATTTCCCATCGGGTGCACGGCCTATGCTCTCGCAAATTAACCATAGCTCGCCGAGCATCTTGCAGACCATTGTCCCTCCCGATTTGGCGTTTTCTCCACCTGGCACTTTGCAATCGTGTTCAAACTCCCACTGTCCAACCAATGGAGCGAGCCAACGATGTTCCTTCTGTGATTGTGAAAACATAACTGTGAACTGTTATTAGAGAGGTGATGAAAGAGGATTCGAAACTCGCTGCACTTTGCAGTTGAAACTTTTTCCATTCAAGCCAGCAACTCGAGAAACAGATGCTCTCATCGGATGTTAAGTTGCGGGTCCACTCAGAGCGAGGATTGCGCATACGACTCTGGGAGTCTACACGAAACGTTCTCAAATTCAATTATTACGATAGGTGAG
Organism: Pirellula sp.; assembly: GCA_046318795.1. Taxonomy (GTDB): domain Bacteria; phylum Planctomycetota; class Planctomycetia; order Pirellulales; family Pirellulaceae; genus JBKCUI01. The sequence continues at coordinate 40,834 of JBKCTT010000070.1, forward strand.
TGTTTCAACCCTATAGAAACGCGTGCTTACCGCAATCCCCCCAGCCACCCAATTTTGAATTCGGAATTGGAATACTTAATGGGTGCAACCGATAGTGGAATGATTCCTAATCAGGCTTGGTCATGATTGAAAGCAGTGTTCACAAATTCAGCTTGGTGAATCGTCAAGTAGAACTATTCAT
>JBKCTT010000071.1:0-3326 GCA_046318795.1 Pirellula sp.
ACCAACGCCGAATCGGTATTGAACTGTACCTCGGATGCCTCTTGGGAACCACGATCCCTACGCTCCACGGATCGATACTCCAATCCGCTCGTGTCTTCCTTAAATCGCTCGTATTGCGATTCGAAATACTCGTAGCGAGTCTGATCTACTTCGAACTTGTCAAAACTCGTGCTAGACATTAACGAGACTACAAGGACTCCCTCCTTGAGCTCTCCCTTGACCAATTCCGGACCTGCTGCAGGTACGGCTTGCGTTTGGGAGTCAACCCGTTCACTGGAGACCATCGCTACCGGCTGCGCTACACTCGGATCTACTGGCGATTCCGTTGGGGTGGCTGGGGCGACTACTGGACCAACTACGGGTAGCGTCGGGCTCGTCACTGTCGTGTTGGTATTCGTCGAACTGTTGTTTGGTGTACTGGGTACATTATCAGGAAGTACAACAACGACCGTAATCATGGCCACATTCGATTGCAACAAGCCATCGGTTACTAAGTAACTTAACGTTACGGTCCCCTGGAAACCTGCTTCCGGACGATACCGGAACGATCCGTTCGGTAAAAAGTCTAGCAACGTTCCTCGAACTGGGCCCGAAACCAGGACTGTGCTCAGCGCGTCTCCGTCTGGATCGAAATCGTTGGCCAAGATACCTGTACCGCTCACAATCAAATCATCGATAAAGCTTGTTTGATAGCTATTGTTATTAGCCACAGGGACTTCGTTTACGTCCAGTACGTTGACGCGAACGAGTTGCGTGTCAGACAACAGTCCATCCGTGGCGCGGACTAAGACCTCGTAGACGTTATCCCGATCCAAATCGGTCGGATTTTCGTAATTTCTTGAGAGTACAAAGCGAAGCGCACCCGTCGAGGAATCCACTTGGAATAATCCAGCATCGGCTCCACCGACGATTTGGTAAACCATCGTCTGGACTGGCAAGTCTGCATCCGTGGCTAATACCGTTGTGACCGATGTCGTATTTTCTTGGATCGATATATTCGTGATTGACCCGCCACCATTACTGATGATCACAGGAGTCATATCGTTGACGGGGTTGATCGTGATTTGGAAGCTATCAACATCTAAGATCCCGAAACCGTCGTCTACCGTGTACGAGAACGAATCGATAAAGGTCTCGCTACCATCGTGATCATAGGTGATAATGCCGCTGTCGATGTCCGCTTGGGTGAACACATCATGGACCGTCAATGCGACTCCTGCGCGACGCAGGACACCTGTCGTCGTGGACGACGTTACCGTATAGGTCAAATCGTTGGCAGATTGATCCAGGTCAACGGTTTGTAGCATACTGCTTGTGATTACCGTGTTGGTAGCATTCTCAGCGATCGTCACTCCCGTATTGATAGCATTCCCTTGCTCATCATTGGTACCGGTAATCGTTATGGTGATTTCCTGGGTATCGGTCGTGTTTTGGCTATCGGTGGCGGTGATCGTGTAGGTAAGGATTAAGGTTTCGCCTAAAGCTAGGTAATCGAACACTTCGCTACCGGAGTCGAATACCCAAGTAATCGTGCCAGTTTCACTGGTGTTGTTAATCACGTTGGTGTTGATCGACAGCATGTTGAGGAGTGCTGTGTTATTGGAGAGCAAGCCTGCCGTGGTACCACTGGCCACTACAGAGCTCACTTGAGCGGTGACCGTATCCGTAGTATTGATATCTAGTACGGATAGCGTGCCATTGGTCGTAAGCGTGGAATCGGTCTCGATAAACCCTTCTGATGCGCTATCACCAGTTTCCACCGTGATATCTGGAGCCGTGTTATCCCCGTTGATCGTAACCACGACATCTTGCGTGTCGGTTGCTCCTTGGCTATCGGTGACCGTGATGGTGTAGGTCATCGTGATCGATTCGCCGGCGGCTAGGTAGCCAAACGTGAAGCCTGCCGAATCAAATGCCCAATTGATCGAACCAGACTGCTGCGCATTAGATATCACGCTAGCATTAATGGATAGCATGGCTTCCAGTTGGGCATCGCTGAGGGTAAGACCCGTGAAATTACCCGACTTGGTGAAGTTTGAAACAGTTGCGGTCACGATATCGGTAAGATCGATATCCTCTACGGACAAAGTCCCGCCGGTTGTGAGCGTCGTTCCTGTCACTACTATGATTTCGGCTGCACTATCGCTACCACCGATGGTGATTACGGGATCATCATTGGTGCCGGTGATGACGACGGTTACGTCTTGAGTTGCGGTGCTAGTACCTGTTCCGCTGTCGTCGCTTAAAGTGATCGTATAGGTCGCCGTAACGGTTTCCCCAGCAGCTAGGTATTGGGTAAGACTGTTTGCGAGGCTGAAATTCCAAGCGATCGATCCGTCGTTGGTTCCCGTTTGAGTCAAATTCAAGGCATTACTCAATGCTGTAGCTAAACCACTTGGAATCGCCGGGCCCGTGGTCGATGTATTCGATAATGCAACCGAAGATGTGAGAATATCCGTATCATCAATTTCGGCGAAGGTCACGGATCCACTATCGGTCAAGGTCGGTGTGGATGCATCTTCGGTGACGGCACCGTTCACATCGACCACTGTAATCGTAGGTGTATCATTGGTACCGGTGACGACCACAGTCACGTCACGCGTCGCTGTATTGTTAGCCGTGCCGCTGTCGTCGGCAACCGTGATCGTATAGACCGCAGTTACTGTTTCACCAGCAGCCAGGTACTGCGTGAGACTGTTGGCCAGGCTAAAGTCCCAAGTAATCGTTCCATCATTGGTCCCCGTTTGGGTTAGGCTGAGTGCCGAAGCCAAAGCGGTAGCTAGGCCGCTTGGAATCGTTGGGCCTGTCGTCGAAGTATTTGCCAATGCAACCGAAGATGTGAGAATATCCGTATCATCAATTTCGGCGAAGGTCACGGATCCACTATCAGTCAAGGTCGGTGTGGATGCATCTTCGGTGACGGCACCGTTCACATCGACCACTGTAATCGTCGGTGTATCATTGGTACCGGTGACGACCACAGTCACGTCACGCGTCGCTGTATTGTTAGCCGTGCCGCTGTCGTCGGCAACCGTGATCGTATAGACCGCAGTTACTGTTTCACCAGCAGCGAGGTACTGCGTCAGGCTGTTAGCCAAGCTAAAGTCCCAAGTAATCGTTCCATCATTGGTCCCCGTTTGGGTTAGGCTGAGTGCCGAAGCCAAAGCGGTTGAGAGACCGCTCGGAATCGCAGGCCCCGTCGTAGCCGTTGTCGCCAAGACTACGGATGATGTCAAAACATCGGTATCATCGACTTCGGCGAAGGTAACCGAACCGCTGTCGGTCAATGTTGGTGTGGAAGCATCTTCAGTGACCGCACCATTCAC
>JBKCTT010000072.1:0-42547 GCA_046318795.1 Pirellula sp.
CGTGACCACCAATTCGACAGCAACGTTTCAGGTGGTTTTTATTCGTGTACTTCGTGCCATTCGTGGTCAATCTCTTCTTTTTTCCAATTTGGGAAATGCCAATCTGTTCACTGGAAAGCGGGAGATCATAATAGGGCAATACCTGTCTGCGGCTTTATTAGCCTGCGTGCCTATTATTTTCAGTCCGAAACAGTGATCATGCATCGAGTTCATTTGACCAAACTTGTCTTAGGCTGCATTTCGTGGTTACTTTTCCTTTCGCCTTTGCGAGCAGAAGACCTTACATACTTCTTTCCAGACCAAGTCGAATACGATTCCAAGTTTCAGTCGCCTCAAGAGTTTTTCGGATTCGAAATCGGAGAGCGGCATCTACAACATTATGAGTTGGTCGCTTATTTGAAGCATCTATCTAACTCACCACGCGTCAAGTGGGTGGACTACGGCAAGACCCACGGCAATCGGCCTCTGTGTGTGCTTCAGATCTCGTCAGCCAAGAACATCAAAGAAATCGATTCGATCCGAGAGTCACACTTGAGTTTTGTGGATCCGAACTCCGATGCGGATCCGAAAACTGTTCCAGCTGTAATCTGGATGGGATACGGTGTTCACGGGAATGAACCGAGTGCATCGAACGCGGCCGCGTTGCTCGCTTATCACTTGATTGCAGGTAAGAGTAAGCAGCATGGTAGGATACTATCATCATGTGTCATCTTGCTCGATCCATGCTTAAATCCCGATGGTTTTGATCGATTTGCCAATTGGGCTAATGCACACCGAGGAAAGATTGCGAATTCCGATCCGCAGCATCGGGAGCATAATGAACAGAATCCAACCGGTCGAACCAATTATTATTGGTTCGACTTGAATCGCGATTGGATGCCATTGCAGCATCCTGAGAGTCAAGGTAGAGCAAAGTTATTCAACGACTGGCATCCCAATGTGGTGTTAGATTACCACGAGATGGGGGCCAACTCCTCTTACTTTTTCCAGCCCGGTGTGCCCAGTCGTTCCAATCCATGGACTCCAGAGGGCAATCTCAAACTGACACGAGTATTCGCCGATTATCATGCCAAGGCTTTGGATAAAATCGGTTCACTCTATTTCACCAAAGAAAAATTCGATGATTTTTATATTGGCAAAGGGTCCAGTTACCCCGATGTTCGAGGGTCGATAGGCATTCTCTTTGAACAAGCCAGTGCACGTGGGCAGATGCAAGAGACGACCAATGGATTACTCGAGTTTCGAAGTGCGATTCGCAATCAGATTACCACATCGTTATCGAGTCTCGAGGCCACGGTCGCCAAGAGAGGCAAGTTGAATGAGTATTTAAGGGAATTTTATCGAGAGTCTGTTCGATTGGCGCAGGAAGATCCAACAAAAGCCTTTGTGTTTCATGCGGGAAGCGACCATCAAAGAGCTCAAGAGTTCATTGGATTGTTACGCCAACATAGTATTCAGGTTTATAAACTGAGCGAGTCGTTAGCAGTGGGGGAGCAAGTCTTTCCTGCTGATCGTTCTTTTGTTGTGCCGGTTGATCAGAGAGAATATCGATTGTTGATGGCGATGGTGGAGTCGCGGACCGAGTTTCAGAATACGACATTTTACGATATCTCCGCATGGTCATTGCCGTTAGCTTTTGGATTGAAGTGGGCACAAGTGACTGAATCGGAGTTAGCGGGGGGGCAGCAAAAGCCTTGGGGGGGTGAGCCGATAGGAGACGAAGCACCGCATGCCGTAGACTTGCCGGTTTGGAGTGATAGCGATTACGGCTATTTGGTTGAGTGGAATACATCGCATGCTCCGAGAACACTGCATCGTTTGCATTCGAAAAAGATTGTAGTCAAGGTGGCGACAGAGGGTTTTGAGACACGTAGCGCCCAGTCTGAGTCATCGGCTAATCCAATACCGTATCAGGCCGGCACCCTTTTGATTCCTATTGGATTGCAAAAAGACAAGGCTGAGCTCATACGCATGGTGTTGGAAGAGGCAGTAAGAGAGGATGGCGTTCGCGTTACAGCGGTAGCCACAGGTTTGACGACGGTGGGAATAGATTTGGGGAGTGACGGATTCAAGCGACTTAATGCGCCGAAAGTGCTACTGGTGGTTGGGTCAGGAACAAGCGACTATGAGGCAGGCGAGATTTGGCATCATTTTGATGAGCGACTTCAGATGCCCATAACCATGGTTGATGCTTTTCAGTTGGGTTCGACAAAGCTGTCTTCGTATACGCACATTATCACGGTGAGTGGGTCGTATTCGAATGTTCCCGCATCGGCAACCGAACCCTTGCAAAACTGGCTGAAGGGTGGTGGGACATGGATTGCGACGGGGACATCTGTCGAGTGGCTTAATCAGCGCAAGATTGCAACCTTGTCGGTACGCAAACGGGAGGAAGTACCACCAGTTCGATTACCATACGGGCAGGCCGCTGACGATTCGGTCGAGCATGCTTTGGATGGAGCGATATTTAACACAATGGTAGACCGAACGCATCCCATGGCGTTTGGAATCGAGAGAGACGAGTTACCGGTCTTCAGAGGCCATACGGTATTTTTGGAACCATCCAAGAATCCGTATTCCACACCATTGATTTACAAGTACATCAATCCCTTGTTAAGTGGATATGCGTCGTCCTCCAATATCGGCTTGATCGCCGGGAGTGCTGCGGTGTTGGTGCAAAATGAGGGATCAGGAAGAGTCATTGTTATCGCGGATGATCCGGTGTTTCGAGGATATTGGCGTGGCACTCAGCGATTGCTGGAGAACGGAGTGTTTTTTGGAGACTGGATCAGCGAGCCGAAATTGGGAGAGTAGGTTCAAAATTCAAGCGTAAGCGAGGTAATCAATGAGGCAAGCGGGCAGACTCTGACCATTGAAAATGCTTGAATTTTCATTCAGAAAGAGTGGCAAAGGCCATGTTTCGGGAGGCCGCCGAGATGTCGCTTTGGTTGACGTCTCGTAGCGGTCCAGTTATAACCAAAGGTTGCCTTGAGCTGATGTTACCCGAGCATTTATGGTTTGCATTTAGGGCAATTGCTCCCTCCCGCCTTTCATCCTGGAGTTCATTTGACATGCGTCGGACGTTTGTTGCCGGTTTTGTTTGTGCCGTCTTTGCCTCCAACTCAACTCTGCTTAGGGCAGACTGGACTCATTGGAGAGGACCAGGGGCGAAAGGAGTTGCATCGGATACTGGTTTGCCCGATACATTCAAAATTTCCGAGCCAGGCCAGGATAACTTGATTTGGAAGGCGCCGCACGGGTGCCGTTCTACGCCCATCGTGCATGATGGGCGAGTATTCTTTAACAGTCACACGGGAGTTGAGCGAGTTGACGAACAAGAGAGCATTGTTTGTTTAGATTTGCAGACCGGTAAGACATTATGGCAATACAAATTCAATGTCTTCATGACGGACATTGTTAGCAACCGAGTGGGTTGGACGAACATAACGGTTGATCCAGCGACTGGTAATATCTACTGCCATGGTACACAGGGGTATTTGCTGTGTCTGGATCGCGATGGCAACATGTTATGGAATCGTTCCTTGACCGAGGAGTTCGGTCGCGTGTCCGGATACGGCGGACGCTTAAGCAGTCCAATTATCGATGGAGATATGGTAATACTAGGGATCAACTGTGCTGTTTGGGGCAAGTATGGTCGTGGAGGTTGTCGCTTTGCTGCGTTTAATAAAAAGACGGGCGAACAATATTGGTGGGGTTCGACTGGTTATCGCGTTTTGGACAGTTTCCAATCCGTACCTCTCGTAGCAGAAATCAACAATCAGCGACTGTTGATTGGTGGGGGGGGAGATGGCGGTCTTCACGCATTTAAAGTCGGGACGGGTGAAAAGGTTTGGAGCTACATGTTCTGCTTGGGTTCCGTCAATACATCACCTGTTATCGATGGCAATTTGGTTTACATCGCTCACGGAGACGTTAGTCCCGAGGGGGGCAATATTCAGGGGCGAGTCTCCTGTGTTGATGCGAGTGAAGTTGTCGACGGCAAGCCAAAGTTGGTTTGGCAAAAGGATGGTTTAAAGATCAAGTTTGCGAGTCCGATTTTGGACAAGGGCCGATTGATTTTGAACGATGAAGATGGTCGTCTGTACTGCTTGGATGCAAAGACAGGGGATGAGATTTGGAAGTTCAAGTATGGAGGGGGAGGCAACATTCGTTGTTCGCCTGTTTTGGCCGACGGTAAGATCTATGTGGGAGACTCTCGAGGACGTTTTTACATCATCAAGGATGACGTAAAGAAACCGAAGACGATTGCTAGTGTCAATTTCGTGAGTCGAGATGTGAAGACTGGTGATCCAGTTTACGCGGAATTGGATGGTTCCGTGTCCGTCTCCAACGGTTGTGTCTTTGTGGGAACCGGGACCGAACTCTATTGCATTGGTACTGCGGCACCCCAAAAGACTGCGGCACCCCAAAAGACTGCGGTACCCCAAAAGACTGCGGTACAGAGCGTAGAGGAAAAGGCAACTTCTGCGAAGCCAGGTGAACCAGCATCGTTGCTCGTTTATCCGAGCGAGTTAACGTTGGCACCGGGTGAGACCGCCAAGCTGACGGCGAGACTCTTTGATAAGAACGGAAACTTCCTGAGGGAAACGCCTGCGGAGTGGGAATTAGGAGCCATGGAGGGTTATGAACCCGTTCCAGGTTTACCGCCTGCACCCAAGATTAATCCGCCAGCGCTCAAGGGGACCCTGGCCAAAGATGGGACTTTAACGGTCGCCAGTGACGTCCAAGGGCAGTTTGGCCTAGCTGTTGCCAAGGCAGCGGGGTTGACTGGTGCAGCACGAATTCGTCAGACGCCCAAGCTTCCGTACAATCAAGACTTTGAGAAGGTGCCGGACAATGCAATCCCCGGCGGATGGTCTAACAGTCAAGCCAAATTTGCGGTACGCACTGTCGACAATCAAAAGGTTTTGGTAAAGACCGCAACCAACCCGAGTCCGTTGGTCGCTAGAGCGAGTGCGTTTATTGGGCCACCGAGTTGGACAGATTACACGGTTCAGGCAGACATGATGTCGGGCAAAGTACGTGGATTGCAAGCGGATATGGGAGTGGTCGCGAACCGATACTTCTTCTTCCTAAGTGGAGAGACCAAGCAGTTGCGATTAGTGAGCTGGGAGAGTTTGCCTCGTATCGATCGAAGCGTACCTATGGATTGGGATGCTAATACCTGGTTTACTTTGAAGTTGACCGTCGAGCAGAGCAACGGCAAGGCGATCGTGAAGGGTAAGCTCTGGAAACGCGGGGAACCTGAACCAAAGGATTGGACTTTGGAAGTGGAAGACCCCAAACCGAATACCGAGGGAGCCGCAGCGGTTTATGCTAATGTTCCTGCCGGTAGTATCGAAAGCGCAACCGTTCCAGGTTCAGAGGTTTTCTTTGATAACCTCAAAGTGGTTCCCAATAGCGGCAAGTAAGTGAATCGGGGCCGCGAACTCTTCGCGTGACAATAATCATTGGCCGAGGCTGTTTGAATCAGTTCTCGGCCTTAGCCGATTCGTTCGGAAGAGCGAATCCTATTCAGAACACACAGTCAAAACGGAAACATCAAGGTTATTGAGATGAATCATCAAGTAGACACCAAGAATGCGAGTGTATCAACAATAAAGGCGGATCGGCAACGACTGACGCAGCGATTGTTGCGAGCGGCCCTAGTTTGTAGCCTTAGTGCCTTCACCGGAGCCGGTGCAGGTGCAGAGGATTGGCCGATGTTTGGAGGGAATGCGTCTAGGAACTTTGCCAATACGCAGGAAAAGGATATACCCGGAGTTTTTGATGTTAGCTCGGGCGAAAACATCCTGTGGTCTGCGGAACTAGGTTCCAAGGGGTATGGTGGTCCGGTAGTCGGAGCGGGCAAAGTCTTTGTCGGCACCAACAATCAAAACCCCAGGGATCCTTCGATTCAGGGAGACAAGGGGGTTTTGATGTGCTTTGACGAGAAGTCGGGAGACTTTCTATGGCAGCTCGTTTTTGACAAACTCGGTGCAGGACGTGTCCAAGACTGGCCAGAAGAAGGGATCTGTTCCAGCCCCATCGTTGAGGGAGACAAAATCTATTTCGTGAGCAATCGATGTACGGTCGTTTGTGCATCGGTCGATGCGGATCCAGAAAAGCCTGGCAAAGGAAAAATACTTTGGGAATATGACATGATTGGTGTCAATTCTGTTTTTCCACACAACCTAGCGGTTTGTTCTCCCATGATTGTTGGAGATCAACTTTACATCGTGACAGCGAACGGTGTTGACGAGGGGCATATCAACATTCCGGCGCCTGAGGCACCTAGTTTTCTCTGTTTGAACAAAAAGGATGGAACGTTCAAATGGAAGAGTAACTTGCCTACACAGTCGTTGGTTGATGCTCGCAAGAAGGGTGAGGATGTTGATATCCGAGCCTTGGTAGATAAGGGGCGTTTGGCCATGCATGGACAGTGGTCGAACCCAACCTACGCGGAACCGAATGGCAAGCCGATGGTCATATTCCCAGGAGGAGACGGTTGGATTTACGCATTCGATCCTAATAGCAAGGGAGAGGGAGAGTTGCTTTGGAAATTTGACTGCAACCCGAAAGACTCTTTTTATGTTTTAGGTCCACGAGCAACTCGAAACGACTTTATTGGAACCCCCGTGGTTTACGACAACAAGCTATACATTGGCGTTGGTCAAGATCCTGAGCACAAGGAAGGGGTGGGGCATCTTTGGTGCATCGACCTCACCAAGACGCCTAAAAATCCAGACAGGGATCTTTCGCCGGGTGTAAAACTCGAGGATGGCAAACCTCCTCAAACAATCTTTGATCCCAAAGCACCTGAAAACAAAGATTCCGCTTTGGTATGGCACTTTGGCGGAATGGCGGAATGGGGATCGGATCGTATCTATCACTTTGGGCGGTCCATGTCGACGTGCGCGATTCACGATGATTTGCTCTACACCAGCGATTTGAACGGTTTTGTGTATTGCATTGACGCCCAAACGGGAGAGAAGTATTGGGACGTAGAGACCAATGCATCGATTTGGGGCTCCCCTTACTACGTTGACAACAAAGTCTTCGTCGGCACAGATGACGGCATTCTTTACGTGTTCCCGCACGGTAAAGAGGCACCGGAGGCGGAAGAGATCGAGATGGACGGAAAAGTCCGGGCTACTCCTGTCTCTGCCAATGGCAAGCTCTTTGTATTGACCGAGAGCAAGACAAAGTTGTTTGCGATTGGGACCAAGTAGAACGCGTTACCTCGCATTGTAGCCGATCTCGCGTAGAGATTGGCTGAAACGCCGGTGTGGCGTCCAAAGTCACGCATGTCTTCGGCAATTGTGGGCATTCTCCGACTCAAAATACAAAAAAAGAGGGTGTGCATTTCGCACACCCTCTTTTGTTTTATCGAGCGAGATTCAAGGCTTAGATTTAGATTAAACCATATCCTTGAGTTTCTTTAGTGGACGCACCTTGACGGTGGTCGAAGCAGGCTTTGGATCAGCCCAAATCATTTCGCCGGATTGTGGATTGCGAACTTGGCGCTTTGGCAACGCCTTCTTCTGATGGCGAACGATTTTGCAAAGGTCTGGAATGACGAAAGTCCCCACACCTTTCTTGCCGACCGCGCTTGCAATCTCTTCCTTGAGTGCATCAAAAACTTCGGCAATTTGCTTCTTCGAGAGGCCGGTCTTTTCAGCTAGGTTGGTGAACAACTGAACTTTAGTGAGTGGCTTTTCGACTTTGGCAGCGGCTTTGGCCATGTGTTAAATCCCTTTCAAACGATCACGGAGTATTTCCATGTCCGACTACGAACATGCGATTTGGCTGAATTAAAGGATGCGGGGAGCAAAATGCAACTGGGGAACCCTAAAAAACCAATAAAAACACTGTATTTTTCGGCACAAAGTTCAAAAAACATTGGAAAAACGAGCTGTTTCGGCTTCAAACAGGGTATTTCTTTGCATTTTCTTCCATTTTCGAAGCAAGGGATCCCGCTAGATCGATCTTGAGAATAGAGCTAAGGCGAAGAAGGTAGGCCAACACGTCCGCCATCTCGGCTGCCACGGCCTCCCGGTCGAGCGATTGCTGTCCCTGCCGCCAAATCCCCCCTTCGGTCCACTGAAAGTGCTCCAGAAGTTCCGCCGCTTCGATCGAGATGGATACAGCGAGGTTTTTGGGTGTGTGGTAGGTCTCCCAGTTCCGAGCCACCGAAAACTCGTCGATCCATGCAATCATTTCCGAAACGGTCGTCGTCGAATCAGATGGTTTTTTTACATAGTGGTCGTGCGAGTTCATTTCATGCTCCTTGACAAATTGCCACAATAACCCGATCGCTACATCCTAGGGGATCGAGCAAGGGGCGAAACCATTAATTGGATTGTTCGTTCTGGCTTAGGCTATTATGAAATAAAAAAATCGAACATACTAAAGCCCATCCTGGGAGACAACGCGTCCCATGACTATTGGACGTCACCGGATTGTGCCGAGGATCAAAAGAAAACAAGATCTAGTTCAAATCAAATAAGGGGTAAGAAAATGGCAGTTTTAGTTACGAAACCAGCACCAGACTTTAAAGCGACCGGGGTGCTACGAGATGGTTCATTCGGGGATGTGACACTGAGCTCATTTAAGGGTAAGAAGTATGTTCTTCTGTTCTTCTATCCTTTGGACTTTACCTTTGTCTGCCCGACCGAGATCATCGCGTTTTCTGATCGTGTAAAGGAATTCGAACAATTGAACGTTGAGGTGCTGGGGGTTTCCGTCGACAGCCACTTCTCGCACTTGGCATGGAGAAATACGCCTCGAACTCAGGGCGGATTGGGGCAAATCGACTACACCTTGGTTGCGGACCTCAACAAGCAAATTGCCCGCGATTACGACGTGCTCGTCGGTGACGCCGTTGCTCTGCGTGGTTTGTTCTTGATCGACAAAGATGGTGTTGTTCGACACCAAGTTGTAAACGATTTACCACTCGGGCGCAGCGTTGATGAAGCGCTCCGAATGGTGCAGGCTCTCCAATACTTTGAAAAGAATGGGGAGGTTTGCCCTGCAAATTGGCAAGAAGGCAAGAAGACAATCAAGCCGACGGTCAACGACAGCAAAGAGTTCTTCGAGTCCGAATACTCCGCGAAAGCTTAATGGCGGATTGTTTGCCTTAAGAATAGGGTTTCGATTTGCCCGCGAAGGAGTTCTTCGCGGGTTTTTTTATGGCTGTTAACTAGTTGCTGCGAATTCGGTCATCCCCCAGGCCTTGATGGTCGAATCGAATCCCGAGTGGGCTAGTAGGAATGGTCCGCGTGCGGAGATGAGAGAGGAAATGCAATGTCGGAGAACGATTCTAAAAACCACGATTTGTTGACTCATGTTGACGAGCGAGGTGCGGCCAGAATGGTTGATGTCGGAGCAAAGCCGGATAGCCGTCGAATAGCGGTCGCGCGGGGAAGCATCTGCATGAGTCCAGCGGCGGCGAAAGCTGTTCGAAACAATGAGTTAGCCAAGGGTGACTGCATTCAGGTAGCGCGAATTGCAGCCATACAGGCGACGAAAATGACGAGTCAACTTATTCCATTGTGTCACGCGATCGCAATTGATGGAGTGAATGCCGAATGCTCTTGGAAATCCGAGTGCGAAATGGAATGGTTGGTTTCTGTCTCCACGACTGGGAAAACGGGAGTAGAGATGGAAGCGTTGACGGGTGCGAGCGTGGCTCTGTTAACCGTTTATGACATGTGCAAATCGATCGATAAATCGATGACGATAACGCAAGTTTATCTCGACAGTAAATCGGGAGGAACAAAGGGCGATTATCGTCGACTCCAACACGAAGAAAGCAACTTATCATGACACCTTCTGCTGCCGCTTTGGATTTGATCGAGGTCGCCAGGGGCCGGTCAAAAAACGTCCAGGTGCACGGCTCTAGCGGGGCGATTGACTATCGCAAGGTTTTGGCCGAGGCGGTTGGCATGATCCGATCGGAGTTGATATTGGTCGAGCGATTGCTCCAGGACGGGTTGAGAGTAGATTCCGCACCCGTACAGACTATGCTCGAACATGTACGAGAGTTAGGGGGAAAACGATTACGGCCGTGTTTGACCCTGCTATCGGCGCGGGCTGTCGGCGGGATTACCGAAGAGACCATTCGGCTGGCGGCATCGGTAGAGTTAGTTCACACCGCGACCTTGGTTCACGATGACGTGATCGATGATTCGGACTTCAGGAGGCATCGACCGACTTTGCACACGGTCCATGGGGTATCCAAGAGTATTCTTCTCGGGGATTGGCTGTTCACGCATGCTTATGATTTGGCGAACCAAGGTGAATCGACACTGCCAGGCCGCTGGATTGCATCGGCGGCCAAAAGAGTATGTGAAGGGGAGATCGAGCAAGGGGCGTTGGGTGGCAGGTTCAATATAACCATCAATCAGCAACTAGAAGTCTTGGCTCGAAAGACAGGTTCACTCTGCAGAGTTGCATGTGCCCTGGGGGCATGGTCGGCCGGTGCTCCTGCATCGATGTGCGAGCACTTTGGGGCGTTCGGCGAGCACCTTGGTGTTGCTTTTCAGGTGTTTGATGACTGGTTGGACATTTGGGGATCCCAGCAATCCGCGGGCAAAACTTTAGGGACGGATTTAGACGGTTTCAAGCCGACACTTCCAACACTTCGTGCCTTGGAAGTTGGGTTTGCGGGGGAAGAGAGAATGGAGTTGCTGGAGGCGCTGGAGCGGCGAGACCTGCAAGCCCTGGCACGGCTGAAGCAAGCCTTAAAGGATACAGATGCCGGCGTATACACGCTCAACTATGCCCATCGATTGGTGGAGCAAGCACAAGGCTATTTGTTGCCCTATGCGCATCAATCAGGTTTTTGCCAACAATCGATCGACGGGCTTTTGCGACTAGCGGAGGCGGCAGCGAATCGTGCCGCGTAATGTCGAAGCGTTAGAGGTCACCAAAGGGTAAGTCTTTTTGGATTCGTTCCGCGAGACCTTCTTTGAAGTGTTTCCTGCAGACAGAGACATATTTTTCGTTCCCTCCGATTTGGATTTGTTCGCCTTCGCGGACTGGACGACCATTGGCATCGAGTCGGAGTACCATAGTTGCTTTTCTTCCACAGTGGCAAATCGTTTTAACTTCGTTCAAGTTATCTGACCATGCCATTAGGAATTGGCTTCCTTCGAACAAGTTTCCTTGGAAATCGGTTCGCAGGCCATAGGCCAGAACAGGTATGTCGAGTTCATCGCAAACATCCGACAGTTGTCGGACTTGGGATTTGGAGAGGAATTGGGCTTCATCCACTAGGACGCAGTCCACCTTGGTGGTTTCGTTTTCTTTTTGAATGATTCGAAACAGGTTTGCATTGGACGAGAAGGGAATCGCATTGGCCTGGAGGCCAATTCGGGAGCTGACACGTCCGACACCGAAGCGATCGTCTACTTCGGGTGCAAAGACGAGGGTTCGCATTCCTCGTTCTTGGTAGTTGTAGCTCGATTGAAGCAGGATGGTTGATTTACCGGCGTTCATAGTCGAGTAATAGAAATACATCTTGGCCACGAGTCATCACTCCATCCAGATTACGAATCAATCCAAGACTTAACCAAATGCATGCGCCGCGATGTCGTCCCACTCTTTGGGGAGTGATGTAAGAACGCGATTACCCGTTTTGGTTACCAATATGTCATCTTCGATTCGCACGCCGAGGGATCCTGGGAGATAGATCCCTGGCTCGACGGTGACGACCATATCCGCTTCGAGAGGGCGGTTTTGATTTTGCGCGAGCCGAACCGTCTCATGAATTTGGAGACCGAAACCGTGACCGAGAGAGTGGGTAAATTTCTTGCCGAAGCCAGCTTGCTCGATGATTTTCCTAGCGATGGAATCGACGTCGCTCATGAGAATGCCTGGTCGGATTGCATTGATGGCAGCCTTTTGAGCGTCGAGAACGACTTGGTATACCTTGCGGAGTTTAGCGGATGGGTTTCCGGTTATTACGATACGCGTGATGTCGCTCAAGTACATTTCTTCTTTTGCACCCCAATCGATCAGGACAAAGGAATCCTCGCTTAACTTCTTTGCGGAGGGGCGACCGTGGGGTAGTGCGGCGCGGGGACCGACCCCTACGATTGGTTTAAAGGCAGAGCCAGAGCCACCGACATGGCGTATGTTGGTTTCAAGGGAGTCAGCAATATTCTTTTCTGTGGTCTCTGGTCTCATCATAGCGACGGTTGCCAAGAACGAGCGTTGTGCCATGTCGATAGCGCGCTCGATGGCTTGGATTTCGTAAGCGTCTTTTCTTTCACGCAGTCTTTCCACGATACCTGCACATGGTACCAGAGTAGATGAGGTCGCAATTTCCGTAAGTTTGCTCCACTGGGCGAATGAAGTGGATGTAGGTTCTATATGTAGAGTAGTTTTGATATTTTTGGCGGCGAATCTTCCGAACGCTTCGACTAGAGATTCGGTCGGCCCTCGCAATTCCATGGCCAAGTCTGGGCATTCTTCGCGAATCTGTTCATCATATCGAGCGTCGCTCCAGATCGTGAGAGTGTCATGGCTAACGAACAAGTAACTGTCGTCTCCTTTGAAACCAGTTAGGTAGGCAACGTTATGGGGGCAAGTAATAAGAAAATGGGAGATCTTTTGTTCTCGGAGCGCGCGGAAGAGTTTTTGTTGTCTCTGCGTAATCATCGGATGGGAATAGTCTCAAGTTGTCGAATGAAAGGGCGAGATTATAAAGCAGTTGTACTGAATCGTCAGCGTCACCGACAAGCCTGTTCCTAAAGATTCGTATGGAGTAGGCCTGTGCCGTGCTACTTGAAGGGATTCCTAATCCATGCCATGATGTTCTCGATTAGTACATTGACGAAAGATGGGAATCCGCAGAATGATCCAAAACCAGATGTTGAAAATGGTTCGTAGTGCAGTGGCCATGGGTACTTTGATAATCGATACTTTGATAGTGAGTATTCTCGCAGTTTGCGCCCTAACAATAGGAGAGTCGATAGGGTTTTCTGGGGAGCCCTGTACCGATTCGCCGGATGGTGATTCCGGATCGAGCACGCCGAGTGCGATCGTTGTTTCCGAGCGAGCTCAAGCGATCCATAAACGAGGGTATGTTTTCGATGGGCACAATGACTTGCCGTGGGAGGTACGTAAATACTCGAAGCGGTTTGATCAAATCGATTTGCGAAAGGATCAGCCTAAACTTCACACCGATATAAAGCGATTGGTACAGGGCAATGTCGGAGCACAATTTTGGTCAGTCTATGTTCCTTCGGAAACAATGAGAGCAGGGAATGCTTTTCAAACAACGGTGGAGCAGATCGAGTTGGTGCAGGACATGGTGGCACGTTATCCAGATGTCTTTCATTTGGCATTGAATGCCTCTGACATCGAAGAGGCGAGACGACTGGGCAAGATAGCATCGTTGATTGGGATGGAGGGTGGACACAGTATTGAAGAGTCCATTACCAAGCTTCGCAAGCTATATGCTATGGGAGCACGTTACATGACGTTGACGCACTCCGATACGCTGTCTTGGGCTGATTCGGCGACCGATGCTCCCAAAAGTGATGGCCTAAGTCCTTTTGGAGAGGAAGTGGTAAAGGAGATGAATCGGCTAGGTATGCTGGTGGACATATCGCATGTGTCGCCGGCCACGATGCACGACGCACTGACGATCTCGGAGGCACCTATTATCTTTTCTCACTCCTCTGCACGTGGTGTCGCGGATCACCCGAGAAACGTGCCTGATGATGTTTTAAAGCGGCTGCCGGAAAACGGAGGAGTGGTGATGGTGAATTTCTTTTCAGGATTCGTCGTGCCGGAAAGTGCCCAGATCATGCTGAAGATGTTCGAGGTCCGACGCGAGTTGTTGAATAAATATCCGAATTCCAAGGAAGATGTCGATCGCGAGTACAAGGCTTGGCAGCTCAAGAATCCCTATCCTGCAGGAGATGCAGACATCGTTATTGATCATATCGAACACATCATAAAGACGGCAGGAATCGATCATGTTGGGTTGGGTTCCGATTATGATGGAATCGGGAAAACTCCGATCGGCATGGAAGATGTCTCGACTTATCCAGTCATTACCGAGTTGCTATTGCGCCGTGGCTACACCGAGGAGCAGATTCATAAGGTGCTCTATAAGAATGCACTGCGAGTCGTGCAGGTGGCGTGCAAAGAAAAGTAGTAATTTAATGCCAGCGTAAAAGTGGCTCCAAAGTCGTTGGGGTAACTGTTGGTTATGTCGTGAAGAATTGTTTCTCAGAATCGAGACTTCCGGTACATTGTCTGTACTGCCGTGGTTAAAATGTGGCAGTCCACGCGGATGAACAAGGTTGTTTCCTGCCATCCTACAGCCTCCTTCCAACCATCGCTTCGCTGCTATTACTGCCTTGCCATGATATTCCATCTTATATCACCTGTTTCGAAATCGCCCGCGTCGAAATCGCCCGCGTCGAGATCGCCTGCTTCGAGATCCTCATTGCAGAGGGCAAAACGTCTATCTGCTTTCTGGTCGTACTGCGTCACGATTGGTAGCGTTCTAGGGATCGTATTCGGCGTTTCGTCGCGAGCGGTTTGTGCAGAAGACTCGATTGATTACGAATCCCAAGTCCAACCGATTTTTACCCGTTACTGTGTAAGTTGTCACGGTGAAAGTGGTGGCGAGTCGGATGTTAGCTTGGCGAATTTAAAGAGTATCAACTCCGGGTATCCCAAGGGGGCGTTGATCGTGCCGGGCGATCCTGGCAACTCAAAGATTTTGCAGCTCATGTTAGGTCAGGAGCCCAAGATGCCGCCTGAAGATGAGCTCGAACCCACTGCGGAAGAGATCGAATTGATTCGCAAGTGGATTGCAGCGGGAGCGAGGGGAGATACACAAAAGCGGTCTCTTATGGAGCGAAGTGTTGCACCGAAGCGTCCGAGAGCTGGCGAAAAGTTGTCACCCGTATTTGCTATTGTTGCAGTCGATAAGCAAACGCAGATAGTCGGTCTGCAGGGTGGTGTAGCGATTCAAGAAGATGGAAAAGCTTGGGATGACAATACCGTTGTGCCAACGGCAGGTAAGGTTACCCAGATTCGCCCGAATCGCGAACGAACCATGTATGTTGTGTCAGCTGGGATTCCCGGTGTTGGTGGGCAAGTGTTGTTGTTGAGTCATGACCAATCTGCATTGAGAGTTGAAAAAGAGATAGAAGCCCACACCGACGTAGTCAATGCGGCGGTTCTCAATCCCGATTCGAAGATTCTTGCAACGGCGGGTCACGACAGAGCGATCCATCTTTGGGATGCCGAAAGCGGGGGGCTAATTCGTTCGTTGGCAGGTCACAATGGCGCGGTATACGACATCGCGTTTGATCCATCGGGAACCATTCTTGCGAGTGCGAGTGCAGACGAGACCATCAAGATTTGGAATGCGATCTCAGGAGAGAGACTTGATACGTTGGGGCAGTGCGAAGCTGAGCAATATGCAGTTCGATTTAGTAACGATGGTAAGCGAGTTATCGCGGCGGGAGCTGACAAGCGGATTCGCAGTTGGTCGATTGCATCCGAGGTTTCCCCTGCAGTGAGTACGATGACTCATTCGGTTTTCGCCCACGAAGGTGCCGTGTTAGCCATGGAGATCAGTGACGACGGAGCGTTTGTTGCTACGGTGGGCGAGGATCGATTGGTCAAAGTCTGGGAAAGCAAAGAGTTAAAAGCGGTCGGCATTATAGGCAAATTGGAGGACATCCCCACAGGGGTCATTTGGCGCGATCCAAGCACGGTTGTCGTAACCAGCATCGATGGAAAAGTGAGTGTATTCTCAGTGGAGCTCAGGGGTAATTCCGTAGCCGGTGCCGATGGAGTCAAAAGTGCCGATTCCACGATGTCAAATTCAGACTCGGAGCAGCGCGTACCTTTGCAGGAGGGTGCTACCCAATCGCAAAAACCTGTTGAAGTCACCGAGGATGTCGGAGTCAAATCTTCTAAGGCACCTCAAAATATTCCTACCAACGCAGTCGTTAGTGGAGTTTTATTAGGGGACGATATTGCAGGGGAAGAGCCTGGAGACTGGTATCGTTTCGAAGCTCGCCGGGGTGATCATTGGGTTGTTACGATCGCGGCTGCGTCCAAGGGATCGAAATTGGATAGTTTGATTGATGTGCTTGATGCATCGGGACAACCGATGTTGAGAACTCGATTGCAAGCGATACGCGAGTCCTACTTTACCTTTCGAGGAAAAGACTCCACGATAGCGGATGACTTTCGTTTGCATCGTTGGGAGGACATGGAATTAAACGAATATCTTTACGCATCGGGAGAAGTCGTGAAGCTGTGGATGTATCCACGTGGGCCCGACTCCGGTTTTCGCGTTTACCCAGGTCGAGGAAATCGAATCACCTATTTTGATACGACAGCCACAACTCATGCGCTGAATGAGCCCGCGTGGATCGTAACCGAATTGCAATCGGACTCCGAGCCAATTCCGAATGGCCAGCCTGTCTTTCCGATTTACTACACCAATGACGACGCATCCGATCGAAAAATTGGTGCCGATAGTCAAATACATTTTGTAGCACCGCATGACGGAGTCTTTTTGATTCGTGTGAGGGATGCGCGTGGACAAGCCGGAGGTAATTATCACTACCAATTGTCCGTCTTGCCTCCTCGCCCAAGATTCACAGTTCGGGTAGAGCAAAAAGAGGTATCGGTCCGTCCAGGGGTTGGCACAGACTTCTCAATGGTCGCTGAGCGATGGGACGGTCTCGATCAAGAGATCCGTTTTGAGATTAGTGGATTGCCGGAGGGGTTACAGATCACCAAGGATTTGAGTGTGCAGCCAGAGCAGATTTCGGCTCGTGGAACGCTATACATGCCGGCGGACGAGAGCGCGCCCATCCCCGAGGAGTTTACGCTCCAGTTCACCCCGAGCGCGACTACGACTGGTGGGCAAGTGATTCGTTCCGAATCGTTTGAGTTAAAAGTAAAAAAAGCAGCACCAACGAAACTCAAATTAAAGGTCGTTGAAATAGGCCAAAGTTTCCAGGCGGATAGTATTCCCGAGATCGTTATCAAGGCGGGAACGACAGCTCGGGTCCAATTAGCGATTGATCGCGGTGGCGTTGCGGGGGATTTGGCCTTTGGGAATGAAGAGTCTGGTCGCAATCTTCCGCATGGTGTTTTCGTTGACAATATTGGACTGAATGGGCTTTTGATCCCGGCTGCTGAAAACGCTAGAGAGGTCTTCATAACAGCTGCGCCGTGGGTTCCAGAGCAGGTCAGGTACTTTCATTTGCGTGCCGAGGGTCACGACAATCCGACCACAGCGCCCGTTCGTATTCGCGTGATTCGTTAAGTTGAGGTAGTATCAGTTCATGAATCGCAAATACGAAAGCCAGGCTGCGGTTGTTGGGACTGGCTTTATCGGTCCTGTTCACATCGAGGGTTTGCAACGCGCGGGAGTAACCGTACGAGGCGTGTTGGGATCCAGTGTTAGCAAGTCGGAAGAAGCTGCGAAGTGCTTTGGTATTGAGCGGGCTTACGTTTCGTTTGAGGAGTTACTCCGGGACGAATCCGTCCGTGTCGTTCACTTAACTAGTCCGAATCGATATCACTTTCAGCAAGCCTTGGCCTGTCTCCGGAGTGGCAAGAATGTGTTGTGCGAAAAGCCGCTTGCCATGAATTCTTTGGAGAGTGGTGAGCTAGTTAAGCTCGCTAGGGATTCTGGGTTGCAAGCCGGGGTCAATTACAACGTTCGATTTTATCCAATTTGCGTCGAAGCTCGAGAGATAATCGAATCAGGAGAGCTTGGCGAGATTTTTCATATCACAGGCGAGTATGTCCAAGATTGGTTGTTGTTTCCCACAGACTTTAATTGGCGAGTCCTGAGTTCCGACGGAGGACCGTTGCGGGCGGTGGCGGATATAGGAACGCATTGGCTGGATCTGGTTCAGTCCGTTTCCGGTTTGTCCGTTGAAGCCGTCATGGCAGATTTGCAATTGGTTCATCCCGTTAGGCAGCGGCCTGTGGGTGGAGTAGAAACGTTTTCGGGAATGAAGCAGGCAGCCGCTCAATTACATGATGTATCCATCGATACAGAAGATAGTGGCAATATGCTGCTAAGGTTTCAGGGTGGAGCCCGAGGCGTGCTTCATGTGTCTCAAGTTACAGCTGGTCAAAAGAACGCAATTCGCTTTCAGATAGCAGGAAGTAAAAAGTCACTGTTATGGTCTAGTGTTCATCCCGATGAATTGTGGATAGGAAAACGGGGAGAGGCTAATCAGATTTTACTGCGAGATCCTAGCTTGTTACGTACCAAAGCGGCGATGCACTCGCAATACCCCGGTGGTCATAACGAGGGGTTCCCCGACACATTTAAGCAATTGTTCCGATCGTTTTACAGTTCGTTGGAGGGGCATGCCGATTTGTTTGCTCCGTATCCAACCTTTGAAGAAGGACATCGCGAGATTGTTCTTTGCGAAGCGATCCTGGACAGCGCGAAACACGAGAGATGGGTCAAGGTTAAAAATGGCGTTGCGTGATTTAAGGTTAGTCGATTGGTTGACAAATGAGAGTGCAGTGTTGCGAACCGCTGCGCTGGAAATGTTGAGCAATGGCTACAGCACGGATCAGAGAGTTTGCGAAGCCATCTTCGCAGCTTGGGATAAGTACACGGCACAGGATGCGTTCCCTGAGTTCCCGATGATTACGCATCTCGAAATCCCGAAAGACTTCATGTTGGAAACGCTGAATCGTGCCGCGGCCATGTCTGCTGGGCGACCATTAACCGACAGAGCTTGTCGCTGTGCGGGAAAGCTCTTGGAGGCAATCTCGGTATCGTCGCCGTTGCTTTTTCGCGAGCATATGGATCAGATTTCGAAGCTTAAGCAAAGTTCAAAGATTTTCTTTCGCATTGATCTCGATCGGCTTCGTTTTCGCGTTTCGCTTCTGGACTCCGTCCACGAAGATGCTGTGGCGGATTGGTTTACATCCGATGCGCCACCTGTAGTCGCGTACGGTTATTATCCTCATCTGGAGTCCCTGTATTTGAAAGGGAGAGCAGAGTCGTCGCTTCAAGCCGCATTTGAGCAAATGAAAAGTGGTGAGAGGAAGCCGCACGTGATAGAAACCACATTAGAGTTAGCCTCCAGATATCGGATGGTCGGTTACGAGAGCGAGTTTGCTGACGGCATTGACGACGACAATTCTGCAGTGGCGGATGGCTGTGCGATCGCCTTAGCAAGATGTCGAAATGATAATGTGTTGAGCTTAATTGCGGATCGATTTCCCGATTATAGTCGATCGGGGCAATTGAGGAGTATCGATGTACTTCGGCGCAGTCGTTTGCCAAAGACATCCGAGTTATTGCGGTTTTTGCGAGCGCACGCACAGGGTTCTCAGGTGCAGAATGCGCTAAGAATCGCCGAGGTTTTGCAGTTTGATTTTTCGGATTTGGAGAATTGGTTAGAAGCGATTCTCGTCGTCGATGATCTATCGTTGAGGCGAATCTCCTCGTTACTTTGTTTGGTGGGGCCGCTCAGCGAGAGTCTTTCGGACGATGACAAGCGGCGTACGTTGCACCTAGTTAAGACTCGGCTACAGGATCAGGACGTTTAATGGAATTCGGTTATTTAGAGAGACTTACCATTCAGTTGACAGCGGGAGCCGCATTGCTGGACGATAGCCTCGTGAAGCCTCACTTGGATTTTGTGCTGCGTTCGCAGAATCAGGACGGTGGTTGGGGAGGTCGCGAGGGAGACAGCGATTTGTATTACACTTCCTTCGCGCTGCGCTCGTTGGCGATCTTAGGTTCGCTTACGGGAGAGGTTGCTGATAGGGCTGGACAATTTTTGCTGAGGAAAACTCAGAGCCAGGAGTCAATAATTGACTTGTTATCTTTGGTTTACGGCGCGGCATTGATTGAAGCTGCGACCGAGACGAATCCTTTACACGGAAATCGCGATGTTTGGCAATCTCGGATGCAATCGATGTTGCATCAATTGCGCCGGAGCGACGGCGGATTTGCTCGTACGCTCGAGGCGAATGTTGGAAGCACGTACCAAACATTCTTAGTTGCGATCTGCTTGGAACTCATGGGCTATTCTTTGCCAGTCGACGATCCATGCGTTGACTTTCTTTTAGCCCAGCGACGCGCCGATGGCGGGTTTTTAGAGGTTCGCGTAGCCAAGAGATCGGGAACGAATCCAACAGCTGCTGCGATTGGTGCGTTGCGAACGCTGGAGGCATTAAATCAAGAGGTCACCGAGATGGCAGCTGATTTTTTGGTGAACATTCAAACAGATGAGGGAGGTTATCAAGCCAACACAAGAATGCCTCTGCCCGATCTTTTGAGCACCTTTACTGCGAGCGTCACCCTTTGGGATCTCGGGTTTCTAGAGGAGAGCGATATTGAGTCCGCATTTCGATATGGATTGTCCATGGCAAGGCCGACCGGCGGCTTTGCTGGATTCGAGTTAGATCCGGCCGAGGACATTGAATATACCTTTTACGGGCTGGGACTATTAAGTCTGCTTAAGCCATGGGTGAATTAGAGGCTCCTCGTTGGCATATTGCGGACCAATTTCTCTTTCGAGATCTTCAAATTGCGTTGGTTTTCTTTATTGGTGGTAATGCCCTCCTCCTCATTTCGGATGGCATGTGTTACAACAACGGGGTGCTGTTGAAAATCGTGTTGCTTGGCGGGTTTGTTGGCCTGCCGAACTTGTCCTTTTCACACTAACTCAAAGAAATTAAGGATTTCTGATGTCGGCATTTCCTGAAGTGACCAAGATTCGATACGAGGGTCCGGATTCCGATAACCCATTAGCTTTTCGTTGGTACAACCCGGACGAAGTTGTCGCGGGAAAGACCATGAAAGACCACTTGCGATTCACGGTGGTTTATTGGCATACCATGCGCGGAACTGGCAGTGACCCGTTCGGCAGTGGAACGATGCTTCGACCGTGGGACGATGGTACAGACTCGGTCGAGAATGCTTGTAATCGAGCACGCGTTGCGTTTGAGTTTTTCGAAAAGTTAGATGCACCTTTTTATGCGTTCCACGATCGAGACGTTGCGCCGGAGGGCAAGACTTTAGCCGAGTCCAACAAAAATTTGGATGCGGTCGCAAAGGTGCTTCGCGAAGAGCAGCAGCGAACGGGTGTTAAGCTGTTGTGGGGGACTGCAAACATGTTTAGCAATCCTCGTTTCATGCATGGAGCGGCTACGACTTGCAACGTCGAGGTATTCGCATACGCAGCAGCGCAAGTAAAAAAGGCGATGGAAGTAACCCATGAGTTGGGTGGTGAAAACTATGTCTTTTGGGGTGGCCGAGAGGGATATCAGTGTTTGTATAACACCGATATGAAGCGCGAGCTTGACCATCTAGGGCGATTCTTTCACATGGCAGTTGATTATGCCAAGGAGATCGGTTTTAAAGGGCAGTTCTTAATCGAGCCAAAGCCAAAGGAGCCCACCAAACATCAGTATGACTCGGATGCAGCGGCATGTTTAAACTTCTTGAGAACATACGGCCTGACCGATTACTTCAAGCTAAATATCGAGACTAATCATGCGACACTAGCCGGTCACGAGATGATGCATGAGCTCGAGTATGCCGGCATGCAAGGAGCGTTGGGTTCGATCGATGCCAACACGGGTGATTTATTGCTCGGTTGGGATACTGATCAATTCGCAACCAATTACTATTTGACCACTCAAATCATGTTGGTATTGCTCAAGTATGGTTTGTCGCCGGGAGGGGTCAACTTTGACGCCAAGGTACGGCGCGAGAGTTTTGAGCCCATCGATTTGTTCTATGCACACATTGGAAGCATGGATGCATTTGCGAGAGGATTGAAAGTGGCTGCTAAGATGATTGAGGATGGCGCGTTGAGCAAACACGTTGCAAATCGATATAGCAGTTGGGACTCTGCTTTGGGCAAGAAGATCGAAGCGGGACAAACTTCTTTTGCTGATTTAGAGAAGTTTATCATGGAAAAGGGAGAGGCCGCGTCGAACCAAAGTGGTCGCCAAGAGCTACTCGAGAATATCTTTAATCGCTATCTCGATAGATAGTTGATCGAGATTCAAGCGGTTGGAGCGAGCACAAAAATCTGCTATCGAATCGCTTAGGGAAAAATCATGAAACCTCCGCAGGTTGCTCGCGGAGGTTTCTTTTTGGTCATTCGCGAAGGAATGCAAAACACCGGCGATTTCCCTTGCTTACGGGCTTGTTGCTTTAAAAGTAGGTTGGTCACCCTCGACCGACGTTGGTGCCATTAAACGGGCATGAGTTCCTATTTTACGTTCGCTAAACTTGTTACAGTTGATGTAACATGCCCTTACGCTGCGGGCTATGAAAAGCATCATCTTTAAATTGCGGTACTAGTCGGTTGGGTTTCGGTGCTATTCCGGGCTAGTTAAGTCAAGAGAATGCCACAGCGATTCGACGGAGCCGCCTGCGTGATATGCGATCGAGAGTTGTGTTTTGTCCCCTGCCTTTACCTCGACGGGTTCTGGAATCGGGAGGACTAGGCACTGGTTCGGCCACGTGATGGCATGTTGTTCCGCTAGGTTTACTGCAAGAATGTTTTGGGTTGCAAAGCGGACAGCGTTGACTGTACCGGGGACTTCTATTTCAAAATGAATTGATTGCTCAAAGCGTTGTGCAATTTGTTCTTGGTAGTCTATGTTAGCATAGGTATAGAACTTGGAGAGTTCCGTTGTTCGCGCATGCCCCAGTACAGGCGCTTGGAACATAGGCAATGGGGCGTCAAACCCGTAGAAGTCAAAAGATTGGTGAATCAACTGAGCCAGGAGCATGGTTACTTCGGGGATAAATTGGGGCATATGGCCAGGGAATCGCGACGTGTAATTCGCTTTAAAGGATTCGATGACTTGTGCTTGTTTTTCACGTAGTAAGCCAACATGTAGCATTTCGCAGATCACTACATCGGTCGGTTTTTCGGGGATAAAACTCATGGCGTCGCATTGAACGATATCGACGTTCAGGCCGAGGTTATTACTTCGCAAAAAGCGGTCTGCAATAGTAACCAGTTCGGGATTTCTTTCGACATAAGTAACGTCGGCACCCATACGAGCTGCAAAGGAAGACAGAATACCAGTCCCTCCTCCGAGTTCGACGACACTCATTCCTGGTTTAACAGAAAATTGAATAGCTTGAAAAAACGATCCTACGCGGTCGTCATCTTGAAGCATATTGTAGTGATAAAGAAGAGGAATGTACTGGCCGAGCGTGGATTCTTCTGAACGATTCGGAGCCTTCGTGGCTGACAATGATTGAGGCAAGTCTCTACTCGAATGGGAGGGAACGGAAGAGTGATCGCTTTGTACACTTAATGAATGCGAGCATAACACTATAAATGAGCTAGGCTTGTCGACGGAAAGCGAGTCAGATAGTGAACCAGCGAATACGATCGCCAGTGGCGTATCGCGAGTGATAGCGATTCAGTGTCAGAGAAGCAAGGCAGGTTTCTGGGGCGGGGCATTCGGTCGACCCGAGGTGCGGTAACTCGTGCCACAAATTGAAAATACCCTTAATTGGCGAGTCTCCGAATTCCTTAACCCGCAGCTTGAGGGCGTTTTGTTTTAATGAATATTGGAGGATTGGTGTAGGTAAAATGGGCACTCCTGCCCGTTTAATGGAGTTGACATCGGACCAGAGTGACGAATGGACTTTTAAACCAACACGCCCGTGAGCGAGGGACAACATCCAGGAAAATTCCTTTGTGCGAACGTTGGGGTACGATCAATGACAACTCCAAGTTGCGTCACTAGTAACAGAAAGGGGCCCCTGTTTTCAAAAATCCGTAGCGAAGAGTCTATTAACGACGGTCGGAATTGATATTCAGTCGCTTCGCTAATTGTTTTACCTCAGAGGAGTCTGGATCGGTTCGTACTACTTTGTTGTAAATCGTTTGCGCACCTTCGACATCTCCCACATCGAGTAGTTTTGATGCTAGCCTGCAGGCGAGTTTGTAGTTACCCAACTCGTAGGTAGTCGCGACACGCAGATGTTTGATTTCTTCGTTGACATCTCCGAGAGCGAGTGCCGCATCCGCGAGCCAGATCTCTCGCGTGGACCGAGACATCTCCGAATTTCCGAGAACGTCACGTGCTCGCATCCAGAGGGCACGGTTTATTTCGGGATATTTTTCGCGGGTAAAAACGCTATTCGCAAGCGATCGAAGGATTTCGGATCTTTGGGGAAAGATACTGATATCAAGGGATTGTAAATCCCGTTCTTCGATCATCATTTTAGCTGTTTGGATTGCGGTAGATGGTTTTGTCTTCATCGCTTGGAGCCAAATGCGATCTACCTGCGGGTTGTTCAGTTGTTGTCGAAAAAGCAAGGAACCCTCGATGAGCTGGTTAGTCGAATGTTGTCCGAGTTGGACGATCGGGCTCAAAAGTCCGGCCATGTTTTCTCGTGAACAGGTCAAAGTGGTTCGGCATCGTCCCCAGCTAAGTCGCCAGTCAAGCGGCGAACGGACATGAGCCTGGGCATACCATTTCGAGACCATTTTCAAGGTTTCGATCGCTTTATTACCGCCTGCTACCTCGAGGATTTTTATTTGTTTCTCTGGAGATTTTTCACGGTCCAGCCCCAGTTGTAGAAGCAAAGGATCCGTTAATTTCCAGCTAGAATTCCAATCATTTGCGGGACTGGCCAGCAGCATTTCGACTCTTAGATCCTGAATCGCAGCTTGGGCTAGAAGTCGCAGTGCATCGGGGCTTTCCAATAGATCGGAAGAGGTCAGAGGCCACGATTCGATTAGCGATTCCAGTGCACCCGGTTTACGTTCGGACGGTTGCGATTTGCTCAATTCCTTGAATTGGTTTTCGAGTATTTCGGTCGCTGCCAGGTTATCCAGGCTTGGTTTCATGCCGAATCCGATAATGACCAGAATGCCAAAGAAAGATGCAACCGTGGCAACACCTTTTCCAGTTAAGGAAGTGGGCGATGGGGTTTCTTTCAAAGACCTCTGATCCCGTTTTCTTTCGGTCACTTGTTTTGCGAGGCTGAGACCTTGAAGAGTTGCGCCGAGGAGGAGGCAAGCTGGAATGAATAGTGCTGGTAGAATCAATCCAAAGTCAACAGACGAGTGGACGATCTGGCTAAAGAACAAAAATGCGCCAGCGACGCGGACCGGAGTGATTGCCTTCCATGCGTCCATCGAGACGCGTGCTTGCAATTTTATTCCAACGAAGACTAGAGCTGCGATGATGGAGAATAGGCCCAAGTAGCCTAATTCGACACCTATTTGGAGATACAGGCTTTCTGCATGATAAAACCAGCCTGGCGAGGTTGGATGCTGGAACGGTAGGTATGCGTAATGAAACGTGCCGAGCCCGCTCCCTAAAAGACCGAAGAATCGCATCGCTTCCAGAGCAACACTCCAGATGTAGAGCCGTCCAGAGATAGCATCCGCTTCGAGATCAAACTCGGCAAGCGTTTCGAGACGTTGGTAGGAGTTTTCATCTAATTGAAAGGCCGCAGAAGCCGCGAGTGAGGCGAGAATAATCAGAGTGGGTGCGACTGCATTGCTTCCTCGCGATCGCTTTTTACCGACCAAAATAATCGTGGCTATTAACGCAGCGACTGCGGCCATGACGGCTCCGCGACACTGGCTTACCACGACGGAGATTCCAATGACAACAGAGCAAATCACAGCAGCGATTTGCGGAGTATTTAGTTCCGATAAAAAGTCTTCGATAGTACCTCGAATCTTCATCAAAATAGTTCCATCAGCTACCTTGTACCGAATATCTGCATCTTTGCGTCGCAGATTCAGCATGGTCCAGGAAACAAGCCCCATGCTGGCGGCAAGGCATATATTAAGATAAGCACCGGCAGAATTCTTAGATTTAAAGCACGCAAACGAAGAACCTGTTCTCAGGCCAAGTATGTTTTCAGTGCGGTAAGAATAAGCTCCGAGGAATCCGAAGCATGCGACCGCAACCCCCATTGTCGTAATGGCGATAAACAATGTTACTTGCCCCTGTTTATCGGAGAAAAGGGTTGTCCCGCAGAATATCATAAGGGCGCAAACAAGCAGTGCGCCGATGGCACCTCGGGTGTGAAGCGGTTCAACACTCCAAGCCAATTTGGTCGATTCGGAGTTCGTTGCGTCGCAGGGAGCATTCGAATCCGGTCGAACAAAATCGGCCAGCATCATGCGGCCTTCGGCGAGGGTGACTTCACCTTCGCCTAATCCCCAGCTTTGCAATGCGACCGAGGGAGGGGCGAGCATGTTGTAGCCGCGATTAAAAACGGCTTCGCTTTGAAGAAAAGAATAAACGGCGAGAGCGACAAAGAGCCAGCTCAACGCGGGAATACGAGGCGATTCCGACTTTTTAATGATCTTGTAGGCAACATACACGCCGACCGTGACTAGCAACCCTAAACAGGAAATCAAAATCAGGCGTTGCGATTCCCAAGCAACCGAGCCGTAGAGCCATGGGGTAAGAAGTAATAAAACGATACAGTACGCTTGGCCAATGTATTTCAGCAATTCTTCGACCGTTGGCCAACTCCACTTGCTCGTGGAACCGGAACGTGACGAACCTTGTGAGGACGAATGCCTCCGCCCGCTTCGACTACTAGAACGCCGATGTTTCGAATGGCTATGTTTGCTATCAAATTCTCTAGGGTCGTTTTCGTTTGACATAATCTCTCTTTCCGACCTCAGTTTAGCGGCAAAGCTTAACACTTCATGAAAAAACTTAGGTGTGGCTCCAAACGAGGCAATAAAATCGTATGTGCACGGTTAGGAAGACCAAAATTGATGCCATCCTTACAATGGATACAAGCGGCAATAAGCGAATCGTTGTTAAATTCGTTAAACTCGGACTTGACCCACGTCGATACCTAAAGACGAGTGAGGGGGAGATGTTCTATTCGGAAGTCTCAGTGCCTCACCGCTCGCATCGAAATTAGGGGGCATCCGAATGTCGGTCAAATGGAGAGAACCAAGCACGTTCTCGCGTAAGGGGTCAGCGATGAGACCCGCTAAACGACGATTATTATTAGCACTGCTCGCGGCGGTTCTCTTGCCAGTCAGCGGTTGCCAGAGCCTATATACCGGATTGGGGATAGGAACATACTGGAACGAGAAGAAGCTACGCGATCGAAATTGGTGGGCAGCCAAGCACGCGTGGAATTCCCGATTTCACTGTTACTCTAACCAGCCTCATATCCGGGACTTTGCTAAGGGGTTTAAGGCGGGATACATGGACGTCGCCGACGGTGGCACCGGATGCGTACCGACATTTCCACCCCGTGAGTATTGGGGTTGGAAGTATCAGTCCTGTGTAGGGCAAGAGCGAGTCGCGGCATGGTTTGCGGGTTATCCCCATGGTGCTCGCGCTGCCGAAGAGGATGGTATCGGCAATTACTATCAGATCCAAACATCTGCCAATATTCAGCATCAATATGCTCAGCATGGCATGTTGGATCCGGCTTATCAAGGAATCTATCCGGTTCCCGCTGATGCGATTCCAAACCAATACAGCATGCCACTAGGCAGTAATGTAACGAGCGGAACGGCTGATCATGGTGAGTTCTCGCGACAAAGCGAATCGCCTTCCGACGTCCCTGTGACGATCACAGACATTCAATCCAAATAGATTGACCTAATTCAGATTCAATTCTCAGTTGCTGAGCCATGCTCAAGCTAACAGCTCAAAATTAATAAACATAACAGCCCAATCAAGGCTCTGAGGTGACCGAAATGTCTATGGAATGGAATCCTGCGACAATGCAAAAGAGACTAATAACTGCGATGCGAAACTCGATGCGTCGCGTCAACAAATCAGCATGCTTGACCGGGCTCTTACTGATTGCTGGGCTGAGCAGTGGTTGCACCAATTTGACTCAACCTCTGTCAGGAGTGCCAGCCAGAAGGCTGCCCCCACAATTCTTGGCTCAGTCCAAGAGCAATCTGGTTCCATTGGATCCGTCCAGATTAAAGCAGGAAGAACCTCGACAGTACCTGGTTGATCAAGGTGACATCTTGGGTATCTACATCCAAGGTATCCTGCCATTCACCAAGGCGGAAGAACCAGAGCAGCCACCACCAGTCAACTTCCCTGAAAAGGACAGTACGTTGGATCCATCGATTGGTTTCCCGATCTTGGTCCAGGAAGATGGCACAATTTCGCTCCCCTCGATTGAACCTCTCAAGGTGAAGGGGATGACCGTCTCTCAAATTCGGGATCTGATTCGCAAGGCCTACATTGAAGCGAGAATCGTTCGCGATGCGTCGCTGCTACAGCCTAGTGTTACGATCATGAAAGAGCGAACCTACGATGTCGTCGTCGTTCGGCAAGACGTCGGAGCTCAAGCATTTGGAAACGCAGGTCAATTCGGTCCACGCGGCAGCTTTATCCGCGGCTCAGACCAAAGTTCCTCTGGGGATATGATCAAATTGCCAGCATACCAAAACGACGTGCTCCATGCACTCATGGCGTCCGGTGGGCTTCCAGGCCTAAACGCCAAGAACGAAGTGAGAATTCTCAAGGCAAGTCGCGTGAAACAACAAGAGCGGGACGCATTCATCCAGCAGTTTTATGCGACCTATTATAGTAATCCAAACCCATGTTCATGCCCTCCTCCACTTCCTGACGATCCATCTGTGATCAAGATCCCGATGCGGTTGCCACCAGGAGTAGTCCCAAGCTTCCGACCAGAGGACATTCTGCTGGAGGATGGGGACGTCGTGTACATCGAGTCACGCGAAGCCGAAGTTTTCTATACCGGCGGCTTGCTACCAGGCGGTGAGTTCCTTGTTCCTCGCGATTACGACCTTGACGTCCTCGGTGCGATGGCGATGGCCGGTGCAGGTGTTGGATCGCAACAGAATCGAGGCGGTGGGGGTGGATTTGGAATAGGTGCATTCGGAGGTGTTGCTCCAGGTATGCTGTACATCCTACGCAAGACACCATGCAATGGTCAAATCACAATCGAAGTCGACTTGGCCCGGGCCCAACAAGATCCTCGTGAGCGACCGCTAATCCAGCCGGGTGACACGCTCATCCTTCGCTACAAGCCGGTCGAAGAAGTTGTGAACTTTGCGATTCCAACCTTCTTCACCTTCGGAATCCAAGCGATTCTTCAGAATCGGTAAGTCGAAGGATTGGTCAAGATTAACGAAAACTAGAGAACAGATGCTGAATAAGCATCTGTTTTTTTTTCCTGTCTGGTGATCGCGAATCGTCGCGAACTCACAGAGGCTTTGGCGCGAACGTATAGCGGCCTAGAGATGGAATCGAGCAACAGCATCGTTCCAGGACTTGGCATTCTTGGGTTCATAAGTGCAGATGTCCGGCATGTTTCGCATCCACTGTCTCGCTTCGAGGATCGATTGGAACCGCCCGCTGGCAACACATTGGGCGATCACATTGCCGAGTGCTGTCGCTTCCACCGGACCTGCGACCACAGTGCGATCGCATGCATCCGCCGTCATTTGGCAAAGTAAACGATTCTGGATGCCCCCTCCCACCATATGAATGACTTCGATTCTAGTGCCGGCAAGCATCTCAAGCGAAGACAAACATGTTCTGTACTTCAGGGCTAAGCTCTCTAGCGCAACGCGAGCCATGGTCGCATCATCGGACACGGACTGCCCCGTCGCCTTGAGATAGTTCTCCATTTCCTCAAGCATGTCATCAGGGGCGACAAATCGACGGTCGTCCAAGTCGATATGGGCCTGATGGGCCGGCGCGGCTTCTGCCATCTTTGCCATGACGTCCCACGCGAGCGATTTACCCCTACGTTGCCAGGATGCTCGTAGTTGTTGGAAGGGCCACAAACCGGCAATGTTTTTTAGTAATCGAACACTACCTTCTGCGCCCCCTTCGTTGGTGAAGTTGAGTTGCAGACATCGCTCGTTCAATATTGGCTCAGCTACCTCAATTCCCATAAGTGACCAGGTACCGCAACTGATGTAACACCAGTCGGGTTTCGCGGGAGCAAAATCCTTAGCCGGGACCGCGATCACGGCCGAACCAGTGTCATGAGTTGCAGGCGCCGTTACCACGCAGTCGTTCGGTAATCCGGTTCGCTTTATGAGTCTCTCTCGGAGCGGCCCCAGCTTGGTCGCTGGCTGGATGGGTTCGGCGAATAGTCGACTGGGTATGTCTAAGGCATCCAGGATTTTAGTGGACCAGTGGCGTGTCGTGGGATCCAGAAATTGGGTCGTGCTGGCGTTGGTGTATTCGTTGGTTTTAATACCTGATAATTGCCAATGAAAAAAATCAGGCATCATTAAAAATCGGTCTGCGACATCGAGTAGTGGTGAGGATTCCGCTCGCATGCTCAGCAGTTGATAAAGAGTGTTGATCTCCATGAACTGAACCCCGCTGTTTTGAAAGATCTCTTTTTTGCTGATCTTTCCGAAAGCGTGATCCATCATTCCCGTAGTGCGAGCATCTCGATAGCAGAAGGGAGGGCCGACCAAATCATCGTTTTTGTCTAGAAGCACATAGTCGACTCCCCACGTATCTGCACCGACGCTGCGAATGCGGGAGCCGAATTTTTGAGCGGACAGTTCTAAGCCGCGTTCGACTTCACTCCACAACCTTAAGACGTCCCACAGCAAACGCTTTCCGACGTAGACCGGATTGTTATCAAATCGATAAACTTCGTTCAGTGAAATTGTGGATTCGTGTATCTCAGCGGCGATGACTCGACCACTGGAAGCACCTAAGTCGATTGCCAAAAAAACATCGTCTGCCATAACGCTTCAACTGTTGGAGATAGAAAACTAGACCATGCTGCATTCTAATGAATTTCAAGCAGCACAGGATCCCATCCCCAGGGATTCATTCACTCTCCGCGAGAACACCCTACCGCTAGGAAGCTACGATTGGCTTGCGGTCCGCAGTCGATTCATCCGCGAAATGGAAATCTACGACGTCGGTCTGATCCATCTGCCAAGTGTAGAAAGCTGGCTGATCATCCACGAGGGTGGGGAAATCGACGATTCCGTCGTGAGCGGAGCGGAGCACGACGCCTAGTCGTTCCAGTTCGAGAACGTAAGCCTCCAGATGAGCCTCGTCCTGTTTGAGTTCTTCGTGAATCTCTAGCACTTCGTCCCCGTATAGATGAAACCGGGGCTTTTTGTCATGATGCCTTTGAACCTTACGAATGATCGATTTGCGTTCGGTTAACTCTCGGTGCGCCAAAGCAATATCGGTCACGATCAGTCGGAGCAATGGTAACATCGCTCTCGCTTGATCGATCGTGAAGACTTTTTTCGAGTTGCTCATGGCCAGCGCCTTTCCATGTCGAGTTGGTGTAATCGTGAAAATACCGACATGAGAGAAAAAGGAAAAGTTCACTTAGGCGGATGAAAGCATTTCCCTACTTCAATTCTTACTCGAGAATCGATTGGTTCAATTGCTGATTGTCCCAGAAAATCGGAAAATTCGATCCGATCGCGAAAGTAAATTCGTTGCAGACCTCATCTATCAAATTGGCCGTTATCTGCCCTAAACGCCTTACAGCGCCTGAAACTAGCGCCAAATCCGCTAGCTGGGCGATCCGGCGCGGTACACCATCCGCTAATTCCTGGACTCTGGTTATGGCTTGAGCATCAAAAATATTGGGATCGCCGCCGACCCTACTGATGGCAAAATCGAAATAATCCGCCACCAATCCCAAATCCCAAGCTGGGACGGAAATTCGCAGATCAGCGAGTTCCAGCAAATTTCTCGGCAGATCCACCAGCCCCTCTTCGCTGATGGCCAGGATCAACGAGAGGCCAGGGATTCTGGTCATTCGTCCTACTAATTCTAATTGCGATCCGGACAAGTCGTTGGCGTCGTCTACGATCAAAATCGAGTGATGCCCCACAATACGGTAGCTCGAAACTGCTTCCGCAAGTTTTAGGAGTTGTTGATCGACGCTGCTCCATTCCCTGTGCGAATCGGGATCCAGCTGTTGGATGACCGTGCTGAGAATGTCGTAATTCGATTGCCCGGAAAAGGGAACGATACACGGATGTTCGTTGATGGTGCGGAGAATTCGTTGCTGAGCCAGCCGCCACCCGATGACCGTTTTCCCACATCCCGTCGGGCCAACCAAAAGGGAGAGACGCTTTCTTTGACTGATGGCGAATTCGCAACGTGCAGCCGCCTCGGCTATGGCGGGTCCGAGAAAGACCTCGTCGGTTGTGCGTGGATGCTGAAATGGTGCAGCTGCCAATTTCCAATGTCGAAGATAGCTCATAGACACCTCGATTATCTTTGTACGGTTATCAGGATAGAGGTCGGCGATTTCGCTGGCCGCTCATGATCGATTCTTGATGCTGCCCGCAACAATTTTTCAAAAGTTTGTCATTTTCTGTGAAGAATCGGATACGAATGGCACTAACCTCGAATCGCAGCTAAACTTTGGAACATGATAGGACCAATTTTTCATAGAGAGACGGCGACTCTCCCGCGTCGTGGGCGGCACTATATTGCCAGAGTGGTTTTTGCATTGATGGTCTTCGGAATTATCTGTACGACCTGGCTTCTCATGGCTGGTATACAGCCTGTTCAAAACCCTGGCGATCTTGCGAAGTTCGGTGTGCTAATATTTCAGTTGATTGCCCCTTTTCAATTGATCGTATTGATGTTTACTGCGGCTCTCGCAGGTACGACTGCGGTGAGTCATGAAAAGGACAAGCAGACGATTATCCTACTACTGATGACTTCATTGACGAATACCGAAGTTGTGTTGGGTAAGATTGGCGCGGGGTTGCTAGCTTCTTTTAACGCATTCTTAGCAGCTTGCCCCGTGATGTTTCTTGTGTTGTTGCTCGGGGGGGTGGCACCCGAACAAGTTCTCGCTGCTACATGGATCACCGCCTGTACTCTTGCCACCTGCGCTGCCCTCGGCGCAACCCTAGCCTTTTGGAGAGAGAAGACCTTTCAGGCGCTCGCTGTTACGGTGTTGCTTCTCGCTTTTTGGTTGGCATTTGGTGAGGCGGTGGCTACGGGTTTAGTGGCCGGCATTCCATCAAACTTAGCCAGTTTGATAAGCCCGCTGCGTGCGATTATCGAAGCAACACAGCCTTTGCCAAGCGAACCCATTCTGCCTTTTGATATTTCCGTGGGTAATGCCTTTTTCGCGGGGGCCGTTGTGCTTCTCATCGGTATTGCATCCACGGTGTTGTCGATTGCTCGACTGCGAGTTTGGAATCCTTCCCGAGAACGTCGTCCGGTTACCGCACCATCGGAAGACGAACAATACGGCACGTTGCCAACCATCGATACGATTACAAAAGACCGGGTGTCGGACGTGCCTTCCGCTGACAGCGCGGTCCCAGGGAAACGAGATGTCAAGGCATGGAAGAGCCGTCCTGCACGCAAGGTTTGGAATAACCCAGTGCTTTGGCGAGAGATGAGGACTTGGGCGTATGGACGCAAAGTTGTCTTTGTCCGATTTGCCTACTTACTTTTCGCATTAATCGTCGGTTTTGGGCTTCAGCGTACTATGGCTTCTGGAGTTGCCTACGAAATAACATCCTTTCAAGAGAAGCTCGTACCAGAGACGGTTTCGTTATTGGCTCCCTTTATCGTCCTTTCGCTAATTATCGTTAATGCCCTCGCTGTCAATTCGATCACAAACGAACGTGATGGCGGGGCGTTGGATTTATTATTGGTGACGGAAATTACTCCTCCATCATTTCTGCTAGGAAAGTTATTGGGTGTTCTTTATGTGACCAAGGAGATGGTATTAGCGCCGTTGGCTTTGTGCGTGTTCCTGTGGTGGGGTGGTGGGCTAGGTACAGAAAACTTGATTTTCACTCTGCTAACCCTCGTGGTCATGGTCTTATTTGTCACCATGTTGGGGATCCATTGTGGAATGATTTATTCTCAGAGTCGCGTTGCCATTGGTACCAGCCTTGGAACGGTTTTCTTTTTGTTCTTAGGCATTGCAGTTTGCATGTTAATCATGTTGATGTTCCGAGGATCGTTCGGTCGGCAACTCGCTCCTTTCTTGTTCATAATCCTGGGGGGCGGAACTGGGCTTTATATGGCTTTGGGGAGTCGCAATCCGTCTCCGGCTATAACGGCAAGCTCGTTCCTATTGCCGTTTTTGACCTTTTTCGCGATCACTAGTTTTCTGCTTCGTGACCAAGAACTAACGGTATTTCTAACCGTTGCAATTTCTTATGCCTTTGCTACGGCAGCCATGATGGTCCCCGCTTTGAGCGAATTCGATTTCGCATTTGGAAAAACCAGAACGGTAGATGAGGAATAATTTAGATGACGAGATATCCTCTAGAGTACTGCAAAGCAGTCGTTTTGAATTTGCTCACCGCAATTTGAGCTAGTGGCTGCCTCATTTGCGCAGCCACTTGTTCATTACTTTTCTTTAGTCAGTTCGATAATCCAGTATGATAGACTAGACAAGCAGGCTATTTGTCAGTGCTCTTCGCGTATTGCTCTGAGGCATATGGATTAATAATCACAATCGCCTCTGAAACCGTGGAGGGTGCGACTGTTGGTTTTTCTGCCATCGTATCATCTGTTCCAACTTTAGTGGTCGGAATTACCGTCTCGCAATTAGGGTTTACGATGCTCATTGCGGAGAAGTTTGCTGTCGGCATCGGCATGTACGATGGGTTCGCTTGTAAAAGCGGCCAGGATGCATAGGGGCTTTCACCGTATGGTCGCGTGTAGCGTTTGCCATAGTACACAGGTGGATGTACGGAAAAGTAGGGAGGAGCCGGTACACGGTACTTGAAGCTGTTTTGGTAGCCCAACGTATACCCGAATTGGCAAGCAAACGGATCTTGTGCCTCTGCAGTCACTCCCGCCCCGAGAGAAACCAAGGTGGCAAATAACAGCCCCAAAGCGATCTTTTTCATCAATGCACCTCAAAAGTAGACTCGTTCATCGTTTCCATCCAAGCTAGTTGCCGGCAACGGGGGATTCAATGATGCCGTTCCGATTTTCGAGGGGAAGCGTTAACGGTTGTAACGATTATAGGATCGTTGAATGAGACGGATTCGTCCAACAATAGGCGAGTAACACCGTTTAATCGTTAACAGATCGAGGGGAAGCGAGATGTCATCTTTAACTTTTTTCTTTAGCCTATCCCCTTCGGTATTCTCGTAAGTGAGCCAAGAGGAGCGAATATTCGCCGAGGGAACTACAGCAAAATCATTGGCAACTGGCGTGCGAGGTGTGATAATTACTTTGAGGTTGCCGGGCTGGTTGCTCAATTCGATATTTACGCCAATGTTTGATAGCCGATGGCTGAGAGTCAGTTAGCCAGTGCAACGATGAATCTGACGGTTTTAAGGTGTGAGGATTGCGTAGTGTTTATCACCAAAATCAGACAACAAACAAAAACGTTCTTGACCAGGCTTCTTGGGCAAAGACGCAAACAGTGGATGGTTGCAAGCATCGCCGTTGGATGCCTTCATGCGGGGGTGGCTTCGCACGTTGATGCACACTGGTGGAACCATTGTTACGCGAGGACGCATTGTTTCGTACCGTCGTACTCTGGTTGGGGGCATTACGGCTATAGTGCTTACGCGTTTCCTTACTATTCTCATTGGTACAGTTTTGGACCGGCTTGTTACCGACCGATTTCGTACCATTACTTCTACGCGAGGCCAACCGTATATCGACCAATAGTGTATCGCCCAATTCAGTATCGATCGATTGTATTGGTGCCACCAACGCATTTTGTAGAAGCTCCGAGATCGGATTGGTTTAACGAGCAAGACATCCAGTGGCGCGATGTGGAGGATTTTGACTGGCCAGTGGAATCGATCCGGTCGACGGAGACGGTTCCGTACTCTGTTTCCAACCCAAAAACAAATAAGCAACGCGAATCAAGTGGCAATCTGAAGCAGATAACCTGGGAAGAGGCCTTGTACGGCTCCTCGCCAGCAAATCCTGCGACCCGATTTGTTGCGTATCAAAATCAGGCCGTCGATGGCGAATTTATTGATGTTGCTACGAAGGATTTGGCATCAGAGAACATAGAGGCGCGCCCGTTGTCAGCAGAATCGATTCTGGTCGATGAGATGGTCCGATCAGGTAACTCGATTGAGGCCCAGCAAACTCTCCAATCGTTTGTCGCAAAGCGTGGGACGTTTGACTCCTCGCTG
The DNA here is from genome assembly GCA_046318795.1 of Pirellula sp. Classification (GTDB taxonomy): domain Bacteria; phylum Planctomycetota; class Planctomycetia; order Pirellulales; family Pirellulaceae; genus JBKCUI01. The sequence continues at coordinate 36,108 of JBKCTT010000072.1, forward strand.
TTATTACGTGGCGCAGTACTCTCCTTATTTGCATCAAAAGAACCGATTGCTGTCGAGTTGATACTGGATCGATTTAACGAGGCATGCGCAGCCGGGGCTGAGCTCGATGAGCGTGCTCTGGGTGGGAAGATATCGGATTATCTAGATCCCTCGAACATCGATATAACCAACACGCTTGATGAGTTCTCGAAACTTGCGCTTCGCGATGAGGGAAGCAGTGTATCGCAATACCTCATCGTCGCATCGATATTACGACTCAACGGTGAGAAGGCGAGGGCAAAAGTCTTTGCTCAAGCGGCATTTGATCTTGCTGCCGAAGAGGGATCACTGCAATGGAACAGTTTGATTATGAAACTGCTTCGTTAGCATCCCCAGTTCCTTTAGGCTTCAACGCGGTTGCGAGCGGCTTTACCGAGTGGGCTTGACCAAATCATCGTCAAGCCAATTTATGGGCTCCGAATGGGTCGGCGCATTGTGGGCTAATAACAATTTGTCTCGCAACGCCAGCATTTTCTCGGCGACAGAAGTGGCTCGAATGGAGACCTCATTTTGTTCCCAGCGGTCGTCAGGTTTGGCGTACAGCTCGACTTTGGTTGAGGAGCCGTCGGGTTGCGATTGAATGCGACAGGACCAGGCGGGGGATGCGACGAACCATTCGTTTTCTGCGATGGCAATGGCAGCCCCAATTCGATTCGGAGTATCGATGTTTTCATCACAGAGTTGATCCAGCATGGTAGAATCCGCATGCTCAGCGAGTTCCATGTTTAGCCAGGTTGCGACCCAGTCGCCAATTTCATGAGGTTGCATTATGGTTGGTAAGCGTAAACCAACTGGCAGCTCTTCTCCAAAACGAAACATACATGGGCAATGGAGAGTTTCGGCGTATAAGGCTCCAGACTCCCCACCCACCATTCCATGCTCACCGAGCGGGTAACCAGAAACTCCGATCAAACCAACCAGTGTTTCGTTATCTTGTTTCAATTCTCGAATCGTCCCTAACAACTCCCCGATCGCTTGATCCATCACCACTACTTGCCCGACCACCGCGCACGATACACCAAAGATTTCGTCGGGATCTGTAGAATGATCAACCGTAAAGGAAATAGGAGCGATGTCCTCTGGTGGTTCAGGATCTTCTTCATCACACATGATTTTTCGATAGTTGTAAGGAGCGTCCCATGCCCCTCGCAAACCTCGCGAATGAATCCATAGCAAAGAGAACATTTGCGACTCGGCTACCCAGGCACCGAGCGCTGCTTCCACGAGTTCTTCAAACTCTGTTCCTTCGTCCAAACTATCGTGGTCTACGAAGATTACTCTTTCAAAAACATTAGCCGCAGCGGATTCAACTAGTCGTTTGTCGTCGGTAACCAACACACCTTGTCTAATCCATTGCGACCAATCTGAGAAGCAGTCGAAATCTCGATTTAATGTATGCGTTCCGGTCCACAGCGAAGCTAGAACCGAAAGAGAATCGGAGGAATCGGCCCAGAACTGGTCCAAGCAGATCGACTTGGCTGCCAGAGTATTCATGTTCGGGGTTGGGCAAAGACTGTTTCCGTAGGCCCCAACCAGATTCGTGCCTAGTCCATCAATGCTAAGGATGATTGCTTTCTTCATTTGTTTTCGATTCCGTTGATGCGTTGATTAGGATGTATAAAGCCAGCCCATCCAAAAAGACAAACCTCCTCGAGGGAGGACCAGTGTGACGAAGTGCACTCGGATGCCATACGGTCAACATCGATACGACTGATCCGCTGTGCTAGCGTCGGTGAAGTCCAAGAAGCGTCGCATTCGTCACATTGACAAATGGAATACAAGTGCGAGAGTTGCGAAAAGGTACGTATTCTCACCAGCCCCTGGTCGCACACCGGACACTGCGAAACGTATAGGATGGGATCAACCATTAGTTCTCAAGTTTATCGGTAAGTAGAAATTAAAATGTTCGCGTCCAAAAGTGTGCTGTTGATTAGCAATTTCTGATGTTCTAGATCTGCTCATAAACAGAGCCCTAGCGAATTGGAAAGGCAGTTATCACCAGGTTGTTGTCCCGAATCACCAGTCGCATTCGATTCAATTTTGGATTTTTTTGTCTCTTGCCGGCTTCTCCCCCGAGGTACCCGATCGGTACATTAAAACTGGCTTCATAAATCGTGGCCCCGTCGTCCTCCTTCATGCTGGTTCCTTTCTCCCGTTTGGAAGCCCTAACGTAGGCTTGGTCGATGGCTTTTAAAAGGTCGATCATGCTGCCATTAAAAACCCCATGGGAGCCGGGGCGATTGGGGATATCGGTTAGATGTCGTTCTATATGTTTTAATCGGTGACCTTCGTCTGAGCCTGGTGCGTAAACTAGGCCTGCAGGGGATTGGTAGCGATTCTTTGAGAGCTTTTTAAGGTAGGTTTCAACGTCAACATCGGAGTTTTGGGCTTTTCTTGGTGTACCGTTCGAACCTGCGAAATCGACATCAGCCCCTGGCGTCCGGTTCGCAAGAGTCTTTTGAGAGGGAGTCTCCGGATCAGCTTCCTCATTTTGGCTACCCGGCGATAATGCTTTTTCTTCAGCTTTGGCAGTCCCATTAACTGCTTTGCGGGTTTTAGAAGAATCGGGGGATTGCAGCTGTTCTACAATCTGCCAGACCCCGGGCAGTTTCAAACCGAAGCTGCGGTTTACAAGAGGCTGAACCAGTCCATAAACGACCAGTCCGACGACCAAAAAAACAACAAATTTGATGCTAACGCCCCGATTGAGGCTTTTGGTTTCGGGTGTTTTGCGGTTCGACATAGCTGGTCCGAGGTTCAACAATTTAAGGTTTTGCGGTTAATTCTTTTGCGTAGTTCCCAATCACGGCACGCTGAAGGTAGAGCATTCGTCCCACTCCAACTAAACTGGAGTCCTTAAACGAAATGGCCCCGAAAAAAAGCCTCTGCGGTAGAATCGCCTCCGCCTTGGATATGTTCCCACCTGTTCCCATTCCTTTCCACCCGAATTTGGTGATCTAGTGTATTGGTTGGCCGAGATTTGCGTAAAACGCCCGGTTTTCGCCCTGATGCTTGTTATGGCACTGGTTGTTGCGGGAATTGTGGCCTTCCCAACTCTTGGGATCGATCGCTATCCCAAAACGGATTTGCCTACTGTTTTCGTCAGAACGGCGTACCCGGGCGCCGCATCCGAAGAGGTGGAATCGGAGGTCTCGAAAGTTCTAGAAGACGCGGTTGCTACGGTGGCCGGGATTGAGGAACTCAGAAGTATATCCCAGGACGGCAGTTCATTGTTGCTGGTGACTTTTGCACTCACCCGAGATATTGATGCCGCCGTTCAAGATGTCCGTGATGCCGTTTCGGCTGCCGTCCGCCAGCTTCCACGCAATATCGATCCTCCTGTCGTCTCCAAGTCTGATTTGGACTCCAGTCCGATCATGACGATCGCCGTTTCCGGTAATCGAAGCTCGCTCGAACTCTACTTTCTAGCAGACCGATACGTTAAAAGTGTGATCGAGTCCAGCAAAGGGGTCGGCCAAGTTTCCATATCCGGTGCCGCAGAGCGAGCGGTCAAAATCAACGTAGAAGCACAGAGGTTGGCCGCATACCAACTCTCAATCATGCAGGTTCGAGACGCTATAGTCCGGCAAAACACGGAGGTGCCAGGTGGGCGTGTTGACGAAGGACTCAGGGAGCGAGCCCTCCGAACGATGGGACGAGTCGCCGAATCCCGAGACTTCTCCGACCTCGTTGTCGATACGGTCGGAGGCGTTCCGATCCGATTAAAGGATTTAGGAACCATCGAAGATTCGACGAAAGAGGTTAGATCCATCTCGAGATTAAACGGGATTCCCAATGTGACTTTAAGTGTCCAAAGGCAGGCTGGTGAAAACACCGTTGAAGTGATCGAAGCGGTAAAACAGAGGCTGGACCGGGCTCGTGCGTTGCTCCCCGCCGATATCGAACTGACCATAATTCAAGATCAGTCGCGATACATTCTTGCTGCGCTACACGAAATTGAAAATCACTTGGTGTCTGGCTCAATTCTCGCTTGCTTAACCGTATTGCTTTTTATGCGGTCATGGAGGTCAACGCTGATCGCATCCGTTGCGATACCTGCTTCGATTATTGCGACCTTTGCATTCATGAAGGCGTTCGACTTTACCCTCAATAATGTCACGATGTTGGCCTTGGTCCTGATGGTGGGAGTCGTAATCGATGACGCGATCGTAGTCTTAGAGAATATTTTTCGTTGTATTGAAGAAGAAGGGATGGATCCTAAAGAGGCTTCTATCAAAGGGACCAAGGAAATTGGATTAGCTGTTTTGGCAACAACAGTTTCCCTCGTTATCGTCTTTTTGCCCGTTTCTTTTCTTTCCAGCGTAACGGGACGCATGCTGTTTCAATTCGGCATCACGGCAACGGTCGCGATCTTGGTCTCGATGTTTATCAGTTTTACATTGACTCCCATGATGTGTAGTTTGCTGCTGAAAAAGCCTAAGCAAAAGTCGGATGGGCATCACGGCGCGTCGTCCCGAAGTGGAATCTACGGTTGGATCGAAGCACTATACATGTTAAGTCTTCGCCTAGCGATGAAGTACCGATTTGCAACGTTGCTGCTTTGCTTACTTACAATTGCCGCCAACATCCCCCTCTATTCGTGGGTTCAGCAGGACTATATTCCCACCAACGTAGACGAATCGGAATTTGAAGTGAGTATCAATGCGAAAGAAGGTACAACGATTGTTGCCATGAATACCGCGATGGCAAGAATCGAGGAGAGACTCCGCTCCGTGGACGGTGTTCTTTTTACCTTGGCTTCCGTGGGAACTCGTGGCTTTGGCGGTGTCAACAGCGGGAGCATTTACGTTCGGTTGGTCGACTCGGAGACGCGGAGCTTCTCTGTTTCTCGCTTTGTCAAAGAACTTTGGAACGGGACACCCTCCCAAGCATTCCAAGGCAATTACACGCAACAGCAAAAGATGGCCGAAATTCGTGGCATGCTCAAATCGTTTACCGACGTACGAGTATCCATTAGAAATCTTACCTCACTCAGACAGGGAGCTAATGTCGACATCGACTACTCCATCGTGGGGCCCGATGCGAAAATCATGGCCAAGTTCAGCGAAGCGTTGAGGCAAAAAGTTAAAGACATACCCGGAATCGTAGATGTTGATTCGACATTGAGGCTCGATAAACCAGAAGTGCTAGTCGACATAGATCGGGAACGAGCTGCGTCGCTGGGGGTATCCGTCCAGGAAATCGCAGACACCCTCAGGATTGCAGTCGGTGGAGACGATCGCGTTTCTCGTTACCGTGATCCAACGGTTGACGATGCGTACGATGTTGAGCTGAGACTGGTGGGAGTCGATAGGCAGGACGTGGATGCTATTTCGCAGCTTTACGTACGAGCGAATCCAGCCGCCGCAGCCTCGGGGTTGGTTGCTGCTTCGGCGGGTGGAGAGGGTAATTCTGCTGGCAATGTTTTAACTCGTATCGAGAATCTGGTAAGTTTCCGTTTCGGTGACGCCTCAGCCCGTATAGACAGGTTGGATCGTCAACGCATGGTGGCGATAAGAGCTAACATCAACCAGGGATACTCGTTATCGGATCGAATTGACGCGATTCATGCTGAAGCCAAGAAGATTGGCATTCCAGCCGGTTTTGATACGCGGGTTTTAGGTCGAGGTCGTGAGCTGGAAAGAACTGTGGGAGAATTCCGTTGGGTTCTCTTATTGAGCTTTGTCTTCATGTACATTGTTTTGGCAGCTCAATTCGAACATCTCGCTCATCCTCTCACAATTCTCTTTACACTACCCCTCTCGGTTCCCTTTGGTTTGATAAGTTTGTGGCTGGGTAGTGAGTCGTTGAACGTGTATTCCGCGCTGGGAGTATTGGTCCTTTTCGGCGTGGTGAAAAAGGCCGCTATCTTGCAAATCGATTGCACGAACGTGCTTCGACGCAAGGGGATGGATCGAACTGCCGCCATTATGGAAGCGAATCGAGATCGATTCCGACCAATTCTCATGACGACGATTTCTTTCGTGGCTGGATTGCTTCCGCTCTTAATTGCCACGGGTCCTGGAGCCGAGGAACGTCGATCGATTGCTGTTCTAGCAACGGGAGGGCAAACACTTTCGTTGTTGTTAACGCTGTTGGCGGTTCCGGTCATTTATTCTTACCTTGACGATCTTTCGTTATTGTTCAAGCGTAAGACAAAGAGCAGCCAAGCCGAATTGGTGGAGCCGCTCTCAGGACCGATAGACGTTCCCGTACCGGTAAAGCAACCTTCGGTTGCGTAAGCGAAATCAGATAGATCAGATAGATCAGATAGATCAGATAGATCAGACAGATCGGACAGATCGGACAGATCGGACAGATCGGACAGATCGGACTGATCGGACTGATCGGACTGATCTTATTTGATTGCAAATCGGAAGATATGCTCCTGGTCCCTCACG
>JBKCTT010000073.1:0-15573 GCA_046318795.1 Pirellula sp.
TTGCTTGCACCATTTTAATGCCTTCCGTTTGATGAAATCGATGCCACCTATTACGCAACCCTCCGCCATGAACTGGAGAATCGTGGAGAAGTCATTGGCCCTTACGATCTTCAGATTGCCGCGATTTGCCTCAGACACCAACTTACGCTAGTCACAAGCAACGTCACCGAGTTTACAAGGGTTAGAGGATTGGCGGTTCAAGATTGGTTATAGCACTTGGCGGGCTATTTGGTTACTCAGCAAACCTAGTAAGTCTGTTCGACCAAAATCATGGCAAGAGCATTCGTCTCTATAGCGAGTTTGCACTTTATGACAATGGAAAGTAATTCGGACTCGCTTATCGCTAAGGCAAATAAGGCATTCGAGGCTGCTTGTCGAAAAGTCATCGATCGAGCTCGGCAATCGAATACCAAAATCGTTATTTGGCGTGATGGACCGATTGTAGAACTATCGCCAGAAGAAGCGACGACAGAATTGGAAGCGAACCTGGCCAAGCGGGTTTGCAATATCCCCAGCTGATCGAACCTCGCGTCCCAATACCTAGCCATGCCGTCAGACCGTGTTACATTCCGGTAGCCCAGGTCGCTGCATCGTTGTAGACTCGTGAGACAGTTTCAGCTAGGGTTTGTTGCAGAGTCGCTTCATCGATCTCACCCAACTTGAGCTTCGTCTTCAACTCGTCCGTTTTACTTCTGACTTCCTCGTTAAGTTGCCTCACTTTGCTACTGACTGTATTCTTGGTCGCCAACACCACAACTGAGTACCCGTTAGATGGCGTCCACTTGTGAAAATAGCCAATGCCGTCAGGATGCCGTTCCCAACGGGTGCTGTCGTCAATTACATGGCTGAAGATTGGACCTACGTGCAACGGGAACGAAATACGATGTAAGGAGGGACCATCATAATTATCGTTGAGGGTTGCGGTCGTCTTGACCAACATGGTGAATTCATAGCTCAACAGACTTTTCGCAGCACTTTCAAGCGAGCTTGCGTCCGGTAATTCGTTATACGAGATTCCCGTAAGAAGATTAGTTAGTTCGAGCCAGTTTCTATTAGCGTGGAGGGCCGCGATCTCAGTATACTTCCGGCCTCTCAATTCCACCGTCGCTTTATGGCTCTGCTTCAACGTCTTTGAGAGTTGAACACTCTTCGTCGGGTCGAGGACAATTCCTCCAAAGAGATCGTCTGCCAATCGCTTGCGATCGATCTGCGCCGAGGCGGCCTGAGCGGCGGAATCCAGACGTCGGCGTTGCTCTTTTTCTTGACGAGCCATTTCCTTTTCTTTAGCCTTACTTTCGGCCACTGCCTTTCGTTGTTCCAGTTCTAGTGCTTGTTTATCTGCATCAAGTTTTTGGCGAGCGTCGCGTTCTGCTGCGTCAAGTTCACGCTTTCTTTCTGTCTCGGCCATCTCCGCCTTGATTTTGTCGCGATCGGCTTTGGTCTTCGACTCAAGTGCCGCGAGGGCAGCCTTGTGGTCGTCACTCTGCTTTACGTTCGAAGCAAATGCCGAGAGGGCGGCATTCTGGTCGACGCTCCGATTGGTACTGGTAAAAAATCCATAGCCCAAATAGCAGATCAACATGACAGCCAAGAGTGCGGCGACAAGACCAGCCTTCCTCAGGAGTTTCGGAGAATGCTGTGAGAGCGCGTCAATTTCTTTCTTCATGCTCTCGACTTTCGATTGAGCCTGACGAGCATGTGTCAGCTCTTCCAGCAATTCTTTAGTGGCAGTCGAATCTCCGCTGGTACGCAATCGTTCTCCTAGGTCACGAAGGTATTTCTTGCGTTCAGACAAGAGTGATTCAACGGCAACTTTTTTCTGTGCCTCATAAGCTATACGCTTCGCCTTGTCGCTCATCGACTCGTTGGGGGGGACTGGTTCCGCCTTCCGCTTCACCGCAACTTCTTGTTCAATTTGACTAATTCGGTCATAAATATCGGCAAAATGTTTTCCGATGAGACTGCTGTGAGCTTTGAATCCCGTTGCCTCGTCAGCCCGGTTCACGTCCCAAGAGAGCGTCTTTAACTGTGCATGTTTCGCCGCCAATACAGCAGCCTGCTTCATTGTCGCCATTATGCGATATCCCGTCCTAACGGGTTGCTCTGGTTGCGACGTGGTAGTTGTATCCGACGTCGCCATTTTGGAAGGCGCGGCCTGTGGGTTGGCAGCACCTTCGCTGGCAAGTGGCACACTTGGTTCGCTGTCGGTTCCGAACAATCCCTTAATACGGTTCGCCTGAGTCCAGTCCTTCATATCGTCCCGTCGAACCGCATCGCTAGGCCGCAACTTTCCGCTCCGAGCAAGGTGCTTTAGTTCAGATGTTTCAACAGGACCGTTCTCTCGGTCAGCGTCTTTGTAAAACCATTTCGGCATGGTAGTTCCTTAGGTGCATGATACCTACATCGATCAATATTGAGGGTGCGGGCGTGCAAACCCTCCACCTCTTTATCGCAAGCCCGTAACGCGCGGTTTTAGCAGAAAGGCTTGGTCTGCAGCTACCAACCTGAATTACTGGATCTCTACTACCCGAAATCCCTGGTTTCCGACTACGGTTTCGGGCGGCCAATACCCACGATGGGATGAACGAAAAAATCGGTCACGATCCATGTAGGAGCCTCCTCGTACCACCCGTTTTTCGCCAGTCTCTGGACCGGCAGGAAACTGTGCAGCATCCGCTTGGTAAGCGGTCTCCGAGTACCAATCCAAACACCATTCACGAACATTCCCGACCATGTCGTAGATTCCCCAAGCGTTGGCTTGGCGCGTTCCAACGGGTCGCGGAGAAACGTTTTTTCCCGATGTATCCAACGACCAAACGTATTCGTTGATTTTGGCAATCGGAAAGGAATGCACCTCCCTGGTTCCGGCCCTACAGCAGTACTCCCATTCCGCCTCAGTGGGTAAGCGATACGTCTTATGATCCCTCTCGCTGAGCCATTGGCAGAAAGCGACCGCATCGTTATAGCTAACCATCGTCACTGGAAGGTTTTCGGAAAGCGGGTAGCCAGGATTCGACCAGATAAAGGAGGGATCCAGTTTCCCAAAACTTGATGCGCGACTAACAAGCCAACCACCTTCTCCTGAACGCTCTGCCTCGGTCTTGTATCTCTTCGTTTCTACAAACTCACGAAACTGCCCCACGGTTATCTCGCAAGCGCTGATGCGGAATGGACCTGAGAAAACAACGTTACGGGTTGGTAATTCCTCTGCGCGGACTGCTTCATCCCCTGAGACACCACCCATCACAAACTCTCCGGCAGGAATATCAACCATCTTGAGTTTGAAGGGGGTCAGTGGTTGCAACGCTCGACCACCATTGGTTGTTGATGCATAATTACTCCCAGGTGAAACCCCATTGGTTCGATAAAAGTACGTTGCAAGTGCTGATACGAGAATCAAACCTAAAAGCCATGCACCGACTCGGTAAAGATTTGTGCTGACCGATTTCGTCGTGGCGATCTCGTCTCGTTTGGAAAGCTGCTCAAGCCGCTTCCGAACAGCAGTGATCGTGCTTGGACGATCCTCCGGTCTAGTGTGAGTCATGTCGTCGGCGAGCTGCGCTAACTTACTTCGTAGTTTTGCATCCCGTTCATCAGTCTGTTCGGCAGGCAAATGACACAGCAGATACTTTAGCACACAACCCAACGAATAAATGTCACTCCGCTGGTCGATTGCTCCGTTGCCGCTAGCTTGCTCAGGAGCCATGTACCCGACGGTTCCGGCTCGCGACGCGATTCCCGATTCGTTGATATCGGCTGGAACCGCCAGTCCGTAATCAATTAGCTTAATAGTCCCATCGCGCAGACGCATGGCATTTGAGGGCTTGATGTCACGGTGCAGAAAGCCACGGGCATGCAGTTGTTCCACCCCGCAGCAGATCTCGCTCGTGTAGTTGAGGATCTCGGAAGCAGTATGAATTTTCCCTTGGGTAGCCAACCACCTCAAGGAATCCCCGTCGAGCAGTTCTTGAGCCAAGAAGACAAATCCGTCTTGTTCCCACGCATCGTAGGCGCGAACAAGGTTAGGATGATCGAGTTGCCCCGCCGTTTCGATCTCACGCAGGAAATGCGATTGCGCGACGGGATCATCCTGTCGGTTCGAGCGTATGACCTTCAATGCAACGGCGCGCTTCAGGTTTTTGTGGCGTGCTGCGTAAACCTCACCCATACCGCCAATCCCCAAGAGCTTCTCCACATCGTACTGCCGAAGCTCACAAGGAACTTGCAGCGACGGGACAAAGGGCTCTGCGTTTTGTAGACTTAGTTCGGCGAGAAGAGACGAAATGGACTTAGCGGTTTGAATGTCATCCTCAATTGATTGGCGAGCTCGGTCTAAATCCGCAGGTGTGATTCCGGCAAGTTGCTCGCTAATCGTGATGGAGTGGTCTTCTAGCTTCTCGATATACGCCTGACAATTCCCACATGTTTCAAGATGATCGCTTACAGCTTCAAACTCTTGGGTTTTCAAACTCCCCGCGTTCCATCGCATGAGGATGTCCTCTTTGGGGCAGTCGTGGCTGTTGCGCATGGTATCGTCATCCGAGCAAAAAACGTGAAGAGCTACTCCTACCTCCACTATCGGAAGCGTGTTACACGGACTCTCCTGGACTGGTGACCGATGGACAATCAAAATCCTCGACCATCAGATATCGCAGCCGCTCCAACACTCGTTTCTTGGCAACACGCACGGCTGCGGTCGTGACCCCGAACTGCTGTGCGATGTCAGCCGTTGGTACTTGCTCAACTGTGCTGAGCCAAAACATTTGCCATGTTTTCTCCGTCGTGGACTGTCGCACCAGTTGCAAGGCCCTGATCCGGATCTCCTGCAGGAGCCGCATTTCCTCTTCGATCGCGGTTGGATCTTTTTGGTCTGGAGTCGGAATATTCACCAATACTTGGGTTGAGGCCGTTAGCTCCAATGGCTTGTCACGAAAGTGATCCGCAACACGACGCTCCACGATCGTGCGGAGCCAGCCACGGAATTTTCCTTTGGCGGCATCGCGCTGAAAACTTCCGATTCCAACACAGATCGATTGCAGGCATTCTTGCAGCACATCTTCCACAGCAGGACCAGAGACCCCCTTACGCTGAATCCAGAACTTGAGAAGCGGCGAATAGACCAAAATGAAGCTCGTCCACCGATCCGACGATAGGGTCTTCAGCCCGGAAATTAGGCTTGACCTAGTCGGTAACTCGGTTGCTGCGGGCGACGCGTTTATGAAAGCCTCTGAGTCCATCCGTCACCTCGATCCGTTCACCTGCACTGCCGCCTCGTTTCACGCGGCATCTGTCCAAGATACGTCGATGCCGTCTGAGTTGGGCAACCCTGAGACGCTATTGTGTCCACCAAACTCTGAGTGAGTGCCAGCAAATATAACAAGATTTGGTACGGTTAGTAGTCTAGCGTCCGCGTCGCTTCCTTTCTGGCTTTGGACGCTCGGGAATCATGTTCTAAGGGAAAAGATCATAAGACCGCTGTCTTCCTAACTTGTTGACTACTTAAGCACCTAGCTCGATCAAACCGTGATTTGAATACCGATTGGGTTAGAGAGGGGGAGCACTTCTGGCACTTATACACACCAGACGGGGTTCGATTCACAAATCGGCGGTGCTCTCCTGAGGGGTAGCATCGCCGTTTTTTGTTTTAGGAAGCCTGAGTTCGTCTTTCAATGTACCAAGTGCCTCAGTAATTTTCTTCAAATCCTTTTACGTCTCGCGACCAATGAACATTCATGAGTCGAACTGAAATCAAGTTTCGGCTTAGGGATTTCTTGCGACGCGAAAACCTATCGAGTTATTGAATTCCGGTGTATCGATGGAGTAACGAAGTGAACTGCGACAGAAACCATCTTCGTAATCGAAGTAACCACCACGAACAATTCGCGAGGTTCCGGAAGCAGGACCTGTTGGATCGGTCTTCGGTGATCTCGTGTACTCAGAGTACCAATCATTGACCCATTCCCACGCATTACCGATCATATCGTGAAACCCGAGTCCGTTGGCCCGCTTAGTTCCAACCGGATAAAATGTTCCATCGGCGTTTCCACGGTGCCATGCAATCTGGTCGAGCTCACCATATCGTGGTGCCTCGACTCCGCTACGGCAAGCAAATTCCCATTCCGCTTCGCTGGGCAAACGTAAACCCGTCTTGCGACAAAACTCACTGCATTGAGCCCAACTAGCAAGAGCGGGAATTTCCGCACCGAGATTTGCTGCTTTCAGCGGCTCTTTGTTGCTCGGCTCGGGTGACAGATTAAAAACGATCGCACCATTGGGCTGCTGCTCGCTAGTTCCTTTACCTTGGATCATAGTTCCTTTTTCTCCCCGAAACTCGCCAAAAATTTGGATGTTTGCTGGTCCGCTTTGCGGCCTTCGGATTGGCGTCTCGTCCTTCATGATCCTTGACCATTGCGATTGTGTGACCTCGTAACGACCAAGATAATAGCTCTTTGTCAATGTGACGGAATGAGTTGGAAGTTCGTTTGCTTTGGCTTCTTGATCGCCCGATGTTCGCCCCATTTTAAACTGGCCCGGCGGAACGAGCAGCATTTCGATTCCCGAAGCCTTATCGCGGACTCGCCAGGGAAGACCGGTCGCAGTGATCGCGGCTCGTTGGGCAGGGTTCGTCACTACTTTTTCATCTACTTCTTTTTCAAGAACTTCGCACCAAGCGAGGTCGGAATTGATTATCGGATTGGCCGATGGACTTGGAGTTTGCGGTGTGCTAACAACGTTTTGAATATCAGATGCCTTTCTATTCGCCGCAGGAGTCTCAGCGTTGTTAGAAATCTTGTCAGCAGGCTGATTGGAGTTGCCTGTCGAGGTTACGGAGTAGAATTCTGGAAGTGGGTCAGATAGCGACTTGCCTGCAGGGCTGTTGTTCATAAAGTTTCCGTACCAAACACGATCGAGGTCAGAGAGCCTAGTCTGGAGCCGTTGCCGCACGTTGGTTGGTGTGCTCATATCGGCCCCATCCACGATAACGCCATTGCGGCTGACTGGCAGAACATCCTCAAGCATCTGCAGTCCCATTTGGTACATCGCCATCTCCCCTTTCTGATCGAGTTGCTGAGCTTTCTGCAGCATTTCTTGTAGGACTTGACGGGCATTGTCGCGGGCATCTGCTCCTGCGTTGAACTCAACAACATCTGTTTCTCGATAGGCTTGAGAGGAAAGAATCTTGCCTTCAAGTTCTCTGGGTACGATGACTCGGTCTATGATGTTGACCAGGGTGCCGCCGACTTGGATGTCACCTGCAAGAATACGAGCCTTGAACGGTTCTTCGCGTTCCCGCGGAATATTAGCGGAGCGGAGTTGATAGACGAAAACCAATCCGCTGGATAGGACATCGAGCACAAATCGATCGCTTTGTCTGGATACCATGACAGCCCCCCTTTCACCACTGGAAAATTCGAAGCTCCAAGGTTGAAGTTTGGGTAAGGCATGCCAGTCTAGTAGTTGGCGAAGAGACTCGCGGTTCTTAGGATCGAACAATGCGGATTTCTCTACTTGGCTCAAGCGACTGAAAGCGTTGTTAGTGGGGACGAAAAGCGTCCAGTTACCGCTTGGTGCAGATTGGGCCCAATCCTGATCGCCACCACTCGCTTCGACAGCTTCTAAAAACAGCGAAAAGCGACCATCGGGGACTGCACGTAATGCTTCGAGAACGCTGGTCGAATCTGCTTCCTTCAGCTTCATTTTGATCGCTTCTTCGGTTTGTAATTCGGGCGGAAGAAGAACCTGGTCAATCAAATAAATTAGGCCATTGCTACAGGGAATCGGCCGACTCATGACTTTGGCAGGGCCAGCACGGAACTCACCTTGCTCGATGCGTATGGGGAGACGCTGTCCGTTCGCGGTCCGAGCCATTTGCGGGGCATCGATATTGGCCACGTCCATTTCTGTCAGTCGTCCAGGAACAATGTGGTAATTTATGACTCGCGCCAGTTGCTCTTTGTTCTCGGTTTTCAGCAAATACTGAAGGGTTGTTGCAGGCAATTCGGCAAACGCTTCATCCGTCGGTGTGAAGATTGTAAATGGCTCCTCACCGTTCAATGTTTCGACAAGATCGGCTTGTTCAAGCAGCGAGCTAAACGTCTTTAGTTTGCTAGTAGCGGCCGCTTTCTCAATTAAGTCATCTGCTTGTCCAATGGACGAACACAACCAGAACGCTGCGATGGCCAGCGAGTAAAACGATTTTTTGCGGAGCATTTTTTTTCCTTTAAATGTTTTGTGCTTCTATCTTAGTTTTCGGTCTCTATTTTCTGAGCCAGAATAGGAACAGTGAGGCTCGGCCGCATCGCACTGCTGACTATTCCGCAGTCTATTCGCGGGAACAAGCAACTTTGGATGCATACAAATCCAAAAATGGAGTAAATATCCCAATCGATGCCAAAGTTTGCTGGTTGTGTGGCAATTTTTTAAAATCTGAAATTTTTTTGAATCCAATCGAATCCTCGTAACGTGTGACTAAACAGAAACTGAGAGTCCATCCGCACACCCGAAAACCGTTGCTACCTGAGTTGCAAGGCTTTGTAGACCATAGGGCATGAATCCAAAGGGACTGCCCGTTGGTCAACAACCAAAAGCTGATCGAGTCGAATCCATTGCCCAGTTTCCAATCGGATGAACTCTTCGATACCCTTTGCAAACACGTCTATGATCACATTTTTTACAGTCTGCGATTGCTGATGCTCGTCGATGTACACGATAACGCATTGCTTACGCCTCATCTCAAGTACCTCAAGCGTGTCGTAGTAACGGTCACGATGTTTGATGGTCGGGCCGACAAAGTTCAATCTCATACCATAGCTGGTTTTGGTATAACACGAGCCTGCCTGAATTAACATTTGCTCAATACCGTTCTGATCTAACTCGTGGATGAACATTCGCAACCGACGATCTATACCCCTGCTTGGCCAATCGAATACCGAAATCGTTATCGAGCGAGATGGTAAGATCGTAGAACTATCGCCGGACGAAGCGACCGCGGAGTTGGAAGCGAACTTGGCCAAACGGGATTCCAACATCCCCAACTAAACGGTCCTCGCATCGCAAGACATTAGGGGCATGCGGACTCAAAGTGTACGTCCATCTGGCGGCACCACTTAACACATGTCCGTCCTCGGGTAGCTCGCTTCGTACGATGACTTAGTCGACTCTGCGAGTGTCGCCCTATCTCAACTCAGACGAGTTAATCTCTGTTTGTGTTAATCAATTCAGATTCCGTTCGCAGCAGTTCAATTTCTCGTCGAATTTCCACAAACTGGTTTCGATCGAAGACAAAACGACGGAACAAATGAATCTTCGCTTCACAAGTCGATAGCCACGTGTTGCGCAAAATCTACAACTCGCCATGCGCCCCATGACGTTCTTCGCATGGGGGTGGATTCTGCTGCGAGCAATGCAATACAGGATGACTGCAACTTTGGGACGATGGTCCTACCCCGCCCAGCCTGGAGCAGCCGTGATGCTTTACTTTCCAGGAGCGAGATAGGATATTGGGTTGGCCGGCTTGAGTTGCCGGTTGATGTTCCCCTGTAACTGCCAGCCGGCTTCGCCCTCCAGTGCCACGCTGCGGATGCCCGAGCCAGGCGCAAAGTCAATCTGCTTCAGGTCGACTGCCACAATCGAAGGACTCAGTGCCGACTCGAAATAGTAAACCTTGCGGGTATGGTCAAGCACTGTCCGCCAGTAGGTAGGCGCGAGATTGGGGTGCTGCGGGTCGATGGTTCCCCACGGCACCGAGACGTTCCGCATGACGCTGAATACCCCAGCAACCTGCTGACGGGCGTTGTCCGTCTCCGGCAACTTGGATAGGTAATACGACGCTCGAACAAAGCGATCTTCGGAGGCGTGCGAACCTGGGAGGAATTTGCTGCCGTCCTGGCGGGACCAATAGCTGTTGAGGGTTAGCTGTTGTTCGTAAGTCGGGCTATTGGTCATAACCTGGTACTCTCGGCCGTGGTGAATCACCAGCTTGCCGTCGAGATACTCCATGATCGCCGAATCACCGCTAGGGTCGCTGAGCGAAAGATGCACGGTCGGATGCCCAGCGCCGCCCGGACCGAAGCTGACCGGCACCAGGTAGATGGGCTCGGCTTTCATTCCTTCAACGGCTTCTTTGACGGTGCCGAAGTTGGAAAGGACGTACTGAAGCCAAGCGGTCCAGGAAATCCGAGGCTTATTGCCCGACGGCTCTGGGCCAAAGTCGGTCTCGGCGAGATAAAGCATGTTCCCGCCCAGACCCCGTTCGTTCATCCCATCGAACACGCCGCTGATCGGACCGCCGGGATTGGCGGCCCCTGCTGCGACGACCACGCCGTAATTGCTTGTCCAGCTATAACCGCCGGGCAGGCCTTCGTTTTTCTCTCCGCGGGGAATCACATAGAAATGGGTGTTAAAGTCATAGGGCCAGTCCATTGTCCGACCAGTGATTACCGAGCCGTCGCGGCCAATCCAGGTTGCCCGAGAACAGGCGCTGGTGGAGGACCATCCCCCAGGACACGCCAAGCAAGCAACCAGCCACAAAACGATTTTTTTTCTCAGTAAATTCTTATCGTGATTCATCTTTTGGTCCAATCAAAGCAAGGGTTGCCTAATCAAGGCTGTTTTCAGCACGTGCTATCGTATTTAGACTGCTCTGCAACTACAACAGGGGGTATTCGCCGGGGGGTACCTGAATCATCGAACTTTGGCGACTACCAAACGAATTCGATCGGCCACGAGATATGGCGGCACCGGTAAGTCGAACGTAGTTTTGTGTCGCTGAAACATTTTGATTCCAGTTTGCCGCGTACAACCCAATTCAGATCCGGATTGTTCGCAACATTCGCTGTCAATTTTCTCCTCCGTCCGGTAGGTGAACAAGAGAGGCCGCGCTCGGCCACAAACCTTCCCTAGCCATCGATGACCGGTCGCATTCTCGTGCGGAGATTTTGACCATGACCAACTGTGCTGAAGCTGCGCGCGGGCCCAACGAGCAGCGACTGGGCGACGTCGCGTCGATCCTTGCTGCGAGAATTCTGCGGCTCCGGGAGCGCGAAGGAGAGAACAATGACGGCAGGTAATACTGCAAGTCGTTTGGTGAAAGCTGGCAATGAAGAACTATTTCTCCAAGTGTGATGCGAACTACCATAAGTACATTCTAAGCCACTATGGTCGAGTGTGGCCGATGTTCAATGCAGGGTTTCCACACGAGTGGTAGAACGTGCGGGCTTTAGGTCTTTACAGTTATCGCGTCGCAGAACGACCCGAAGCTGCGTCGCTCCTGCAAGAGGCACTTTGGTGGCTTGAAGAAAGCGGTTGAATTCCTTAGCCGTGGAGCGGAACTGAGACGCATGTGGACTCCCCAGAAAGTGATTGAGGCGATTGTTCGTCGACGCGTTGAGTTCTGCGACCTGCGCGTCAAAGACACGATCAGATTTCGAGTTGGTACTTTGCTCCAATGCCAGCCGTTTGGGTAGATGCGTAGACGACAACTTTGCGGAACAGCCATCCGAGGTTTTGCATCAACACAAGAATAGGTTGATCGACACTTCAACCAACAAGCCGAAATCACGGTAATCAGCGACTAAGGTTCAAGGCTCTTTTCCTAACAGTCAACGACGTTGGCCCGTGTCGTGACTTCTTCTTCGAGCGTATTAAACGCCAGACACGACAATTTTGTTCGACTGGCTACGACCTAATGGCCAATAAGGACGCGGTCGCGACTCAATCTACTTCAAACGGATCAAAACTTCGTTGCGACGCAGCGGACCTGGAGTAAAGGGTGGGTCGTATCCCGCAGTTTCTACACCGCTGGATTCGCCTGAGTCGTCGGCGACGAGGCCTTTGGTTGCCATCCAGGTTCGAAGCCTTGTTTCCGATTCCTTGGCTGACTTGGTAGTGAGCTGGCCCGAAAAACGCAGAACGGCAAAGCGACCTCCAACTCGTTTGCGAACGTCGACATCGTCGCCGGTTGGCGCCGGGACACCTTCCATGGCGATATCTTTAGGCATCACGAAGCCCATTTGGACCGCCGATTCCTCTTTGTCATTTTCCATGAAGACCGGCGTAGTCATCGAGATTTTCTTGTCGGATTCATTCGCTCCGCTGATATAGCGAAACAATTTCATGAAGCTGCCATCTCGGCCTTGTGAATCTAATTTGGTCGTGGTGGCGACAAGCATCAGGTCAGGATATTCGCGGACTTCAAACTTGCCGTCGGATTCGACAACCTTGTACTCCGCCGACTCGTAAGCAGCTCTTGCCATAGTATTCCACGCGAAAATGCAAGCCAAAACGAAGATAGCCGTAACTGAGAGGTAAATCATGGTTTTGCGTTTCATTCTTTTTGCCTACGTTTCCATCAACCAAGGTACGGTCCAAAATCGCATCGCGACCTAGCTCTACTGTATTGATTCGACTAGCGGCTAGCGGTGGCGTCCAGAAGCAGAGCAGATTGAACAAGCTCCGATGCCGGAGTTGGGAAAACACGCGGAAGATAGACGGGTATACCAGAGGTCGTCACTTTACTAAGGAGTAAGGCGACTCGTTTTGGTAAATAATCCTTTCTTGGATTTCTTGAAAACGGTTAATCAGATCGCAACCCGATTTGGGCCAAGCGAAAACCATAGCTGGTTAACATGGCCGCTTGGCATTTTTTAGGTAGGAGATCACTCTCACAGCTGCTAGGCGCGTACAACTCGAAAAGATTCGTCAGTCCGCGGGTATATCAGCGACTCACAACAGATTCAGGAATGTCAGATCCGCCCTGGTGCACTCGACTGTCGACTCGGTCGATCGCCATCTATGCAGAACTAAGCCAGATGAATTACATACAACGCGATATCCCAAGCGACTCCATCACCTGATTGACGCATGATAGCTCCTGGCTGCCAAGTTCGTTTCCGAGGAAAAGGGTTGAGCGAGTTGCTACCAATTTATCGATTCGGTCCAGCATGAGTTCCGACTCGCTCTTAATTGGTAGCAAAAGTTGTCCATGAGCTTGTGACTGACGACAACAAAGTAGTCGAGGACGTTAACAAAGTAGTCGAGGACGTTCTGCTTAGTCGTTTGTACCATTCGCTCAAAATCGCAGAACCCCGGCCTCACCAAATTAACCAGCGATATGGACTCGATCAAGGTCACTATTTCTCTGGTGGCGGCGAGGTTGAAACCGCAGGCTTCGTTTGCTTTGCTTCCAAATCGGCTAGCAACTTCTGGAAATCCTCGCGGACGCGGACGGCGTCGAAGTCCGGCTCCTTCAGTTGGGCGAGATTGGCCCAACCGGCCGTGATGGAGTCGGCGAGCTCGTTGACAGACTGGTCAGCGAATATCCCGGCTTCGTCCTTGGTCACCCCCGACTTCTCATCCGCGCCCAGCCCGGCCAGCAGCGCCAGCGACCTCACCCGCTCAAACCGCAAATCAAGATCCCAGGTTTTGTCTCGGGTGATCAGCTCGATCACCTTACGCAGTTCGATGGCGGCCTCCTTGGGCTGCCCGGCCCTGACGCGGGCCCAGCCGCGGTAGGCGTAGCAGTAGGCCAGACCAACGGTGTAATCCGACTCGTTGGGGTACGCGACGGCCAGCTCCTGGCGAATGGACAAAGCGGTTTCAAATGCATCCTCTGCGAACCGCCCCTCACGGGCGTATATCCGACCGACGCTGTTGTAGCTCGATGCCAATTCCGTTTGATAAGAGGGAGTCGTCGGATTGGCGTCGGCCAATTTCCGACGGAGGGCGAAGCCCTTTTCCCATGCCGCCAACCCCTCTGCCTGCTGCCCTGCCCCAGCGAGGACATAACCGATGTAGTTTTGAACGCGGCCCAACTGGGCTTGAAACCGAGTCACGGTGGGGTTGGAATCGACCAGCTTCTGAAGTCGATTGCGGGCCTGGTAAAAGGTCGCCAGGCTCTCCACCGTCCGGCCCATTTGAAACAATAGATGGGAGAAGGCGGACTCAGTGATCGCCAAGGTGAACTGAAAATCTGTGAGTGTCGGGTTGGCATCGACGAGTTTCTGCATAACGGCCATAGCCCTCTGGTAAGCGGCGATCGCCTCGGTCGGCTGGCCGTTTTTCGCCAACTGATCACCCAGTCTAGTGAGGGTCATGGCAAGGTTCTGTTGGAAATTGGTTACCGTAGGATTAGCGTCCACCAATCGCTGCTGGATCGCCAACGCCTTTTGGTACTCCTCCACCGCACCCTCAGGCTGGTTGGTGTGGAGCAGAACACTGGCGACCCAGTAGTGGCTGTCGGCTACATTGCTTTGCAATTTGTTGATTGCCGGTTGGGCGTCCGCCAACTTCTGCCGAATTCTCAGTGCATTCTGGTAAAACGTGAGCGATTCCTCGGCTCGTCCCAGGCGGAACAACAAATACCCGACGCTGACAAGGCTTGCTGACATATCGGTCTGAAATCGGGTGACGGACGGGTTCGCACTGGCCAATCTCTGCCGTATCGCCAGTGCCCGCTCATGAGCCGCTACGGATTCAGCCAGCGAGTTAGTATCCCTTAACAAGTTTCCGAGATTGAGATGCGTTTGAGCCAATCCTGCCAGGAACTGGTTGTTGGTCGGGTTCACGACAGTCAGTTTTTGGAAAAGCGAGAGGGCTTTTTCATAGCTGGCTTGTGCTTCGGCCATCTGGCTCGTGCGAAGAAAGAGAAATCCCAGCCCGTTGTTTGCCATTGCCGCCAGCTCGAGCGCGTCTTCGATTGGAGACTCAGCCTCGAGATCCAGGGCGATGCCGCGCTGTTCCTCCCAGGCCTTGATCGCCTCCGCCGGTTCGCCCGTCTCATTCAGGAGCACGCCGACTTCACGCAGGCTGCGGGCGACCGCTAACCGGGTCTCGACATCGGCTCCAGGTTCGCCTGCGAGCTCCCTCCGCAAGGCCAGGGCTTTTCGGTGGACCGCTAGCGCCGCCGGTTGGTCGCCGATCTTCGAGGTCAGGTCACCCAGTTGGAAATAACCGTCCGCGAGCAGTTTTCGCGACTTCGAATCAACCTGCCCCTCCAGCAGCTTTTCCAGGTCGCCGTAGAACCCGGCCGCCTCCTTCAGCAACTTCGTCCGCAGTTCCTGGAATTGTTCGTTCTCAAGCAAGGCGTCCTCGCTGACCCCCGTGTGGAACGTGGCGATCGCCTGCTGGGCCAACTCGAACCGGGCCTGCACTTTCTCTTGCTCTGCGGCAAGCTCGGTGTTCTTGCCCGCTAGCGCTAAATTGGCCCGGTTTGCGCGATACATGCCGACACTGGTGCCGACGACGCCGCCCACCAGAGCTAGCAAGACGAGGCTAGCTGCAACCGCCTGTCCCTTGTATCGACGGATGAACTTCTGCAGCCGGTATCCGGTGCTTGGCGGCCGGGCCTCGACCACTTCGTCGGCCAGATAACGCTGAATGTCGCGGGACAGTCCGTTGGCCGTCTCATAGCGTCGCTCTCGATGTTTCTCGAGGCACTTCATCACCACACAGTCCAGTTCGCCCCGCAATAGTGCCGTGAGCTTTCTCGGTTCGGTATGCCGAGAGGCCGCCAACGACGGCAGCGACTCGTCCGTCGATAGACGAGTGCTCGGTTTCGATGGTTCTTCCTCCCGA
>JBKCTT010000074.1:0-36608 GCA_046318795.1 Pirellula sp.
AGTTGGTTCAGTCCAAACGGGAGCTTATTCAATTGCTCGAAACATTGATTAATGAAAGGCTCACGGAGAAACAGCGGACTGTGATCCGCGCGAGCCTAGATGGCTTTTCATCCGATGGAATCGCCAACGTTCTGAAGATGACTCGGAACGCCGTCTACAAATTGCAGCATGACGCCCGACTCAAACTGAAACACGGCCTGGAGGAATCAGGCTATACAGCTGACGATTGCATATCCCTTTTTGTCACGCAAGGAACTAACGTATGAAGATTACAAAACAACATTTGAACTCCCTCGCTTCTTTGATCCGAGATGTCGACGAACGTAACACTATCGGCTGCGATAGTTGCTTTGAACTGATGAGCCAATACGCGGACGCCATGGTAGAAGGCATCGAGCTCGATGATGCCATGCAAGCGGTCCAAATCCATTTATCGGAGTGCCCATGCTGTCGCTATGAATATGAGGCCTTGCACGCGGCTTTAGAAGAAGTTGCAACGGTGTAATAACTACGACATGATTGGCTTTCACCTTAAAAGCAACACCGATCGTTTGATTTATAAAGATTTCGAAAAGCGACTTGCTGCTAAGGCTAAAAACGACAAAGAGTAAGTTTAAAGGAGTTTGAGTATGTTGATGAATCGTTTCGTGCACCGCGTGGGACTGCTATTAGCTTCGATCATGATCTGTGCGCCAGTGAGCGCACAAGACCCCTCTGTCTCCGTGGAATTGCGCCCGTTGGTACCGCATCGTGTCTTTTCGCTCATTCACGCACCCGAGGTACACAAGGAATTGGGCTTGAGCGATGCAGAGGTAAGCCAGCTTGAAGAACAATTCCAGAAGTGGGATGGCGATTGGTTTCGCAGTCGCAATCTTCCAACGGAAAAAAGCTTCGCAGAGCTTGATCGATTAGAGAAAGAGTTTTGGGTATGGGCTAAAGGGGCGTGGACTGCGGAACAGGTCAAGAGATTAAAACAAATCGAGGCTCAATCGCAGGGTAATCGCATGTTCCTGAGAAAGGAAATCGCCAAAGCAGTGAAGTTAACTTCTGTGCAATTGAAAAGGTTTACGGATCTGGCTAGCGCGACAGAGACTGCTCAGAAGAAACTGCAAGAGTTAACGAGAAAAGGAGGAGACATTTCAGCCGCAACCGAAGCTGCGGCAGACGCAACCTCGACTGAACAAAAAGCCATAAACTCGATTTTATCACCCGATCAAATCAAAGAATTAAAGACACTCGTCGGTCCCATTTTCGATACGAAACAGCTCAAGCGAATTTATCCCATAGCGCCTGAGTTCGCACCGGACACAGAATGGTTTAACTCATCGCCAATGACACTAGAGTCGTTGCGAGAAAAAGTTGTGGTGGTTCACTTTTATGCATTCCAATGTCACAATTGCCATGCGAACTTTGAGATATATCGTCGATGGCATGAGAAGTATGCTGATCAAGGAGTCGTGGTCATTGGGATTCAGTCTCCAGAAACGCCGACCGAACGAGATCCTAATGCGGTTCGCGAAGCGGCCAAGGATCGAAAGCTGGAATTTCCGATCATCATGGATCGAGAGATGAAGAATTGGGACCGCTGGGCTAACACAATGTGGCCAACGGTATATGTGATCGACAAGCGAGGGTACTTGCGACATTGGTGGCAGGGGGAGCTCAATTGGCAAGGAGCGACCGCAGACAAAACGATTGAGGCAATCATTGAATCGGCGTTAGCCGAATAGATGTTCATCTTCTCGTAGCCGATCTGACCACAGATTGGATGCACTGCTGGTGTGCTGTCCAAAGTCTTTGCGACTTCGGCCACGGGGACAATTTCGTTTGCACCATTAGTATGCATCACCGGTGTATTCACCTCCACGTATCGTTGAAATCGAAACCAAAACCGTTTCATCAATTGACTCATTAAGGTGACTAACTGCACCATCCGCCCAACAAACCGCAACCGTGGAATTATGGTATGAAAAGGGTTGCCCAATATCGTTACGTTCATTCACGGATTTAGTGCCTTCTACGACGGCACCAATTCTAAATCCAGACCACGCAAACATGTAAGACTTGGTAACGGCCTGACCACTCCCACGAAGTATGGCCTGAGTGTTGTAGCCACTATACACAACGAAACTGTTCGGGATGCCTTCATCTAGATTCAGGCTCAATGTCTTGGAAAGATGGAGTCTATCCCCCACACTTTCCCATAACATGAGCGTATTCGACATTCCATCCGAGACTTCTTGTAACCTAACTTCTTTAGCAATTTCGCCGATCCTGATTCGGACAATGCCCGAGTGGGGTGTTCCGTTTTTCCACGCTCCAGCATTTCCTGAATAGTCACACGCAGGTGCATCCAAACCGAGCGTTGCGACACCCAAAAAGCCATTGGCGATCGATTTCATATTTTGGGATGGTTGAGTGGAGGGGCATTTCAGCAAGCTGGGTTTGATCG
This sequence comes from Pirellula sp., assembly GCA_046318795.1. Taxonomy (GTDB): domain Bacteria; phylum Planctomycetota; class Planctomycetia; order Pirellulales; family Pirellulaceae; genus JBKCUI01. The sequence goes on from JBKCTT010000074.1 coordinate 2,453, forward strand.
ATATCAAATCGAGGTGGTATTCATGGTTGGTCGGCAGATTTCGATCGAATTTGTTGTATACCGATTGCATCTCAAAATAGGGAAGTAGATTGACGAAGAGCCCCGCGTCGGACCGATAAGCTCCCGAATTGGGATGAGCATTCATGGTCGGGCCAGGCATGTGCTTATTGGCTGCTTCAAAGTGGAGCGAAGTATAACCTATTTGTCTCAAGTTGCTTGAGCAATGGATTCGTCTCGCGGCTTCTCTAGCAGATTGGACTGCCGGAAGTGTCAATGCAATTAATACCGTCAATATCGCAGCGCAAACAAGAATCTCAATCAATGTATACGCTGATCTCATTAAGTCTCAAGCTTTCCTCTTTTTCAACCCATAAACTATGAGAAGAAGTGTTGCCCCCAATCCGAGTAGAGCGACGCTGAACCAAGGGAAATTTTTGCTTGAGCTTACCTTGGGCTCAGGAAAACCGTAGTGGGATAATCGGAATATGCTTTCTTCGACAGTGGAAAGCAAAGTGTATTCTCCTATCAAGATCGTTTGTACGTATCCGCCTGAATATTTTTTGATACTCTTCCTTGGGATAAAACCGTTTCCCTCATTCACAAACTCATTCTCAATGACGAAATCTTGCTTCGCGTCTAATGGGTCTGATTTGGTGATTCGAACGCATTTGTCATCACCATTAAACACCCACGAGAGCCGAATATTCTGTCCAGCAGGACGTTCGGGATCGCTGGTTAACTCTCCAGATATGAGCGTCCCATTTTCCGATTGCTTAGTATCTATATTGATGAGCTTCTCACTTAAAAGCAAAGACTTGAATTCCAAGAATCCTTCCACTCCACCCCAAAAGGGAGAGCAAGGAATCATGCCCGGCATCGCGTTTGTGCTTCCGACAAACTGTATCGCCTTGTCGTCTCCTAAAACACATCTAGCAAAATAATCCCTGTTTAAGAGCAGAAGGTTTTTAAAAGATACAACTTTTGCATCGGCGGACTTCAGCCAGTCTAATCCCTTTGAAATCGGAATTTCTTCTCCAGTCGCTCGCAATTGGAACAGAGAACGAATATTGCCATCCATGACGATGTACTCTTCGAAGAACTGAGACACCCCAGAACTCGATTCTTGGGATACTAGGCAGTTGAACTGAAATCCCCTTTCAAATACTCCACCAGATTCTGCTATTTCGTTTGCATCGGGTGGTGCTGCACGTACTTGGCTACATGCAAGTACGAATGAAAGCGCGACCAACAAACTTGAAATTCCATAATTCACAATCGTGAAATACTTCCTCTCGCAAAAATGGGGCATTTGGCTATCCATTTATGTTGCAACACATGTGCAAGTATTTAAATGCCCACCATTCGGGCAGTTTTGACGCTGCGGGCATGAGTCAGGACCGCAATTCGGAACCGTCCCTGGACAAAGCGTGCTATTTTCTCCCGGGCCACCACCAGGTTGCCCCGTAGAAATCCCTTCGGCTAAGCCACACGCTCCTACAACACACAAAACCAAACCGAGAAATTTTATAAGTCTCATCATGTCTCCTAAACAGAAAAATAAAACCACACCCACGAAAAAAATAAGGCGGCCGAAGGTTTACCGTCCATCGGGATCGCTAGGAACCCTTTGATTCACCGACGATTCTGTATTCTAATTTTGCTGTTAGCACAAATTGGTCGCTTGCATCTAGGTAGTAACTTACCGTTTGCGAGTAATCCCCTGGATCGCCTCGCGCCGTCAACTCCACATTCAGTGACACTGTTTGACCTGGAGCGATCTACATTGGTAAATTTTGTAGCGTGATGCAACCACATGTCGACCCGCCACCGACGATTTGTATCGCGGAGTCGGAATGGTTTGTTAAAACCACCCGAAACGGAATAAGTCCACCAGCAACACTTTCTCCGATCAATTGAGAAGTCGAAGCGATTTTTAGAGCATTGCGGCTCGCCCCCAATCCAAAGAATTGATCAGCCTGACTCAATTTAAGCGAGCAACTAACGCCAAGGATCGCCGAACACAAAACAACAACACGATAAGTGCTTAGCTTTCGGAGATTTTCAATAGACCATCCACGACTCGCAAGGAACCATACCATATGGGAGCACACTACAAAGTTCCATGCAACGATTGCCAGTGATGGGATTTCTATCGCCCCAAAGCACCCACAGCTGATACCCAAAACATAATTGACCGCTCCAATCACAATCAGAACGACCGAGATAGAAAGAGTGGAGAATAGGACGGTATCATCGATTCGCTTAGAAAACAACAATGAACCACCCAGAAAAATTTCGGTGACCGATGCACCGAAATATAGCCACGGAGGCACCCAACTCAAGCTAGGACTGTACGAGATCAACAACTTAGAAAGTCCAGCAATGAAAAACACAATGCCGGTCACGCGAGAAAATCCGCTAAGATAGCGGTCACGAACCGGGTTTGATAAATAGAGCGTATTCATTGCAATAAACCTTCGGCGAATTCGGTACTTTGCGGATGACTGGCCACCGATTCTAGGCAGGGAAAGAAACAGCGTCAACTAGAAAAATTCTAACTCGAAAAATCGTTTCCAATTGAGGCGAGAGTGAATATCCATCGGTTTCCGAAAGAATGGCAAAAGCTTATAGGGCATTTCCTACATCGTTAGCACAATCAATTGTCTTTTGGCAATTGTCTTTGGGAGGTTACAGGTCAGGGTTTTATCTAGCGATCGGTGGTAGAGACTGAGGCTAGCATGAGTCGCTATATTAATAAGCTATGAACAACCTCAGCAAACTACGATTTGGGACACAGGGCTTATTGTTGACGATGCTGATCGTCGCGTTAATCTGTGGCATGATCAGCTTTGCGAGTCGGTTATACTATGCAGAGCGGTATGCAGTGGGGTCATTCTTAAAAAAGATCGATGGAATTGGATATTCCATTTCCACGCACGAAGATGTCTTGGAAGAAGTTGCAAGTGTTACGATCACGCTGAAAGATCTTCCAGAGTCAAGAATCGTGGTTTACGGGCTAGCAACCTACGAATCCACAGGGACTTTTGCATTAGGCGAGATTGGTAAGTGGCGACTCGTGATCCAGGGAAGAAGATTCTTGGGGACGACCGATTCTTCAACTGGTGAGCCGGTAGAATCCAACTACTGGGGTGGATGTATTCAGCTAGGGGCGGATAACCCCTACGAGAAAATAATTCCATACCCTACGCACACATTGCAAGACATTATCGATCACTACGAAGAGCTCGTCGATTACTTCGACACATGGCCGAGAGAAAGCGAGCCCGGGCGAGTAGTTTTGGCGGATGGATCGGTGCAGAAATACTACGCGCTCGATACCGGCAAGTAACGAATCGACGGATTTCGTTAATATATCCCGAGTGCTCGTAGCCGATCTGGCCACAGATTGGATGCACTGCTGGTGTGCTGTCCAAAGTCTTGGCGACTTCGGCTACCCCTCTTGGCGACTTCGGCTATGGAGTATCAAAATCTATCGCGAATTGGTCGGTTTGTGATTGCCAACGGGTTACTAACTCTTTGACCTTGTCTGGATGTTTTTCTGCCAAATTGTTTTGTTCGGCTCGATCGGTGCGCAAATCGTAAAGCTCCCACGGCTCACCCTTGGAGGCGACCAGCTTCCAATCTCCAACTCGAATCGCTCGATTTCCTTCATGCAGCCACCATAGCGATTCCCGATCGATGACCGTATCTGTTTCAAAACTTGGTGTTAGACTTCGGCCGGATAATGCAGGAGCAGATGATTTAAGTGCATCGGTCTGTTGATCTCCTGGGAGTTGTTTGGTACCTGTTATCTCTAGAATTGTTGGGACAATATCCACTAAGTGAGCTGGTGTCGTGCGAAGTGCTCCTTTTTCGGAAATCTTGGCTGGCCAGTGAACAATAAGTGGCGTACTGATCCCTCCCTCATGCACCCAGGTTTTGTGCCGCCGGTGAGGAGTGTTGCACGCGCTCGAAAAACCAGGCCCGAGGCATAAATAGGTCGCGGCACTACCAATGGGTGCAGCAGGATCATGTCCTCCGTCTCGGATCATAATCTCAGCCGTCGCACCATTGTCGGAGCAAAACAGGATGATCGTATTCTCGAAAGCATTCATGTCTTTCAGCTGATCTAAAATGCGGCCTATGGCGACATCCATGGTGTCAACCATCGCGGCATGAATCGCCATTTTCGTCGACTGAAATTGCTTTTGTTCGTCGGTAAGAGTCGACCAATCTGCAGGCCGATTGAGCTCTCCTTTCCCTAGGAACTCGATATCCTTGGGTCGCGGATAAGGTGGTCCTATTTTTGGTTCGAGCGGAGAGAGGGAGGTACTAGTGATACCTAGTTCTTTCATTTTGCGAAAGCGTTCCTCGCGCATAGCATCCCAACCATCGCGATAGCGATCGGCATACTTGGCGATCGCTTGCTCGGGTGCATGCAGAGGAAAGTGAGGCGCTATAAAGGCCACGTATTGAAAGAATGGTTTATCGGGATGGAACTCGGAGTGTTCTTTCAAGCATTGAATCGCGTGTTCCGCCGTCGCGTCAGTAGCATAGTAATTGGGCTCTAAACCTTGCGGTCGAACGGGCACGTCGTTGATATGGTTCCCCTTACTGGAAAAATAGTTTCCTTGGTTTCGCATGTCGAGCGACGCATCAAAACCAGAGGCCAAAACCGGGCCATCGATATGCCATTTTCCACTGTGATAACATCGGTAATTTGACTGCTTCAGGTAGGCAGGAAGCAACTTTGCCCATGCGGGTCGCGTGCCAGCGTTCCCACCACCCTTCAAGCCAGGGATATTGTCACGACGAACTTGCTGGGCGTAGTAGCCGGACAGCAATGCAGCTCGCGATGGCCAGCAACGTGCTGTATTGTAAAATTGTGTATACCGCAATCCGTTCGCGGCGAGTCGATCGAGGTTCGGTGTTTCAATTTCCCCCCCATAACAACCGAGATCGGAATAACCCAAATCATCGGCCATAATAATCAAAACATTTGGCTGCTCTGAAGCGAACGAATGATTGATCCAAAGAAAGCTAACAAACAAAAGGCTTTGAACCGCCTTGCGCAAGAAAAGTGATAACATCGTTTGTCGAGGCGGGTGATAAGGAGTTAGGATCGACAGCGTCTCAGCCATCGGTTTTATATTTATCTAGTTTACGATACAACGTTCTCGCTCCGATGCCAAGAATTTTGGCCGCCTCGTCCCGATTTCCGGCGGTGATTTTCAAAGTTTCTTCGATCGCCCAACGCTCAATCTCATCCATAGATTTTCCGATCAGGTCCGAGGGCATGACTCCCGTGAGCGAGGACAAACTGGCGGGTTGGGCGTAAGAAACAGCGGTATCTATCTCGGACTGAGTTGGTCCTTCGCCATCGCTTAGCTCCGGTGGTAAATCATCGATATCCAGTTTGCCGTCCATATCGAGAACCACCATCGTTTCGACAAAGTTACGCAATTGACGGATGTTACCAGGCCAATCGTAGCTGAAAAACTTTTTGGTAACCGAGGGGGTAAAATTGCACGGTGCATGATTGTGTTTACGAACAAACGTCTTACGGAAGTGATCCATGAGAGGAATAATATCGTCGCGTCGCTCTCTGAGAGGGGGCAGATGAACCGTGACCACTTTGAGTCGATAGAAGAGATCGTTTCGGAATGTACCATCGTCAATCATCGCTTCGAGAGGACGATTGGTTGCTGAGATGAGTCGCACGTTGACCTTGATCGGTCGATTATCACCAACCCGGGTAATTTGGCTTTCCTCGAGAACTCGCAATAGCTTGATTTGGGTACTCATGGGCATATCGCCGACCTCGTCCATAAAGAGAGTTCCGCCATCCGCGTATTGGAATGCTCCTTCGCGATCGGAAACGGCATCGGTAAAAGAACCCCGAACATGTCCAAAGAGTTCGCTTTCCACGAGATTCTCCGAGACAGCGCGAACGTTCAGAGCGACCATGCGTTTCGCCTTGCGAGGGCTATTTTGGTGGATAGCCCGAGCGATCAGCTCTTTACCTGTTCCGCTTTCACCGGTGATCAAGACCGTAACATCGGTGGGAGCGATTCGTTTGAGACGGTCTATGAGGCCTTGCATCTGCGGGCCTGCGTATACGATTCCCTCGAAACCGAATTTTTCGTCGAGTCTTTTGCGGAGTTCCAGATTGGTTTGCTTCAGCTGGACCGCTTCGACCGCCTTGGCGACGATGGCTCGGAGCTTATTGGGGGTGATCGGCTTTTCGAGAAAGTTAAAAGCTCCAAGCTGCATGGCTTCGACCGCTTTGGTCACGGTCGCGTGTCCGGTCACCATGATAGCGAGGCTTTCGGGAAGCAGTTGTCGAGAGAGCTCGAGCATTTGCATCCCGTCAAAATCATTCATGACCAGATCGGTAATAACCACATCGAATGTATTTTGTTCGAGCTGCCGTTTGCCTTCGGGGCCGCTGGTGGCGACCGTGCAGCGATAGCCGGTTTTTTCCAGGCTCTCCGTCATGGCCTGGGCGTGCGCGGGATCGTTATCCACAACGAGAATCGCGAATTGTTTCGGGTCTAGCGCGTCCTGTCCTGCCTGCGAATCGGTGGATTCGTGGGATGGATATTCCGTTGTCATATCAACGTGACTTTGCAGTTAGAGGGAAACGATGTACTTTGAGCTCTTTCAGTCAACAGTCGAATTGTGATTAAATACAGCGTTTTGAAAAGGACAATCCATGTCGGGACAATTGGTTTGCCGGGGTGTTCGAGGCGCCACAACGGTGGAAGCCAATACGAAAGAGGCCATTTTGAAGGGGACTCGTCAATTATTGGCATTAATGATTCGGCGAAACGAGATTGCTCCAGCCGACGTCGCGAGCGCCATTTTCACCGTCACAAGGGATTTAGACGCTGAATTTCCGGCCTTGGCGGCCAGGCAGCTCGGGTGGCTGGAGGTGCCTCTTTTGTGCGGCTACGAGGTCCAGGTCGCTTCGTCACTGGGTATGTGTGTTCGCATTTTGTTGCATTGGAATACGACCAAATCACAAAAGGAGATTCAGCACGTTTACATCCACGATGCCGTGCAATTACGCCCCGATCTCTGCAAACTCCCCCCCGTCGACTGGCAAGAATTAGAAGAATGGATCTCAGGGCAAGTAGAGACTAAGAAGTAGATCCAGCCAGGGTTCTTGTGTCGCTACCGAATCCTGGGATCATGTTTTCAGCGTTTTGTGTCGTAAGATGTGCTCTGAGAGAGGTGGCTTTGCAATGTGGCTGTGGATTAAGCGTGCCTTTTGGACGATCTTTGCTTTGGGTGTACTGGTAGTCTCGTCTGTCGGTGGGATATGGTGGTATTATCATCCTACTTATGAGCGGGTTGACGGCGTTCCATACGGGGAACGAAACGGCAAACCATTAACCATGGATATCATTCGGCCCAAGAATCCGAATGGTTTGGCGGTCGCATTTATGGTAAGTGGTGGTTGGAAATCCAAACCCGCAGGTGAGACGGAAGCCTGGTTAATGGCTCCGTTGCTCCGCCGTGGCTACACGATCTTTGCCATTTGTCATATTTCTCAACCAGATTCGATGGTTCCCGAAATTATCGAAGACGTTACGCGTGGCATCCGAACCATACGCTATCGTGCCTCTGAATATAGCATCGATCCCAACCGGATTGGTGTCACAGGAGGAAGTGCTGGTGGTCATTTAAGTTTAATGCTCGCGACTCGAGGGAAAGAGCCTCATCCTGAACCCAAAGATGATATTGATCGCGAGAGCGCTGCGGTTCAAGCCGTCGCAATCTTTTATCCCGTCACCGACTTATTGAATCTCGACGGTTCAACGGAAGATCTTGGCGATGGTGGACCTCCTAAGAGCTTTGTCAAAGCGTTTGGACCAGATGCTCAAGACAAAGAAAAGTGGCAGCAGATCGGTCGAGATGCGTCCCCGATCTATTTCATAGACCAGGAGCTTCCCCCAACCTTGATTTATCACGGGGATGCTGACACATTGGTACCGCTTAAGCAATCAGAACGGTTTCGCGAGGTCGCGGCTCAATACAATCGGGACGTAAAGATTGTTGTTCACAAAGGTGGTAATCACGGGTGGGCGTCTATGGTATGGGACATTCGAGCCTTTGGGGCTTGGTTCGATCAACACCTGCTGGCTCAATAAGCTTATAATTTTCCCCAACGCGGAATTCGTGATTTGACAAAAAACGATATCTCGTGTCTTCACCTCTCGTGCACTCGCTCCTTTTGCCAAAACATCCATGAACGAAAACGCTCCTAAGTCTCCCGTATCGGTGCTTGTCATTGATCCGACGCAGTGCCTCTTTGCCGATTCGATTCACGAGGATTATGCCATCACGATGGCTGCCCTGGTCTCAGAGGATCCGACGGACTGGGCTGCAGCAACTCGCGTTTGGCCTCGCTATCAAACACCGGCGGTTTGCAAGAATGTAGACGAACTACCGTTGGAAAAGATTGATTTGTCCGACGCGATCGATATTCTGCGAGGTGCCCCGGCTTGGGTTGTAATCGACTTTCCGAACAAACGCCTTTTCTACGCTGGCGACATGATCCAGCTCGAACCAGATTCTATTCTTGACACGAATCCGGATGAAGAATCGGACGACGAGTGGTTGTTGATTATGCATCTTCCACCCTGGTGGGAAATGCATGCCGATAGTTATGTCGGGGCCATTTCGCAACCTCGCGAATCGGAGATAAAAAAACGAGTCGTCAATCGAGACCTTCTTTATGGTGCTCCTCTTTTACGCGATTTGGCAACCCGATTGGTCGAAGCCGATGAGCAGCACGACTGGATGAGCTACACAGCTAAAAGCTTTCAAGAGAAGCAACATGAACTAACGATTCAAATCCATCGCGATTGGCTCATGACTCCGCGAATCGATCTGGGAGGTGGAATACCTCGCGATTTGCTACATGGCTCTATATCCTGGCTTGATAAAGTTATCGAAGGGCAACGTCATCGTTTTGACCGTGGGGTACCGTTTACCGGATTGCCAAAGGATTGGGACCCTTCCGACACAGGCCCGATCGGGCGCAGCGAGTTGTACATGTACTTTTCGTTATGTCGAACACTGGTCACAACAGGCTGGGCTGTGCTTAATGAAAAGCGAGATGAAAGAGCCTCGTTAATGCATGATGAGAAGATTTCGTTACTCGTTGATGATTTACAGGACATCAAGAATGGTTGGATGGACTCGAGTTACGATGACGATGTCGCACCAAAGATCGTGATTGAATACGAGCGCCGACGAGTTCCACGCGGTCCAGGTGTCATTATTGATGGTTTTGACGAACCAGGTGCCAAGCATGAAACGGATTGCGATTGCCCTATTTGCGAAATGATGAATGACGGAATGTTCGGCGTGGGATTTGTAAACTACGACGGTTACAGTCTCGAGATGGACAACGAGTTCGCCTTTTCCATGTACGAGACTCGTGAAGAATGGGAAAGCGATAGCTTGGGCTTCGTCGACTATGACTTCGACGACGTGGATGAGTCAGAGGATTGGGGAGGGGAGGATTCCGATAATGATCTCGCAGATCAAGTCGATGATGATTTGAATGAAGATCTAAAGCCAGTTTGGACTGGAATCCAATCGCGAGATGAGATGCCTGGCGGGAATTTACCAGGTGACACAAGCGGTCATTTGTTGATGGCTTTTATGCTCTCAGAGTTGACAGGTAACATGCAGGGAAATGACGCGCCGCAACATGAGATCGACTCGCTCAACCAAGGGTTCAAAGCGATGAGGAAAAGCGTTGGCTTGGAAAAAAGAGAACTCGCCGCCTCTTTTAAGAATAAGCTAGAGGAGTTAACCAATAAGTATCCATCCTTAACTCCGAAGATCGCAGACTTTCAAAGCATGATCGATGAGTCTGTTCGAAATGCCTAGTGCCACGGGTTCCATCAACTGATGGAACCCGTTTAGATCAGCAGACCTATTTGGGATCGATTTCGAATCGATATAGGACTTCGGAGCGATTGGTGTCTCGAGAGTAGTAAACTTCTCCTTCTTGATCTTCACCGAATGCAAAAATCGGTACGCCGCCAGCGATCAATTGCTCATTGCGAGTCGCTTTGCCTGTCGCAGGGTCGTAGGACAACGCCCAAACGGCGCCGCTTACGTAATCTGCATAGATGTACTTATTCTTCAGTTCAGGAATTCGACCGGAGTTGAAAACTCGGCCCCCGGTTATCGACTTGCCTGCCATGTGGTCATATTGCCAAACTGGTTCGATGTAAGGGCCAACGCCAGCGACTGGTGGGTTATTTCCGAAAGGAGCCCGTCCTTCGCGATCGCTCCAACCGTAGTTCCCACCTTTTTCAACGACGTTAACTTCTTCATAAAGATCTTGTCCAACATCCCCCATCCAGAGACGCCCTGATGCTTTATCAAAAGCAATTCGCCATGGGTTTCTGAAACCGTAAGCATAGGTCTCCGGCTTGATACCCGCCATGTTCACGAACGGATTGTCTGCAGGAATGCCGTAGCTCAATCCAGGTGACTTGGTATCCACATCAATACGAAGAAGCGAGCCCAACCATTGGTTGCGATCTTGTCCCGATTTCACAGGGTCATTTCTCAAACCTCCGTCTCCAAACGCTATGTAGAGAAATCCATCAGGTCCGAATTCAATCGGTCCGCCGTTATGGTTTTTGTAAGGTTGAGGCAGCTCTAAGAGAATCTCCTCGGATGCGGGGTCGGCTTTGAGTGGATTGTCCTTCATCACGCGGTAGCGAGCGATGGCAGATGTATCGTCTTTCTTTCTGGTATAGGAGACAAAGAACTCGCCGTTGTCTTTGAATTTGGGGTGAAAAGCCAAGCCCAATAGTCCCTGTTCGTTTGCTCCAGGTCCGTTCCACGGGCTAACTTTGGATTCGATATCTAAGAATCGAGTCGCTGTCTCGACATCTTTACGATTCTCAAAAGTGAAGATCCAGCCACGCTGGTCCATGGCAAAAAGACGCTTTGGAAAGCCGTTTGCGTAGGTAAGCTCTAGGATACGGAGAGGCTTGGTAGGATTGCCATCTTCATCTCTCGGGGCCCAACCTTCCCATTTAAGATTGGGGAACGCAGGTTCGCCACGTGCTGAAAGAACTCCATCAATTGGTTGCTTGACAACGCCGTTGTCAGGAATCTCCCTAATCTTAATGTTGCGAAAGGAAACGAGATCGCCGTGATCTTGTAGGCAAATGTGTCCTTTGCCCGCTTTTCCGAATCCCGCCATGCTGGCGAATTTACTTTTGGCAACGCGTTGGTTCCAGTCGTTATTGCCAACCTGGAAATTGTAGTAGACCGCTCCATTCATGGAGACTTCGCACTGATTCGGCGCGATACGCAGATAAAGTTGATTCCACTCTCCAACAGGACGAGTTTTGTCCAGAGACTCGACCGCATTGATCCATGGTGGTGTCGTGGGTTGGTAGAGTTGATACAACCAACCGCTCTTTTGTGGATCACGGCCATCGACGTTATCCTGGATTTGGATTTCAGGTCCACTATGCCATGGTGCAGGGTTATCCTCGGTGACATGGAACATCAGTCCGCTATTGCCACCCTTGGAGATCTTGTACTCCAGCAGCAGTTCAAAGTATTTGTACTGTTCTTTGGTGACGATATCACCAGCACCACTGCCGCTTCTAACTAGTTCGCCGTCAACAACCTTCCAGGAGTTGGAAAGTTTGTCAGATTTGTAGTTTCGCCAGCTATCCGTGGACGAGCCATCGAACAAGAGTTTCCAGCCACTCAACTCCTCCTCCCTGGAAAGATGATTGGCATTGGTCTCACCCAAGGATAAAGCAGGGTTAAAACATATCGCAAAACCGATCGCAGAGGTGACGGTCGAATAACGGACAAGCTTTCGAAACATGAGAGGAACTCCAAAGATAGCTTTGTATAAAGGAAAAGTCGGCGCGGTGGCTGTGCCTCGGTCCGATGCTAAACTGGTGTGCATCACGCGTCAATCTGCCCGAGAACAGTTCAACCAAGCAAACCATCGAAATTTCATGATTTCCATCCAAAATGATATTCCCGAACTGGCCCTCGGCTCATTAACGTCGGCAGGTTTGAAAAGCCTGCCATATGATGCAGCGTTTGAAGATTGGTTCGCAGAACAGCTGGAGCAAGCCACGGGGGCAGTGACGGAACCATGGTGGGAAGATCGCCGAAACTCCGTGCGAGCGCTGCTGCGAAAGGGTGGTTTCAAGCCGTCAGGGCGGAGCAAACCAGCTCAGGAATACCTGCTTCGTTGCTTAACGGAGAATAATTTTCCTAGGGTAAATCGCGCTGTAGATTGTTTGAACATCGTGTCGGCCCGTACTGGTTTTCCCATCAGTCTTCTCAAGAAAGATTGTTTTCCGGACGGGGCAAAACTGCGATTCGGGCAACCAGGCGAAAGCTACGTATTCAATTCGGTAGGGCATGAATTGGACCTAGATGGTCTCATTTGTGTCTGCGGTGCCGACAACAGGAACACACCGGTCGGTACCCCGGTCAAGGATTCGCTGGCGGGCAAAATCGATGCTGAAACAAGCGATGTGGTGTTCTTCGTCTATGGATCGGTTCACGACGCAGGCTGCGGTGATGTCGATTCCGCAGCCACAGATTTGCAGACCGCTCTTAGGAAATGGTGTTGTTAAGTCTGCAAAGTGGAATCGCTTTTTTAGACAGCGAGCTCGCAAAACAAGCAGAATTAATCGGAACGAGAACTCGACGTTATCCCGGGACTTGGTTTGCTAGGATTTGGCGAAATAGGTAAGATGGGAAGTTTGGTTGGTTTCTGCGAAAAACAATAGTATTGCCGATTGGAATGAGCCGAACTGCTTAAGAAATGGTTCGTTCATAGTTTTCGCAACCTAACTCCCCTCCACTTGAAGCGGCACCATGGCTTCTGATTTTCGACTAAAGGAACAGCTTCCGCGATTAACGGATGCAATTGTTCGCACCTATTCGAGAAATGATCGCATCAATCATCTTGGGCATTGTCCGCTCCCCAAGTACGAAGTAGTCGTCGAAATACTGGAAGACCTGAAGGATATTCTCTATCCCGGGTTCAGGCGGCGAGAGGGACTACATGCGGGGAATGTAGCTTATCACGTTGGGGATTTAGTCGATCGACTTCATGATCGACTGACAACCCAAATAGCGCGAGCGTTAATGCATGCGGATCGCGTCGACAGCAAAGACAGCGGTGCCAATCCATGCGAAATCAAGAAAGACTACGAAGCGGATGGACAACAGATCGCTATCGCTTTGCTCGAGAGAGTTCCTGCCCTTCGTGAGACGCTAGCCAAGGATGTAGAGGCGGCCTACGAGGGAGACCCCAGCGTTCGAAATCGCGACGAAATCATTTTTTGTTTCCCGGGTCTCGAAGCCGTTACAGTCTACAGAATCGCACATGAGCTCGTGCATTTTGGAGTCCCATTTATTCCTCGGATGATGGCCGAATGGGCCCACAAACAGACCGGAATCGACATCCATCCTGGAGCACGTATCGGTGAATACTTTTTCATTGATCACGGAACGGGTGTAGTGATCGGTGAAACGTGCGAGATCGGCGACAATGTTAAGATTTACCAGGGTGTTACCTTGGGGGCATTGAGCTTTGCTACCGATGCGGACGGGCAATTAGTCCGTGGGGCGAAGCGACATCCAACTATAGAGGATAGGGTTGTTATCTACGCGAATGCGACTATTCTCGGTGGCAGAACTATCGTTGGCCATGATAGTGTGATTGGTTCCAGTGTGTGGGTAACAAGCAGTGTCGCGCCACACTCAACGGTCGTGCTCGAAAAACCGAAGTTGCGAATTCGCAATGCGACGCCAGACCAAGCTCCTGAACTCAACTTCCAAATTTAGAAACAATAATGGCGTCGGCGAGTACATCCCTGTCTGAAAAAGATGGGAACGAAGATGATATTGTTATTACCGGGCTCGGAACGATTGCACCAACCGGCAAGAATGCCGATGAGCATCTCCAATTCATTTTGAGAGGACAGTCTAGCGTCCGCAAATTTACCGAGATTCGTGGGCCGAACGAATATCACTGGCTTTCTGCATCTATCGAGGGCTTTGAACCAAAGGAACACATCCAACCCCGTAAGTCGATTAAGGTGATGTGTCGTGAGATTCAACTAGCATTCGCTGCTTCCATGCAAGCTTGCACACAAGCGGGCATTTCGGCCGGCTCCGTAGATCCCGATCGGATCGGAACAGTCTTCTCGGGTGAACTCATCCAAAGTGATTTGTCCGACGTGGATGACATCGTCAGGAGGTGTGCTACGAATGGCGAGATGCGGCACGCAGAATGGGCGACCCAAGCGATGGACAATATGTACCCGCTATGGATGTTAAAGTCCTTGCCCAACATGGCGGCATGTCACGTTGGAATCGCTCTCGATGCGCGTGGGCCTAATAATACGATCACAACGGAAGGAACCAGCAGTCTCAATGCGGTCATGGAGGCGATCAACGTCATTCGTCGTGACAAAGCGGACGTGATTGTCGTTGGTGCTAGCGGCTCTAGAATCGGTAGTTTACGATTGATTCAACGTTACGAACCAGATTTTTCCACTGCGATCGCTGACGAATCTCGCGCTTGTAAGCCATTTGATTCGCGTCGCGATGGTACGGTGCCATCCGAAATGAGCTCGGCAATTGTATTAGAACGGCGTAGCCATGCTTTGGCACGTGGGGCAACTCCCTTGGCCACGATTGTTGCTTGGGCGAGCACGTTTGCTCAGCCAAATCGATCGCGATGGAGCGGCGTTTCTACGGCCACAAAGAATGCGATGGAACTGCTGATAAAGCGTTCTCAGATTGACTCAAATCGAATAGATCATATCAATGCTTGTGCCATGGGGACCCGCGATGGAGATCTGGAGGAAGGGAAAGGGATTGCCCAGCTTTTGCCGAATACTCCTGTGGTCGCCTACAAAGGTGCAATTGGGGATGCAGGCAGCGCAACAGGTTTGCTAGAGTTCATTTCCTCGATCGCTGCTATGCGATTCGGTTCGATCGCTCCGACAACCAATTGCGAGAACGTTGACGCGGCGTGTTCCGTCAACGTAATTACTAGTGGGCCAAAGCCTCGAACCGCTGATAGTTTTATCAAGCTATCCAATACCCCTGATGGTCGTTGTGCTGGACTGTTAACTCGGGTTGATTAGCTGCGTACTTTGTTTGAAAAGCATCCCGGTCCGTTTCCACCTCACCCTATTGGGCGCATTTACGAAGGAAGAATGGACTGAATGTCATCTACGCCACTCAGAGCATCATCTCTCTTTTGTAAGCGATAAGGGATAAGGACTCCCTAATCAATATTAGATCTTAAAAGTTCATCCAGAGGCACTCGGTTTTGATCGGTTTGGTTTTGGCCGAACTAGCTTTGTTGTCGATCTCAATTTCTTCGCATTGCCATCCGAATCGAATCTCGGCCATCTTGTACATCGGATGTGGATAACCACTGAGAATAAATTTACCTCGGATGCTACCTAACGTTTCGATCAGCTCGAGATGTTCGGCTTCGTTCATTTCATGCGAGTACGCATTCTTCACCGATCTCGTTTCCGATAAGTAAGGAGGGTCGCAATAAAACAGCGTGTTAGGATCGTCTTCGCGACGAATCAGCTTGGCTGCCTGTTCGTTGAATATAACTACTCGCTTCAACCGTTCGTGCGCTTCGGGAAGCCCCTCGACGGCCGATAGCCACGATGACACCTGTTCGTTCATACCTCGCCGTGTTCGGCTACGAGACATCGTAGCAAAGGCTTTTCCCAGTCCCTGGCGTGACTGGCGATACTGAACGAAAAACGCGATTGCTCGCGTTACGGGGTCTTCGCTTTCTACCAAACAAGCCTCTTTCCAGGTGGGTTCACCAAACGGAGTCAGGTGTGCAAGTCGCTCGAATTCAGGAAAGAGATCAGGTGATTGCAAGACCTTCCAAAAATTGACGAGATCTCCATAGATGTCATTAATGACTTCCGAATGTTTCTCGATCAACGCAGGAGGCTTGCGGAATAAGACAGCCCCGCCGCCAAAGAACGGTTCGACATAGTGAACATGATCAGGCATTAACTCTAGAATCCTAGGTGCCAGATAGGTTTTTCCACCATGCCATTTGATGGGTACAGAAATCTCTTTTGCCATGCACTGTTTCGTTCTACAGATGATTGAGTTAGCGAGAAAGTTTGATCGCGCTTTTGGTGGGCCTTAATATAACAAGACGCCGAAGATAGAGAGAGAGAGTCTGGTGCCTCGACGTGGAGATAATCTTGATCCCTTCTGAAGAAAACATACCTCAAGAGGCGCTGAGCCCCCGCAGATGTGCGTCGACTGATAACGGCATGTGAGTCAGGTTGTAGCCCCCTTCCAGCAATGAGACTAACCGACCCTCGCAATGGGTCGAAGCCAACTCAACAATCCAATTGGTAGCAGTCTCAAAATCAGTCTCTTCGAGCGACAACCCTCCAACCGGGTCTGCTCGATGGGCGTCGAAGCCCGCGCTGAGAAGCATGAGTTGCGGTTTGAATTGAGATGCCAAAACATCCGTCGCATCCATTAATTTTGCAAGAAAATCTTTGGCGGTTGTGCTTGCGGGAATGGGGATATTCTTTTTTGTTCCCTGTGCGGCCCCCCCACCAGTTTCCTCTTCTTTACCGGTACCAGGATAAAATGGGAAGCGATGAATCGAAACAAACGCAACCGTCGGATCATCCCAAAACGCATCTTGCGTTCCATTTCCGTGGTGAATATCCCAGTCGACAATCATCACCCGTTCCAGTCCCAGTGATTTAGCATGGCGAGCGGCGATAGCAACATTGTTCAGTAGACAAAACCCCATGGCGTTGTCAGGAATGGCATGATGTCCAGGAGGACGAATCGCACAAAAGGCCCTGGAATCTTCTCCTCGAATAACTCGCTCAACAGCATCGCATGCGGCACCGGCCCCCATCAATGCAGCGTTCCACGACCGATTTGATACGACTGTATCCACTTCGATCCGGCCAGCATTTTCTTCGCACCACTGCTGGAGCTTAGAAAGATACCCTTCAGTATGAATCCGTTGGCACTGATCTGAGGTCGCAAGCTTCCACTCGGGTCGCGAACATTTATCGAGCCAGCCGTTGGCTTTCAGCATTTCGTTGACGCGAGTGATTCTCTCAACGCACTCAGGATGAGCCCCCGTGTTGTGCCCCTCGAAATCTTGGCTATGGTAAAGCAACATAGTAGTTTGTTTCTCTCGATCAATCTCGTTCCTGTGTCTAGTCATCGGGTGTATAGAAAGGTAACATCGCTAGAGCCTTTCGAAAGCACCACCGCAGAAATTTCCGATTGAGTAAGTATCGGTTATACCATTTCCCGCTAAACTCCGGATTCTAAACAATGAATTTCTCTCTCCGTTCTTTTTGCTCGGTCTGTTCCAGTGCTTGCAGGCACATGGGCCTTAGCCTTTTTATTTTTCTCATCGCAACGTCGATGGTCTATTCCGAAACCGAGGACGCAACGCCCCTCAAATCTTCCGAACACGAATGGTCGGTTCTGTCTTACAACATTCGATTGAATACGGCATCGGATGGCAAGAACGCTTGGCCTAACCGAGCGGAGACTGTCGCGGCGGTGATTAAAGCCCACGATGTTGCTGGCTTGCAAGAGGTGCTTCAATCGCAACTGGAAGATCTTCAGAAATTGCTGCCGGATTATGACTTTGTCGGAGCTGGTCGCGACGATGGGAAAACACGGGGGGAATACGTTCCGATTTTCTTTCGGAGGGATCGATTCGAAAAGAAGGACGCAGGGCATTTTTGGTTAAGCAAAAATCCAGATGTTCCTGGCAGCAAAGATTGGGATGCCGCGATCACTCGCATGGCGACCTGGGTCATTCTCAAAGACAAACAAGGGGGCAAGGAGTACCTGCACATCAATACCCACTTCGATCACGTGGGTAAAAAAGCCAGGCAGGAAAGTGCTCGCATCATTACCGATAAGGCGAAGTCCCTGTTTAGTAGCCTACCCGCAATCCTAACTGGTGACTTTAACTGCCCTCCCACCGATCTTCCCTATGCAGTAATAACCCAGGAAGGCGAAGCGATGCAATGGGTCGATACCTTGGCGGGTTACACCCCAGAACGAGGTCAACCAACTGGCAGTTGGAACGGCTTTAAAGCGATCGAAAACAATCGGATCGATTTCATTTTTCTCTCGCGCGGTGTCAAAACCATTTCAAGCCAAATTCTAGACCCAAAGACTCCTTCCGGGCTATTCGGTAGCGACCACCAACCAATTCAAGCGATTGTAAAAATCGAGTAAGCCTTGAGGGTTCCAGTCCCTCCAGGCGTGGCTAGGTAAACGAAGTGGGCTTTGCCCCTCAATCCAAAATAGCGCAACTTCAATACTCACGCGTGGGGTTATGATCGATATCATCTCTAAGTCGCGGTACTAGTCTACCGATACCCAGTCTTGTAACTCCTTCAAGCTGGATAAGATTGCATTGGGAGTAGCGAGCAATAGTTGCTCTCGAAGTTGGGCTCCAGTGGTGATTCCAAATGTCAGTCCACAGCCTGCGTTTTTCCCCTCCTCGATATCAATCCCACTGTCTCCGATTTTTGCGACGTTCTTGGGGTCCTTAATTCCGCATCGTTGCATAGCAAGCTCAATCATGTCGGGATGCGGTCGGCCTCGCTGAACATCATCGGCGCAAACAACGGCGTCGATTAATAGTGAGTCGCTCCAACCAAGCCGTGTTAGCAAAAAGTTCGTTACGCTACGGCTGTACCCAGTATTCAAAGCTACTTTGATATTTCTCGATTTCAGGAATTCAAATACGTGAGTTGAATGTGGCTGCTCGCGAATTGCTTCCGTCGCATAGGCCTGATCTAACATAACTTGGAATTGAGCGAAAGCTGCCAATGCTAACTCTTCATTCGGTTTTCCAAATACCGCTTCGATGACATCTCTCGCTGCCTGAAGCTTCTCTTTGCCTGCCCCATGTAAAAGAACCGTTTCGAGATCCGTTGTGACCCCATGACTCAAAAGCGCTCGGTGCAACGTTTTATAAACTATATTGTCTTCATCGACTGTCGTTCCAGCCATATCGAATACGACGAGTTCGATCTTTGGCTTAGGAATGACCAATGATCTCGAGCTCGCAGTGCCAAAGGTCCTCTGAATTGACTCCTCAGCGTATCCACCGCTGCCAGTCATCCCTTTGCCTCCGATGCCAGTCACAATACGAATACGTTCATGGACCTGGTAGTCAAAGATATCCTGTTCCTTGCATTGTGAATAAATACCGTACCAATGACGTTTTATCCCATAGGACTTTAGATCCAAAATCTTACGAGCTTCAGCCAGAAGGAATTCCTGAACATCGACGCGAATATCAAAACCTAGTCGATCGGATACTGCGGCGTCCGCATACTCGTGTGAATCGCCAATGATAAAACTGCCCGTAGTCGTTTGTTTAAATAGTATATGGACGCCCCATTGCTTGGCAAAAGATTCTGCAGGTTCTCTGGATTTGATATCCGACCACGATGGGCACTCGGAAAAGGCTTCGTATCGTCGAATCGATAGGCCTGTAAGCAAGTTCCCGTGAACAAACTGTTGCGATTGATCGACCGTTTCCAGCATCTGCAGCTTCACAGATTCAAGATCACTGGCTGCAAACAACTCGGGATACAGCGTCTGAAAATCATGTCCAGAACATACAATAACATGTTCAGCATGGATTGTATTAGCTTCATTGCGATGGCTTGTTCTGAGCGTTGCTCTGTTACCATCTGCTTCGACCTCGACGACAGTGTGGTGGGGCTTGTACTGGAAATTGAACGATTTCTGCAAGAAATCAATGATCGATTTGGTCGCTCTACGTGGTTCCAAAGAAACTTCTTGAGGAAACAAAAGACCACCGACGACATAGTCGGAACGCAAGCCTGGATATCGGGCTAAACACTCATTCTTGGTCAACAACACCGATAAATAATCGTTTGCTTTATTGATCGATGCCAACTCATGAAGCAATTGCAATTCTTCCTCGTCGCACGCCAGATAGACGCTACCGTTTTCGCGAACCCCTAAGTCAAATCGACTCTGCAACGTTTTGTAGATTTCAAGCGATCTGCGTCCGTAAGCTTGCCACTTTAAATTCATACCCGATGGAACACATTGGCCAAAGTTACGCACCGATGCTTGCGTCGGTTCAGCGTCTCTCTCCAACAACACGACACGTAAGCCCCGCAAGAGTGCGTGGTATGCGTGAAAGGTTCCGAGAATGCCCCCGCCAACGATTGCCAAGTCGTACATGGTGTTCAATGTCTTCTTTAATAGGTGGAGCATGCCGCTCCGCGTAGAATAACCAAGTCAGAAGACCGAATTTATAAAGCAACCATGTCTGAAGGAAAAGCGGCAGCCAATGACACATGCTCAATGTGAAGTAATCTTCATTGATCGTCACGGCTTTTAAAGTGTTTTCAAATACTCAAGCAGGTCGACTTTTTCTTCTTCCGCTAGCTCATCAGGGTAATTGTGCCCCGCCGCAGATTTACCTTTTATTCTTGTGTCAAAGAAACGTCTGCGCTCTGCGGGCTTCAATCTGTTGGGTACCGTGTCGAACTCCTCGACACGCAATCCCATGCGTTGGGTATCCATGCTTAAATGGGTGCGACGCCAAACAGTTGGTCGTTCACTAGGATGGAGCAGATGCCAAAGAGTGGGAACGCTGCCATTGTGCAAGTAAGGTGCACTGGCCCATAGTCCATCCAGAGGCGGCGCCACGTAACCATCGACATAGATTAACGTTTTCTGGTTTCCCATGTCCGCAAACCAGCTTGTGCCATAATGGGCCCTATGCTTTGGCGTTAGGGCTCTAAACCGGACCCAGTCGGTCTGGACGTCATTAATGTGGACATGTAGTTCGGGATATTGAGCATTCGCTCCGTAGGTCCCGTGGCACGAGGCACAGTGGTTATTAAAAACGGTCTCGCCTCTAGATGCTTTCTCTTGGTCCACAGGCAAAGGGTATTTGGGAGGACGAAGCTCACTTAGGAATGCATAAACGTCCCTAAAATCACCCTCCCAACTCTTAAACTGCTCCGGACCATTCTCTTTGACCAACATGAATTGCATTAAACCCTTGTGACCCTTTTCCGCAAATCCATCGATGTAAAGATGATGCTTTTTGTGAAAGTGCCACCATGGCGGCGCATCCATGTCGTGATGGGTCATATCTGCTGGTCTTCTGCCGACGTGAACATTTAAATCCTTGTCACGATAGTTCATGAGTGCTACACCGAACATCACTGCATTGCTGGTGCCTACCGATGTTCCGAGTGGCATGACGAGCGAGCCGAGATCCATGTGTGCAAGTGGCTTACCCAATTTCCATTTCACACGCCGGACGTTTTCCGTCAAAGATTCGAGATCATAAGTCGTGTTCGGTGCACCAGGATAGGTAGCTCCAAAAAGATTGCCTCCATGACACGAAAAGCAATTCATCACGTAGTTCCCGTCATGGGTCACAACGTACTGCAGCGGTTTGCTCGGATCCTCGACTCGGCTGGACAAACCAAATCTCTCAAAAGTCAGCTCCCGAGTCGCCTTGCTCGCTCGAGAATCCACCCAGGGAGAGACCGCAACCTCTGAGTCAATTAACTTAAGAATATCTTCGTCGTAGTCATGCGGTAAATAGACGTTGGATACCAAATTCGCATATCCTCGCTTTGCCTCCGGGGACATTGAATTCCAAAGTTCCTGGTATTGCTGTGCGAGACTAACTCGGATCTTTTCGGCTTCGTCCGTCAAGGAGGCGTCGACCGAATTGGGCTGCGATTGTTGGGCTGCGACAAAGGAGGAGCCGCCGTAAAAGAAGGGGATGAAAACAACCAGTACAGCCCATGCTAGCAAGCCGCTTTTACGAATCCAATCTCTTTTGCCGAAAATGACCATTGATGATGTCCGCACGAACAAAACAGAAATGACAGCACAACCCTCCATACGCTCTAGACTTAGCCGAGTCTAACTCGGCTAAACCACGCTTTCTATTGTAACCGCAAGAAAAGGGATCTCACCACTAAATGCCAAAACCAATCGTTGCTGGGGAGGTCAGGAAAGAGGCTGATGATTGGGGATTTTGTGGAGTTAGGCTGATGTGCGTTTTTTTAAACGCCGAGCTGAGCCTTCATAAACTTGAGCCCATCTTCTGCGAGCTTTAGCTCGTCGTCAAACATGCGTCGCCAAATCTTGGTCGCAGCAGCCAATTCTGGAAGAGACAATCCGAACGCTTCGATGACCAACCAATTGTTGTAACCGATGGAGCGAATGGCATCAAATGTTTCTTGCCATTTAATATCGCCTGCCCCCGGCGTGCTTCGATCGTTCTCGCTGATATGGATATGGCAACACATATCCTTGATGTCATGCAGAGCCTTGGTGATGCTCTTTTCTTCGATGTTAGCATGGAATGTGTCGTACATCATTCGGCAGTTCGGATGCCCGACCTGTCGACAAAACTCTGCCGCGTCAGCTTGTGCATTGAGGAAATAAACTTCGAAACGATTTAGTGGCTCGACCGCGAGCATTACTCCCACTTTACCTGCATGCTCGGCAGTCTCGCGCATACTATCGATGCCCCATTTCCATTCATCTGCTGTTCTTCCAGCACCGGTAAAGTAACCTATCGCGGAGTGATAGGGACCGACTAGGGTTTCTACTCCCGCAGCAGCGCAGCAATCCAATGTGCGTTTGTTGAGCTCAATCCCTTTGCGGCGAACATTAGCATCAGGGCTAATCGGATTGTCTCCTTCGTTGCGTACGGTGACTGCGGTTCGGGCTAGACCGAAATCGTCTAGTCGCTTGCCCCAAGCCTTGTAGTCGAGGTCCAAATTGAACATGGGAACTTCGACTCCGTCGTAGCCCATCTTCTTTAGGCTCTCCAGCACGGGAAGCATTCCATCGTTCAGCTCACCGGACCAAAGTAACAAATTCATTCCGAATTTCATAATTCTCTTTCAAACGAAGGGAGGAAGGGTGCTACCAACGATTTGCTCATCAAAAGCGAGCTTCGCGCAAGGCCGCATAGTATAAGCCGTTCGGGCTCGGGAGGTAAGTCACCTACTAAGCCCCCGAAAAGTCGACTTTCGAAACGGAACGAAGAGCTAAAATTCCCAAAACTAGGAATCGGAATGGGCAAAGACGACCCTTCAGAACTTCCAGGTGGTTAATTGGTTCTCGCTTAGTGGCAGTTTCAGCAACTTGGCCCTCAACAACTCAAAGGGAATATAATTTTCTCTTAGAATTGCCTCGTGAAATTCTTTGTAAGTCATCTTTCCCGTTTGAACGAGCTCCCGTTCGAGCGACCTTAACTGGAGCCCGCCGAGCATATAAGCCGCTTGATACAAAGGGCCGTAGTTGCCCATCACGGACCGACGAACTTCGGCCGCCGCTGCGCTCGGTTCATGGCCAACACGTTCGGTCAGATATTTCACACATTCTTCCGCTGTCCATTTTCCAGATTGGTAATTCAAAGAGAAGATAATGCGAGCCGCGCGATGTCGTCTCCAGAATAGCATGCCAACACGATCCTCTGGAGTCTTCCCAAATTGCTTGTCCCAAAGAACCATTTCCCAGTAGAGTGCCCATCCCTCCATCCAGAACGGCGATTCGAATAGCGATCGGTAAGGTCGATAGCGAGCCAAGCTATAGAACTGCAGGTGATGCCCAGGGATAAGTTCGTGATGAACCGTAGCACGACAAAAGTGAATATTGTTGCTTCGAAGACTCATCAACTTTTCTTCGTGAGTCATCGTGTTCGTTGGAAACGATACGATGATATTATCACCACCCAAAAAATAGGGATTAACACGCTGTGCCTCTGGACTCATCATTTCGAGACGCCAACCATGCTTGGCCATGTTGGGCACAGTCAAAAGATCATTTTGCTCGACGAATTGGATGGCCTCCCACGCGAGATCGCGAATCATATCGGGTTGCTCACCGGGATCGACATAACGCGATTTAACGAGATTCAGGGCCTTGCGTGAGTCCCCTTCGCAACCGAGCTCGTCAGCGGCCTTTTTGAATTCTTGTTCGCACCACTCGAGTTCCCGTTCTCCAATCTGAATTAGTTCATCGACCGTGTAAGGTATCCAAGCGTGTGCCAAACTTTCCGCTAGGGCTTCGTCGCCAATCGGTAAACCAACGATCTTATCCTTGTCGTCCTGGCTGATACCTGCTAGCTTCTCTTTGACTGTGCGACCATGATTCTTTACAGCCTCCATGGCTGCCGTATAGGGCTTGCCTGCCCACCACATGTATTTGGGATCGTAGCCATCGTAGAAATTATGAGTATCGCGGGCATATCGTGAAAATTGTTCTACGATCTCCGATGCCCTAATCGCTGAGATCGCAAGTTTTTCACGATCTTGTGCATTCATCTCCACAAATTTTGCATTGGCCAGTTCCGTACGCGCTTCGTCTGCGATTCTCGCTATTTTGTCGAGAAGTTCAGCCGCTTCTTCTGCCTCTAAATTGATGCCATGCTCTTTCGAAGCACAAAACCGCGCTAGTAAACTTGCATAAGGGATATGTTTTAATGCTTCGGCATCTCGCACTTGATTTCGCTTGTGCCAATAGTTCAAGTGATCTACCTCTCGCGACAAAAGCAGCCAATCGATCTGATCGTCGTAGGGAAGCGACTTGAAATCCACCCCATCTAATTTTGTGCGCCAGCTCTCCAATAAATTTTCAGTAAAACTGATAAGAAAGGGATCTGTTGGTATCCGAAATCGTTTTCGAATCGTGTCTCGGTCTGCAGAGAATTGCGTGATCCACTCTGGAATCGTTTCCAATCCGATAGCCAGCGGAGTCAGTTGTTTAGGAACCTCGAACTCTTGAACATTTTGTTGCGCCTGGGCTGTCGCCGCGATAATCATACCGCAAACGATTGATTTAGCCCCAGATAATCGTAAACGAAGCATAACCACTTTCTAGGTAGGAATAACGGCTTTCATTTTTCGCAATCCTTCGGCGGCCACAACATTGGGATCTTGTTCCCAATACTTTCGATTGAATAACTCCAGCGATAACACTCCATTAAAGCCAGTAGCCATGACGCGCCGCAACACCTCGGTTACCGGTGCAATACCATCTCCCGGATAGACACGATCGGAATCGTTGATTTTTTCTCTCGGGATATCGGGATAGTCATTCAAATGAAAGACCTCGATTTTGTTGCCTGCCAGAAACTTGATATCCTCGAATTCCGATCCACCCTTATACAAGTGATAGATATCGGGCAGTATGCATGCATCAGGATGCTGTGCAGCAGCAGCGACGTAGAGCACCTGTGATAATTTGGATAGGTTCTTAGAGAATCCCCAAACCTCGATTTGAGGAACGCAGCCGATTTGTGCGCCGACATTTAACAAATCCCTGTACCTAAGTCCAGCATCGTCGAGCGATATCATGGGGGAGTCAGCATTGGACGCACCCGCGGGCGGTGCCGCTATCCGCTTGCCACCGAGATCTACGACCATTTGCATTTCGCGTTTGGCTTGTTCGAGACCTCGTTTACGAGCCTCATCGTCGTTAATAATCCATGCGGCAAAGGCAATCGCGCTCTCCACCGTGAGCCCTGAATCTGCAATGTGCTTCTTGAGATCGCTTCGCTTGCCCCCATCCTTTTCGAATTTGTCCACATCGCGGAGCCAAATTTCAATTCCGTTATATCCAGCTCGCTTGGCAATTTCGACTTGTTCCCAAATAGGAATCATCTCACCCTGGATGGTACTAGTATTCAAGCAATATCTCATCTTGTTCTCATTGGGTTGTCGTGGGGAGGATGCCTTCGTTTCCGCAGCAGCGACATTCGCCATAGCAAGCCCTGTCGCTATGCTAGCCGCAGCCGAACTACTTTCGAAGAGGAACTTTCGCCTTGAGGACGGCAACGAACCAGATTGGTATTTTTTCATGAGGAAAATGCAAACCGCTTTGTTAAAAATTCAGGCAACATCGCAAACGACAAAACTCCCGCGAGAATAGTCATAGCGTACATCCAATCGGCCGTGACGATTATGGCAGCTGACCCAAACACTAACATAGCCCAGAATCCGAAACGCCGCCACGAAGGCCTTGCGACGCACGCCAAAAACATAACCTGGGATAAGACCACCAGACTGGATAAAAACTCCGCAATCAGCGGTGTTCCCCATGCCGCAGGGATAATTCCTTGTCGATCCTCGAGTAATCGCCGAACCGACTCGCCTGTCCACCACCCTTCGTTCGCTAACATGGTTGAAAGACTAAAGCCAATCCAGATTACAAAATGAATCTGAATCAACCTCATCCCAACCGTTGTGAGATAACCCCGTTCCGATCGGTATAGCGAGGAAGGTACAATGGCGAGATAAAGCAAAAACGCAGAAACGAGCGGTTCGCTTTTGGTCACTAATATGGGGGCTCTATGATGAAAAAACATCAGGCAGACGAAAGCCACCAGCGCAGCAATCGACGCGAACCGGCCTAGAAGAACCAAAATGGACGCCAGCATTCCTGCAATCGCAACCGGTAGGACATAGCTCGGGTGATCGTAGAAAGGAGTCATGCGAAACTCTGCCCCCGTTTCAGCTATCCCATTTCCCACAAGAAACAATCCAGCCGAACTATCGAACCAGCCTTGGTCCGTAAACCATTTGTTGCCAACAAGGCTGTAACACACAAAGAGAAGTAGCGAGATGACACCCACCACGCTCCTAGTCATTTGGACCACTTTGGTGCTCAATGATGTGAACCAATAGTCCGCCCAAATAGACTCAAATGCTTGAACACGATTCGCGAGTGAATGACCTGGGTTGTGAATATCGACCGATTTCATTGGATCCCCTCCGCCTTGCTGCTACTCCCCGCAGCGGCCGCTGTAACCAGACTGCGTACCGTTCGCTGCCCCTCTATCTTAGGTAACAACGCGAACGTGTTATCAACGACGACTTTTCGGGCTTCGTAGACCGGCAGATATTCTGATGTCCCGTACTCTCGCTGCTCAATCACGACCGAGGAAAATGTCTTGTTCTGTGTTTCTTCAGCATATTTGATCGCAGAGACTAGCAATGACGAAAGACCATCGTCGTTCGCATTAAGTGCCATCATGTTGATCATGCCGATAAGTTGTCGCTCTCTCTGCCGATCGGTCTGCGTGGAATTAGAACTGAGGGCATAAAATGTTTCACCGGTATCCGTTTTCAAAAGCAGCCTGGCGCAACCCTCTCCAGGCAAAACGGCGTTCCACTCTACGGGGACCAGCTCTACGTCCCAATTAAGCCCAATCAGATAGGGCTTTAGATAGGTAATAAGTTTATCTTTGTTGGTTGATTTTTGCGAGTTGCCAGAGTAAGCGATAATCAAAATCAGGAAATGCGTGATCGCTAATAAGTAGATTATCCAGCGTATGGGAGTCGCTGGGTGTGATGGGGAGCGGGTTACTAATCGATTTGACATATCAAGACAAAAACCACTTTTCCATGGTGTTGCAGTAGACACAATAAAAAAACCGGAGCGTTTCCGCCCCGGTTTATCTTAATTCAAATTTTGATAATCCAAAGACTAGGTCGTTGGAGCATCGCTAGCGGATGGAGCTGCTGGTGCAGCTGGAGCTGCTGGTGGAGCAGCTTGGGTGCTTTGAACAGCGCCCGCGTCAACGGTGGTGCCGCAAGAGCTGCAACCTGATGCTGCAACTGGAGCAGCTTCGCAACCGCAAGCTGGTGCTGGCGCACCGCAAGACGATCGGCGAGCCTTTAGCTTGGCCAAAAGACCAACTCGACCACCGCAGGTTGGAGCTGGCTCGCAGCAAGCTGGAGCTGCTTCACAGCAGGTTGGAGCTGGAGCTGGCTCGCAGCAAGCTGGAGCTGGAGCTGGCTCGCAGCAGGTCGGTGCTGGTGCTGAACAAGCAGCTTTGCGGGCCTTTAGCTTTGCCAAAAGACCAACTCGACCGCCGCAGGTCGGTGCTGGCTCACAGCAAGTTGGAGCTGCTTCACAAACTGGTGCTGGTTCACATGCAGGTGCTGGCTCGCATGCAGGTGCTGGCTCGCAGCACGATGCCTTTGAAGCCTTCAGCTTTGCCAAGAGGCCAACACGGCCGCCGCAAGATGCTGAAGCGAAAGAGCTGGACATGACAACTGCTGCCAATGCCAAAGAAGCCATTCGAATCTTAACCATTCTCAATTCCTCCCAAGGGATTCTGAAACTGTGTCCACGCAAACGCCACGATGCACATCCTGAAATTTCTATGGACCACTCGCGCCAGAAACCGCTCCGGCGCTCCTTGCGGATTAAATTGCCAGGGTTAACCAAACTGGCAAAATCTTCCGGTTAGGGGCTTTGCGTAAATTACGTAAGCTGGAAAGTTAGCACACTCCGATGGAGTGTCAACCTGTTCCTCCGTTTTCCAGGCTGAAAAAGCTCGGTGATGTCAGCCGGAATAGCACCCACAAAAATCGCTGAATTCCATCCGATTTATGCCTCGGCGAAACCAGGCTTGCACCCTATCGTAAGTTGTTTTGCCGCAATCGCTTACGAACAGAATATCCGGTGGTATCATCCCCGGATTTGGTCTCTCCAGATACGCGGCTATACACCTCTCTATGAACGCGGTCACGACACCGGTTCTTTATGGTCCGGTTTTTGATACAAACCGCCGCCATGACAAAACGCCCCCAATTTCGACCTGGATATCTTGTTAGAAACTCAAGTGGATTTGCTAGCTTTCAAAATATCGCGACCTGAAGCCTCTCAATGAATCTCCTATTCTCTGAAAAAACGATCTCCCAGTCCCGCGACTTCGAGATGATGTCGATCATAGCCCGACACGAACGCAAGGGAATTCCTCGAAATATTGCCCCTCGCTCTCGGGCATTTTGCCTCAATGGTAAACGCGTCACTCCTGACCGACTTCTACGCCATTTTAAAGGCCAGGAGTGACGCGCCCGACAAAAGTCGAAATCGAAAATTTAAGGGTGTGCAAACTCGACGATGAACCGCCTACTACGGTTAGCGATCATCCACTATTTTTGAAATCTTGACTTTTGTCGGGAATGTCAGGAGTGCCCGTTTCACGGTCGCTAACTATCCAATTCCGTTTAAGGCAACAATCCCTCACGCTGCGAGCCTAGGACGTCGTGGTCTCTCAACTCGAGGCTGTCTCCAAGTTGCGACACTACCGAATCGGAATTTCACCGCCATCGAATGGCAACATCCCCTTTTTGATGCTTCCTGGGGCTTTAAAGTTCAAACGATGCCCTTCGAGCTCACCAGGAAAATCAAACAGGTAAGTAAAGCCCCGCCCATTGTCTACTAAATACTCGGACGACCAGCCTACGTTTTCGATTCTGGCTGCTCGCTGATCAAAAACGACCGCTTCCTGCATCGTAGCTATGGAGTCCCAATCGCTCTCTTTGCTGTTTGGCGACTTGAGAGATACCGCCAACGTTATCTCGCGGACGCTACGATTTTTTCTTATCGAGTCGACCGTTACCGACAGCATCCCATTCATCAAGCTCTTGCCCTCGGCTATCGAGAGATCCGAAAAGGATACGGTCGCCATCGGCCCAGGCAACATTACTTCTAATTCACCACCCCAATTCAAAATGGATGTAGCTCTAGGTGAAGGCATCCGACACTCGATATCCACCACCGCTTGAGTCCCCCCAGTTGGTGAAATGAGAATAGGATCGTCGTTGAGTAACTCCAAGCGTTCGCCACTATCACACTCGAATTCAAGTTTGCTCGGGTCCAAGCTTAATAAAGAGGGAGTCAAACTGGGCTCCCACGAGATTAGTAGGCTTATCGTTAGTATGCTTTGCCATGGTGAAACGAGATCACTGTTCTTGTTGATTCGAATTGGTTCCAACCGAAACGCACCGCAGTAAACGGCAGAGTTAATTCGCAGTGTCGATTGTGGCGTTGTCTCGATCAACTCGAGGCCATAACCATCGTAGTTTTCAAAGGAAAGACCCAACTGATCCAGTATCTCATCGATCGCTTCCCAAAAAGGAGTTTCTTCAAAGTCGGTGGTTATCGATCGCTGTAATCGCTCTGAATCCCCTAACTCAATCTTGTTACCTGTCAATTCCGCAAGCTTCTCTAAAGCCTCTCGTCCGGTCATCGCCCCCTTTAAGGTAATCGTACTAGGCTTAAACGCGTCCTGATGATCTTGTGGTTCGAGCGATGCCCGAATGCGTTCGAGTCTCATTAACAATTCAGGCGACTGATCGTCTGAAACAGGTGGTAAGTACTCTAAGCACAGATCTCCCATGTCAACGAGTTGCTTTTCTGCTTTATCGCGATCACCAAGACGATTCGAATCCAATGCCTTAGCTAATTCGTCCACCTTTTTCGCAATAGCCTGCCGCTCAGAGTCATCCAACTGTCCAATTTGCCGTCCAACCGCGACAACGCAGTCTGTGAAAACAACGCAGTCTGTGAAAACACAGTGCAACGAACTGTTCAGAAACAATCCGTACATTGCCAATAAGACAAAGGGAGTAGTGCTCATTGTTTTCGATTTCGGGATCTAAGGAAAAGCGAGGGAAACCACGCGGACGCGGTAATGATTCCAAACAGAATCGCTGAACACTGATTCTACTCCAATCTCGATTCCAACGGGGCACCCACGCTGCCCAATGACTCGACTGGCCTCGAGCGTCATCATCTGGGGCTATTCGAAAGACAGCCTTTCGGGCGTTACCTCGATTCCAAGTGTGAATATCGCTTTGGGGACACACCACCTCTAATTCATCACGACTTACACAAACAGGTGTGACACCATATAAGTAGATGTTTCACGAATACTAGAATCAGATGACCCGCGACTCTCTGCAGGTCCGTGGAGTTTCGGTACCTGATCAAGTTATCAACGAAAGTAGAGACACTCCAGTTATGTGGCGTTATCCGCTTCTGTTTACCCTGTCAAACCAGATCAAAATATCAGAAATGGCAGACAGATCGAACGCAGAAAAATGAATCTCGTATTTTTCTGCGTTCGATTTTTCTGCCCATATAAGGACTAGATAGACAAGGGTTTGGCATGGTCTATTCTCTTTAGCTATCGAACCAGCAAGAGGAAAGAAACAATAATCCTCACTAATCAGCACTAATCTCGAAGCCCCGTGGCTTGAGACAATGTAGGCCGCAACAAGGCTTTGTGAAGTTACGGCAGGGGTTTACTGCGACTCAGCCCTAAACTGACGAGTCATGTAGCCCTGGCGTGCTGTGCCGTAACTGCGTCGCGTTGCGACTTGTTACGGCCTACGGGAGCTTCCCGAAGAGGAAAGCTTCGACGATTGGTTAGCACCCATCGCCGCTAAGAGTTGAATCGCGGACGCGCAGATTACTCCGGACTGTTTAGCCACCAAAGAACAGTGTTCGGTGTAGATTAAGCGGGAATCGCTCCTCTTAGCCCGGAGGGCAACATATGCCTGCCGGACGTTGCCTCGATTCCAAGCATCCTAAAATCCATCGCTCGAACCTCTATTTCCTTTTGCCCTGGCCCTCATCCTCTAGCAATGTCGTTGCATTCAGTTTTACCGGATCGATTAATGAAAGGGCATAGGCTCTATCTTCACACACCTTCGAATCGAAAAACTTCTCGTCGATCTTCTCATTCACACTAAACCAATGAATCTTGTACGTATAGGACTCGTCGAAAAAGGTAGCCTCCCCTTGCTTTGCCGACCTGCTTTGGTGCGTACCGGTGTAGTGTATTGGTACCCATGCATTGTTGATGCGAGCCCATCGAATCCTCTCGTCAGATCCAAATATGATACCGTTTGATGCGGCATGGCTCATTTTGTTAGAAACAGGAAGCATTGATTCCTTTGAAAACACATGGGAGAAGGTAGTCACGGGATTTTGAGGATCTTGATAGGCACTTTTAGCTGTAACCAAAACATCATCCTTTCCGTTTAAAACCTTACCGACAGGCTTGACGGATTTCAGCCCTTCGTACATTTTTTCGAAAGAATGATTCTTATCTGGCGTACCAAATATATGACCGCGCTCTATAACGCAGCCAATCTTTCTCGGATCAATGATCTCAGCTGATGACAGAATTTTCGGCAACCGACTTAAATCCAATTTGTATGGACCTCCACGATCCGACACAAACCATAACAAACCATCAACGGTTACCGATGCATGAAACGTAGCGGTCTTCGTTAGCTTGTCGTCGGGGTTTTCTGCGTTTTCATATTCCTGAAACTTTACGACCATCACTTTTCCAGTGTCTTTATCCATAATGACTCGGTGTCTGCCCGTCACCACAGATTGTGGACCCGCTGGGTCCAAGCTAACGAACTCTATCTCAACCAGAAAGTCGAATTGTCGCCAAGAGTTTGCGTTTTCAAATACCCCTTCCAAGTAACTTTTGACCTCAGCTTCTTGCCCATATACGGGAGCAGAATGTAACGACGATAAAAGAAATAGGGGCAGCGAAAAAACAATTAAGCTCCATACAGACCGTAAATCAACACAACGATAACTTAGGGACATACACCTGCTCCTTGCAGTACGGGATAAAGTATCTGGGCGTCGTACCACGAGCCGCCGAGATTCCAGTCACATACCCAACCACCCTGCCATCCTCCCGTATTTATACATTCTGTTCGGCATCGCCTGGCTCGGTAACAACTCGTTTGGCTAATTGTTGCCACGCTACTGTAACCCATTGCAACAAAATACGTTTCATCGTAAGTACCCGCGACCGGTTCGACCTCATGAGTCATTTGACAAATTCCGTTACCTCCAACTGACATATTACAATATGTCGCCCCTTTGCAAGGAATGTCGCTCAATCCCAAACAATCCATTTCCACGATAACGATACAAACGTTTGGATTACCGAGATCCTCCTGGGACCACGCAGCGCTGGGCAAGTATAAACAACAGAATACGTAAACCGCCATTTTCAAGAAATTCATACTGAACGTCCTTTACATCAGAGGCATCAAAAAAACAATCAAGACGCTAATCAATCGCGCATGATCGCACTATCGAGAACGATCTTGAGTTCAGCACTTGAGATCGTTAGCTTTAATCTTTCTGAATCGGGAGCTTTGCTCGGCTCTCGAATGAAATCGAGTCGATATACCCCTTTTCCCATTCGATGGTGCTTTACGGAGTAACCTTCGCTAGGATCAGAAACCTTTGTCTCGAATTCGCTATCGTTACTATCTTTGGACGTATTCTGCAGGTGGCTATCATCAATTTTCAAAATGGCCGTAGATCGTTCCACCCCGTCTCTGTCATTTGTTGCAAAGCGGATTACCGATGGCAATAACTTGGCTAATGGAACTCGACTAACTGTGCACGGTATTTCCGCTACAGTCCCCAGTCCGCTATCCATTAAGACGATACTGCCACTAGCACCTTTCTCATGCAACCGATGATTCAATTGGCACTGTACAAAGAATCCATCATTCCCGCGTCTTATCGCACAATCTAATTCCTCTAAGCCGCCAGTCGCTTCCACGGTTAACCGCTCGAACGACACAGGCTTGCTGAAGACAAAGGGCAAGGTAAATCTCTTCTCTGCGTCGTTCGCTCTCACATCCACGTAGGCCATCGATGAAGTGAAGCAGAGTACTCCTTCAAGCTCATATCGTAGCCTAACTTCAACATTTCTTCCCGCTTCATCGAAAAGAAACAGCCCTTGCTGATATTCCGTCGATACAACTTGCTTGGGAGGCAGAATTTGCAAACTTAGAGTTATGGATCCATCGGCTGGCAAAATCTTATTGTCTAAAGTTCCACCTCCACATGCACACCCCATAACGACCTTAGAAATTCTATACTCGTAATCTATAGGGTTTAAAATTTTGAGTTTTAGAGAATGCTTCTCCTTTGCATTGAGTTTACCAAGATTAAATTCTACTCTTGGCGAGCCGATTTGGTCGACTAGTGTTGCTTCAAACTCTTTTAGGCTCTCTTGAGCTGCGAGGGAGGTAAAACCAAACACAACAACGAAACAAGAAAACAAGGGGGCGATGAACTTGTTCATGTGCCAACGACCTTTGGGCTTTGAGGCATCGGAGTTACTTGAAGTGGAATTTCGAAGTCCTATTTCCACGCCTTCATTATGCAAAGTTTTAGGGGGGGG
>JBKCTT010000075.1:0-48769 GCA_046318795.1 Pirellula sp.
AGGCCGACCCAAGGAGTAATTCGTAATGGCCAATGCTGAAGCCACATACGATCGCGTTAATGACTACACCTCGGTCAAGATTTCGTTGGCTCGTCCTCAAGACATCCGATCGTGGTCGTTCGGTGAAGTGAAGAAGCCAGAAACGATCAACTATCGAACCTACCGACCTGAAAAAGACGGTTTGTTTTGCGAGCGGATCTTTGGCCCTGAAAAAGACTGGGAATGCGCGTGCGGTAAGTACCGTGGAATGAAGTACAAGGGGATGATCTGCGATCGTTGCGGCGTTAAGGTAACCCACTCACGCGTTCGACGTAAGCGAATGGGGCACATCGAGCTAGCCGCTCCTGTGGCGCACATTTGGTTCTTCAAAGCTATGCCAAGCCGTTTGGGCAATCTGCTCGAAATGAAGACGACTTCCCTGGAAAAGGTAATCTACTTCCAGGATTACGTGGTGACCAATGCTGGCACGACCGACCTGCAAGTGCAGCAACTGATGACGGAAGAAGAGTACCGAGCAGCACGTGCTCAGTACGGCGATGGTTTCGAAGCAGACATGGGTGCGGAAGCCGTTCGCAAGCTTTTGCAAGGCTTGGATCTCGTCAAGCTTTCGGAGGAACTGCGAACAGAACTTGCTGAAACCAGCAGCAAACAGCGCAAGAAAGACTTGATCAATCGCTTGAAGCTTGTTGAGTCGATTCGAGACAGCGAGAACCGTCCTGAGTGGATGGTTCTGGACGTTATTCCGGTTATCCCTCCGGACCTCCGTCCACTCGTCTTGCTTGATAGCGGCAACTTCGCGACCTCCGACTTGAACGATCTTTATCGTCGGATTATCAACCGAAATAACCGATTAAGAAAGCTCGTCGACCTCAACGCACCAGAAGTCATCATTCGAAACGAAAAACGAATGTTGCAACAATCGGTGGATGCTCTGTTCGACAACGGCCGTTGCAAGAGACCTGTTCTCGGTAGCAGCAACCGACCGCTCAAGAGCTTGACCGACATGATCAAGGGTAAGCAAGGTCGTTTCCGAGAGAACTTGCTCGGTAAACGAGTCGACTACTCCGCTCGATCAGTTATCGTGGTCGGACCACGACTACGATTGCACCAATGCGGTCTGCCAAAGAAGATTGCTCTGGAGTTGTACCAACCGTTCATCATTCGCAAGCTTAAAGAGCTTGGTCATGCTGACACCATCAAGTCCGCTAAAAAGATGCTGGAGCGAAAAGATGAAGAGGTTTGGGATATTCTCGAGCAAGTGATTCGCAACCACCCTGTTCTTCTCAACCGTGCTCCTACGTTGCACCGAATGGGTATCCAAGCCTTTGAGCCCACGTTGGTAGAAGGTAACGCAATTCACTTGCACCCATTGGTCTGCAAAGGCTTTAACGCTGACTTCGACGGCGACCAGATGGCAGTTCACTTGCCACTCTCAATCGAGGCACAAGTCGAGGCTCATACACTGATGATGAGCACGCACAACATCTTTGCTCCAAGCAATGGCAAACCCATCATGAGTCCTTCTCAGGACACGGTTATGGGTTGTAACTACATTACCCAACAACTCCCTGACCAAAAGGGTGAGGGAATGATCTTCGCGACCACGACTGAAGCCGAGTATGCGTTCCAGCAAGGAACGATTGCTCGCCATGCCAAGATCAAGGTTCGGTTGCCAGGTTGGCGTAAGGTCAAGGGAGATCCAGAGGGCAAACGTGGCGTTATCGTAGAAACGACTTTCGGTCGTATTCTGTTTAACTCCATCCTTCCAGACGGCATGGATTTCTACAACCAAGCCATGAAGGGTAGCGATTTAGCAGGCGTTATTAGCGACTGCTATCAACTGCTCGGACGTCGTGCAACGATTAAGCTGCTTGATGACATGAACCAACTTGGATTCCGCGAATCCACAAAGTCCGGTCTTTCCTTCGGTGCAGACGACTTGTTAACACCTGAATCTAAGGCCAAGCACATTGCTGATGCTGAGAAGAAAGTCATGACGTTCCAAAAGAACTACCTGAAGGGGGTCATGACGCCGCAAGAACGTTACAACCAAGTTCTTGACGCATGGACGGCAACACGGGAATTGATCACCAAGGACATGTTGGTGGCGATGGAAAATGACAGTCACCGAGGTGATTGGTATATCAATCCGGTGTTCTTGATGGCGTCCTCCGGTGCACGGGGTGGTATCGAGCAGATTCGACAATTGGCAGGTATGCGGGGCCTTATGGCCAAGCCGACCGGCGAAATTATCGAAACGCCGATCAAGTCGAACTTCCGAGAAGGTTTGTCTGTTCTCGAGTACTTCAGCTCCACTCACGGTGCTCGAAAAGGTTTGGCGGACACGGCACTTAAGACGGCCGACTCGGGTTATTTGACTCGTAAGTTAGCCGACGTCGCTCAGAACGTGGTTATCACGATGCAAGACTGTGGAACCACGCAAGGCATCACCAAGGGAACGATTTATCGAGGCGAGAAGGTCGAGGTTCGACTCGCAGATTCGATCATCGGTCGTGTTAGCCGTCAGAATATTGTTAATCTGATCACCGCCGAGACGATCGTTCAAGAAAACCAGATGATCACTCGCGAGATCGCTCGCCAAATCGAAGAGATGGGCTTGGAGAAGATCCAGGTTCGTTCGCCGATGACATGCGATGCACCGCTCGGGGTTTGTCGCACTTGCTACGGTATGGACATGAGCACCGGTGCTTTGGTCGAGGAAGGCATGGCGGTCGGTATTATCGCTGCACAAAGTATCGGTGAACCAGGAACTCAGTTGACGATGCGTACGTTCCACCAAGGTGGTGCGGCCAATACGACAACAGAAGAAAGCGATATCAAGGCCAAGAAGTCTGGTATCGTCAAGTTTATGAAGATGCGATCGGTTACCAACGACGAAGGACACGATGTGGTTCTCAATCGAAATGGTGAAATTGTAATCGTTGATCCTCGCGGCAGAGAGCTTGAGCGATACGAAGTACCATCGGGTGCTCGTCTCACAGTTAAGGAAGACCAAGAAATAACCAAGGGTCAAACCTTGTGCGAATGGAACCCTCACAAGATTCCAATTTTCTCAACCGCTGGCGGTAAAGTATTGTTCGTCGACGTTATCGAAGGCGAAACCCTCAAGCTGGAAAAAGATCCTAGCGGTAATTTCCAACGACGAATCATGGATTCGCGTGGTAAGTTCCATCCGCAAATCGTAATCGAAGACGCAGACGGAAAAGCACTCGATGTTCACTACCTTCCTGAAAAGGCGGTTATCTTGGCCACCGAAGGCAAGATGGTGAACCCCGGTACGGAAATCGCGGAAATGCCGCGAGAAGCAACCGGTGTTCGGGACATCACCGGGGGTCTACCTCGAGTTACCGAAATCTTTGAAGCACGAAAGCCAAAAGACCCAGCCGTTGTTGCAGAACTCGATGGTACCGTGGAAATCTCCAAAGACCGCAAACGTGGCAAGCGATCGATTATCGTTCGCAGCGACAGCGGTGAAGAAGTCGAGCACTTGGTTCCACCCGGAAAGCGATTCTTGGTCCACTCCGGTGACCGCGTCAAGGCAGGACAAGCATTGGTGGACGGTCCGTTGGTTCCACACGATATCCTTCGGGTGAGTGGAGAAGAGGCTGTTCAACAGTATCTCGTCCACGAAGTTCAACAAGTTTATCGTTTGCAACGCGTGGAAATCAACGACAAGCACATCGAGATCATTATTGCTCGAATGCTTCGTAAGACTAAGATCACCAGCGCTGGAGATTCTAGCCTGTTGTCCGGTTTAGTAATGGACCGGTTTGAATTCAAGCGTGTAAACGATCAGCTATCGAAGTGCGTTAAGATCACCGATCCAGGTGATACCGAATTCGCTCTTGGAGCCATTGTTCCACGCGACGCTTTCGACACCTCCAACACACAAGTCGAGGGCTTGGGTGGTAAGCCAGCTAAGGGCAAGAAGCCGAAGCCAGCACACGGCGAAGTTCAGCTCTTGGGTATCACCAAGGCAGCCGTCCAAAGCAACAGCTTCATCTCGGCAGCTAGCTTCCAGGAAACCACCAAGGTTCTTACAGAAGCAGCTTTGGCTGGAAAAGTTGACCGTTTGGTAGGTCTCAAAGAGAACGTCATCCTCGGTCACTTGATCCCAGCGGGAACAGGCTTCCGAATTTTCCAGGATTCCGAAGTGAGCTATCGAAGAGAAGCTCTCGAGGACTTGGTCAATCGAGGCACGGTTGCCGCAGAAGAAAGCTTCCCATTGCTCAACCAAGCACCGCGTCCGGCAGATGAGCCTGTAGCACCTAAACCATCCGTCGTATTGCCGTCGACTCCAATGAGCGAGGATTCCGTACCACCATTGGCAGAGGATTCTGTGGCTGGCGAAACCGCCAGTGCGCCGAACCCTTCGAATGACGCCGGTGCGACTCCGGAAGAATAGTTCAACTGTTCCGGGTGAATCAATCAAAGATCAAAATAAGAGGGTCCCAAAAGGATCCTCTTTTTTTGTCAAATCCGAACAGTCAAGTGACACCGAATGAATCAGCCACCAAAGACTAGATTGGAATTTTGGGTACGTGTTGTCTGTGCATCAACGGTGTTTGGTTTCGCTGGGGGATACGGAGTACTGCGGTTACTGGATGAATTACCATTGACCATTTTGCTAATTGGATGGTTGGTTTCCACGTTTTCCGCCACTCTGATTGCCGTGCGATATGGCGACTCGGCATGGAGTCAATTGATCAGATGGTTCACGTGCTTCTCGAATCTACTTGGACTCAGAGGTCCGTGACAAGATTCGAGTATGTGACTCGCTAAGCTAACGGCAAACTGGTGTGTGCTTGACAAAGCTTATCGTGAATCGAGACCACGCTATCGACGTCTGCGAAAATAGAATCGGGTCCAAGGCTTTGAATAAAGCGACATGCCGCATAGTTCACGGCGGCAGCGGTGTACCGCTCTACCCAGGCATGTCGAACTGGCAAAAGTTCGTCTTTTATGGGCCAAACGGCCCGTGGCAGCATGTGGTCGTTGATTCCGCAACGCCAAGGTTTCGCTGTGAGTCGAGCGCGGAAACAATTTTGGCGAAGACACATTCGCGCGTAGACTTTATCAACGCCAACGGTTCGGAAAAAGTCGGTCACCTCGGCAGACTGCGGATTGAATGTACGGTGCGTTGCGATCAGTCGAAAGCCGAGTGGTGTTTCATACACTCGCAATCCCCAGACGGGGTTATCTTTAGAGAAGCCTTCGAATTTTTGTAATTGCTTTTTGTGATAGGTGTCTTGATAACGTTTACTGTAGTATTGTGTTAGCGAAGCGGTCGCAATCGATATCACTACCAAAGCGACTGCGAGCCAATAAAAACCTGCAGCTCCAACCAAGAGAGCCGTTATTCCTAAGAGTACTGCAATCAAGCATCCGACCTCGAAGGCCCCCTCCGCGCGGTCCACATCAGCGATCAAAACGTTTTCCGTATTCAAACATAACGCGCCGTATGCGTTGCGAGTAATGACGTAATCTTTGTTTGAGTCAATTATCTCTTCACGGATGGGCACGCCGTCTGAACCATTGTAAGCTGTTTTACGCTCTCTCCTGGGAATGCTTGGATTCAACTCCCAGTCCCTTACTGCTTGCTCAAGTCTCTCATCAGCGTGTCGATGCGCAGCATTTTGATTCTCATTCGACCAGCCAAACCGACGAAGTGTTACTCGACGGTCTCCCTGAGTGACAACAGTCGTAGCCTCCGCCCAGTATTCAGGTATCAACATGATTTGCCTACTCCGTAAACCCTTTTACGATAGCAAATTCAAATTGGGGTGTAGAGAGTCGATACAAGAATTTCTAAGATAGGGGAAACTTTCATCACCACCCGTCAAACGGTCTACCTTTTCCTCCAACTGAAAGACCTCTCAAAATGAAATTTGTCTATTTAATTCTTTTTCTGCTGACGGGCGTCCATGCGCACGTCTCTTCAGCGCGGGCTGACGACCTTGTGGTAACACGCGATTCGGACGACAAGTCCCGTTATCGCTGCGATCTTGGTTTTGCGACCTTCACAACTCCCGAAGACTGGAATCCGAATCGTAGCAATCGCCAGACCTACGTCATACTCACACACAAGGATGAGAACCCTCCCCAAAATACAAAGATGATCTCAATCGATGGTGGAAAACCGACAAAGCCAACTTCGAAAGAAATGGCTCAAGAGTTCGCTAAGAAGTGGAAGGGGAGAATCCTAGATAAGACGGTTTCGCTCGATGGCGAGGAAGCATATCGAGTTCAGTGCGAGCCTAATGCGGAAAAGCCTCAGCCAATCGATTGTGTCGTAATCGTTAAGGACAATCGTTTATTGTTAATTATCGCGGGAGCTACAAAAAAAGGTGAGGTGGAAAAAGCAGTTGATGATTTGATTGCCACCTGGAAATGGAAGGCGACAGAAACGAAGTAGTCAGCTCAATGCTCATTTATTCGGATGCTCATCAAGGCCGTTCAATACCGTAGGTTTCCAATTTGCGATAAAGAGTGGCTCGAGAGATCCCCAACAGCTCGGACGCCTCGGGGATATTACCGAGCGTTCGCTGCAGCGCCTCGCGTATGAGACGCTGTTCCCATTGCTCGATGTTGAGCGTGTCAAAAACTTCTGGCTTAGATTCATGCAAACTTAGTTCGTTCGCTTGGATCTCGTCTGCGGATGCCAAGACCACTGCGCTATCGATAACATTTCGGAGTTGCCTAACATTGCCGGGCCAGCTGTAATCAAGCATGCGTTTCTTGGCACTTGGGCTCAACCTGATGCTCGGACGACCGTGTTGTGTTCGGAAGTGTTCGAGAAAATGATCGATCAGCATCCCGATATCATCACCTCTCTGTCGGAGCGGAGGTACTTTTAATTCAAATACACTGAGTCGGTAATATAGATCCTCGCGGAATCGTTTGTCGGCCACAAATTCACTTAGATCCCGATTGGTTGCAGCCAGGACGCGAACGTCGACTTTGATTTCTTTGCGGCCACCCACGGGCAGAAACGGGTGCCCCTCCATAATCCGGAGCAATTTAGCTTGTCCCTCGAGAGTCATCTCACCTATTTCATCGAGAAACAGCGTGCTCCCGTGAGCTTGTTCAAACCAGCCGATATGATCTTTATCAGCTCCTGTGAAAGCCCCCTTCACATGTCCGAAGAGTTGACTCTCCATGAGTTCTGAGGGAATCGCGGCACAGTTGACGCTCAGCATAGGGCGGTCGGATCGCAAACTGGCTTTATGAATAGCTCTCGCGACTAGTTCTTTTCCTGCCCCACTTTCCCCTCTGATGAGTATGCACCCCATCGCGCTCGCGACTCGTACAATTTTTGCTTTTAGATCGACCATGGGAGCGCTCTCACCTAGCAGTTCGTTAAAATCTGCGTTTTTGTCTTGTAGTCGTCCATGTTCAATTCTCAGCGTCGATTCTTTTTGAGCCCGTATGAGAGACGGCGCTAAAAAGCTCGCAGCAGCCAAGGTGAAATGAAACGCATGTTGATCAAACGATTCCTTGGAACGGTAGAGATGAACGACTCCGATCAGCGCACCCTCATGAAGCAACGGTACGCAGATCGCGTCGGCATAATGCCTAAGAGGACCATCGCTCACATTGCGTACTTCGTTCTTGATCCACACCGCAGTCGCTTGTTTGCAGACCATATCGGTGAGTTTCTCACTAAGCGTGATACGTGTTTCCGAACCAGCTAGGTTTCGGCGTTGATCGACCAATTCGCCATCTTTGTCAGCTAGTAAAAATGCAACCACTGTGGCTTGGGTACGGGTTTTAAGCACGTCACTCGCAAGCTTGATAACCTCTTCGGGGGTGATGAGAGAAATGCAGCGAATGGAGAGTTGATGCAGGTCTGACAGGTCTTCGGTGCGTTCCGCTTTACGCAATGACATAAAGGCGGACATGCCTGATGCGAGCCCGTTGGTGATCGCTCCAGTACGAGGCTCTCGGAGGTCTTGAGAAAGACTGATCCGTTCAACGGTCAAGTCTTCATTGATTGTGTCATCGTGGAACTCTAGATCGGTGTTTCCGATGCGAATACGATTCCCGTGTTGCAAGACCGCGCGGTCAATCTTAGAACCGCTTACTAAAGTACCATTTCGCGATTGCAAGTCCTCGATATGCCAAACGCCCCCACGGAAAAAGAAACGCGCATGCACACGCGACGACACGGGGTCCTGGAGCTGGATTTGGCATTCCAGTCCACGACCTATCGTCGTTTCCATGTTCTTTTCAAGTCGGAACCGCGCATTGAGGTCGGTACCTTTGATAACCGTAAGGAATGTGGCCATAATTGTGTGTGTGTTAGAAGACGCCCCATTATTGCCTCTGTCTCAAAATGCGACAGCCTGAGCCTGCACGATTTGACGAGAAGAGTGGAAAATTATGAGCCAGCGGCCACTTTTACGTAGGTTTAGGTGGCCTTGCGATCAACTTCACGCGTAAGCTAGT
This sequence comes from Pirellula sp., assembly GCA_046318795.1. GTDB lineage: Bacteria > Planctomycetota > Planctomycetia > Pirellulales > Pirellulaceae > JBKCUI01. The sequence continues at coordinate 8,470 of JBKCTT010000075.1, forward strand.
ATTAAGTATGAGAAGCTTTATCGGCCCTGAAATGTTCTATGACCCCACCCTTTGCTCTCCGTCCTAATTTGATCCAATCGCTCAGTTGGCAGCAGCGCGAGCGATTGCTGCTGGCACCCTATGCTTTTTTCTCGGCAAACAGTCGAGGGCGAGTTCATCAGGAGGATCCACATCCCTATCGAAACCCCTATCAGCGTGATAGAGATCGCGTTTTGCACAGCGCGGCTTTTCGACGGCTTAGTGGCAAGATGCAAGTCTTCACAGGTGACATGGGGGATTATCATCGAACTCGATTGACACATACCCACGAAGTCTCCTCTTTGGCGAGAACGATTGGTCGAGCATTACGACTTAATGAAGATCTGATCGAGGCCATGGCTTTACTTCACGATATCGGGCACCCACCCTATGGCCACTGTGGGGAAGACGCATTGGACGCGTGTACCAAAGATTTTGGCGGTTTCTCGCACAATCAGTTCGCACTAGATTTAGTAAACCGCATCGAACAACGCTACACGGGCTACCCCGGGCTTAATCTGACCTACGAGGTACTAGCAGGGCAAGAGTTCCGATCCGATAAAGATTCGGGGCGGACTCAGATGCTTGAAATTCAGGTTGTCGACATGGCAGATAGCATGGCGTACGACGCTCATGATGTTGACGACGCACTGAAACTGGGATTGCTCAATTGGAGACAACTTGACGGCTTGGCATTGGTCCAACGTGCCAAACGAATCGCGCCTCTGGATCAATGTGGTCCGCAGAATCGAAGACAGATGCTAGTGCATGCACTGCTCGATGTACAGATGCAAGACTTCCTATCACATTCGGAGGAGATTCTTGCTGACGTGCAACAGCTCGATTCCCAGAGCATGTGCGATATGAGAATTCAGTTATGCATGTCGCCGACGTTTGCTGCCGATAAAGCGGAGCTTGAAGAGTTCTTATTTGAACATGTCTATCGCCATCCGAAGCTTGCAGAGATACGTCAAAGAGCTGCGACTCGAATTCATCAATTGTTTCGACTGCTTAAGACTCATCCGCAGCGATTGCCAGATCGGTTTTCGGCCCATGTCAACGAGTGGGGACTTGAACGCACCATCGCTTGTTACATCGCGGGGATGACAGATCGCTTTTGCGATGACCAATATGTATTGCTCCTCGAATTGGGGCGAGACCAAGGTATCGACTGGAGCTGATATCTCATATACGCCGCAAATCCCAAAGGGTCGAACAATATTCTCGGGAGTGAAAACCTGTGTGCGGTCGCTTCACATTGAAAGTTCCTGTATCAGAATGGCTCGAGAGCTTGTTTCCTGGTGTAGACATTGCAGCACGGTTTGGCTGGACAACGGACTCGACGGAGCCACGTTACAACATCGCTCCCACACAAAATATTCTCACCTTGCACTATGACAGCACCGGAGCGTTACGTATCAATCCAATGCGTTGGGGGCTTATCCCCTATTGGGCTGATTCAACGAAATCCGCCTACAGTATGTTCAATGCAAGAAGCGAAACGTTGTTGGAAAAAGCGAGTTTCAAATCTTTGGTTTCAACGCATCGATGTATCATTCTGGCTGATGGATACTACGAATGGAAAGCGATTACACCAAAAAACAAAGAGCCGTTTTGGATTCACCGGCCTGGAGAATTGCCATTCGGAATGGCTGGGTTATGGACTTCGAATCGTAAAGTGGAACCAGGCCGCGAGGTCCATAGCACCACGATCATAACCATGCCGTCCAATGATGATACCCGAACGGTCCACGACCGAATGCCCGCGATTTTGCGAGACGAGCAAGAAGTGACTAGTTGGCTATCGGACAATTCCTCGATGCCTGAGGATCGAATAGCCCAAATCACCCAGCCACTCGAATCAGGCTCTTTGCTTCTCCGTTCCGTATCGAAAGAAGTAAACTCCGTGAAGTCCGACAAAGTCTCTCTCATTGATCCGATAGACAATCCTTGAATCGGATTTTATCTGGGCTCTAGTCTAAGCAGGAGTGGATCGTCTATATTGGCGACTCAACAAACATAGTGAGACGCATTTGGCGTTTCTATTCACTTTTGAGATGAGCAACGAAATGGGTTTTGGAGATCGATTGAGCCAGGCGGTCAAGCAAAAGAAAAATGCTGTATGCGTTGGGATTGATCCTAGACTTAACCAGTTACCTCCAATCCTGACTCGAGAGGTTCAGGATGAACAAAGCGCCGCCAATGCGTTCTTGATATTTTCTAAAAAGATCATCGATGTCGTTGCTCCCTTGGTTCCCGTCGTGAAGCCGCAAAGCGCTTTTTTCGAAGAGTTAGGCCCGTTGGGAGTTGTCGCCCTGCGCGAGGTGAATCGGTACGCAACCAGCAAAGGTCTTTTGGTGATATTAGATGGAAAACGCAATGATATTGGCTCGACCGCTACAGCCTATGCGCGAGCCTACATGGGACTTAACAGTCCCTTCGGGGCCGATGCGTTAACCGTAAGTCCATTCTTGGGAGCCGATTCGCTGGAGCCGTTTGTGGAACGATGCGTTGAAGCTGATGCCGGAATCTTCGTTCTAGTAAAGACTTCGAACCCAGGCAGCGGCTTTATGCAAGATCGCGTTGTGGATGGTTGCACCATTTCGGAACGTATCGCGGACTTGGTCCAGGAAAAATCGCTCGCAACGGCCAGTTCACCCGATGCCTATGGATCGATCGGGTGTGTCGTGGGAGCAACCTACCCAGAGCAATTGGCTGCCATGCGAAAACGAATGCCAAACTCTTGGATATTGATACCAGGTTATGGCGCCCAAGGAGGCGGGGCTTCGGATGTCAAACATGGGTTCGACGCCAACGGGTTAGGAGCACTAGTAAACAGCTCTCGTGGAATCATCTTCGCCTACGAAAACCCCAAGTACTCGGGTCTGTCCGACTGGGAACGCTCAGTAGAAGAAGCAACCAAAGATATGATCCTTGAATTGGGCTCTTGAAATCATGTAAACGGTAACAGAGCGTTGTGATGTTGCGAAATGTGGCCTCGCATTCGAGACCTAGGCTACCAAGTCCGATGAATTCTGACTTATTCCTTTGGATCTGGTAATGCATGCCACGTCCTCCCCGCCAAGAGGCAACGAAATCAACCCTTAAGCTGTTCGCTGGGATTTAGACGATTCTCCATCAAATGTTATCGTCACCACGCAAGACGCTAGGCATAACTTTATTGCCACGAAAATCCTCTGCGATCTGCCCTGATCGAGGGCTGTCTTGATCACGGTCATTCACAGGCTGTGCTAAGATGATTCTCCATGTGATGATCACATTTCTGGTTAGCGTTCCAGAGCATGCGGTCACGCCGCTTGAATAGATGGGTTACAACGAGCGGATGGTACTAAGCGGCCTATTCGGTACTTGGGAATATGTTTATTAAAGAAGGGAAGTAATATGACGAATCCATACCAAGCTCCTGGAGTTGACCTCGGGGTATCAAATCAATCCGGCCAGGCTGAGATTCGAACCGTGATATCAGGGCAGAAGCAACTCATATTTTCGATTCTTGGCTATCTTTGCTGCATACCGATTTTGGCCTCTGCCAACGCGTTTCTCGGTGGAACTCCCGAAAAGCCAATCGTTACACCGATGTTCGGAGTAGTCTTAGCTGTAGGTTTGCTTTCTGCGTTATCTACAGCAATTTTTGCATGCGTTGGAATTTTTCGGATGGGTCGTATTCTGTATCCGGGTACCACTCGTTATCTGTACGCAATAGGCGTTTTGATCCCAGCGCCACTGATTGGATTGATTGTAATGTTTGCTGCGAATTCTAAAGCCACGAATTTTCTCAAGGCCCATGGGATCAAGGTTGGTTTCTTTGGTGCGAAACAATGAGTCTGTCGATCCTCGCAGAGCTCACATTGGGATGCAAATGTTGATAAATAAGCAAGTTCTCAGCAACGAGCATTTCTTAAGGTAAGGACTTAATAGTAAGGACATGAATGTGGCATTGTTGAATTGGCGGGCCATTATTGTCGCTACTGCGATATGCTTTGGAGTTGGTTGCGCAATCGGGATCGCGTGGGGGGTGATCGCGTTTGCGATAGTGGCAACCGCTAGTCCGTCTGTCGAGAACCCCGTCGACCATCTTGTGTGGCCGGTGGCGGGTTTTATCGTTGGTCTTTTGCCATCGATAGTAGGTGCTGCGTATTTGGAGCGGCAATTAGAATCGAAATGGTGGATGCATGGAGCCGCATACGCGATCTTGAATTTTCTGATTTCAGTCACATTTATGCTGATTCCCACTGAAGAGGGGACCTCGCTTGCCGAGATTGGGTACAGTCTCTTATTGATACCAGTATCTATAGCTACGGTTTACTACGCGGCCCGATCTAATTGAGCAACTAATGTCGGAAAGTTTGCTCCCCTATGATGAACAACCCAGAGAACGCAAGTCAATTGGATCAACTCAATCCGATTATTCCCGCGAGGCCAGAGTCGATTAGGTCGACCTGGGCAACAAGTATAGCTTGCCTAACGTGTATTGGCATCTTCATTGGCATTAACTCCGTCGAGAATGTTGGTTCCTGGGACACGTTATCCAAGTTCGGTCATTTGTCTCCTAACACCATTTGGAGTGGTCATTGGTGGGGTTTGGTAACGACTGCGTTCGTACATATGGAGTTATGGCACGTAGCCTTTAATGTGTATTGGGGTTGGGCTCTTGGTAGTAGAATGGAACGGTCTGTGGGGACAGCGCCGTACTTGGCGTTTTTTATCGCGTCCGCCTTTGTCAGTTCCGCGTTCCAATTGGCGGTCTCCGACACAACTGGGATAGGTGCTTCGGGTGTTGTGTACGCCATGTTTGGATTCATGTGGACTACTCGTGGTCGATATGCCTTGTTTGGTGAAGTGCTTTCGAATACGACCATTCTGCTTTTCATCGTATGGCTCTTCTTTTGCGTTGCGACGACCATGGCCGAGATATTGGTGGTAGGAAATGCAGCTCACTTTTCGGGGCTGTTTTTTGGGGGCTGTGTCGGAATGACGGTGGTATCTCGGACCTACAGAAGATTAGCTTTTGCGGTCACCAGTTTTATATTGCTTCTTTCGGTGGCAATTCTTTTTTGGTGTCCTTGGTCGGTAACTTGGTCGTCGATCCATGCGTACGATGCTCAAATTGCGGGTCGATATAGCGAGGCGATTGATCACTATACACGGATTATACGTCTCGATCCCAAGAATAGTTGGGCATTTCAAAATCGCAGCTCGGCATACCTCGCTTTAGGTGAGAATGAGAAAGCGCAGGAGGACATGGCGAAAGCGATTGAGATCGATTCTATGATCACGAAAGAGTGAGCGAACCTCTATACTAGAGGAGGTAATCAATATCTATGATGAAGAGTACGAATAGGCGATTAAATGCGTTTTACAATGCGATACGCGGTGTTGTCGTCTGCGTCGCGCAAGAGCCACATGGGCGTTTCCACGCGTTGGCAGCAATCTTAGTAATTCTGGTGGGTATTCTACTCGATGCGAGCCTAGACGATTGGTGTTGGTTTATCGTTTGTATTGGAATGGTGATGGCGACAGAGGCAATCAATACATCGATCGAGCGACTATCGAATCGTGTTTCCAGAGAACATCATGAGCTGATTCGAGATGCAAAGGACCTAGCGGCTGGAGCCGTACTGATAGTCTCAGTCGCAAGTGCAATCATTGGTCTATTAAGAGTTTGGACCTTGTTAACAAAGTATCTGAATCTATAAGAAAACGACGAGATGGCGGTGTTTTAGATCACGATTCTCTTGTTGATGGGAATAAATTGGAAGCCAGATGGTTTATACTAACCGAAGCAGTCTTTCGAGAGAGGTTAGATGACAATGAGAAGTTTCGTTATTATCACGCTTACGTTTGCGTGTTGTCTGTTCGATGAATCTAAAAAGGATAGTGGGAAGCAAATGGAGCTTGGAAACTTCTCGAGTAGTCTTACGGTAAAAGACATTGCTGCATCCAAAGCTTTTTACGAGAAGCTTGGATTCACTCAGATTGCGGGCAACATGGCTCAGAAGTGGTTGGTCATGAAAAATGGAGACACCAAGATTGGTTTATTTCAAGGGATGTTTAACAAGAACACCATGACCTTTAATCCAGGATGGAATGCCAAAGGGGAAGAGCTTGAATCTTTTATGGATGTGCGTGAGATTCAGAAAAAGTTGCTGGATGCAGGGATTGAGCTAACGACGAAAGCAGATCCTGATTCGAGCGGTCCCGCCTATATTGCGTTGGTCGATCCGGATGGCAATCCTATACTCATCGATCAACACATCTCAAAGCCGAATTGAGCCAACTGTGATTCGAAAATAAAGCTCCGTGTTTGTTGCTTGAATAGAAGGTTGGCCCCTTTCGGTCGGCGTGAGCACCATGAAACGGGTATGAGTACTCATTCTAAGTTCGATATCTTTCTGATATCGACTAAAGCAACAAGTCCCTCCCCGTGGGAAATACACGGCCAATCATAACGGCCGCTTTTTTCGGTCCTGGCGTTCATTCTTAGAGTCGAATACGAATTGGGCAGAAAAATCAACGTATAAAGATAAGCGATCCTTTTTTCCATTCGATATTCTTGCTACATCAAAACACTGGCATGCGTACTACTCACTCACGCCGCTCCTTGGGGCGTACATGCCACGGCCAACAGCAGCTTGTAATGGCTGATTGTTCAGCAAACTACCCAAAGTGGACTTAAAATACCTAGAACGCGAATCGTGTCAGGCCAACAGCGCAAGTGCTCAAAATCCATCGAACTTAACGATACGGATGAGATTCGTGATAGGCTTATCCCTCTCAAAGATTAACTCGTAATCAACGATTTGTTGATTGAGAAATGTTCTCGGCAAGCCCCGCATGGCAAGCGTCAGCCGGAATGAAAAACTCCGAGTGGCCCGAAAGATTAGGCGATGCTGCTCTAGAAAGTTCTCACGGCCAGACCTAATTGGTGCCCGGTCTCCAAAGAACATATTTGCCATTTTCAAGCGGAGGACAAGGGATTCGAACCCTCAACCGGTTACCCGGCGCCTGATTTCGAATCAGGTTCCTAACCATTCGGCTATCCTCCTCGGGTTGTATCGACAATTCGAATTCTAGAAACTGTCGCCTGACTTAGCAAGTCCTAGAAATGGGACGACTTGCTCGCCCAACAGGCCTACAAAAACGTCCGCTAAACTGGGATCCGCCCCCAAACAACCTGCTAACCACCACGTTTTCTCGGGAAACCTACTCCGCATGCCCCCTAATTTTTGACGCAATTTGTTCATCAACTCCCCTTCAAACAGTAAATGCGGTTGGACCACAATCACACCACAATCAGCCAAAGCCGCTTCCTCCAGTAACTGATCAACGTCGACCTCCCCGCCAGCAAAAAAACCTGTTTGAGACCACATAACTGGTGTCAGCTCCACTCGCTTACGTGTCAACTCCTGCATGTGACCACGAGCAGTCGGGTCACTCGTGCCTCGCCCTACCATAGCAAGCCCGATTCGCTCCTCCGACTTGCCCAGTTCCAGGGCCCGCAAACGCCGCGACTCGTGCCAAAATCCCAGCCGACAGCAATCGTCCCTCCCTTCTGCTTGACAACGATAGTTCGGATCTGCCCCCCAAGAACAATGTCCTGGCTCACAATAGTCCCTCGGCGTCAACACTTGTTTAAATCGCAGCCTCGATAACTCGACCACCATCGGATGAGTGCCTAACGAAACAGTCTGTCCTAATACCTTCAACCCCAGTTCGGCGCAGCCCTTTGCTACTGCGTCCGGAATGTCTTCTTGGGCATGTGCTGCAGTAAACAGCAAAATTGGTACGACAAAAAGTTCAGAACACCCTCGCTCCTTCAGCTTGGACAGCCCGTGTGTTATATCAGGTTCGCAAAGCTCTAAAAAAGAAGGCTCAACGGCGACACCGGGCAAAAGAGACCTGATCTCCTCGGTCAAGCCAATCAGTTGCTGTTTACCGTCCGGATTACGCGTGCCATGACCAACAACTAAAACGCCTATCTCGTTAGTCCTAAGCTTTTTAATCCAGTCCATCTCCCTTGGAAGCGTCTCAACGAACGATTTGGTCGGAGGCGTTTGTGTGTTGGAATCGATTTTCAATTGTTCACTCATACAGGTTGCAACCATAGTGATTGGGCGACCTAGGCAAGCTAGGCAATTATAACTTTGACGATCATAGCGGTTATGCGGATTGGATCAATTCTGACGCGCACCAACTGCCAACAGGCGAACAAAAAGATCGACTTTTCCTAAAGATCGAGCTGCTAAAGACTTCGGCTGAAAATCATGGTCCGATTTAACTTTCTTATTTGAATAGTTGCGAGTTTTGTACCAGAATTAGTGTCATTATGCGCGGATTCTCTAAAGTCCAAGAGAAAAGGTTCGCTAACGGGAGACAAACAATTCGATGAATGCAAAATTATTACGTCAGCAATTCCGTCAAGCTCTATGGATTGGCTCGATCGTTTCCGTAGCCACTGCTAGCGGTCTACCTTACGGGCTGATGGGGGCCTCTGCCATGGCTCAATCACCAGCCGTGGTAGCAGACTGTGTTCCCGTAGCCCGATATCGGTTGGAATCACAACTCGTCGAAGAGCCCATTACCGTCACAACCATGCGTGTTGTTTACGAAGATGTCATGGAAGAACGCGAGGTTGTTACCTATCGCCCCGCTGTTGAAGAACGAATTGAGAAACGCCAACGTACTGTTCGAAAACCTGTTACAGAAACCACCAAGAAATACGAACAGCATACGGTTTATAAACCTGTAACCCGTGAGGAACTGGTCGACGAAACGGTAATGGTTAATGAGACCTCACAAGTAGAGCAAACGGTGATTCGACAACGACCAGTTGTTGAAACTCAAATCCAAACTCAGCGTTACATGGTCCAAAAGCCTGTCACGGAAACCGTTATGCAAACGCAAAGCTACACGGTGCAACGTCCTGTAACGGAGACAACCTATCAGACGCAACAGTATTTGGTGCAGCGTCCAGTCACCGAAACGACGATGCAAACGCAAAGCTACGCTGTTCAGCGTCCTGTGACCGATTTGACCTACCAAACGCAGCAATACACTCAACTTCAACCGGTGACAACCTACCAGCCCGTTGTTGCGGACGTTGGCGGATATGTCCAACAAGCCTTTTATCAACCGGGCGATACAACTCACCGGTTAAGATGGCAGCAGGGAGGCTATCAAGTTAATCCGCAAACAGGTCAGACGGCTTACAGGACAGGCGGGTTCGGATGGGTTCCCTATCAATCGGCCGGCCAAGTGTTGACGCAAAACGTCTATCAACCAAACCTACAACAATTCGCTGTGCCACAAACGAGCTACATGCCTCAGACCATTGCGCAACAAGTACCCGTTTACACCCAGCGCATGGTGACCGAACAAGTCCAACAACAAGTTCCTTTGACGACGACTCGCATCCAACAAGAGGTTGTCGCTCAACAAGTCCCCATCAGCACAACTCGTATGCAGCAGGAAATTGTTCAGCAACAAGTTCCTGTTACGACGACCCGCATGACGAGTGAAATCGTTGAACAGCAGACTCCGGTACAAGTTCAACGGATGGAAACCTATGAAGAAAAAGTATTGGTTCCTCATACCGTTCAGAAACCCGTCACGAGGAAAGTTGCCAGACAGAAAACCGAGTACGTTCCCGAAGTGGTTGTGAAGGAGGTTCCTGTAACAACAACGACATATCGGGATGAAATCGTGAATGAAGATGTTATTGTCCGCATTCCATACACCGAAAAAGTAGTCACGAAAGTTCAGGTTCCTCGACGTGTTGCGAAGACTGTTCCGGTAACAGAAACTCGAATGACCTATCGAACGCGAACCTACAAAGTTCCCATCGATGCTTACGGTAACCCCATCGTCGAGACTCGTCCTGCAACAACGAACAGTGCGCCGGCGACCAATGCACCATCGACTTACGCAGGTAACCCCGCCAAGGACGAGGCAACCAAGGCTGATGGGGCAACCAAGGCTGATGGGGCAAAGTCATCCACCGACGCTAAAAAGGTAGAGACTCCGAAGCCCGAGGATAGCAATGCGACCAAGGGGGAATCCGAATCGCTTCCTGAACAAAAGACCGTTCCGAAGATGGAAATCGGTCCTCCAGCGGGCGACTCGGGAACTCCAGCCAACGAGACCCTACCCAAGCCAAAGATCAAGCCGCTTGCCGACGAATAACTAAACTCGGCAGTGGGCCAGAATTTGCTCCGCGGTCGAGAGGTAACCGGTATAGAACTGGCCAAACTCACCGAACGTAGCGCTCGCTTTGTCATATCGCATGGTGTAGACAATTTCTTTCAGAAACTGTGGGTTGCGTGCCCACAGCGTTACCCCCCATTCCCAGTCATCGACTCCCACCGAGGCGGTTACCAATTGGGTGACACGCCCCGCAAAGGACATGCCACTCTGAGCATGCTCCGCCATCATCTCCATTCGAGCAGAGAAGGGCTGCAAAAACCAATTAGCTCCGACATTACGGCTTTTATTCATGGGATAGAAACACATCGCAGGCCACGTCGGAAACTCAGGTGCCAGTCGCTGAGCAAACATCATAGGTAGTCTTTTTTCATACGAAGACACTTTGGCTAAAAAGGTCGGAGACGTAGGATCTTCACCGGATCGAATAAGCTTTTGCGCGTACTGGTCTTTGTCGGGCAAGTATTCGCTAATCTCGGACATAGATGTAAAGGAGTAAACGGCTTCTATCGCAGCCCCGAGCTTACTCGACATCAATCTTTGATGTACGTGATCTATCGTTAACGGATTCGGATCCATCATTACCAAAGCAAAGTCCGCTTTGTGACCACTAATAATGAACGATTGTAATCGTTCGGGACGAGGGATATCTGAGGCATTGATCGCTTGGCAGAAATCGCTTTTCGAGGCTGCGTCAATGCAGAGATCCTTTAAAATTGCGTGATTCCAACGATAGAAGTAATGACCACAATGCCAACCTTGAACTGGAACGATGGATGGTTCGGGAAGTTGAGCAGGTGCGCCGTGAGGGTTCATATTGAGACTCTAGATGTAATGAGTTGAAAATTGTTGTTGCGAATGGGTTGATGCATGAAAGATTAACGGGGACTACGAGCGATGACACGATGAAAATGAAGATGGACTTCACGTGCGCAGACACGTCTGACCCCCTCCACCAAGCACCGAGGTTCGTTTTCAGTCTGCCCGCGAGCGATAACGTCCTCAAGCTTGGTACCTGGTGGAACAGTAAAGGCCGTTTGTTGAATCGTTTGATTTCCAGCATCGAGTTCAGGAACGATAAAATGGCACGTCGCACCAAAGGTTAACATTCGGGCCGCATAAGCATCATGGTAGGGTCGCAGGCCGCGAAAGCCGGGCAATAACCCATGATGTAAGTTCACGATGCGACCGCCAGCGAACTTCCAGCAAGTATCGGGCGGTAACACACGCATATAACGAGCCAAGATAACATAGTCCGCTTGGTAGCGATCGATCAGATTTACCATCTTTGCTTCGTCAGCTACTCCGTCATCGTCACCAATCATCTCAAAAGGGACACCGAATTCTCTTGCTAAGGGTTCGCATTTTCGACGGTTGCCAATCAGGACAACTGGGTTGGCACGAATTACGCCATCTCGAATAGCCTCGAGTACGGCTCGTGGCGTATGTTCCAGGTAGGTGACGCAAATGGCTAAATTGGGACGTGTTCCTCTTTCTTCTGGGCTCCAAACCCGAATCTCTAAATTCGTCTTATCCGCGATACTCTGCATCGAGTCACGGAGTTGCGGGAGAGCGTCCGAGCTAATTTGCAGGCGGCACATCATGGCAAACACGGCCGCTTCATCATGGTCGTACATCTGAATTTCGGCAATGTTGGCACCGCGACTGGTCACGTCGTGGATTATGGGGTCAGCCAATCCAACGTTGTCGGGGCCGACGGCAGTGATTACGACTTCCATTGTGGAAACAATACTTGGTTGGAGAGTTGTTGCTAGCTAAACAAACCGCACATATTTCTGGATGATTGTACTAAGAACCAAGATTTCGGTGAGCCCCTGCGTCTAGTGATCTTGCGTTGCTTGCCCAGATTCCGGAAACTTCCATCGCGTAGGATGGGCATTCCTGCCCGTCTGCAATCGGTAAGTCGGCCAAGAGCGGCCACCCCTCAAACTTAGGCAACGAGCCCTAACGCTGAAAATCGTTACGCGGTCATTGGAGTCAGAGGATTAAAGGGCGATTCATCGCAAAAGCGACGAGAATGGATTCCCTCGCTTGACAGAATGTTCGGAGTTTCGCATTGGTTCAGTAGGACGCTGTGCAATGAATGGTCGCATCTGGTTGCTCATGCTGGGGCTAGTTCTTTCAGGGAGCGTTAAAGCATCTGGCGAACCGCTTGGTGATTGCGTCGGCATTTTCTTTTTTAAAGCGGATTCGCGTGAGTGCCTGACAACTTGGCCAGCCATTCAGGAAGCCATTCGCGCGGGTTGGGCCATCAGAACGAGCAATATTGAACAGGAGCCAGACCTGGCCAAGCGGATGCAGATTCGTTCGCTCCCGACTTTGCTATTACTTAGGAATGGAAGAGAAGTCGATCGTATCTTGGGTGCAACCAGCCTTCGTGACATCGAACATCGCATGACGGCGGCATCATCTCCCGATAGCTTAAATCAAACGAGAGACGCATCATCGGAACCTGGGTATAAAGTCCGAGGACAATCGCAGGGCGTTTCGATACCGATGGCTCCTCAGGTTGCGCTCGCGTCCCACCAGCAAGCGTTTCCGAACGTCCCCGCTCAGAATAATGCCACGTTAGTCCCGAACGTGAACGGAGTATCAACGTTATCGCAGGTCATGCAATCGCAATCCCTGGATAATCGGCCGCCATCGGATCCGGCTGGAGCGACCGTGAGAATACGAGTTGACGAACCGTCGCACGAAGCGATCGGAACCGGCACCATAATCGATACCTACAATGGCGAGGCGCTCGTACTGACGTGTGGCCATTTGTTTCGTGACACACATGGTACAACCCCCATCATTGTCGAGACCTTTATCGGTGGGCAACCGCGCACTTATCAGGCTTGGTTGATCGACTACAGGGCAGATGAAACCGATATTGGCTTAATTTCCTTTCGGCCAGAGATGGCAGTTCCTGTCGCGCGATTGATGGATCATCGTGAGACTCTGCGAGAGGGGGATCCCGTTTTCAGTTGGGGGTGCGACAATGGAGCGTTACCATCGAAGCGCGATAGCCGGATCAGCAAGCTGAATCGGTACCTGGGGCCGGCAAACGTCGAGGTCGCAGGAAAACCGGTCCAAGGTCGGAGTGGTGGTGGATTGTTCAATAGTCGTGGCGAGTTAATCGGAGTTTGTTATGCGGCGGACGATGAACTTGATGAGGGATTATACAACGCACCAGAGATTGTTTATGCTCAGTTACTCAAGCTGGGGCTTAGGCGTCTTTTCGAACAACAGATGCCCGTCACTAGTAATGTTGTCAATGCTTCCGACGGTTCGATTCCGAGTGTCTCGCCATCGCTCGTGGAGTCGATTTCCCTGGCCAGTGCAAACGTACCGCAGCCGCCTCCACCTCCGAGAAATCGACGAATGATCGTGACTTTGGAAGAAAATGGACAGCGGCAGCAAATCGAAATTTACAACCCGTCCCCAACCTTGATCGATGCGATTCAAAGCCAGCGAATGGTTCGATAGATCGAAATCAACTGAAAAATGTGCCCTTTTCGAGATCTTGCCAGGTTATCTAGCCAAAGTTCGAAATCGGTCTTCCTCGTTTTTCAACATTTCTTTCATCCGACGTGGGCTTTATAATCGTGGGCTTGTGATACCCTCGAAACATGCCAGAAAAACGCAAAAATCCTTGGTCTCGCGAATACCTTAGAAAATTTACGATCCAATCACTCGACTTGACGACCTGACGAACAATCGTGCCGACAGTAACTGACCCGCAAAAACTCGAACTCTCGGATTCCATTCCGAGCGAGTCTATGGCAATGATTGTCGAGTCGGTTAACAAGCGGTTTGGTGACAACCATGCATTGCGGGGCATGAGCTTTCACGTAAACGTCGGAGAACGCCTTGCTTTGTTGGGCCCCAATGGAGCCGGTAAAACTACTCTAATAAGGACATTGTGCGGTCGGACACGGCCTGATTCGGGACGAATCTTATTGTTTGGTAAATCCATTCGCGAGCCGAACGTTTTACAAGAATTAGGTGTCGTACCTCAGGAGTTAGCGATTTACCTCGATCTGACGACGCGACAAAATCTGGAGTGTTTTGGAAAGCTGCACGCGTTGAGAGGCAAACAGTTAAAGGAACGCGTCAACTGGGCACTAGAATGGATTGGGTTAGCAGATAGAGCTGACGAATTAGTAAAGAATTTTTCAGGAGGGATGAAGCGAAGAGTCAATATTGCTTGTGGTGTTCTTCACAAACCTCGAATTTTGCTGCTCGACGAGCCAACCGTCGGAGTGGATCCACAAAGTCGGCAACGCATATTCGACATGCTCGACGAACTTCATTCGATTGGGACTAGCATTGTTTTGACAACACACCATCTCGATGAAGCAGAAACGCGTTGCGATCGCATTGTGATTGTGGATCATGGTTTAGTCGTTGCAGATGGCACGCTAGAAGAACTCATGGAACAAACAGTAGGCACAAAACGTCAAGTATTCTTGGAGATCGAGGGAGTGTTAGTCGTCTCTCCACCGGGTCTCAGGTGGGACTCCAAGCATAATCGGTTTGTCATCACAGTTGAGAACATTGCCGAAGAACTACCGAGCGTGTTAACTCGCATCCAAAGAAGTGGGGGCATCGTGAAAGACTTGGTAGTGCATCAACCAAACCTACACGATGTCTTCCTCCATTTGACGGGCAAGGAGTTGCGGGAGTGATTCTTACAATAATCCAAACAAGTTGGAGACGGCTTCGCAATAATCGCTCCGAGCTATTTTTAACTTTCATCGTTCCAATCGTCTTTTTCAGTATCTTTGCGGTGATCTTCGGATCGCGAGACTCCTCCTCGTCGACACCCAAGATAAAAATCGCCTTGTGCAATGAGTCAGATTCCAAGCTGGCGAGTCGAGCGGTCGAATTGTTATCCGAACAGGGTTCTTTAAGAATCACCAACAACAAGAACAAAGACGCTTCTTGGGCGCTTCTCAAAAGGGAGGCTGGTGCTGATTTAGTACGACGTGGCATGGTATCAGCAGCGATTGCCTTTTCACCAAATGAAAAGACCTCGACGCCTAAAATCGAAGTGCTAACCGATTCGTTTGATCAAGTCTCGTCTCAGGTTTTAACGGCTGTCGTGCAGCGAGTTGTGTATCTGGCCCAAGCGGATTTAGTGGCTGCAGAAGCACCCAGTCGTGGTGCAGCGGTCCGATTTACCGATGCCAATTTGTCAACAGACTCGTCGATTGTGGCTCCCGCTTCGTTTAACAATCCCGTTGCAGCAAGAGACGGCGTAACTGCAAACAACTCAGCCACTATGCCAGAAATTGTCTCGGTCGATTTGATGGGGGGGCAAAAAACTAACCCTGTCATCGCAATGTACGCCGCAGGTATAGCTGTCATGTTTTTGCTCTTCTCTGCCACCACCGCCAGTGGATCGTTGTTGGAGGAGCTTGAAAATTCTACGTTGGATCGGTTGCTTAGCAGTCGACTAACGATGGATCAATTGCTGCTAGGTAAGTGGTCCTATTTGACGATGATCGGTATCACGCAAATGATATTGATGTTTAGTTGGGGGGCATTGGTATTCAAGATCGATTTGGCTCGACATTGGATAGGATTTACCGCGATGGCGGTTGTTACGGCTGGAGCATCGTCAAGCTTTGCATTGTTGCTAGCATCGCTCTGCAAATCACGCACCCAGTTGGGGTGGATTTCTACGATTGTCATACTCAGCATGAGCGCTCTCGGTGGTAGCATGGTGCCTCGATACTTGATGAGCGAAACGATTCAAAAGGCTGGTCTCTGGACCTTTAACGCCTGGGCATTAGAAGGATTCAATAAGGTCTTCTGGCGCGAGCTTTCCATTGACAATATAGGTATGGAGCTTGCCGTATTAACTGCCTCCGGTGCTGTGTTTATCGTCTTGGCCAGAGTGTTCGCGATTCGTTGGGAGAGAGCATGAGCTCGATGAACTCGGATCCGAGTTCAACCAGCGCGAGCTTGCTAGATTTGGATCCAGCTAATTTACTTAGGCGACATTATTTTCGACTCAAGCATCAGCGGTCCAAGATATTAAGTTTGCCCAATGGGCAACGCAAAACAGCCGATATCGAACGCTGGAATCATGCATTGCAGCAGTCGCAAACGCTGTTCGATGATCGCCAAAAGAAGGCGGTTACTCTAAGCTATGATCCTGAACTACCGATTACTAATTACCGACAGCAGATTATCGATCTGTTACAGAATCGACAGGTTCTTGTGCTATGTGGCGAAACAGGATCTGGAAAAAGCACTCAGCTTCCCAAACTGTGTATCGAGGCAGGGTTCGGAAAGCATGGTTGGATTGGTCACACGCAACCTCGACGCATTGCCGCTAGATCGGTGGCTGCTAGGCTAGCCGAGGAACTAGACTCCAACTTGGGGGATGCCGTTGGTTATAAGGTTCGATTCAATGATCAAACAAAACCAGAATCGTTGATCAAATTGATGACCGATGGTGTTTTGTTGGCAGAAATCCAACGCGACCGATTTCTTGACGCTTACGACTTGGTCATTGTTGACGAAGCCCATGAACGGTCGCTCAACATCGATCTGTTGATGGCTTACCTTCATAATATACTGCCAAAGCGCCCAGATCTACGAATCGTCATCACGAGTGCGACAATCGACGCAGACCGGTTCTCGGAGCATTTTGTCGACGCCATTGGTCCCGCTCCAATTGTCCAGGTAGAAGGTCGAAGCTATCCGGTCGAAATTCGATATCGAGGTGCACTCGGCTATCAAGAAACCAATAGAAACACCGAAGAGGATTACGATGCCTCCGTGATGGATCGGTTTTGTGACGCGGTGGACGAACTATTTTCTGAGGGACGAGGCGATATACTCGCGTTTTTTCCGTCAGAACGAGATATTCGCGATGCAGCTAAGCAGTTGAGGGGACACCTGACACGAATTGGACGGCTCAATGATGTAGAGGTTTTACCTCTTTATGCTAGATTGACCGAGGCAGAGCAACAAAGGGTTTTTAAACCACATTCGAAAACTCGAATCGTTCTTTCTACGAACGTGGCGGAAAGTTCGCTTACTGTTCCAGGTATTCGATACGTTATCGATTCAGGGACGGCGCGGATATCCCGTTTTGCAGCCAAGAGCAAAGTCCAACGACTGCCGATCGAACCCATCCCCCAAGCGTCTGCCAATCAGAGGTCAGGGCGGTGCGGGCGGCTGGGCCCCGGAATCGCGATTAGGCTTTACGATGAACAAGATTTCTTATCACGTCCGCAATTTGCGACACCGGAAA
The DNA here is from genome assembly GCA_046318795.1 of Pirellula sp. Taxonomy (GTDB): domain Bacteria; phylum Planctomycetota; class Planctomycetia; order Pirellulales; family Pirellulaceae; genus JBKCUI01. Next base: position 25,985 of record JBKCTT010000075.1, read on the forward strand.
TTCGTCGTAGTGATTTAGCATCGACTATTATTCATACCAAGTCGCTGGGGATTTCGGATTTTGAGTCTCTGCCTTGGCTCGATCCGCCGCGAACAGAAGCGGTTCGCGAGGGCATGAATGTACTGTTGGAGATCGGAGCTATCGATCAACAAGAGATATTGACCGAGATCGGTCGCAAGATTGCGCGCTGGCCGGTCGATCCTCGCGTCGGACGAATGATTATCGAGTCGGAGACCAATGGCTGTTTGAACGAAATGCTCATCGTCGCGGCTGCACTCGAATCCCAAGACCCGCGCATGCGGCCTCCCGAAAAAGCGGCTGCGGCCGATGAAGCACATTCAAAATTTCGAGATCCTACGAGCGACTTTGTTTCTTATCTTCGCATTTGGGACTTCTATCACAAGTTAAGAGAAGACTTGAGTCGCTCCCGTCTCCAGAAAGCATTGCAGGACAATTTCTTGTCTGTTATTCGGATGCGAGAGTGGGCCGATGTTCATCGGCAATTACTTGAAAGTTGTAAAGAATCCAACGCTCGTTTCGAGCCGCGTCGCCTAAAGTTATTGCCAATTGATGCACCGGACGACACCAGTCATGATGACCCAAGGATAAGAAATACAAAACCTGGCAGTCGCAATTTTGAGAGAAACAAGCGAGGAGCGGAACAGGTGGGAAATGCGGTCCAAGTAAAGCCTACTCGGGTAGAAGGTTACGACCGGCTCCATCTGTCGATTCTCTCGGGATTATTGTCAGGTATTGCGATGATGGACGAGCCAGGCAAGTATCGGGCTGCACAGAATCTTGAAGTGACGCTTTGGCCTGGTTCGGGGGTTAGACAGAGTAAACCGAAGTGGATCGTTGCAGCAGAACGCGTAGAAACGACACAGCGATATGTTCGAACGGTTGCGTACATCGAGCCAGAATGGATCGAACAATTGGCCGGTCATCTCATCAAATACTCCTACGAAGAGCCTCACTTTAGCAGAAAGCAAGGGCGAGCGATGGTGATGCGACGAGGCAGCCTGTTCGGGTTACCGGTTTCCCCAAAGGTATCGGTCCCGTTGCCACCGCTCAATCCAAGTTTGGCTCGTACATTGCTGATCGAACACGGCCTAGCTCAGGAAGAACTCTCCTCGAGAGCGCGGTTTTGGGAGCACAACTGCAAGCTTATTGAAGAGGTGCGTGCCTTGGCGAACAAGACTCGGCGTCGAGATTTGATCGTTGACACTCAGATTCTCGTCGATTTCTATGAGCAATGTATTCCATCTAATGTTGTCGATCGAGTGAGTTTAGAAAAATGGGATCGCGAATTAGAGCATTTCAAGAAGATATCAAAGGTTGATCCATCAACAAAATCTCCCTTTCTGACTTGGGATGACATTGTTTTGCCAATTGATCGCGCCGAGGTCAATGAGTTATTTCCTGAACAAGTATCTCTTGGGGTCACACAACTCCCACTTACTTACAAATTTGAGCCAGGCCACGAATCCGACGGAGTCAGTGTATCGGTTCCCGCCGCAGTCGTGCATCAAATCCATTCAGAACGATTAGAGTGGTTGGTACCGGGTTTGATTGAAGAGAAACTCACTTACCTGATTAAATCGCTTCCCAAACGATTGCGTCGTCAGTTGGTTCCAGTCCCCGATACTGTAACCGATTTATTGCCTGCGCTCACCGAACTGCATCGACAACAATCTCCTTTTTGGAAATCGATTTGTGAGGTGATTTCCAAACACATTCGTGAGCCTGTTAAGCCAAACGATTTTGACGTTAACTCGTTACCCGAGCATCTTCGTATGCGGATTGAGTTGATCGATCAAGAAGGCAAGACGATCAGGTCAAGCCGTGATTTACTCGAGCTACAACAATCTCAAAAAGAAAAGCAAACGGCCGCGTTTACAACACCGGGAAACAAAACGGCTGAGATCTCGTACGACTGGAAACGAAGTAATCTCACGACTTGGGACATTGAATCTTTACCCAAATCGGTTGTTGAGAACCGAGGTGGTGTACGGATCGAGCTTTACCCATGTCTGGTCACCACCGAAGAGACTATTGCGACAACAGTTGTAGATCACAAGGAGCTTGCAGAGCAAATGTTGCGAGTGGGCAACGTGAGATTATTCCAACGTATGGATCGCAAAGAGATACGTAGCCATATTCAGCACTTCCCTCAATTGGGGCAAATCAGTTTGTGGTTATCAGATCGTTTCCCGAGCGAACGGCTTAGAGACCTACTGGCGGATTTAGTTGCGAGACTTGCATTTCTCGATCAAAACTGGAATGCAGAGGCATTGACGCCCGCCATGACGACGAAGCTAGATTTTGATTTAGCCAGAATGAAACGTCTGGAGCGAATTGGTTTGGCAGCAAGTGAGGTATCGCGTTGGCTACCCAAGGTTGCGGAAGCCAATTACAGACTGCGAGCGTTGTTAGAGAAAACGCCAAGCTCATATGTGGGCAACTTGAAGCAAATACGGGAGCAGGCCAACGAGATTTGGAGAGAGTCGTTCGTTTGGGGTGTGCCATGGTGTTGGGTAAAGGAGTATCCTCGTTATCTCCAATCATTGGCAGTCAGAGTAGAGCGACTGAAAACTGTTGGCACGCAAAAGGACCTAGCGACGGAGAATGTTGCCAGAGTTTTTTGGGACGATTACGTGAAGCGATTGCAGCAATTACAACCCTCGCAAGCGACACTTCAAGCGATCCCCAGCGTTGGTAAGCAACGTGTCGGCTGTGATCGTTTGGAGCCCTTTGGCAGTTTGTTAGATTACCGTTGGCATATAGAAGAGTTGAGAGTGTCGATTCATTCGCAGCATTTGGGAACGAAAATTAGTATCTCGCCGAAACGTTTAGAAAAGCTTCGGGATTCGATGGAGGAACTGCGTTGATTTCGTCTCTAGCGAACGCGGCGTTACGCCCCCATTGCTATGGTCGTAGAACCTTTCGAATTTGGCAGAAATATCGAACGCACAAAAATGGGTGTCTTATCTTTCTCCGTCTGATTTTTCTGCCCATACAAGGACTCTAAAGAACAAGAGGTCGTTCTCTTTAGCTAACGAACCATCAAGAGGACGGGAACACTAATCCTCACTAATCGACACTAATCTCGAAGCCTGGCGGCAGGTGTCTTCGTAGTCCGTGGCAAGGCTCGTCGAAGTTACGGCAGGGGACGAGGGTAGGTAGACGATCTGACCACAGATTGTATGCCTTGCTGGGGTTCTTTCCAAAGTATTGTCGACTTCGACGACAAGCCCCTCCCGAATTCTTCGGGCGGCTGAACAGGAACTCAACTCAACATCATGGACTGGTGGTACACGAGTCAAGCATACGCCTCGATCAGTGAGCTTGCGTGCGGCGCGACGATTACCTGCTCACAACTAGAATGTTCGTGCACTCGTGTGAGTAGCTTTGAGCTATCGATGGTCCAATTACCGCTGCCATGAGCTGCTCGTGCGCTAGCACCGGCTGACGTCATGCGCGAGCACGCAATTATAATCTATCAGCCGACGTGCGCTAGCACACGGTTGACGTTTCGTGCGCCAGCACGCGATTCTAATTAAGTGCATCGAATTGTTCGTTCCAATGCCCGCCTTCCAATGAAAGTTGCATTCCCCATGCGACCGGTGCTTCCGCAACCATTCGGGCCCCGTGCCGAGGGGGCGCTGACTGAGTGCCTACAATACGTCGCCCCTTTTTACCCCCCCCATCTCTTCCGTCTAGCCTGCGGCCAGACGGAGGAGGTGGGTTGTGTGCGACTTGCGGTGTCGGTAGCTACTCAGTCATGCTCCCACTGAGATAAACCACAGTGGTGAGCCCAAGACCGCATTCGGTGCAACAAACGGCTCATCTGAGCCTCGATCGGGACAATAGGAAATCCAAAACACCTTTGGAAAACCTATAGGGAAAAGATTGGGAAAACGGCAATTCAGCCCCAAGAGACCAACCGGCTACCCGTCCGCCTTGGGCGGGGGCATTACTGACTGAGTCTATCTCTTATTCTGTGAACGTGGTCATAGCGGTGATGGAGTACTGTTGGTTGCGATGGTAGTAGTGGATCGTGCCACTGGTACCCGCAGCCTTGCGCACGACCGGTTCATCGATGTAGCTGGCATAGACATATCGGTAAGTCGGTGTCGAAGCGACACCACCCACAGGGTAGTCCGCAAACGTTTGCTGATCATGTTGCACATAAACAACCGAACCACCGGTTCCCGTGCGTGCTACACGTCTTCCGAGTGCGTCATATTGGAAGTTTACATCCACGCTGTTATTTTTGCCAAGATCTGCGCCCCGGAGCTTATTATCGAAGTCCCATTGCAGAGCAAGCGGTGAGCTTTGAGGGGTGAGGTTTGAGGGAAGAAGAGTGATGTTACCTTTGACATCGGTGGAGATGTTCTGGCCACCGGCGGTTAAGAGCTCGTGGGTCGGACCGTGTGTTCGGTTTTGAGCGGTACCGTTGGTGGTAACACTGGTCCAATCTCCGACCTTGGTCAGGTTCCAGGACTGGGTAAAGGTTCCGTTTGTGAGAGCGAAGCCCGTGAGACGATCTTCGTCGTCGTAGCTAGTGCAAGCTGAAGTGAACCCGTAACCGCTCATCGTTCCGCAAAAGGTCTCGGAAGTTTTGTTCTTGTTCGCATCCCAAGTATAACTCAGGTTGCCAATGGAGGTACCAGTTCCTCCATACCAAAGTAGAACCATTGTCCCAATTGTTCGTGGAGCGTCGTGAGCCTTTTCGAGTCCGTGACTAAGAGTTGGCCAGTACTAATCTCTCTGCCGTTTTTGGCTTTAGATAGCTAACCAGCGTGCCAAACAATTGAGGACAATTGTTCGGCTTTTATTTTTCTAAACAATTGAGGACAATTGTTCTACTCTGATTTTCCAAACAATTGAGGCAATTGTTCTACTATGATTTTCCAAACAATTGAGGCAATTGTTCTACTATGTCGGTACGGCTTAATTGCCGGTTTTTGAGGTCATACGTGAACGACTCTGTGGCCCCGACGGAAGTTCCGGTCGCTTCGGTGTGGGTGGCGACTAAACCTCGACCATTGTAAGTCCAGGTTTCTTTGGCTTTTTGATAGCCTTCGGTATCGGTAGAGTCGAAGTAGCGTGGGGTACGAACTTCGACAACATGGTTGGCATCGTGAATGATGTAAGCTGCATTGGCAGCAGTGCTGCGGGTGAGGCTCCAGACGGCGGCGAAGTCGGCTAGGGTGTAACCGGGATGAGTTGCGGTTACCGTTCGAATTAATGTTCCATCGCTGGCTCGGTAGCTAGACTAGGCAAGAAAATGGGGGCAAGAATATAGTTCCGGCACTTCATTTTCATGCCCCCATCTTTTTACCTTAATCATTTGTCGTGATTTGGCAGCAAGAGGTCGGGAACACTAATCCTCACTAATCGACACTAATCTCGAGGCCTGGTGGCAGGCATCTGTGTAGGCCGTAACAAGGCTCGGCGAAGTTACGGCAGGGGAATACTGCAACTCAATCCTAAACCGACTAGTCATTCAGCCCTGGCGTGCTGTGCCGTAACTGAGTCGCATTTCGTCTTGTTACGGCCTACGGGAGCTCCAGACGGCGGCGAAGTTGGCCAGGATGTTGGCATCAATGGCGGCCGAGACGACTTGTTGGGTGAGCAAGCCACTGTTGTCATAGGTCATGGTGGTGACCATGCCCATGCGGTCTTTGGTCTTGATCACACGGCCTGCATTAGCACCTGTGCCATAGAGCGATTGCTCAGTGGTGCTATCGGGATAAGTTGTTGCTACGACTCGTTTGGCATTATCGTAGGTATAGGTGGTTGTTTGTCCGAGCGGATCGGTCGAAGAGACAAGCAACCCGGCCGAGTCGTAGGTGTAGGTGGTTTCGGTGCGAGGTTGGCCTGGGCGGTTGATATCACATACAGGAGTCTGGTCACCAATACCAAATACCAAACTACACGTCTACGACCACAATTCGGCCTGTAACATTTACAGATCGATACGCCGAGCGATAACCATCATCCTCTTGGTTCGCGTTGATGGCCTCGCGTTCGTATGATCCATATAGCCACTGTAAGAAACTTGAAAACCAGCCAATTCAAGTAAGTAAGGGATCGTAGCAAGCGATCGATTGCACGACACGGGTAATAGGTCCACCCAGTCGGACCAATTACCACTCCACGAACTGCGATCAAACATGCCATCTAAAACAACAACGACACCGTTATGCTTCAACCAATAATACCAGTTGCGAAAAGCGGTAACTGGATCGTATAAGCCATTAACCAGCTGTTTTGCTATAATCAAATCAAACTCGCCAGCTCTAAAGTGAGAGCGATCATCAGGATGGTCGCAGAACCCTTGGACAACACGAACTTGCGATAGTTCGGGCTTTTTCTTGAGCACGGTTATCATCGCGGCCAGTGGTTCTAAGGCAGAAACGTTCAGATTTGCAACCTTGGCTAGAGCGATGCACATTGCGCCTGTACCCGCACCAACATCAAGAATCCGAGGGTACTGGGTTATATCCACGTGTTGAGCGATATCCAAAAGGCATGCATCATGATCTTCGTCTGTTAACTCGCTGACCCAACCATCGTATTTGGCCACTTCGATCTCAGCAAAGATTGATTCCAGTTTCTCTCTTGATTGCATCTGATCGAGGCGATAGGACATAAAAATCTCCGCATGGATAGTTAGTTCGGAAAAATCGACTATCGAGTTGGTGCGTTGGTTCACAGGCCGATTTGAATTATGTCAGATTTTATAGGGCGTACTTGTAACCAACCCCTGCAACATCACTCCACTCGGGTTGACGATTTTGTAGAATAACGCACTGGTTCGAATCTTTGGGCTCTAAGTCGATATTGATCGCGACTTAAAAGAGTCTTGTTTTACAACAGGGGTGAACACCTATGAAATTCGCTCGTTTTTTACTGGTAGGCTTGAGCCTTTGTGGGTACACCGTTTCCCGTTCCCATGCCGACTTTCCTCAGTTTCGCGGGGCGGGAGGTGCAGCCAAAGCTTCGGGCAATGAAATCCCTCTTGATTGGTCCGATTCGAAGAATTTGGCGTGGAAGGTTCCGATTCCAGGAACTGGTTGGTCGCAACCTATCGTTATTGGAGATAAGTTGTTCGTCTCCTCAGCAGTCGCAGACAAGGATCTGAAGCCGAAAAATTTTGCTAATGGCGTTCGTACTCCGCAAAGTATGGGCCTGGGTGGCCTTACTCCCCCGCCAAAGGTTAACATACAGTGGCAATTACACTGCTACGAGTGCCAATCAGGTGAAAAGCTTTGGAGCACGACTATCTGCGAGGGGCAGCCGAAGTTTCCTGTTCATCCCTCCAATACCTATGCCACGGAAACGCCAGCTGCTAACGAAAAGGGTATCGTCGTCTTTTTTGGTGCAACAGGAATTGTGGCAGGGGTATCACCCAAGGGAGAGATTCGCTGGAAGCAAGAGCTCGGCGTTTTTGCTACAACGAGCGGATTCGGAACAGGAAGTTCAGTGGCGATACAGAACGATCTCGCCTTTGTTCAGCATTTCACGGAAAGCAGTGCGGCAGTCGTTGCTTTCTCCATCGAAACTGGAGAGAAAAAATGGACCCACGAACGCGATAAGAAAGGTACGTCCTGGGCATCGCCCATCGTGTGGACCAACAATATCAGATCGGAGCTTGTCGTCTCTGGAGGAGAGAGAATCGAATCACTCGACCCTCAAACCGGCAAGCTGTTCTGGAAGATTGAAAACGTCAAAGCACCAACAGCCTGCTCGATTGCTTCAGATAGCGAACGAATTTACTTCGGCGGTTCGGATCCTATGTCCAAAGGGCCCTTGTTTTCTATGTTAGCTGGCGGAGAGGGTGATCTCAGCCCTGAGAAGAAAAATGGTGAATTTAAAGGTAGTGCTTGGATCGAGAAAAAAGCGGCTCCTGGCATGTCGTCCCCCCTCTCCACCAACAAATTTGTCTTTGTTAATGACAACAATATTCTCAGAGTTTACGATGCATCAAGCGGCAAGAAACTTAATGAGCGGCGAATCGATGGGCTCTCATCTATTGCGGCTAGCCCAATCCAAGTCGACGACAAGATTCTTTACCTTGACGAACAAGGGAACGCAGTAGTCGTTAGCGCAAATGCGACCTGTGACGTGATGGGACAGGGAAAGCTGGAGGACACTTTCTGGGCAACACCCGCGATCGCTAACAATGCTATCTACCTCCGTGGTTTAGAGCACCTGTACTGCGTAAGAAAGACACCGTAGTTCCGCAATCTGAATGTAGTGTTGATTGGTGGAATAAACCACGGCAATCAACCACACTTACGAGCAGCATTTCGGTGATTGAGTTGTATTGGTAGCACATGTGCCTTGGCCAGTTGTCGCAGGCGTGGTTGGCTCCTTGATTTGATTCCATGGCATTCGCGATAGAATCGATCCCATGGCACAGGTGTTGGTCAATCCAGAGAACGTAAGGCCTGCACCCATCGCTAGCGACAACAACAACCAGTATTGATTCGACAGAAAAATGGCGAGCAGGACGCCGGACATCACCATAGTTCCCGTGATTATCTGAACTTGGCAATGGAGAGGTAGCCCTTTTTTGCCTCGTGTGACTGCGATTCCTTCCCGTACGCATGCCATCGTCCCACCCTCGATATTGACTACGTTGGAGTATCCCGCTGCAAGAAACTTTTGACATGCCTGTCCGCCTCGTGCGCCAGATCGACAAACGATGTAGAGTGGCTCGTTAGCAGTTCCTTTTCGAGATGCCATAACGGCTTCGGGATCCAAGCGATCCAGAGGAACGTTCTGTGCAAGATTAATATGAACTTCCTGAAATTCGACGGGGGCTCTCACGTCAATGATCTCAGGCGTCGCTCCATTGGCGATCAAGCTGTTTAGCGTAGCAGCAGAAATAGATTGAATCATCGTCTTGAGCTCCTCAAACAAAAAACCTAGGAACGCGTTTCGGCGAAGCGTCGTGCATCGCCGATTGTGCGGCTCGAATGGCAGATCCCTGGCTCGGAAAGAAGTTACAAATTGCGTCGAAAATTCTTTGTAGCGAGGATAAAGTCTCAAAAATATCACGCAAACGAAGAGAAAAGAATCCGGCTACAAGGCTCAGGGACTCTCGGATACCAACTCAGGAATGCGCATGGTCTTGTGGCCAAACGTTTAACCCCGTTGGAGCGTAAAATCGGATACAGAGATAAGTCTTAATGTATGCGAATCCCGTCTGATAGAGTTTCGCAAATTACGTTATGATCCGGCATGAGTATGACATCCATAGAAAATGCAGGATCGTAATCGAGTGAGACAGCGAAACATAAAACCGATTTACCGAGATGCCATCAATGCTGCATTGCTTGGATTGTTCGTGAACTTCACTCTGGGACTGGTTAAGCTTGTTGGGGGAATCGTTGGCAATTCTTTTGCCTTGATCGCAGATGCCGTCAACTCCATTGGAGATGTGGTTGCAACGGTTGTTGTGCTATTTGCATTACGGGTTGCGCAGCGTCCACCGGACAACGAGCACCCCTATGGTCATACTAGAGCTGAGGGTATTGCGGCCTCTAATGTTGCCATGTTGATTATAATCTCGGCTCTCATGATTGCCTGGGAGGCCGTGCATCGATTCCAGGAGCCACATACATTGCCTCCCCTTTGGGCTCTTTGGATCGCAGGTCTTAATGTCTTGATAAAAGAGGCTTTGTATCATTACAAGGTTCGCGTTGGGCGACGAACGGGCTCGATCGCGTTGATTGTCAATGCCTGGGACCATCGAAGCGACGCCTTCTGCTCGTTGGCCGTTTTCGTTGGTTTAACGATGGTAAGAATTGGTGGTGAAAAATATCTTTGGGCAGACGAAGCCGCATCGTTAGTCGTCGCCGTTGCCATTGCTTTCTCCGGAATGAAGCTATTCCTTTCTAGCGCGAGTCAGCTAATGGACGCTCAGGCTCCACCCCAACTCGTGGCCGATATCACCCGTATTGCTGCGTCAACAGAAAACGTAACGCTCGTAGAAAAAATATGGGTAAGAAAATCCGGCCTGGAATACTTTGTGGATATCCATATTGAAGTCCCTCCACATCTTTCCGTGTCTCAAGGTCACGATATCGCTCACGACGTCAAGGAGAAACTCTTTGACGAGTATCCCACGATACGAGATGTCATGGTACACGTGGAGCCAGATCGTCAACATACTAGAGCACTATAACTACTGTTGACTATACTATTGAAGTAGGTTGCTCTGGCGCGTAGCTTCTCGGTTATTCATTGCACCTACGCTGTTGCCACTACGTCTTACGAGCCAATCAAAGATGGGAGATGCCATCAATGTCGTTACTACTGCCATGATCACTAGGGCGGCGAAAAGTTCTTCAGATATGATCCCCCGCTGCAAACCGATGTTGATGATAATCAGTTCCATTAGCCCGCGAGCATTCATCAAAGTACCGATTCCCATTGCCTCTCGATTGGGTAGTCCCGTTGCTAAAGCGGCTAGCCAACATGCGATTCCTTTACCAGCGATCGCGGCTAAAAGAATCAAAAAGCAATATCCCCATAGTTCTAGACTGTTGAGCAAACCAATCTTAGTGTTTAGCCCTGAATAGATAAAGAAAAGAGGCAAAAGCAATGCGACAGTGAGTGGCTGGATACGTTCAATCAGTTGGCCAGACATCGTGTTTCTCGGCATAGAGGCCCCCATCATAAAGGCTCCGAAAACAGCATGCAGCCCAATGAGATCCGTAAACCATGCCCCCAGGGCCATCATAACAAGCCCCACAACTACGCCGGTTTCCGTAAGCTTTCCCTCATGGATCATCCAACTCTCCACTCGTGCAAGAATCGGCTTTACGACCAAAAAACAAGTGGCCGCGAAAGCAACCCCACCACCAATGTTATTGATAGCTGCGGACGGATCCATGTCGAAACTCGCCAACACCACCGCGAGTAGACACCATGCAGTCGCATCATCAATTGCTCCCGCACCAATCGCGACAGTCCCCATCGTCGTACCGGCCAATCCCTTAAAATGAATGATGCGAGCCAGCATGGGGAACGCTGTAATACACATCGATGCACCCAAGAAAAGCATCGCTTCCAAGGATGACGTCTTTTCAGGAAACAGATTGGTGTTGTTCAAAAAGAACCATCCCAGTCCCGCTCCTAGAAGAAAAGGTGTGACCACGCCTGCGAGCGACACAGCGATCGAACATTTTAAATGATTTCGGATGATATCCATACGGAATTCCATTCCGACAATGAACATATAAAGTGCCAGTCCCAGCTGCGACGCTGGGAATAGATAGCTCTGCGTATCACGAGTCTTTTGAGTCGGATCCCAGGGAAAAATCCATTGCTGGTACTCGGGCCAGAAGTACCCGAAGAAGGAAGGCCCCAGCAATACGCCGGCAATCATCTCTGCGACCACCTGCGGTTGTCCAAACTGTCTCGCGACTAGCCCCACCACCCTGCAAAAAGCAAGAATGATCGCTATCTGGGCAAAAAAATGGACCGCCAATTGCAGATTATTCATTCACGAAAACACAGTAACTTTGGATCGAAACGCCGAAAACCTACGCGATATCCCCAGCCATAATAGCTCGCCCCCATTTAATTGTCTAGACAAGTATTGTTTCGACAGCCATTTGCATAACAGTCTTTGCTCCGGAGATCGAATCGTTAAGTTCATTCAGTGCCACAAGCCAGTGATGATATTTCTTACGACCCACGCGCGAGGGCTTGTCGCATTAATTGTAGGTTGCTCACCCCTGACCAACTTTGGTACCATTAATTCTCCATGTGTTTCCAATTAGCCTTTAACTGATAACTTCTTTCGGCTAGAGCAATACCCCGTAAGAAAGGGGATTCGCCGAGGCGTTTCGTCTTGCTCATTCTGCGGGATGGGATTTCGGGGATTGGCAAGTCAAGGTTATTTTCTAGGACCGCAAGTTGAAGGACGATAAAGGGAGGCCTGTAACTTTTCCTATACGGCGGGAAAAAAGAGCAAGGACGGAGTTTTTCGGATATCCTTAGGGATGGAGAACACGCCCGGTGGTTAAGTCGAATCGTCCAGTGCGCCTCGTTAATACCCCGCCTACATTAATCGTCTCCTCCCCGGATTACCAAAGCCAACCTCGCCGCAATGAGCCATGAAATTGATCCATAGATCGTGGTCCTTGTTCTGAACGCCAAAACTAGTGAACGTTTACCTATGTTGATTCCTCATCGACTCGCGAAATCGTTAGGACAAATGGAGGTGGGTTTTCATCCCCTTCGATCGAGATGGTCTATCGTCCTCTTGTTTGCAATCATCGCATTGCCATCACTGATTTTTGCTGACGACGAGGGATCCGAGCCTGCCACAAAATCTGAGCCTGCAGTTTTCGCTTCTGCAAACGAGGATACCTCGGATGCTCAGATTAGAAAGCTAAAGCAAACCGGGCTGATGCGTTCCCAGTACAGAGATACTCCTAGTCCTGATTTGCTTACCAGTGTGATCGTCGATGGACCGCCGAAACCTAGGCTAGACGAGTTTAAAACGAAGATTGAACCGATCTTTAAAAGGGTTTGTTTCGATTGCCATGGCTCAGACGATCCTTCAGGTAATATTCGAATCGATACGCTAAATCCGAATCTTCATAATGGAGGAGACGTGGATTGGTGGAATGAAATCTTTGCCGTTATCAGTAAAGGGGAAATGCCACCGCCCGACAGTACCGAAATTTCGGATGAAGAGCGAAAGGAAATAGTAGACTGGCTTTCGCACGAGTTACAAATTGCATCGGTTGTACGACGCGATTCTGCCGTTCACTCGTCATTTCGTCGAATGACTCGCTACGAATTTAATTATGCACTTCAAGACTTGCTCGGGCTTCCATGGGATTTTGCGAAAGATCTTCCCCCGGAAGCAAACTCGGAGGATGGTTTTCAAAACAGTTCTGAGCACTTGCAGATGTCGGTAGCTCAGTTCGAAACCTGCTATCGATCTGCTCACGCGGCCTTGACCCGAGCGATCCATCTCGGTCCAAAACCGGAATCGCTTTACTGGGGAATCTCGATGAAGGACGTATCCAGGCTGGAGTGGCCAAAACAAGAAGCGGAAGAGGCGAGAGTAAGGAAAGAGTTCACCGACTCGCCGAGTAAGCTTGAAGACGAACTTCAAAAATTGGAAAAAAAATTCCAGAAGCCTCACTCACGTAGCTATTTTCTTGATCGCTTTAATGGTCGCACCGTAGTTGCAAACTGGGACTACGGCGAAGCGAAGTACGCGAATCTCCCTCATAAATCCTCGCCAAAACACCCAGACGAACTCGACCATGTTGCGATCTTGCCTGCTGGACAATGGATCAATATAGAGCTCGGAGACCAGCTACCCGACCACGGACCGATGCGAGTCCGCGTTCAGGCGTCGCGTATGGATTCAAAGCTGGCTCATCCCCCGAGCCTGCAGTTGTTTTTTGGATGGCAAGCTAGTAACGAGGGACGTGCTCTGCTTCCGGTGGGAAAGTTCGATTTGGAAATCGATGCAGCAAACGAGGCACCGAAGTACTACGAATGGGAGATCGAACTAGGGGAAATCTATCCTCGGAATTCTGTACGCGGTGACTCTCCCATGGGGGCTATGCCGAGTCCCTCGGAATACATCCGCTTGGTAAACAGCTCGGCTTCGGCAAACGATATTCAGATTGACTATGTTGAGGTGCAATCTCTAGCCTTTGATCAGTGGCCACCTAACTCTCATACCAACCTGTTTCCCAGTCGATACGAAAACGAGCCTGAGTTGGATTATGTAGCCCGCGTCATTTCCAGGTTCATGGCGAGAGCTTGGCGTCGTCCCATCTCCAACGAAGAGATCGCTCAAAAGATAAGGAGGTATTCCGAGATTAGACCGGACTGCGATAGTATGGAGTCGGCCGCACTTGAGATTCTCGCATCAATCGTAGCTTCACCGAATTTCCTTTATATAGTTCCTGACAGATCCGCTGAAAACCAATCTTCTGAAACTAAACCCCAGGGCAGCGCCCGCGAATTGCTCTCAAGCCATGAGCTTGCGACTCGTATAGCCATGTTTCTTTGGAGCAGCATACCAGACGAAGAACTGTTGCAAGCAGCTCGCGATGGCTCTCTCAACGATATCGACACCCTTAAAAGCCAAGTATCTCGGATGCTTGAGGACCCAAAATCCAGTCGCTTTGTGGATCATTTTGTATCGCAATGGCTAAATCTTGAGCTCCTCGATTTCCTCAACATTCAGCAGAATGTACCTGGATTTGATCCGTTGCTAAAAGAAGCCATGCGACGAGAACCAGTAGAGTTATTTCGAGAGATATTGCGATGTGATGCTAGCGTTTTGGATTTTCTCCACAGCGATTACACAATCGCGAACGAACGCTTAGCGAGGCATTACGGTATCGGTGAAGTTTACGGAAACCATTTCCGACGCGTTTCTTTAAATCCAAGCGATGTTCGGCGCGGCGGTTTGTTAACACAGGCCGGTTTACTGGCCATGAATTCCGACTATCCCGACTCTCATCCCTTAAAACGTGGCAAGTGGGTGTTAGAGAGTTTACTCAACGATCCTCCCCCTCCTCCACCTCCCGCTGTTCCGCAGATTGATTTAGCTAATCCTGAGATCGCAAAAATGACGCTCAAGGAACGAATCGAGGATCACCGTAATCACCCAGCCTGCATGGCATGCCATATGAAAATAGACCCATGGGGAATTGCATTCGAAAACTACGATGCCATCGGCCGCTGGAGAGACCAAGTAAACGGCAAGCCCGTCGACGCATCAAGCAAACTGTATAACGAACAGACAATTGATGGTATTGTTGGCTTAAAAATGTTCCTTTTGGAAAATCGTCAGGATCAGTTCGTGCGAGCCATTGTACACAAGCTTTCTACCTATGCATTAGGTCGCCCGCTTAAGTTTACAGACAGAGCCGATGTGGAACGAATCACTGCACAAGTACGATTGGAGGGTGATGGGCTCAAAACCATGATCAAAGAAATCGTCTGCAGCGAGTTGTTCCGATACCGATAGTCGATCTACTTTTTGGCAGATCATGCCAACATTTGAGGAATTGTTATGCCACTTGATCTTAACCGAATTGACCGTCGCCGATTCCTAAGAGGGACTGGATTGGCGCTCGCGATTCCCATGATGGGATCCCTTCATCAAGTTGCTCGGGGTGGTGAAGTTTCGAATCCTCGGAGACTGGGATGTTTTTACTTTCCTGACGGCGTTCCGATGCCATTACCCAACGACCCCGCTTATCAAGATTGGGCTTGGTTTCCGCACGGCAATGGAACGGACTTCAAATTCTCCAAATGTATGGAGACTTTAGAGCCGTTGAGAAGCGAATTCACCGTGCTGTCAGGTTTTTCTCATATCGCCTCAAGAAACGTGCATGGGCATAACAACGCCGATCAGTTTCTTACCGCCGCCGCTACGGGTGATGGAGATCGTGATTACGCCAATACGATTTCGCTAGACCAAGTTTACGCGAGTCACATAGGGGACCAAACGAGATTCTCGTCTCTCATAATGTCGACAGATGGAGGAACGGGAACAGCGCGGGGAACACACACGATCTCGTTCGACAAAAACGGTCGCCCGATTCCCGCTGAACATAGGCCCAAGCAAATCTTCGACATGCTGTTCGTTAAGGCCGACGCACGGTCGGCAAAAAGATTGGCTATGAGCCGAAGCGCTTTGGACGAAGTGCTCATGGATGCTGCATCTCTAAAACAAAATCTCTCTCTAGAAGATCGTAAGAATCTAGACGAGTATATGGAATCGGTTCGCCAGGCAGAGCTCAAGGTTGAGAAAGCGAAGAAGTGGCTCGATGCGCCATTACCAAATGTAGAGCGTGAACCGCTCAATCTTGAACTTACAACGGATGAGCCTCGCGAATATCTACAAACGATGTTCGAAATGATCTATCTCGCATTTCGTACGGACTCCACTCGGATAGCGACCTATCAAATCGGCCGAGAGAACGGAATTGGAAGAAGCGATCATTTGTCACGGGCTGTCGGCTTTAATTTGGCTCATCAACTTTCACACGAGACCAAGAATCCAAACGGCTGGAAGAATTTTGGTATCTACTGCCGCTTTTTGAATGAAGAGTTTGGCCGTTTTGTCGAAAAACTTCGGGGCACTCCTGAGCCTAATGGCACGGGATCCATGTTGGATAACTCGTTGCTTTTTTACGGATCTGCTTCGAGTGCATTCCACCTATCTCGCAATTATCCCTTAATGCTCGCGGGCGGAAAGAACATGGGCTTCCAACACGGGCGATACTTCAATGCAGCCGGGGATAAATTCCAAGGTGGAGCCTGGATGGGAGATCGAGAGCCATGGCAAGATAAAGCCACACGGGAAGACATACCTCTATCCAACCTCTTTGTCACCATGCTTCAAAAACTCGGCGTTAAAACCGATACGTTTGCCGACAGCACTGGGATCATCGAGGGAATCTAATGTACTCGAATGTACTCAGGACGCGTCCGATTCGATGAAATATTGGAATCGCGTAACTATACGATCTTTAGGCGAGTGATTACCTAAGCTCGCGGGCTGGCAATCGCGACTATAAATGCTCCTAAGATGGCGGAAAGCAGCGCTAGTGACATGGCGGTTCTCCACGCGCGAACTTTTCTAACAACAAGAGTCAAAACGGTAACGATTACTAACACCGGGATCTGCATAAAAGCAATCCCGAGCACAACATGCCAGTAACGAGACCACATTGACCAAAGATCTCCTGCGAGTTTACTTCCTGCCGTAAACTGCACAGTTGGATGCGAGAACATAAGAAAGGTATTCGTCACCATGAATACGAACAAAGGCGGGAGACAAAGTAAGATTAGAAATAGGGTGGTAAAGCGTGGACCATTCTCTCGCCCCTCCATTTGGCCTTGGCTGTTTTCTATGAGAACCGTCCTAATCCCGGCTACGATCATGGCCGCGACAAGAATAAGCCACACCAACTGAAGTAGTAATCCCATAAGTAGATCCGTTTTAGCCTCTGGAACTGTACTCCGAATCACTTACATCAATTTTGGATATACCAATACTTCTCGACCTTTTTGAAGGTGATCGATTTTTTGCTGCCGATCGTTTGAGTCAAAGTGTAAGTTGCTTTGGTCTCAGTCTTATCGAAGGTCGGTTTTGTATCCTTGATATTTTCTAGCACCTTCAAGAGTGTCTCTGCTTTTTCCTCACCGAAACGTTTTGCAAACTCTTCGACGGTCGTTCTCTTAGTGATTTCCTTCAAGTCATCTGGAGCGACAAATTTCTCGATAAATGGCTTAAACTCTTTGGCCGTAAGCATCTTGATACTCTCGGGTATAGCAGTCTCTAGTTTCTCGCGCGGATCAGGTTTGGGATCTTGGGCCAGTACAACAGTAGCCTCGACGGCTGACAGCAAAAAGAAAAACAATATATACAACAACCTCATAACTCATCTCCAGAAAGCAAAACAATTAACAATCCACCAACCGACTCTGTTTCAAAAGTCCCTAGCAACCAGCGAGTACTTAATGATAACAGATCTTCCCCTCAGCATTGTCCCAAGCGAACATCCCACGTCGCAGCAAAAAGAACTAGTTGCTTTACCTTCACATCAACTGAATTACCGCTTTTCTTCCATCAGTCCGACTAGATTCCCATCTGGGTCTCGGAGAAAACCTATCCATAACTCATGATCCGGCATCTTGGCGGCTAATTGTGGGGGACGCTCATTGGATGCTCCGCGTTCGACAAATTTATTATGTGCTGTTTCGATATCCGTTACGAGAAAATACAGAATGGAATTGGCACCGATAGCACCAGCTCCCTGCGGAGTCGTCAGCATGATTCGAATCCCGCCGGCATCTAAGAATGCCAAGTTCTCGCCCGCTCGGAATGACAAATCAAGCCCCAAGATATCGCGGTAGAACGAAATCGAAATGTCGATGTTCTTTACCGTCACCGCTATCTGACCTATTTTCGATATCTTTGTGATTGATGTCATCATGCTCCCATCCCATTTAGCGTGCGTCTACCACGAACTAAGCACCCAGCCAACCGTTCGTGAACGAATCTGTCGATTTGTAGCCGCACCAATGTAATGTTGAAATTAGCAATCCACCATACACCAGACCGATGCAAAATTTGCTTCTTCCGGCTTGACTGTGGGCAAACAATGTCACTGTGTCGTCGTGTCATTCTAGGACACTGAGAACCGCTCTTATTTTGCTTCTCGTTTGAAGTCAAAACGCTTAGGAGTGCCACCCTTCATGTAACCAACGATCGTACTAAGGCTCCCGTCAGACGACAACTCGTATACGATTCGTTTTGGGTAATCGTGCCGTGGGTTGTCAAACACTACACGGCTATCGGTAATTTCTGTTAGCACGAACTCGGTGGGTGTTTTTCCACTGGGTTGAGCGATGTAGACCAGACCTCCGTCACGTTCCACGATGCGTAGGTACTCAAATGCGAACATCTTTCCACTTGTATTGACGGATCGAGATATTGCTAACATTGCTCCACCCAGTGGCGGGCTCCAGCGTTCTTCGTTTGATGCTCCCGTGCTACGAGTCCCCACCCAATCGCCTGCTAGCCAGCCCAAACTTTCGATCTTTGCCGAAGCAGGTGCAGGTAGCTCAATATCCTCCGCATGGCGATACAAACCGACCGAATCCTTCACAATAGGAGGCTCAACTATTACGCTAACTAGCAATCCTTCATTGGTCATGCGAAACGATCTTTTGATTCGTTCAATGCCTTGGTTCCCGGTATTTTTCAATCGTTCGAACGAAACTTCGTACTCGAATGTGTTTTCTTTCCACTCGCCTCGGTAACGTGAGATTGTTGCTGGTTCCTTTATTTCCGTAGGCGATCCATCGAGAGCGATTCTAACATCCCGATGTCCCGAACCATGACCGTTTAGAATGACGGCGCTCAAGTCCTCTTCAACTTTGATAGAAAACTTTGACGACATTGGTGGCCCCATTCTCTCTGGTTCTCGCCCCTCGGTACGGTCCTCAACATAGATCCATTCGCCGTCCAACGATCTTAAATCAACGGCCTGTGTCGAAAGTGTTTCGATTAATGTAATCATCGAAAATGCGAATATCGATATCGAGACTTTATAATTCCAGTTGAGAGAATACATGCAGGAAGTTCTTTGATTGGAGATTCTGAATACCGTCAAGACTTCTTTACCCTACCTTGCCTCGCGACGAAAAACAACTTGGCGCAGGACTTTATCCAACGTTCTGAACCAACGAGTTTCGAGTGCAATGTTTGTTTTTAAGTCGAAAAGTAACGTTCGCTCAATCCTACGTTGGATGGTCGATCAAGCGCGAAAATTCCCGTAACAGAGTAACCGCAGAATCGAACGAGGGCGAAGATGCCAACTTGCCCAGGTGAGAGGCGTGTCCCCATTGATATCTTTCGCGTCAATTTGAGCGTTTGCATCGATTAACATTGTGATAGTCTCTTCATTGCCGTATGCAGCGGCGCGATGCAAGGGTGTTTCTCCGCGTGTTCTTACATCACGCATAAACGCGTCCGTTTCGACCCCAGGTATCGTTTTGCAATTGGGATTCGCGCCATTAGCCAAAAGAATTTTAATGATGGGATCTCGATTCTTACGATCTGTGGTACATAGCGCAGCATGTAGAGGCGATTCCCCAGTATTAGACATGACGCAGTTTACGTCAGCACCGTTGTCAATTAAGAACTGGGTAAGTTGCGGAAAGCCATGGAAAACCGCCCCGTTTAGATCAAAGTTGTCTCCAAGAGAATCTAAAGTCTCGCCATTGCAAAGGAGAAACCTTATCGCACTAACGTCGCCATAATAAAAACACCACTGCATGATCGATACACCGTATGCATCAACAGCCTTCGCCAGATCGACCGATTTCACATAATCGAATATCAGATGGGTTTCTCCTTCAGCGATCCGATCGAATACGCTTTTCATGGCTAATACTCTCTAAATCAAGAAGCTTGAACAATCGGGGTTTTTTACGAAAGGCATCCACTGCCATACTGATCATATTTTGTCCCCGAACAACCGATAGATTTACTGCACAGAGTATCCACATCATCTATCATCCGAAATACAAATCATTCGGATTTCCCGCGTTCCTCGTAAATGAATCGTATCGCATCTCCAACGGTTTGAATGCTGGCGGCATCGTCCTCGGCTACAAAAATCCCGAATTCCCTTTCAAGCTGCATAACCATCTCAACAGCTTCCAATGAGTCGTGAACCATGTCACGCAACCGAGAAGATGAACAGATCGTTTCTAGGGAATCGCCTTGCGTGCGTTCCACAAACGATTTGAATTGATCGAGAATTTCCGCTGATCGAGTGATCAAGTATCCGCAGTAGGGACAGGTCGCATCATCGCCAGACTCCGAAAACTCGATCTCTACGTCCTTGTCGCACAGAACACAACGGCCAGGTGATCCTTCGGGAGTACGAGATGAGACTGTCATAGTATCTTCTACTAAAGTGTTGATTTGCAATTGGCCGTCTCGCGTCGGGAAGTTCGCTGTGACGGAGCGTTAGAGCAATCTTCGCATCTTTTCGAGGCACTAAAGCAATCAGTCTTGAGTCGGATCAACAAATTCCAGTGGCGGTGCTGCACCGGGTTCTCGTTGGGCTAGAACTCGAATCGTGTAGCCGCCAAAGCAACGATTTCCGATAACAATCATCCAATCGGATACGTCATCGCGTGAGACGGTTCGAATATCTCCAAGCTTTAGGCTTGGCACCTTGACCGGGTCGTTCGCACATCGACCGGTGACGTCGTTTCCATTGAACGAGGTCGGCGTAAACCATATGTGTTCCAATTCTCCGTCTGATGTCGGTAATGCAAATTTAACACTAACGCCATCGCTCTCCATCGTTTGCCAGTTCTTTTCAAAAAACGACAGCGTTTTCTTAGCGGTAGAAATCGCGTCATTCATCTCGGCATCGACATCTTCTACGTATAGAACTGGTGGATTACTTGCCGTTCGATCATCGGGCTCTGAGCAACCTAAAGTTAGGATCGCTATGTATAGCAGACTTACAATTGATTTAGATTTAGACAAGACGGCTCCTTCAGATTACGTTGAGCGTAGGGATTCTTAGGATGGAATTGTAGCATGATGCGTCAACGACATGAAGTTAATATAGTCGATAGAAATCTTGTGTATGCAGTTTACATCCTTGGTTGTTTGTCGAACACTGCCGACAATCGAAGCCTCTTATCAAGTCGCTAAGACAACATACGACATTATTAAGACAATCCAGAACACGACGAATCCAATGAGAAATGCCACAAGAGTCGCAATCGTTAGAGAGACGCTTAGGATGGGAGAAAGACTCGCACGTGTGATAGACCAGATCGATCCAAAAAGTCCTAAGGCAAATGGCCCAAGAACCAGAAGGATCATAGCTAAACCGCTAGCTTCGTAGTCTTTAAGTAAATGCGTGACGACTGACAAGAAAACGAAAGGCAAAAAGTATGACAACAGCCAGAGAGAGGGTAGTACCCACGAATTGGAGTCGATTTTCGCGACTTTCTTGATCTGTTCCACAACTTACTTGGCGGGTTAGCTCGCCGGCCTTGCGCCGGGGCGACCTGTTTGGGGATACAAGCAACAATTTGCAGGGCACAAATCGTGGCTTGGGCCGTAGTCACCAATGTAGGGACGCTCGGTTCCCTCTGCCAATCGTTCTTGAATCAAGTCAACGATCATTCCTACAAACTCTGGGTGCACACCGACCGTTTTTGCCCTCGCGAACATGATCCCCTTTTCTTTACAAAGCGTAGCGGCTTCTTCGTCTAGGTCGTAGAGAACCTCCATATGATCGGAGATAAATCCTAGCGGCACAACAACACAGCTCTTCAACGACTCGTTCGTATGCAACTCCTCAATGCGGTCGCAGACATCAGGCTCCAGCCAAGGCTGCTGAGGTGGCCCAGACCGGCTTTGGAAAACGAGCTCCCAATTCTCATGGCCTAGCTTCCCGCAAATCAGCTTGGCTGCTTCTCTAAGCTGCACCTCGTAACGAGAGTACTGTGCCATAGAAAGAGGGATGCTGTGAGCTGCAAACAAAATCTTAACATTCGTTTGTTGTTCTGCTGGCAACGTTGCGATGGCTTCTCTAACACAATCGCATTGAGCTGCAATAAATCGAGGGTGATTGAAACCCATGCGCACCTTCTCGACCAAAGGTGCACCATCACCAACAGTTGCTTGGGCATCTGCTAGATTTTCACGGTACTGTCTGCATCCGCTGTAGCAACTAAACATCGACGTGAAAAAACAAATCGCTCGTTTGCGACCGTCTGCCGACATCCTCGTTAACTCGTCGGGGAGCAATGGATGCCAATTTCTATTTCCCCAATAGATCGGCAAATCAATACCGCGGACCTGGCATTCTCGGCTGACTTCATCGATCAAATCACGGCATTGCTGGTTGATGGGGCTAACACCTCCAAAATGTTTGTAGTGCTCCGCGACCTCTAACATCCGCTCGCGAGGAACATTTTTTCCGCGAAGAACATTTTCGAGGAACGGGATAACGTCGTCCATTCCTTCTGGACCACCAAAGGAAACGAAGAGAATCGAATCAATCGGGACTTCCGACAAACTAGGTAACGGGGCAGTCGGTGCTGCTGGACGAGTCGCGACAGGGGCTGTAGGTGCTGATTCGGACATTTCGGTGCTGCTGTAGTGAAAGAAGTGAGTTGTGTGTAGTATTATAGGTGTTCAAGTCGTTCCAAACAGGCGTATTC
>JBKCTT010000076.1:0-27544 GCA_046318795.1 Pirellula sp.
GAGTTTGGAAACGCCCTTAGCAAACCAGAGATCGGTGCAGCATTCAAGTTAACCATTGCGAGCTGCACTGTCGCGGCGATACTCTCGGTCTGGGTAGCGACTCCACTTGGGTACATTCTTTCTCGATATCGATTCCCAGGCCATCGATTAATAGACACGATTGTGGACATTCCTATCGTGCTGCCCCCGCTGGTATTGGGCTTGAGCCTGCTAATTCTGTTCCATCAACCCTTTCCCTTTTCTCGCTGGTTCGGCGATGGTTTAATACTAGACGAATATCTTCGAGACACATTGCATTTTTCGGTCTCCTACAGTTGGCCAGCCGTGGTGTTAGCCCAGTTCACGGTTTCGTGTGCGTTTGCGGTAAGGACTATGCGAGTCACATTCGACCAGATCAATCCCAGAGCGGAGGATGTGGCCAGAACGCTTGGTTGCTCGCGTGCGGGTGCGTTTCTGCGGATTGCGATTCCACAGGCGACAAGGGGGATGATTACCGCAGGTACGATCGCATGGGCTAGGGCATTAGGCGAGTTCGGTCCGATACTGGTGTTTGCAGGGGCAACTCGTTTTAGAACGGAAGTATTATCAACAACTGTGTTTTTAGAACTCAGCGTTGGGCAACTCGATGCTGCAGTTGCGGTATCCCTCTTGATGGTCGCCATGGCGGTGGTCGTACTCTTGGTTTTGCGGGCAATCGGGGCAGGTTTAAAAGGATGATCGAAGTCAGAGATCTTGTCGTTAAACAAGGGTCCTTTACACTACCGAAAATCTCGTTTCGCATCGAGACTGGTAAGTATGCAGTCCTCATGGGGAAAACGGGAGCAGGCAAATCGACCATACTCGAATCAATCTGCGGCCTGCGGAAAGTCTTTAGCGGACAGGTGTTGATCGACGGGGTGGATGTTACGCGATGGTCTACCCCAGATCGCAATGTAGGGTATATGCCCCAGGATTTGGCTTTGTTCCCGACCCTCAACGTTCGCGAGCATTTGGAGTTCGCGATGAAGCTTCGATGGATGCCTTCCGCCAAACGATTGGAACAAGTCAAATTTCTTTCTAGCATGCTGGGGCTGGAGCGGCTTTTAGATCGCAAAGTGCAGGGTCTTAGTGGGGGAGAGTCTCAGAGGGTAGCCCTGGGTCGCGCCTTGTCATTCGGCCCGCGAGTCCTTCTGCTAGACGAGCCATTGAGTGCACTCGATGCTGAGACACGAGGTATTGCACAGCAATTGCTAAAGGAAGTTAATCAAAAAACGGGTGTAACAGTACTACATGTAACCCACAGCGAAGCAGAAGCCGCTACCCTTGCCGACGATTGCATTCGTCTCGCCTAATAAACGACTCGTTTTAGGCCCTGACACCGCTTGCTGCTTGTAAGGACGGCTTTGCGCAGTTGCGGGCAAACTATCTTTGTGCGAAGATGATCGGGTGACTGAGTAACCGGATAGGAACTTTCAACACTAAGTTAATGGCGTGATTCTCATATGACATTACCTCCCGAACACGATGGAAAGGTAAGTGAGTCGAAAGCTCGCAGATTCCTGACTTTTTATATCCTTTTCGTCATATGTGTGAGCTCGTTTTTATTTATCTTCAACATGGGGATAGTGTACTCCCTCACGCGCGGTATCGAGTCCAAGTTTTCCGAGATGTTTGGCATCACCGGTGTCGTGCAATTTCTGCTATTCGTGCTACCTGTCGGTTTAGTTTTCGCCGAATGGTACCTTTGGGATATTCTGTTTGCTAAACGATATCGGTGATTTCCTCGCGCAGGCTAGGAACTATGCGAGTTTATGTGTTTTGTGCGTATACCTACAGCAGTTTACGCCATTTGGGGATCGCTCGTCGTCCATTTGTTGTTTTCGACGTGCCCTGCGTAGATGCGCTGATAATGGGGATGCTCTGGGGCTGACAGCGTCAAGTCATACCATTGAGAACTCGATTTTAGATCAAATTCCATCTGTGTCTTTTGCTGCGGTGCAAGCAACACCTCTTGACTGGGACTTCCATATGCATTGTCGTGCGTCTTTAATGCGACCTTCTCACGGGTTGTTTCACTGCTTAGCTGAAGGATGAAGATGCAGTCTGAGCTAGATCCTGGCTCACACACTTCAGTCTCGGCAATCGCAATAGTCGGATCGTTTTTGTCTCCCGACCAAAAGCGATAGAATCCATTGGGGCCATGAAGACGTATCGAGTATACGCCATCGGTGAATTGGCTTAGGTCAACAGCGTCTGATAACTTTCCTCCGGCGTCGACGGCATAATGCCGAACCATCAGCCCGCTCGACGTATCGATGTATGCAATAAACGGGGCGCCCACCGCACGATCTTCAAATCTGTCCCTTTTGGCCTCTAGGGTAAACTCAAATGCAGTGCGATTTGCATTGAGGGAACCGTTACACGCGAGCTCGTAGGGAAGTGGACAGGATGGCCGTGTTCCTGCCTCTTGGATTGGCATGGAGGGATGTCGCTTCCCATTGCGAATCGCGGTGAGCTGGCCAACCGTAAGTGGAGCAAACGTATTCGGTATGTCTTTGAATTGAGCTCTGTGAATATCAGCAAGATACTCATCGCGTTCGATAAAGTTCAGTCCTTCTATTTTTTCTTTTTGATCCACCTTGAGGGATTGGCTTTGGCCTGCATCATCACCATTCTTAAATGCAGAACTCAAATCACCGCAGATCGCTCGTCTCCAAGGAGAAATATTCGTTTCACGAATTTGTTTTCCTAACTGATGAGAAAGAACGGTCTCCATCAGTTGAATAACGGAAGTGTGGTCGAAGACTTGTGAACACACCGCTCCTCCGCGACTCCATGGCGATGCAATGATCATCGGGACTCGGAACCCAAGACCTATCGAATTACTCCGCAAGGCGGCTTTTGTCTTGAACTGACGATCTTGTTCCGCATCGAGGTAGTCGAGCGAACAATTTAGACCAGCAGAAGATTTACCCGATCCTTCATGAGGAGCTTGAAAAGGAGGCACATGGTCAAAAAAACCATCATTCTCGTCATAGGTCAAAACAAAAATTGTCTTGCGCCAAACCTCTGGATTTGCTGTCAGGATGTTTATCACTTCCGAAAGGTACCATTGACCGTACCATGCGGAACAAGGGTGATCGGAGAATCGCTCAGGAGGTACCAGCCAAGATATTCTAGGGAGTTCGCCGTTTGCAACGTCAGTCCGAAATTGATGAAGAATATCTCCTTTCGGAATCAGCATTCGCTTCGGTGTTCCATCATGTTCGTACTCTAACTCTTCAAGCTGCCGATAATTAGGATCATTGCGATTAGTACAGAACGCATTTTCATGCAGCGGGTTCTCGCCACCGTCTGTCACCTTGCCCGGTTTATTGGTAAAGCGACGATGGGCTTCGTGCGCAAACACATTATATTGCTTAAACCATTCCAGAGGGTTATCGGTAAAGTTAGTAAGCCAAGAGTCCATCTCATCTTTTAGTCCAGTTGGCACGCTCAGTTCGTTTTGATAAATCCGCCAAGATATACCGTGCTCTTCCAACCGCTCCGGAAAGGTTTTCCAATCCGCCAAGTTCGTATACGTACAATCTTCATTACGTACGATCGCTTGTGCTGTTATGTCTTGTGCACGACGGGTTGTACCAGTCCAAAGATGAAGACGATTCGGAGTGGTGCCGGTTAATGTTGAACAAAAGTTGTGATCGCATACGGTAAACGCGTCGGCCAGAGCATAATAAAATGGCAGGTCATCTCGGGTATGGTAACCCAAAGCCAATGGCATTCCTTCGTAGGGACCCTTTACAGCTTTTGCATCGAGCCATTGATCATGCTTGCCACCATTAGCCGCGTCCACTTGATCTGTCCAACTATGTGGCAAGCAACCCATCCAAGTCGCTTTCGTCTCGTTCATATCCAATCGAAATGGTAGATAGCTATTTCCCGCTTTGTTAGTTTGAATCCAAACAGGATTAGCATTTTCTAAGCGTATAGCCCGTGGATCGTTAAAGCCGCGAACACCTCGCATCGTACCGAACGCGTGGTCAAAGGACCGATTCTCTTGCATTAGGACAACGATGTGTTCTGCATCGAGAAAAGATGAATCAGCATTCGGCTCGATGGCAGCGGCACGCTGAATGGAACCGAGCAAATCGCCAAGCACCAAATTGGATCCAGCCAGAGCCACCATACTCCGCAGGAAGCTTCTACGAGTTGACATTCCGGATTCTGCCTCTTCACGCCCGAATAAACAAAGCCAATCAAAACGCCGCCCCGGTCGCCCGGAGAAGATCAGCGACCCAATTGCCGATCGTCCAGGGCTCATCCGAGGAAATATATCGAATCACAAAACCAACGAAACACATCGGCCTTCCTACCGTGTGTCACCGAATCATTATATGTTACTGGCGTTGGGATTGTTTAAGAGAGTGTGTGCAGGATGTTAAATTTTCCATCTTTTGGGCGGTAGATGCATGAATTCTCCCTTGCTCGCTGCGGCAATGCTGCTCCTTCCTCTACTGAGCGATGTCAGATTAACTACGCAGAACCGCGAATGGCGATTGAACAAATTCGATAAGTTAAATCGTATCAGTTTGGACGGAACTTAGAGGCTTACTGTCTTCAAATTTGCTAGAACAGATGTATGTACCAGGGACTAGTAGGTCTTTTGTTACCTGTACAGTCGTTGTCTCAGAAAACAGGGTAGATAGTCGATAAACTTGCATGATTGCTAGCGTGATTTTTCGGTTCAGATCGAAGCTGACCGATCACGACTTGTTCAGTTTTTACCTGCATGGGTTGTGGGATAACCCTCGCCACGAAAGTTGCGAGTTCGCCAAGAAACAATCTCTGCCAACAAGAAAGCGATCCATATAGAATGTCAAGATTACCCTCTCACCCTAGCTCGCATCGACTCATGTTGGATTCCTCCGACATGACAGGTGAGGACGGCTTTGAGTTGGTACCTCAGATAAAAGAATTCCTGATTTCGTACGAAGAATGGATTCAATGGACCCACGTCTCCATAGGCTGGAGAAATGGAACTCTCAAAACGTTGGATGAGGCTATCAAACTGGCAGAACAAGTCGCTAGCGAAATAGCGATTACGCAAGAAGAAGCGGCCCATCGATTTGAAAAAGGATACAAAGTCGACGATCTGAAGCGGATCCGAAAAAGCATGAAGCAGAACGCCTTTGAAGTGGTGAATACGGCGTTTAACAGTTGGGCGAGAGAGGAAGGTGCGTGGGAAAGAAGTCGGCGCAACCCTATGCGGACGGTAACCAAACTTCATAACTGGCTTAATAAACTAAAAAAAGAATTAGCTACGAGTCAACGCGATCTAGAGCTCATTGAGGCTTTCACGTACCTAGAGGAGCTAGAGAACGAACAAGCGATCAATTTGATCCAGGGAGCCAAAGTTTTTATTCGGGGGCTAGATTGGAACCACGCGGCTGATGGCGGTGGCGATTTATCAACGATCGGTTCTGGAATTGCTGCGTTGCAGCAAGCGGTTTCCCTTATTGCGGCTTGTTTTGGGTATGGCAAACTAATCCAAATCCCACAGTATCCACAGATCGCCGCTGTTCTCACCAATGCTATTCCATGACTCGCTTCACAAATCCATTTCGTTGCAACCAATATTCCGGGTATTGATGTCGCTGTAGGACTCCTACCTGTCGGGACCAAAGTTGCAGCAATCTATAAATTGTCGAATCACCATTCTTCGGTTCATACTATCGAGAACGCATTGCCGACCGGCGATGCTAAGTCTGCCGTGTCCGCGATTAAACTTTGGCAACAGGAATATTTGCGTGAGCAAAAGAAGCAAGCAGCGATGATGGCCGGAATGGCACCGCTCAATCTTCGGGCATTACTATGCCCTGTAGGACAACCCATCGCACGCTTTGCTTCCTGTGCAAAAGCGATCATAGATACAATGGATTGCATAATCCAAAATTGCAAAACAAGTAAAAGAGGCAAACGAAGTAGAGAGTTATCTTGCGACAGTTACAAAGATCGATGGAAACATATTTAAGATGAGTCCCCTAGTTGGTGCTTATTACGTACACAACCCTTCCCTATCAACAATTTCCAGGCATTTAGTTCCCTTCACGTCGCCAACCTTTCAAGTTGATACGGAATATCTACGGCGATCGGTTGCCATATTCGACCTACTATCGGATTCAGAAAAGTTGATTGCGGAAAGCCATATCGAGCTACGTCTATGAAATGGCTTGATGTTGAGAAAGTCCGAGGCCATGAGAACTTAACACAGCTAAATCTGTGGGCCATGCAGAAGACGCTTAGTGCAAACAAAACCTACAACAACGCGACCACGAAAATCGGTGCCGCCGCAGATTCGATATCTGAGTGGTACAACAAAAAGAGTGCATAAGCATTTGATTAGTCAGCACTCGTGATATAGCGAGGTGATACACCCCCCTTTTAATAAGCTTGGAATCAAGACGGTCTGCCTGGATCGGTGGACTTGTATATAAAAGATTTTGCAGCTTCCAAAGTATTACGTAAAAGCATGGCGATGGTAAGAGGGCCGATTCCCCCCGGAACCGGAGTGATGGCACTCGCGACCTCTTTTACCGCATCGTAATCAACATCACCGACAAGTCTGTCGCCCAATCGATTGATGCCAACATCGATCACAACCGCACCCGGTTTGATCATCTCCGCCGCGATAAAATTCGCCTTACCAATTGCGGCGATAACAATATCAGCACGCTTTAACACGCCAGCTAGATCGCGTGACTGACTGTGAGCACAGGTAACAGTGGCATTCGCATTAGTCGAGCCGCAGGGGCCAGAGCGTTGCAATAACATGCTTACCAGAGGCTTACCAACAATGTCGCTGCGCCCGATGACGACCACTTCTTTACCGGTCGTTTCAATCTGACAACGATGTAATAGCTGCATAACGCCGTGAGGCGTGCAGGGCAGAAACCTCGGTCGCCCCTGCGACATCAGGCCCACATTCTCAGGAGCGAACGCGTCGACATCCTTGCTTGGCAAAACTCGATCCAAAACACGCCGTTCGTCGATCTGTTTAGGAAGCGGCAACTGAACCAATATTCCATGTACCGTCAGATCGTGATTAAGTTCATCTAATACGACTAGCAGTTCCTCGGTGGACGTGCTCCCGCTTAATCGCAATAGCTTGCTTTTCATACCAGCCTTTTCACATGCGATCTCTTTGTTTCGCACATAGACTTGGCTAGCGGGATCATCTCCCACGAGAATAGCCGCCAAACAAGGAACTACGCCCGTTTTCGAGACAAACTCACCGACTTCACATTGAATTTCTTCGCGAATCGCAAGGGCAATCGTTTTCCCATCCAGTACTCGTGCGGTCATAGTTCTGCTATCGTAAAAGGTATCGATGAGCGTTTCGGGATATCGGCGAAACGCTCTTTTGTTATATTCTTGTGACAGTCATCGCGTCGAGGACCAATTACCTCTTCGCTGAATAAGTTTGCATTCTTCTCCCAGTTTTCATCGTCAGAGTAGATTATCGATGTCAGATACCGGCGCACCAGAAAAGCTCAGTCCTGTCGAGGGAATCAAAGCCGAGAGTCGTTTCTTGCGAGGAACCATCGCAGCGGAATTGAAAACCGACAGCGACCACTTCGGGAAAGACGATTTGCAGTTACTCAAATTTCACGGTACCTACCAACAGGACGATCGTGAGGCTCGCAACAAAACGGCGGATGGGAAAAGCGAAAAAGCGTATAGTTTTATGGTTCGCAGCCGGATTCCCGCTGGGATTATGACTAGCGATCAGCTGATTGCTCATCTGGACTTATGCGACACGATTGGTAACACAACGCTCAAGGTCACGACACGTCAGGGACTTCAACTGCACGGTATCCTCAAATCGAATCTGCGAGAATGCATCAAGCGAATTAATGATGTTCAACTGAGCACTTTGTCTGCATGCGGTGACGTCAACAGAAATGTCATGGCCTGCCCGGCACCTTACGCCGATGGCATCCGTCCCCAACTACAAAAGCTGGCCTATGATCTGGCTATGCATTTGGCTCCGAGGACCAAGGCTTACTATGAACTCTGGATCCAAGATCCAGAAACCGGAACAGAAACTTTAGAGGGTGGCAGCAACGAAGAATACGAACCGGTCTACGGAAAGGTCTATCTCCCCCGTAAATTTAAGACCGCGATCGCGCTAGCAGATGATAACTGCACCGATGTTTATACCAATTGCTTGGGATATATAGGCGTAGTCCGCGATGGGGAACTAATTGGTTACAACGTCGTCGTCGGTGGAGGACTCGGCGTTACCCCCAGCGCTAAGAAGACCTTCCCACGCTTGGCAACACGCATGGCGTTTGTGACCAAAGAGCAAGCGATCGGGGTTGGTGAAGCTGTGGTAAAAGTACAACGAGACTTCGGCTATCGTGACGACCGAAAACGAGCTCGTTTAAAGTATCTCGTACACGATCGAGGAATTGCGTGGTTCCGCGAGCGCGTAGAGGAGTACTACGGTTCTAAGCTTTCTGACTGCACGCCAGACGATGTCCACGAGCATAACGATCATATCGGTTGGGACCAGCAGGGGGACGGCCGATGGTTTTACGGTTTCAATGTTGAGAATGGTAGACTCTATGACAATGAGAATCGTGCGTGGAAAAGGGCGCTACGTGACATTTGCTCGGAAATCAATCCAGAGATTCGCTTGACCGCCCATCAAAGCATTTTGTTCTGCAACATCGAAGAGAAAGATCGCGAAAAACTTTCCATGCTCATCAAACGTCGGGGGCTGCCTCTATCGGAGGAGATTTCCAACGTCAGACGATGGTCGATGGCTTGCGTGGCGTTGCCCACGTGCGGACTATCGATCACAGAGAGTGAGAGAGTGTTGCCAACTGTCATGGATGAGTTTGAAAAGACGCTTGAAGAAATGAGTCTCGAAAAGGAACTCTTTACCGTTCGCATGACTGGTTGTCCGAATGGATGCGCCCGTCCCTACAATTCCGACATCGGTTTCGTGGGTAAGGCAAAGGGTAAATACACGATATTTGTGGGTGGAAGCCGTTTGGGAACAAGGCTTAGCTTCATTTACAAAGACCTTATCCCACTCGAAGAATTGGTGACAGCACTCAAGCCATTATTCGTCAGCTTTAAGCAGGACCGGCAAGGGGACGAGGCTTTCGGCGATTACTGCGCTCGGATAGGTTTGGAGAACTTGCCGACGTAACATCAGCCTTTAGAGCAGCGAACCATCCCATTTCGATTCAAGCAATACGCCCGTGCGCAACGGAACTCTCTGAGAGATTATCCCATACACACTACTCGGTTGGTTTTGCTAACCACGCATGGATTAGCTTTTCGCAGAACGAATCAACGGCTCGCTCGGTACTAGTTCGATTGGTCGCAACGAGAACAGCAAAATCCTTTTCTGGCGACACCCAAACAACCGCGTGGTTCATGGTATTGTCCCCCGAATGAGTCAATACCCGTCCACCCCAGTCTCTATGGACTACCCCCCAGCCAAGCGCATAGTCCTCCGCTATCGGCTTATGTAATATGTCGTATTGCTCTTGATTTAAATATCGACTCTCGCCACGCCCCCCGCGAATGTGTTCCGAGATGAATTTACCCCAATCACAAAGCGTCATGTGAATCGTGCCAGCAGGTCCCATCGTAGGAACGTTATCCATTTTTGGTCCATTAGATGAGACAGGAAAGCCAAGCTTGTTGTGTGGCCATGGCTGGTCGATTTTCCCAACGGTTCCTGTACCACCAAAACCGGCTGTCGTCATCCCTAGCGGATCAAAGACTTCTTCTTTCATCAAAGTTTCCCAGGGCATTCCCGTCGCTCGTTCGGCCATCGCGGCAGCCACGGTATATCCCCAATTGGAGTAGTGAAAGTCTCCGACCTTTCTTTTAAATTCCGAATGAATAGCATCCTGCACGGTTCGATAACGCGCGGCCAAAAGATCTTTTTCTCCGGTGTAATTATGCGTTTTAAAATTTGCATCCAAGCTACTAGTGTGGGAAAGCAGCTGTACGAGATTCACAGACTGCATCGCCTCACTCATGTCTTCCTTTAGCTCAGGAAACGTTTCAATTAATGTTTGATTCCACCTCAGCTTACCAGCCTGGACCAATCTCGCGAGCATGGTTGCCGTCATGGCTTTTCCGCACGAACCGATGTGCCATAGATCCTCTTTCGTTACCTTTTCCGTTTCACCAAGCTTTCGTACACCCGTCACTTCGAGGACAGGCTGGGACTCACTGGAGACGATAGCGACACCCACCGCAGGTAATTCCCACTTGATTCGTTGTGTTTCGAGATCCGAACCCAAGTTCCCCAAATCGAAGCTTTGAGCATGTAGACTTACTGTTGGAATTGCCGTGATCACAGATAGTATTCTGGCAAGTAATCGCATTTTATTCATCTGCTAGAGTTCGGTGTCTGGCGTCATAATCTTAACCTGACACAGTGGTTAATCGACATGACGCCCAATAAATCGCATATTGATCGTTTTGGGCAGCCCCATCTCGAACAGCGATGGTTTGGCAAAAAAATAACCGCTCATAGCTTTGTTGGTAGCGATGAGCGGCATCTTGTTTTTTGTAGCAGAGGGTTGACTAGCAAATTCTGCGTTGGAATGGAGTGCCTAAGCGGCTTTTCGTGTTACATCTAGCTCGATTGCTGGGGCTATGTCTTTCAAGGAAACTTCCAGCTCGGTCCTTAGGATCTTCACATGCGGTGGAGCCTCAACTCCAATCCGTACTTTATCGCCGTTGACGCGAACTATTGTTAACACGATGTCGTCGCCCAGGTGGACTCGTTCTGACTCTCGCCTGGATAATATCAACATATTGAGATTCCATTCTCCTTATGCTGTTGGGCTTTGCTAGTCTCGACATATGCGGCCCACATTCGCCGATGTCGAGTCCCTGGCACTCGTAAGAGCTACGCTGCTGAAAGGAGCATGTCCTTCACACAACGTGTACCCGCTCTCTGGCCAGTGGAATCATAGAACAAAACTCGGGCCGTCGCGATGTCGAAGACCGCAGTCAATCGGACGCTACGAGGGCCATGCAAACAGTAGAAAACACCACATGGGTTCCCTTGCTTGCGAAGGACTTTCTCTGTGAGGGGAAAGGCCTTGGGTAGTAGTTGGTTTTGGTTACAAATCTCTGCTTCAACAATCTCACGAATTTGAACTAATTCTGACAATTGGAACCATCCAAAGCTAATACGAGAAAACAAACTTCAGTCGACAAGTCGACACATTAAACTATCGACTCAAGCCGCTTGGCACTTCGCAGTGGGGAGCATCTATATCCGGAATTCTCTTCCTTCAGGTGTCACTAGCGGCAAGGTCGATGTGGCGTGATTAATTTGCCTGACTGACACATACAGACCGAAAATAATGCGATTTTTCGGCGTTTGTTTCAATCCATTTCGATCCGAACTTATGGGGCTTAAGTTCGCGCCCCACAACAGGATCCGGAAGTCGGTTCATCTAGATTTTCCTGGATGAAATTACGAAAAAAGGCAGGATTCCACCTGCCTTTTTTCAGCATTACTTTTTGAACTATATGGATTCCAATTTAATCTTTAGCTTGCATTATCTCTTTGGTAACTCCCAAAAATTATTGCAAAAGAATCATCGGAATCAAACCATGGCATGGTTATGCCACTTGTTTCAGAAACCCTTCTAGCATTTGCGCCCGCATCGGATTCTGCAGCTTAGCAACGGCCTTAGCCTCGATTTGACGTACACGCTCCCGAGTCACCTTAAAGATTCGGCCGACTTCTTCTAATGTGTACGAATAGCCATCCGTCAAGCCATATCGAAGTCGAATGATTTCTCGTTCTCGATAAGTTAGCGTTTTGAGCATTCCGTCGATCTTATCTCGTAGCAGTCCATTGCCCGCATTGCGGACAGGATTGTCGCTATCTGGATCCTCGAGGAATTCCCCAAAAGCGTTATCTTCCCCTTCGCCAACAGGCCGATCGAGGCTGATTGGATTTCGGCCAATGTCCATAACTCGACTTACTTCCTCCACGGAAAGTTGAGCGGCTTCGGCTATTTCAAACACACTGGGTTCCCGTCGCAGATCTTGCGTCAATCTCTTTTGAATGTTGCGGAGCTTGCTGAGCACATCGATCATGTGCACCGGAATTCGAATCGTTCTCGCTTGGTCGGAGATGGCGCGAGTGATCGCTTGTCGAATCCACCAGGTTGCATAAGTCGAAAACTTAAAACCACGTCGGTACTCATACTTATCGACAGCCCGCATCAGACCTGTATTGCCTTCTTGGATTAGGTCGAGAAAACTCAAACCGCGGTTGCGATACTTTTTAGCGATGGACACGACTAGACGGAGGTTGCCACTCGATAGTTGCCGCTTGACCGCTTCGTACTCTTTGAAGTTACGACGAAACTCTTCGCATCGATTGCGCAGAGAACGCGGGCTTTCCTGAGTGGTCAGAACTAGGTGCCGAAGTTCTGCGATGTTTCGATTCAATTCGAGGTTATTTGTACCATTCTGCTTGAGCAGAGTGATTCTCGACTGAAGATAATCCATTCGTTGCGAATACTGTTCAAGCTGTCGCATGAGTGGTATGACACGTCTCGAACGTAGAGACAATTCTTCAACCAGCACTAATGACTTAAGTCGTCGTCGTTGATAAGTACGTTTTGCACGTTCTTTTTCAACCTCGGTAGCGCTCTTGCTTACGATAACGCGAAAATCGTGACGATTCTCCTGCATTAGATAATCAAGCGTCTTGAGGTTATGAGGCATGCGAGCACTGATCTGCTCCTTGGTCAATCGTTCTGTCAGCGAGACTTTTATCGTCCGATCAAATGGCAGCGCACCGGAGGCAACACGACGCAAAATCTCGACGGTGTTTCGCAGAGCAAAGTCATTGCCCAGGACCGCTCGTCGGAATTTACGCCTCGTAATTTCAATTTTCTTCGCGAGCGAGATCTCTTGTTCCCGATTGAGGAGCGGAATCTCGCACATCTGACTTAAGTAGAGTCGGATCGGATCATTAGTTAGCCGAGGCTTAGGCTCACTCGCCGTACTCTCATTATCCGAGTCCGACGAGTAAAGAGCCAACGGTCTGCCCTGTCCATCCGTCTCATCAACGATTTCGATTCCTGCACGCTCCAATGCAACAAGCAATTGATCGAGCGCCTCGGCATTATTGGCTTCATCAGGCAAAAAGCTGTTTACCTGTTCGTAGGTCAAGTGCCCTTGGGTGCGGCCCAAGTCTAGCAATTGCTGCAGGTCAATAGATCGAGATTCCACGAGATCAACTCCTTTTGATGGTGGGAACGATTGTCGACGAACCATCATCCATTGACGATTCGCTGGGTCAACAATTTATTGCGGTGTATCGGTTTGGTTTAGGCCA
Source organism: Pirellula sp. (assembly GCA_046318795.1). GTDB lineage: Bacteria > Planctomycetota > Planctomycetia > Pirellulales > Pirellulaceae > JBKCUI01. Next base: position 13,385 of record JBKCTT010000076.1, read on the forward strand.
TGTTTGGCCCGTGCTTGACTTACAATTTGGTTGAGCAAATCGAGTTCGGTCTGCTCATCCACCTGTTTTCGCTCCAATATGCTTATTTGCTGCCGTCGGTAAGCTCGGTCTTCATGACCGCTTAATCGATCGCATAGCGAGTGGAGCCTTTCGTCGGGGGTCATTTTGGCCATTTCCGCTTTTCGCGAAGCATGATCCTCAATGCTAACGAGGACGCTCTTGACTCCTGCATCCTCAACCGCCGACAAAACACTCTCAAAGTTTAACGCGTTTCCGGCTAACTCCAAGTCCAAATATGTTTGAAAAATCTTTTTTGCTGTATCACTGCTTAGATTGCTAACCGGAAATCGCTCGATCGCAATAGGAACAATGTGCTCGTACAATGCCATCAATTCAAACAACTCAATTTCTATCGCGGAAAGTTCGGAATAACGAATGACGATAGGCTTGGGCGCATCGAGTGGTTCCTTTTGCGCCGAACCGGGCAAAACGCTTGCGGCAGCAGGATTGGCAACTGAATTCTGGGCAGCAGAAAATTGCATTCGCTGTTTTGCTCGATCTGCCGATTGCTGCCTGATACTTTCAATACGACTCTTAAGCTCAGAACGTTCGATTCCGAATTCACGAGACAAACGAGCAATAAATTGATCTTGCCTCAAGCGAGCAGTATCGTTGGTGAAGAGTGTCTCTCGCGAAACTTTGGACATCGTCCCAAGAATATCCTCGAGGGCTGCGTTGGCTCGGTGTGTATCAATCAAAGGGTCGAAGCCTTGGCAAACGTGATTGATCTTGAACTCAAGTGCATCAAGCGCCCCGGCAATCTGTTTTCTTAATTCATCCCCCCCGTATTTGGAAAGGTAATCGCATGGATCCAAATCCTCCGGGAGCGTAAGAATTCTAAGATCCATTTGCTCTCCGACGAACAACTCCAATATTTCGCGACTTCTTCGTTGACCGGCCTCATCCCCGTCGAGCAAAAGCACTACCGAATCGCAGTAGCGACGCAACACCTTGAGCTGTGTTTCACCAAGGGCGGTACCGCAACACGCAACGACGTTATTGATGCCGTGTTGAACGGCCATGATGACGTCTGTGTAGCCCTCCATTACGACCGCCTGCTTTGCCTTGACAATGGCATCTCGTGCTAAGTCGAGGTTGTATAATTGATGGCTCTTGTGATAGAGAGCAGTTTCATTGCAATTAACATATTTGGCCGCCTCAGAGTTGGCACCGGGCAGAATCCGCCCTCCTACAGCGATGGGACGAGACTGAACATCCCGAATAGGGAAAATCACACGGCTCCTAAAGCGATCATAAATGGAGCCGCGATCACCTCGCGCTGCTAATCCGACAGATTCAATGAGCTGAGGGCTATACGATTTAATTGTCCCGCGATCGACTAACCAAGACCAACTGTCGGGTGCGAAACCTATGCAGAATTTTTTTACACTCTCCTCGGACAACCCCCGAGACAGGACATAGTCCCTGGCGGACTGTGCATCGGGTGAGTTCAAAAAGAAGTGATGAAACTCTTTGACCGCCCATTCCATCGTTTCATAAAGCTTCTTTTTATCGTTGCGGGATCTAGACTGCGATTTGGATTCTTCGATTACGATTCCTGCTCGATCGGCGAGCATGCGGAGAGCCTCCGGAAACGTAACATTCTCTCGCTTCATCACGAAACTGAAAATATCCCCCCCGACGTCGCACACCCAGCATTTCCAGGTTTGTCGATCAGGGTTGATTTGTAAACTCGGACGTCGGTCGTCATGAAACGGGCATGTTCCGACAAACCCTCGACCTTGACGCCGTAGCTCCATATAGCTACTTAGCAAGTCAACGATATTGACCGCGACTCGAACTCTGTCTTTGACTTCGTTATCGATCGCAAAGGACACTAGCTACTCCAAGCGAACCGTGGGGAGACAAAAAGCTGGCACCCGAAAATTGCGTGACAATTCTCGATGCGAACCAGTTCGACTACGCGGTTCATTTGCGTCATGCAGGAGCGAAACTTACAGCCACTGCGGAGCAACAGGGAGATTGCAACGCAAGAGCAGTTTGAGTCATCCGTAACTCGGGGAAAGATTATGCCGCCTAAGCAAAACCCGCGTCAATATCGATTTTGGCAATTCAAAGGGTTTCGGCTCCTCAGAATTACGCTTTCATAGTAATCTTTTCTCAGATGTTCGCCAGTCGTTGATTATCTAACGATTTTTCGGCAAATTCAAGTCACCTTGTTTATTGGCTAGGTGTCATTGCGGGCGAATCCGGACAAGCGAAGCCTTTTCATCAATATTGTTCCATGTTTGAAAATCTACCCACTGCACCTCCCGACTCCATTCTTGGACTTAATGACGCATTTCAAAAGGATCCTCGGCAAGACAAAGTGAACTTGACCGTCGGTGTCTACAAAACGGAGGACGGCAGCACCCCTATTTTGGTAAGCGTGAAAAAAGCCGAAATCCAAATACTAAATACGCAGTCAACGAAGAGCTACATGCCCATCGAGGGCCATCCTGGCTTTCTTTCTGCAGTCGTCCCTTTGGTATTCGGAAACTCGATTGATCACGAGCGAATCTCTTCGGCGCAAACACCTGGCGGAACCGGGGCTCTACGACTTGGTGCCGATTTGGTAGGACGTCATTTCCCAAACAATCGAGTCTGGTTGAGCAACCCAACCTGGGCGAATCACGGCGCGATTTTTGCCGCGGCAGGTCTAAGAACCGAGGTATACACCTATCTTTCGGCAGATAAGACTTCGCTGGATTTTGACGGAATGATTCAATGCATCGAGCAGAACGGGCGTGCCGGAGATTTGATTTGCTTGCACGCGTGCTGCCACAACCCCACGGGAGTGGATCCAACGCTGGCTCAATGGAAACAAGTTTCAGAGCTATTAGCATCCAAAAAAATGATTCCTTTTGTAGATTTTGCCTACCAAGGGTTTGGTGATGGACTGGAGGAAGACACGGCTCCGCTCAAGGCATTGCTAGAGAACAATCCCGAGCTTTTTGTTTGCTCCTCTTTTTCGAAAAACTTCGGACTGTATTCCGAACGAGTCGGATGCTTGTCGATGGTATCCGCCGCCCCAAGCCAAAGGGCAGCGGCACTGAGCCAACTACAACTCGCGATTCGTTGTAACTACAGCAACCCACCTCGCCATGGCGCCACGATCGTATCGACCATCTTGAATGATCCCGATTTGAGAAAGGAATGGATTGCCGAGGTGGACCAAATGCGGCAACGCATATCCGAGATGCGTAGCCAATTCATCGAGGGTATGAAAAAAACGGGAATCGACCGAGACTTTTCTTTCTTGGCAGCTCAAAAGGGTATGTTTTCCTACAGCGGACTAAATGCCATGCAAGCCGACTGGCTCAAAAAGGAGCGAGGAATCTACATCGTTGGCACCGGTCGTTTAAACGTTGCGGGAATGGCTCCCAAAACCATGGACAGCTTATGCGCTGCGGTCGCGGATTGCATCAAATCGACATCGTAAATCCAAGCCAAGCGGGCGAACAGCCACTCTCGCGGGACAATGATCGACGCGAGGACCGCCTCCGCCTCGATTGCATCGTTCGCATTCGAGACGTCAGCAATTACAATTTACTTGGCCGATTTGGTACAATTACCAAATTATCCACGGTCTTAACTAACTAATAACGCGACCCATAACTTTCAGGCACCGCGAAATGTCCCATCCAGTTAAACGTAAGTTTTGGCAATTGAGTTTTGGTCTTTTCGTCATGACAGGTTCGTTGAGCGAATCACTTTTCGCCGACGAGTGGACTAACAGTGCCGGCACTAAGTCCATCTCCGGTGAATTTGTTAAGCTCGATGGGGTTAAACTCACGATTCGCAAAGAAGATGGCACCGAGGCAACCATCCCGCTTTATCTTCTGAATGATGCCAGCCGTCTAAAAGCACGTGCTCTCGCTAAAGGTGATAAGACGGGTGCGATGGCAGCGGACATGACCGATGCGCCGTTAAAGCCCATCGAGACCATGAGCTTGAGCGATGTCGAGACGAAATTGGCTTCGTTGAAAACAGCAGAAGAGTTTACCAAGTTTATCCAAGCAGAAACGGCCAAAGGCAACTACGTCATCCAATGGGATCAGTTTCCTCCGTCAATACAGGTCGATGCTGAGAATCTTGCTAAAGAAGCGATTGGCAAATTGGAGCAACCTGCTCTCGATGACATCCTCAAGTTCAAGAAGCTCGTTGTTGAAACCCTTAAAACCAAAAAGTCATATTTGCTTAATAGCAAAGAACTAGATCTGCCACCAGAGATAAAGCCGATGGTAGAACTGCTATACGACCCCGTGGTCGAGCTCGTTTCCGAAGCCATCCCAGACTCGTACTTCAAACTCGAAACACTTAAAAAGACAGAACTTAGAGACATTCTCACAACCGTCGTTTCCAATGTTGCACCGAGACTAGACAACATTTTCAACAAGCTCCCGCCCGGAATGAACCCCAAAGACGCTCTGACACAAATGGCTGATGCAGCCAAGTTCAATCAGATATCTGATACAGAAGCCGAAATAACAGTCGTCAATCCCTTGGGTGGTGAAATCACCCAATCTTTGGTGCGAGTCGAGAATAGATGGATAGAGAAAACCATGTTGGATAATATCAAAGCAGGTATTGAACAGGCGAAACCGACGGTCCAAGCTGTCGATTCCAAACAACTGACACGACAAATCCGCCAAGCCATTCTTGGAATGAATGCTGCATTTGCTGGTCTTGCAAATGCTGAATCACAGCAAGATGTCGATGACACCATCAAACTGTTTAAGGGCTTCATCCCGCAGAACCCAGGTGGGATGGGTATTCCTGGGTTAGCTCCCTAGTCCGTTGGCGAGAATGCCTTGCGCTAGCTGAGGGGACGCGGAATGGTATACTCTCCTTTCGACTGCATGCAAGCAACTCGCCTGTTCAATCGCAACCAGTTGAACAATCCTTAATGGCCTCAATTGATCCGTTCTCGTCTTGGAATGAAGTAGATGTCATCGCTAATCCCAATGCAGTTGTCGCGAATCATCATCAGCGAGATCAGCGACAACCAAGTAATCTATCTCAAAGAAATCGATGGTGAACGACAGTTTCCAATCTTGATCGGGATCTTTGAGGCTACGAGTATCGATCGTCGAGTCAAAGCAGCCGCTCGGCCTCCTCGGCCTCTCACTCATGATTTGGTAGTGAACGTTGCGGAGTCGCTGGGGGGCACGATAGAAAGCGTGATGATTTCAAGCTTGCAGGAACAAACGTATTTCGCCCAAATCCGAATTCGCCGGGGGGAAGAAATGATCGAAATTGACGCTCGCCCTTCTGACGCCATCGCAGTCGCGGTCACATTTCAACCGCCGCTTCCCATCTTCGTCGCCGAAGAAGTTCTCGAGAAAGCATTCGGAAAGCCTTAATGCAACCCAATAAAGAATCGACCGGTTTACCCAAGCGAATCCCGTTCAAGGTCGACATCGCTGGGATAATCGAGATCATGGGGACATCGCTTTACTCACACCCGAACACCCCCATTCGCGAGCTCCTGCAAAATGCCCACGATGCGATCATGCGGCGTCGGGCTCGAGATCTCTCCTACCAAGGAACGATACGAGTTACCCAAAACCCCTCAGAAAGCTCCTTGACCTTTGAGGATGACGGCATCGGGCTTTCGCCAAGTGAAGCCGAGGAGTATTTAGGAACGCTGGGGGTTGGTATCACTGGACTTATAAAAAAGGGGGCTAACGCCGAATCGAATGAAAGCACCTCTGTCGCCAACAGAAAGAGCGGTAGCAGTCTCATCGGCCAATTCGGCATTGGGCTCTTTTCTGGGTTCATGCTTGCTGATCGGATCGTTGTTGAGAGCTTGCGATTCGAAGGGGAACAAGCGATCCGTTGGGAAGCAGGTGCGGGGACAGATATTGAGCTTTCGGAATCGACAAAGACGGAGCCTGGTACTCGAGTTACTCTTCACTTGAAAGCGAATTACGGTGTCTTTGCAGACGATGAGGATTTAGTAGAAGAGAGCATAAAGCAGTATGCAGAGTTTTTGCCCATTCCCATCTACCTCAATGACTCTAAAGCGAGAGTTAATCTAATCCAGGCCGCTTGGTTAGAAGCAACGCCTGACGTCGAATCGATGGAGGAAGAATTAGTCTCTTACTTCGGAGAAACTCCTCTTGAGATTATACCGCTAGGTATTGAAACACCAGTTACTGTACGCGGAGTTCTATATGTCACGCCTCAGCGCACACCTGGATTTGCAGACGAAGCAACCATTGCGGTGAGCGTGAGACGAATGGTCATCTCTCGACATATCCGGGAGTTGCTACCCAGTTGGGCACCATTCTTGCGAGGAGTCCTGGAATTACCCGATTGCTCCCCCACATCCAACCGTGAGGATTTGGTACGCGATCATGCGTTCTTGGTAGTTTGCCAATCATTAGAGGATGCAATCTATCGCCATTTTGAAAGCTTGGCGATCAAAAGCCCTGCTCGATGGCAATCGATTCTTCAGTGGCACAGATACACGTTTGCGGGCATGGCGATCTATGATCCCCGCTTGCGCGAGCTACTCAAAAACACCTACAAATTCTTGACCTCTCATGGCGAACTCACCCTTCAAGAAATTCTCACTCGCAGCGGTGCCGATACGCTCGTCGAACAAGAGGCCGACTATGTCATTTGGTACAACGCCGATAGGCGTCAAGAAGTTTGGCTTAACGAGTTTTTCTCAACGGCGAGCATCCCCTGCGTTCACACTTTAAGAAGCTTTGAAGAGACACTGCTCGCAGCCATGATAAGCGATGCTCCCGATGCGAAGGTCGAGTTGCGTCCCGCCAGCCCCTCATCCCAGAATTTTACAGAATCGATCCTGGGCATACGAGGCAAACGACAAGCGGGCAGCGAGTGGCAAGAATTCCTCGACAAGTTACAGGTCAATGTATTTTTGGCGGACTCCTCAACCAGCCCACCAATTTTGGCCTTCGTTAACGAAAGATTTGAATTGTCGAAGAGCTTCGATGAAATCAAAGAGAACGGAGATCTACCAAAAGGCTTTGAGCGAATTATTCAGCAGCACTTTGATCGAAACCCAATCGGTAAGAACGAAGTCATCCTCAATACTCATCATCGAATCGTTAGCAAGGCGATCAAGCAAGGTGTCAATTCCCCGATGGCCAATGTGTTGCGTGTCCTCGTGGCAGCTTCTCTCACCAAAGCGGGTGCAAAACTGGAAAGCGAGGCACTCGCCTATCAAGCAACCGATCTTGCGAATATCGCTGACGCATTAGATTCTTAGGTTAGTTAAGCTGGAGCCCATGCCAAACTAGTCATTCAACCTAGTCGTGGTCATTGGCCGAACCAGAATCGCTTGTATCGGAGCGAGCTGGTTCATGCCGAAACGACATCGCCCACTCTCGAAGATGTCGAGCGGTATTATATGCAACGTTTAAGGCTCGCGAGGACCATCTTGGGTTCGAAATGATCCATCGCTCCTGAACCAGCGGCTTCGCGCCCAGACGTGATTTATACGCCTCGTCACCACGCATCAAATCAACCGCAACACACCCCATGTTGGCGGCGTATTGAATACCTAATAAATTTGTAAACCAACCCAGACGCATCTCGGAAAACTGAGGCTTCATCCCAGTAACATAAATGGAAAGAACGCTGTTTCGCACAAAACCGATCAGCCCAGCACCAGGGACCCCACCCACCAGGGCACGAACGATTACCACAGATCGATTCAGTCGTTCGCTTGGGATATCACACCAATGAGAGTTGATCGTATGACATAGGAAACTGTGGAACTCAGAGTTTGCGAAACATCCCGACTCGCCAGCCAATTCCCACCTAGCTTGGTGAGCGTTTTCCACATCGGCTAAGAATTGAAGAGCATCGTGTCTATTTGAGGCCACTTGAAAGGAACAATCCTCGGCAAGTTGCTCTTTGGCTTTTTTATACATCCGTCGGACTCGTTTGCTCACCGAGGCCAGATATCCTTCGAATCCATCCGCAAGCGGAATAACCCAATTGCTTGGGCTAGCACGCCGCTCCCAATGGACGAGTGAATTGTTTGCCAAGCGTTTTGCAAAATGATTCATTGCGTGATCATCACTGCGAACACCATCCAGATCCAAATGATCCCAGCGTTGCTCTGGCGACGATGTCTGAAGCAAGTGGTCTGCAAATGCGATACCCGCTTCTGCACTGTCTTCAGGGTTCGAAAGAATCCCCATCCGATCTGAGCATGCACGCCCGCTTCCCAGGAAACAAAACGTATCCCCTTGAAAAAGACAACACTTACGAAGTAATGGGAGAATGGCAACGGCTCGACCATCGCGCTTAGCTAGAAAAATGCGTAACTCATTAAAATTGCCATAAACATTCCACCATGCGTTTAGCCATCTATATCCGCGCGTGAGAATTCCATCGTCTAAGGCATTCCAAGACTCTTCCAGTTCTCTCCATTGAGATGGCTGACTTATGAGACTGATTTGAAGCATGGACCTTTTCTAAACTGTGTGTTAGCTGCCTAATGGCACAGAAACGAGCGGAATCGATTTAAAAACGGAAACGCCTCCTGCCTTTTCTACTTAACGTTAAAACGTAAATCCAAACCAATGCGTAGCCGTGGCACTTCGGATAATTTTTCGCCCTCTTCCCGATTCGCCTCGATACATTTATCCCAAGAGCTATAACCCGCGCAATCGGAATCGCCTAAAATGGGCTAAGCGTTCGTTAGCGGTTTATCGTGCCCATAGGTTCCTTTACCGAGCACAACATGAATAGAATTTTCAGATATGAGCTTAAGTCGGCGAGCTTAGTATGCGTTGTTGCGTTGTTCGTCGGTTTAGGTTGTACCTCTCCCGCTCTATTGGTTGCTCAGACACCACGAGATACTACCCCACTCGCGGCAGCCGAACAAAATTGGGTTGGATGGATTGAATCCTCCGAATCCCATTTGAGATGGATCGTTAAATTTCGCAAGCAGGCAGAAAGATGGACCGGTTCGATTCAGGTGCCGGACCGCTTAGATTCGCCCCCAATCGCTCTCTCTAAGCTAATCGTTTCCGATTCAAGCGTTAGCTTCACTTGGCAGCCCATCAATGAAAAGCAAGAAGCATCCTTTGTAGGAAACTTGGAACCCAATAACATTCTCAAGGGGCTCATCCTGCAGGGGGATAAGTCGATTTTTTCTCAATTAAAGCAAGTCGATCAAATCAGCGAAGAGTCAAGCGATACACTCGGGGCTGATATCGTATGGACAGATCAACCTCGTTCGCGCGCCAAGATACTACCTTACGACCTGCGATTACGCATTTACTCCAGCGGTCTTTTTTTCGATGGGTCGGATCGAATACTTCTTGATTCGAGGAGTAGCAATGTGCTCGGAGCTCCAGTAAAGTTGTTGCAATCTGAAGGTTCTAAGTGGAGCTTTCAAATCCCGTCCCTGAAGGTGGAGTATGTCGCTGAACTCGACTCATCCGGTGACATCCTAACCGGTTTTTTGACAGGCAACTCGAATTCAAAAGCACTCCAACTATACAATTGGACTGCGGAAACAAAAAAGCCGTCGAGTGAGTCCGACAAAAAAGCTAGATCGGACGAATCAGGCAAAAAGGAGACTGATGCCAAATCGCCTCCAAATACAAAACCAGATAACTCAAAGTCCCAAAATGAGAAACCGAAGCCAGATTCGGTCAAGTTCCAATGGAACACAGAGAATGCACCGTTGCGAGTATCAAAAGATGGCGAGGATGAATTCCTGCTTTCTGTAGCCTCAACTGGAAATCGATCTAAAGCCGCTCCCCTCACTCACCAGCTTGGATGTACGCTCAAACTCCCGCTTTCGGAAGATGGTAAGAAGTTTCCGTTAGCAATCATCGCCTCGACATTTGATGCACAGGAACGAGACGGAATCGTTGGAGAGTCAAGAATCTATAAACAGCTTGCGTTATCTCTCGCAGAAAAAGGGGTCGCCTCGATTCGATTTGATGATCGTGGAACCGGCAACAGCTCTCCTGCTTCCTCCGACTATGGAGTCCAGGAAGCGATCGCAGATCTTAAAGCAGTTCTCGATTACGCGAAAGGAATCCCGGAAGTTGATAAGACTAAAATCGGTTTTATTGGCCATGGATTCGGAGCCACGCTCGCGACCAAATTGGCGACGCTAGATTCCTCCGTTGCATTTTTGATTTGTCTAGCCCCACCAGGATTGGATGGAAGTCGCTTACTCCTCGCCGAATCACAGAAGACTTCAGAGCTTGAGAAACTCGATGATGCGAGCCTAACTTTATTGATAGATCTACAGAGGGATCTTCATGCCCTGGCACAAAAGCCACCCACCAAAGAAGGCCGCATGGCCTTGGAATTTGACGATTTGCTTCGAACGTATTGGCCTCGTTTAGAAGCCTCAATCATTAATTCGACCATCGGAAATGCTGAAATTCACCAATCACCTGAGCAACTAAAATTAGCGATCGAGGAAAAGCTACGAAGCGACTTAGCCGGATTGAGAACCAAATTCAATCAAGAGTTCCTTAAGAGCGATCCTTCATCGAACTGGATGATGCTACAAACCCCAACGCTCGCGATATGGGGTAGTAAAGATGTACAGGTTGACGCACAATCGAATCTCGAAGTCTTGAAACAAGCAGTACGTAGAAATCCCAGAAACCGGGTTACTTGGCTGATGCTACCCAACCTAAATCACTTGCTCCAGGAATGCGAAACCGGACTTCCGAGTGAGTACCAAGAACTGCGTACGGGAGTGGCTTTGAGTGCAATCGATGCCATTACGAAATGGTTAAAAGAACAACGAATAACCCTTAAGTAGCAACGATTTGTTAATTGGAAATGATGCGAGAACCGAGATGGAAATCAACCTAAAAGGGCATACTGCAGTCGTGACAGGTGGCACCCAAGGTGTCGGCGCTGCCATTTCGATGAGCCTAGCTAAAGCCGGGGCAAATGTAATCCTACATGGCTTAAGAGAAGACCAACATGCAATAGCGACAACAGAAGCATGTAGAGCTTTTGGCGTCCACGTCCGAAATCTTTACTTTGATCTGCAGAATCCGATTTCCGAGGTGGTTTCGGAATTCAGTAATGTTTGTCTTCGTCCAGACCAGCCAACGCCGACACTGCTCGTCAATAACGCAGGAATCTTTATTGATCATCCATTCTTGGAGATGGATGAGGAAACCTTTTCACGAACGTTTCACCTCAACGTTTCCGTCGGCTATTTTTTGACTCAACTGTTTGCTCGCCACTGGGTTTCGAACAGAATCGAGGGACGGGTTCTGTTCACCGGATCTATCAACGGGATGCTTGCGGAGCCGAATCACACAGCATACGACGCATCTAAAGCAGCCGTATCAGGAATGGTCCGCTCACTGTGCGTCGCGCTGGCGCCGAACCGAATACGGATCAATTCCATGGCGCCAGGGCTCGTAAGAACACCCCTTACCAACCAGATCCTTAACGAGGACCCTCAAGCACTAGCCTGGATGCAATTGCATACGCCCAATGGTCAGGTCCCAGACGCTCACGTTTGTGGCCCCATGGCCGCGTTTCTACTTAGCGACCTGGCTAACCACATTCACGGGCAGACAATTTATGTGGATGGCGGAATGAGCGCTTGGCAGCAGCCAGATTTACCACAACACCTTAGAATCAAGGGGTAGCGCCTCGCCAGTAAAGTGGTAGCGCCTCGCCAGCAAAATAGCGCAAACGTCCGGAATAATGACGAGCGCGTCGTCAGAATTAGGCAAAGGAGGCGAGGCGAACCGGGCAACCAACGTCGCGCGGTACAAAACATATGGTATACTCTCGGCGGCTTTGTCATAACCGTTACGCAAATCGTCTAGCAATTTCCCATTGTATCCCATTGATTAGAACTGAATCCCATGAGTTTGGACTGGCAGTCACTCGCGAATATCATAAAAACCCACCAACGTTTCGTCCTCACGAGTCACATTCGGCCTGACTGCGATGCCTTGGGCAGCGAATTAGGAATGGCTGGAATCTTGGAGGCCTTGGGAAAACAGGTCACCATCATTAACGGTCACCCTACTCCTCCCAGTTTGGAGTTTCTCGATCCGAGTGGAAAGATCTTGGTGGTCGATCACACCATTGCTCCAGAGAAAATCTCGGGAGACTGTTTGATTGTGCTAGATACCAGCGCGTGGGCACAGCTTGGACCGATGGCAGAGACTTTGAGAAAATTTACCGGTACAAAAGTCGTTATCGATCACCATGTCGGCGAAGATGATTTAGGCACTCAGTTTTTTAAAGACACCAGTGCTGAGGCAACGGGTCATCTCGTTGCGAAACTCGCTAAGTACATGAACATCCCCATTTCTAGGTATATGGCCAATGCACTATATGCCGCCATTGCAACCGACACAGGTTGGTTTCGATTTCAGTCTACAACCTCGGAGACCTATCGAGTCATCGGGGATTTGGTGGATTCCGGTGCATCGCCCAGTGCGATTTATGGTGATCTGTATGAACGCGACACCATCGGCCGAGTTCGGCTCAGAGGCCGAATTCTTTCGCGTGCCCAAGTAGAATGCAATGGGCAGCTCGTTCACACCTTCGTGAGAAAAGAGGATTTCGTTGAGTCTGGTGCCCATCCCAGCGACACGGAAGACGCGATAAATCTCACCCTTGCTATCGAAGGGACCAAAGTTGCCGTCATATTGATCGAACAAATGCGAGGGGGATTCAAAGTGAGTTTCCGTTCGCGTTGTCATGTTGATTGCAACGAGCTAGCCCGAATGTTTGGTGGCGGTGGCCACAGAGCGGCGGCTGGTGCATTTGTCGAAGCGGAGTTTGTCGAAATTCAATCCAAGGTATTGCAAGCAGCTCGCAACGCATTAGCCAACAAACCACCAATTTCCTAGGCTCAGCGAATTCTTAGGTTTTCCAAAGTAGCCTAGCGATACTGAGAGTAAACGATTGTGACCATAACTCGTCGCCCGCGAGATAGAAAGCAGCGCGGCCACCCGTCAATGACGGGCTTGTTGCGATAAGGGGTTTGTAACAAAGACTCCTTAGTTCTAGCGGGTGCTGTTCCACTGACAAAGCCATTCATCCTGCGACTTACCAACCTATTGTGTCCGACCGGAACAGTGCTTTTTCGTTCAAACTGCCCTCACTAAATTTTGCTGTATCGTTTGTAGCGAATACAAGAGCATCTTTGCGCAGGGCAACCGCATCAAGTCTGCAAGAAGTGATTATTACCACGGGGCTTGCCAAAGAAAATGCTAGCAGCGATAGATTTGTTATCTTGATCTCTCGCGTTTCCCGGAGTCCATGGAATGGTAGCAAAAATAGGCTTGGCTGAATGCATGGCGGCTGTTGAAGATCCACGTGTGGATCGAACTAAGGCCCACGAACTAGTTGATATCCTTGTTTTGTCCGTTCTCGCCGTCTTGTGTGGAGCCGATGGTTGGGAAGACATCGAATTATTCGGCAAGATTCGATTGTCCTGGCTTCGGAAGTTCATCAAGCTCCACAACGGTGTCCCTTCTCATGATACGATCAGCCGTGTTTTTCGCGTCATCAATCCAAGTGCTTTTCACGACGCGTTCTTAGCTTGGGTAAACGGCTTAGGCCTTACCAACGAAGGCCTCAATGTGATCGCCATCGATGGCAAATCGCTGCGGCGTTCGCACGACAAAAAGCACGGTAAGAATATGTTGCACAGCGTTGCTGCCTGGAGTACCGCCAACAAACTTGTTTTGGGTGTCCAATCGGTCGATCAAAAATCGAATGAAATTACGGCGATCCCCGAGCTTCTCAAGAATCTTGAGCTTAAGGGAGCGATCATCACTACCGATGCGATGGGGAGTCAAAAAGAGATCGCTGCGCAGATAATTGAGGGTGGCGGAGATTACGTTTTAGCAATTAAGTACGATCACCCCACATTGACCCAAGCCATTGCAGAGCATTTTGATAAGGTCCATGAAGAGGGATTAGTTGAAAATGACGTGCGGCAGCATAAAACGATAGATGAAAAGCATGGCCGATCTGAAAAGCGAATTTACTGCCACGCTGCTATCCCAGAGAGCATAAAGGAATTGACTGATAGTTGGTCGAAGGCCAAATCGATCGGACAAGTTCACAACATCGTTGTTAGGGATG
>JBKCTT010000077.1:0-13765 GCA_046318795.1 Pirellula sp.
TTTGAGTCTGGTTATGGATAGCCAGAGAAAGGCGACTGGATTTTTGGCCGCAGCCAGCAATTTGGAAGTCCGTAACATCGCCTTCTGCACAGACGTGGAGCGTTATGGCGTTATCACGAAATTCCCAAAGTATCAGTTCAAACCTGATGAAGAGGTTTTGCTGTATTGTGAAGTCGAAAACGTGTCAGCACTTCCCGTAAAGGACGGGTTTGAATCGCAGCTTCAAGGAAGTTATGAGATTTTGGATACAAATGGGAATCGAATCGTCGAGCAAACGCTGCCGATGGAGCCTGACGTGTGCCAGAACGTCCGACGGGACTACTATATGGTATACCGAATCTTTATGCCGCAGCAGATTTCTCCTGGAAATTACAAACTGCGATTGACTATCGAAGATCTTAAGGCACGAAAGTACGGACAATCCACTTTGGACTTGCAAATCAAGAAGTAAAGTGTGACAACTGCGGGTTGCTGGAGATCGAATGAGTCGATGACACCAGCGGTTTTTCCTCACTCGCAATTACTTCATGGCTATCACACAAGACTACGCAGCTGTTGGCTGGCTCCAGGCATTTTTGGGCGTTAACGATCCTCTCCTTCAAAAAACTCGGCTTGAAACTAAGAAACTGGTTGACTGCATCGAGGTTATTTGCAGTCTCACCACCATTCGAGAAAAAAGGGATCAAATCGAGTCCTCGTTGGCAACTTTGTGGGATTTTTGCCATGCTAATCAAATGGACTGGGCACTAAATCAAGTGCCGAGTTTACAGAGTGATTGGATTCTCCCTTCCAATGATGACTTTACGATTAGTCGTACGTCTCCGGTAAAACTTTCTTCTGCAGCGGAATTGGGGGCTGCTCTGGGGATCTACGATTGGAAGACTAATGTTGTCATGAGGATCCGCAGTGCCGAGTTTACGACTTGGCAGCGCCGTGTTGCACGGGTTGGTAGTGGGGCGCCCGTAGGGTTTACGATGGCGACCTCGAAAACGGACATCATGGATCTGAATTGCGTCGCCTCGTGGAAAGCAAATGAATGGGCTGATGGCAGCTGGACTTTTCAAATTGAGAACCAACCCAACATGAGTGCTACCGTAGATGAAGCGATCCAGGTGACTCGCCCTGAACTCACCGAGGGGCTGAGCGCAATTTTGAATGCAATTGATTGGGCTGATAGGACTCTACGAGTTACCAAAAATGATAAACCTGCAGCGGTGACAACCATACCAATCTGGTTGCCGTTGGGGGACAGACTTGTTCCGATTCATGAATCGGTATACGGTGGAAAAAATGATTTGGTGGTCACTCAGGTTTTCCAAAATGTCTGGGATTCTGTTTGGCCAGTGATCTATTGTCGGCGACGGAAGCTCGGTCGAGGCCACTGCGAATTGAAGCACATCAAAGACAAAGTCGATCAGTCCATAAGCACTGAGCCGCGGTTGTTTACGTGGCTTGTGGTGTTCGCGGAGATGCTTTCTCAAGTCTATACGTCCGACGGCCTCGGCATTTGTGCTAAGTATGCGTAGGCACCAGTGCCACTACTTAAAGATAACCTTGATTGGAGAACCGCCGAATTCCCAACCCTCAGCGTTAGCGAGGGAAAATTCATTCGGGGAATTCCCTTGCAAATTAGAGTGTAGTCTACAATCCTCCGAAGCGTCGATTGCGGCGATTGAATTCCTCGATCGCCATTAGCATGTCATCCCTGCCAAATTCAGGCCAGGGACGCTTGGTGATGTACAATTCGCTATAACTGATTTGCCAAAGTAGATAGTTGCTGATCCGCATCTCGCCACTGGTGCGGATCAACAGATCTGGATCCGGCATACCCCCTGTGTAAAGCGAGTCGGTAATCGTCTGCTCGTCAATATCAGAAGGCTGCAATTTTCCTTGCGCAACCTTTTGGGCAATGCTACGGACTCCATCGGTAATTTCTTGACGGCTACCGTAGTTGATTGCCAAGCATAGGTGCAAGCCGGTGCAATTCTTGCTTTGGTCGATTACGAAATCCATCTCCTGCAAAACATCTTCAGGGAGGCCGTTTCGTCTGCCAATAACGGTAAGCCGGATGTTCTTCTCTAAAACGGTCTTGCATTGTTCGACAAGAAATTTTTTTAGTAGCCCCATCAAGAAATTAAGTTCGTCTTTAGGACGTTTCCAGTTCTCGTTGGAAAAGCAGTAAAGAGTCAGGTGCTTGATTCCAAGTTCGACACAGGATTCACAAGCCGCGCGGACGGAGTCGGCACCTTTGCGATGTCCCTCAATTCTCGGCAGGCCTCGAGATTGAGCCCATCGACCATTGCCATCCATGATGATGGCAACGTGAGTTGGGATGACGAGTTCGCTGCTGAGTACGGCTTTCTTTTTTTTTCGGAAGAATACCATCGATAGATAGCCTTTACGGGAGTTGTATATCGATCCAGACCAAATGGTGGTCGGAAGCATCCGATACATCGATGGGCATTTTTTTCAATTCTTCTTTTGTTGGCCAGAATACGCCACCGCTGATCACTTTAAGCCCCTTGGATGGAACAACAAAATCAATGCGAAGGTTACCGGGATTGCGATCGTTGAAATCCCCGGTGTCGTAGGACGGATCGCCTTTGTGGTTTTTGTTTGCTTGGCCAGAAAACTCCGCCGCTTCAATCGCCCCTCGGCTAGCCGGTATGAAACTGGAATTGACTCTCTTCGAGTTTAAAAGGCGGTTGATTCCAGCATGGATGCCATCGCCATCGTTAGGGTCCGCGTTGAGGTCTCCCAAGACAACGAATTCAGCAGAGCTATCCAATCCACCGCGCTGGCCTTGATCGTCCGACATATAGAATAGCCCTTCGATATAGTCGCAGAAGAATCTGATCTCATCATGGTTACGTCGTCCATTGCGATCTTCTGGACCATCGAATACAGGAGGAGTGGGGTGAGATGCGAGCACATGCAGAACACGACCGTTCACGTTTATAGGTACGTCCCAATGGGACTTAGAACTCAATCGTAGCTGCTTCCAGATCTTATCTGAATAGTACGGTTTCCAATTATCTTCGCCTGGCGTTCCTGTTCCAGGGATCATTGCATTAGGCATATCGCTCCAAAGGAATTTCTGGAAAGTCCGAATTTTTTCTGTTTCAAGAGGGAATCGGCTGTAAACCACCATCCCATATTGACCGGGAAACGATCCGAATCCCCAAGCGTCTTCTGGTTTTCCCGTTTTTCCAGTGCCCGTCAAATTGAGGCCCGATTGCACGCCCGTGTTAACCTCGGCGGTGAACGAGTGATTAAGCTGAAGAGGCTCGGTTTGTAGCTCATTTATTTTCGCATTCAAGAACCGTTCTGCCAAAAGCTTCGCCGATTCGCCTCCATCAAAGTCAACCTCATTCGCCAGTAAAATATCTGGCCTAACTATTTGGACAATAGCCGCGATCTTCTTTGCCTGCTCGTCCCCTTGTTGTAGTCCAAGCGACAGTGCGCCTGCTTGGCTTCGGTTCAGTGCCATGTTAAATGTGGCGATGCGAATGGCGCCCTCTGCAGGGGGTGGGGGTATCTGAGATTGGACAGTGCTGATGCTCGCGAGAAGGTAGGTCATAGCACTACAGATAAATGTGCCTATCGAGAGTTTCATAGAAAACAAACCCGCAGATTGATAGGGGGAGTATTTATGCGTTTCTTAACACATTGAGAACACGTTCAAAATCGTCCGGTACTGGTGCGACGAATTGGAGTTTCTCTCCTGTTTTGGGGTGAGTCAATTCGAGTTTATGTGCGTGTAGAGCTTGTCGTTCCAACTCTACAGTTTCGTCGCCCGGTTTTGGTGGAAGGCCGAGGGCATGCCTCCTGAGCAATTGCCCGCGTGTTACCTGTGCGTGACCACCATATAATCGATCGCATAGAATAGGGCAGCCAATATGTGCTAGGTGGAGACGGATTTGGTGTGTTCTGCCGGTTTTGGGCAGCACATTTAAAAGCGCGTATCCCTCAAAGCGTTCGACGACTTCGAAATAGGTCGATGCATCACGACTGGATTCGTGGCCAGATCGAATCGCCATCTTTTCGCGTTGGTAGGGGTGGTGCCCTATCGGTTGGTTGATCCAATCACGGTCGCGATCTAGTTTGCCCAGGACCAATGCCATGTAGGTCTTGGTTACTTCGCGTGCTTCAAATTGTGCACTGAGTTTAAAGTGAACTTCATTGGTTTTTGCGATCGCAATTACGCCGCTTGTGTCTCTGTCCAGCCTGTGAACAATGCCGGGGCGAGTGACACCGCCAGCGTCGCTTAGTTGCTGAAAATGATGAGCTAAAGCTGCGGTTAAAGTGCCTGACCAGTGCCCCTTAGCCGGATGAACAACCATCCCCGGAGGCTTGTTGATGACGGCCAAGTATTCGTCTTCGAAGAGAACGTTAAGAGGAATCTTTTCGGGAATGGGCCCGTCCGTGGGAGGAGGTGGCAAGGTCCCGATGCGTATACGTTGCCCTTGGAAAACTTTGAAAGCAGGCTTAACGGGGCGACCGTCCACGAACACCTGGTCGTCAGCGATAATTCTTCTAAGGAAAACGCGGCTATAACCATCTAGCATTAATGTCAGAAAAAGATCAACTCTTTTACCTTCGTGCTCCTCCGGCACAACGAGTTCCACGTTTTCAAGCGGCTCATCAGAGGAAATCGGGACCTC
The DNA here is from genome assembly GCA_046318795.1 of Pirellula sp. GTDB lineage: Bacteria > Planctomycetota > Planctomycetia > Pirellulales > Pirellulaceae > JBKCUI01. Next base: position 4,665 of record JBKCTT010000077.1, read on the forward strand.
AAGCGAGCTGGGATGGTCAGGCTCAGTTTCGTCAATCGGAAGTGTCATTGCGGTCTAGTTTCGGACCTGCGATCAAAGTGGTGATGCTGCGAAATTCAAATTCTGGTTACGCCAGAACTCGAGCGAAGGGTTGACTTTGGCTTGGCTATTTCTTCTCCTCGTCCTTGGAGTCATCCTCGTCGTCAAAGTCTTCGTCGTCTTCATCTTCATAGTCCTCGTCATCTTCATCGCCATCTTCGACTTCCAAGCCGACTAGATCGGGGTGCACGAGAATCATGTCCTCTTCCTCAGGGTTGAGGACAATTCCAATTTCGAAGTTGAGCGGGTCAAGCAATGTTGCCCCGTCGACTGCCAACAGTTCGACCACTTCGCCGTCGAGTTGTTCAGCGATTGTTTTTGAAAAAGCGTTGGCTCTTTCTTCATCGAGAAAGACGACGACGGCAGGAAAGTCCTCCCCCTCAACGATCAACGCTGAGTAGGCCTCCTCGTCTTCTTCCGACGCCAGCACCAAAAGGAAGAAATCGCGATTGAGGAACCACGACTGTACCGCGCCTGCATCCTCTTGGGAAATAGCTGCAGTAAGTTCCGAGAACATGTCGCCGCTGGATTGAGACATAATGTCAGTCCGTTAAGAAAATTAATGAGTAATGAGTAGAAGCACGTCCGCCGATGGTGGCAAAGATATTGCCAACGCATATTTCGGATGGGGGGTAGTGTTGCAGAGTTTAGTCGAGCTGACTACGTCCGAATTTTGTTCGCCTCGAGAAAATCTCGAAATTCGCCGCCGCCGCCACCGTAAATGTTGCCCCCATTCGTTTCTTCCTAGCACGTATGATGCCACGTATGGCACGTATGGTGCCACCCAATGATAGGCTCCGACCGGCTTCACTTTCCCACCTATGGGGGGGAGCATAGAAAAACAATGGATGGCACCATAAGTGATGCCTGGTACTAAGTGATGCCTGGTGCCACCCAATGATAGGCTCCGACCGGCTTCACTTTCCCACCTTATGGGGGGCAGCATAGAAAAACAATGGATGGCACCATACGTGATGGATGGCACCATACGTGCACCATATGTGGAACCACTCGAAAGGGGGGGGCGGCAAATGATGAAAAAATGATGGATGGCACCATATGCGTCTATGGATGGCACCATAGGCGATAGGCGTTATGTGCGGGTGGGGAACGGTAGAAAACCGGGTTGTGGAGGTGGAGGGCATCGGGTATCCTACTAAGTTCGCCCTACGGAAATGGGTCGCGGTGTGCGACCCTTGTACAATATTACTTTTTCAAATCGGGGAGCCGGCGCTCGTGGGTGTTAAGAAGACAGGTCGAGGACGTCGAAAGATTGGTCGTAAGAAAAGACGCATGCGAGCACGCATCAGACACCGAAAGAAGTAATGTCTGGGTGATATTGGTGTTGAGGTCGCTCATACGAAAATCAACACCCTTTCTGTAACCCGGATTTGCCGCCAATTACCAGATTCGCAACCAACTAATGGTATTCACCCTTCGCCTGACCTACGGTCAGGCGATTTGGTTTGGGTGGGGCCGGTTGTATGGGTTACGAACGCCTGTCAGTGAAAATTGCTAGCTTGCGGTTCGATTACATGCATCCGCTTCTTGGTTTGAATCGCACGTTTGGTGTGTGGGAAGCATCGCCGTGCTTTTGGCAGTGACTCACACCGATCGGCACAACGCAGTTCGTCTTAGTTTTTACTCGCAAATTGAGGACGACAACAGGTTCGGTAATCGCGTTCGATCCGGTGGGGGGGCACAGGGTATCCAAACAATTTTTAACTCCATTCCCAATGATCGCGTTCCAGCGTTTGGCTCAACGTTAGCGATTAATGTAGTCCACAATTCTCAATTAATGCGACGCTAGCTCCGCGTTTATGCTTCCTTAAGCTTGTGCTTTTGAGCCGTTATGAAAAAATAGTGTTCCGGTTGATTTAATTCCATACCCACCAACAACGGTTCCAAGCTTCTTATGGCAACGGTAGTAAACGAGCAGGTCGCTTCCGATCCTTATTTTCAAGAACTCTTCGCTGATCGCATAGGGGGAATCTCCTATGGCAAAGGGAATGAAATCTACAAGTTCGAAAAGATCAAACGCGCAAAGCGGAAAGCACTTGCTGACTACCCCAATCGTTCGCTTTTGGACTTCGGCATCGGTGAAAACGATTCTATGGCGAATTCTAAAGTGCGTGACCAACTCGCGATTGAGGCGAACGTTCCCGCGAATCGAGGTTACGCAGATAACGGAATCGCGGAGTATAAACTGGCTGCCAGCCGCTTCATGAAGCGTGAGTTTGATGTTGATCTCGATCCGGTTTCTCAGGTCAATCACTGTATTGGCAGCAAGACCGCTCTGTCGATGTTGCCCGCCTGTTTCATCAATCCAGGCGACATTACCATGATGACCGTGCCAGGCTACCCGGTGGCCGGTACGCATACTAAGTACTATGGCGGCCAAGTCTGCAGGTTGCCGCTTCTCCCTGAAAACAATTTCTTTCCCGATCTCGATTCCATTTCGGACGATGTTTGGGAAAAGACCAAAATGTTGGTCTTGAACTACCCCAACAGCCCGACCGGCCAGGTCGCTACAAAAGAGTTCTATTCTAAGGTGATAGAGCTCGCAAAAGAAAAGTGCTTTATTGTAGTTCAGGACGCCGCTCACATTCTCCTGACTTTCCGTGGGGAACCATTGAGCTTCTTGCAAGTCCCTGGCGCGATGGATGTCGGCGTCGAAGTCCACTCGATGAGCAAGGGTTTTGACATGATCGGTTGGCGAATCGGTTGGGTGTGTGGTAATGCTAAGATTGTCCAAGCCTTTGCCGACGTCAAGGATAATTGCGACTCGGGCCAATTCGCAGCGATTCAGCGATCTGCAATCGTTGGTCTGGATGATCCGAGCATCCCCGCAGCAATAAACCAAAAGTATCGACGACGTCTCGGAAAGCTCGTAGCAACCTTGAGAGAATGTGGTTTTCAGTGCGATGTTCCAGGGGGAAGCTATTTCCTCTACACGAAGTCGCCAAAGGGAGTTCAAGGGGGACCTAAGTTTGCCAACGCAGAAGAAGCATCGCAGTACTTCATCACAGAGCATTCCATGGTCACAGTTCCATGGGATGATGCCGGTCCCCACTTGCGTTTTTCTGTGACGTATGAAGCGGCGGATGAGAATGCAGAGGATGCACTTATGGCTGAAACGAAAAGGCGTATAGGCTCCATCAAACTCGAGTTCTAATCTCGAACAAGATTATGATTTCATCCAAAGTATTGCAACCGCTGGTCTGTTGTTTCGGCGACCCGGTTGCTGGTAATCCAACGCAGTTCATTATGTCGCGAGCAGCGACAGAAGCAGGCCTGGATTGGCGTTTTTTCACCGCTCACGTTCAGGCGAGTGACTTCGACGCCGCCATTCGGGGTATTCGAGCGTTAGGATTGCAAGGCTTCTGTGTTTTGGAACCCTATCAAAATGCAGTAGGCCCATTTTTGGATACGATTACGGAATCTGGATTGGCACTAGGCCGAGTAACTGTCGGACGCTCCGAGGGGAACTCATGGCTTGGGGACAATTTGTTAGGACAAGCAATTTTGCTAACTCTCGAGCGAACGATCGGTAAGTTTGAGCAACTCCATGAACGCGAAGAATCCATCGTGGGCCCCAAAAAGCGAATCGTTTTTGCTTCCTCGTCTCAATTGGCAAAAGCCGTTGAGTTGAGTGGACGCGAACTGAATATAGAGATGCTGCATGTCGAGCTGTCGGCCGATAGTGTGCTGCCAGATATGGAACAAAATGATGAACCAAACTTGCCCGTCGCTTTGGTCGTGGAAGGAAGAGTCCCCCGAGGTCTGGCTAAGCAATTGGCATTGCTCAGATGGGATGCCAATTCTTGTTTTCTTCAAGTCGCAGTTCGAAATGATATCGAGGACGCAGAGGATGTTGACTTAGCAAAGCAGATGGGATTGCTCTATGTCGATCGAATCGAGTTGGCCGCCCAAGAAGCGGCCTGTAATTTCCAGTTCTGGACAGGAGTTAAGCCAAGCTTCGAGCTGATTCGAGAATCAATCGAAGAGTACCAAGCTTGTTAGGTGGTCGCTTTGGCGTGGGGGATGGTTTTCACGCTTTACGCCGTTGGGTTACCGCATCAGACAATTGTTCCAGTAACGCGACACTGTCTTCCCAACCGATACAAGCGTCAGTCACACTTTGTCCGTAGGTTAATTTCGTGATGCCTTCTGACGTTTGCACAAGCTTCTGATTTCCCTCAAGAAGATGGCTTTCAACCATCACTCCGAAAATCGATTGGTTGCCGTTTGCAATTTGTGTTGCTACATCATTGCACACCGTTAGCTGCTTCCTGTGCTGCTTCTCGCTATTCGCGTGGGAAAAATCTACCATGACCTTCGAGCAAACACCAGCATCGTCCAGCTGTTTGACGGCAAGCTGCACCGATGCGGAATCGTAATTTGGTACTTTCCCGCCACGTAATATCACGTGACAATCCGAATTTCCTCGTGTTTCAACGATTGCTACTTGGCCATTCTTATGGATCGATAGAAAGTGATGACCGCGAGACGCCGCATGCATGGCGTCGATCGCGATTCGAACGTCACCGTCTGTACCGTTCTTGAAGCCTGCCGGCGCAGAAAGACCTGACGCTAACTCTCTGTGAACTTGGGACTCAGTCGTTCGTGCCCCAATAGCTCCCCAACTGATGAGGTCGCCGATATATTGTGGCGATATGACATCTAGGAACTCTGACCCCGCTGGGACTCCAAGTCGATTAATCTGCAAAAGTAGATCACGCGCGATTCGTAGGCCTTCGTCGATTCGATAGCTCTCGTCGAGATAAGGATCATTGATGAGCCCCTTCCAACCGACAGTAGTCCGAGGTTTCTCAAAATACACTCGCATGACAATCTCGAGATTGTTACCTAGCTTATCCCGATAAACCTTGAGTCTTCTGGCGTATTCGAGGGCCGCTGTTGGGTCGTGAATCGAGCATGGTCCGATGATTACCAAAAGTCGATCGTCTCTGCCATGAAGCATTTGAACAATGTTTTGCCGAGTGCTGCGGATTAGTCCTTCGCTCTCTGATCCGGCAATTGGAAAAAAACGAATCAAATGCTCGGGAGGAGGGAGTGGAGTAATTCGAGCAATACGCTGATCGTCGGTGGCTGAGGTTCGGTCGGGAGCTACAGTTCGGTCAGTCGCCGTGTTTTGGATCATGAAATCGTCAAATATATCGGGGGGAGGCTTTAGGATGATGGAGTTCACATCGCACCGATACTCCTTTCGCCGAACCTCCTCATTATAACTACGCATTTTGTCGCTGTTTAGGTGCGATTTGACGTTGACCTGCAACGATTTAAGATTGCAATTCTCGAAAGAGTGAAATTCTGACTCGCTTTCCATGTTTTAGATCTGCATGAACAAAAGTCTGGCTACAAATTTAATTTCGGTGGCATGTGTCGCTGTTGGGTACTTGATTCCGACAGAAAGCGGTTGGTCGCACCCAATCCGAGAGATTGGTTTGTATGCAACATCCGGGGCAGTGACGAACTGGCTTGCGATTTACATGCTCTTTGAGAAGATTCCCTTCTTGTACGGGTCTGGAGTGATCCCTAATCGTTTCGAAGAGTTCAAAAGCGGCATCCAAAATCTAGTAATGGGCCAGTTTTTTACTCGGCAGAACATCGAGTCGTTTTTTAAAAGTCACGATGCCACTGGAGCGATAAAGATCGATCCTGAGCCGATAGTCCAGTCGGTCGAATATGACGAAATGTTCGAGCGTTTGCGGACGTCTGTGATGGAGTCACCCTTTGGAGGAATGTTGGGCATGTTTGGAGGAGTAAAAGCGCTGGAACCTCTTCGTGAGCCTTTTCGAAACAACGTGGAAAAGGAGATTCGCAACCTTGCTCATTCCCCCAAGTTACAGGCCGTAATCTCTCAATCTGCCGCCAGCCACGATACGGTTGAGGTCGTTGTTGGTAAGGTGAATGGAATTGTAGAAAAGCGACTCAATGAACTTACTCCCAAGATGGTAAAGGAGATTATTCAGGAGATGATTCGCTCACACCTGGGTTGGCTGGTTGTCTGGGGAGGCGTGTTTGGAGGATTGATTGGACTCGTTGCGAGCTTTATTTGATACCCCGGCTCGAAAATTAGAAGATTCCAGTTCCGAAATCTCTAGGGGCTACTGGATTATCAGTCGAAGACTGATTGGCAACTGATTGATCAGCAGTTGGGGATGACTGGTTCCGGTCCAACATGTTAGGCCGAGGAGCATTTCCGGCCGGTTTCGATGCGTCCGATGTGGAACTGTTTTCTGCGTACTCGTCGTCATACCGAGACTTGTAGCCGGGAAGCTTCGCTCTTTCTTGTTCTAATAAATACTCCCCGATGACGGACTGTTGAATCAGGTCACGACACTCTTGGTTGATGGGGTGCGCGATGTCGGCATATAGTTTATTCGCATTGCCACCCTCGACGTCGCGAAGATCTTGCATACCTCTTAGTCGTGCTCCGCATTGATTGCAGTACTGGCTTCGGAGGTGGTTTTTATTTCCGCATCGGCCGCAACGCGCCGATAGCTTTCTGCTCGGCATGGCGACGAAGGGGCCGTTCGCTCCTTCGATGATCTTTAAGTCTCGGATGACAAAGCAATGATCAATCGTAATGGAGCAAAAGGCGCGAAGGCGGTCCTCCGAGTCCTCCATCAGCTTGATGCGAACTTCTGTTATTTCCATTTTCCGCTTCACTCCCTTGTGTTGGGGCCCTTTGCAGGCAACTCCGTCCAGGTAACACTGTGCTACGATCTCCGTGCCGGGGATTCCCACGTTCGCGAACTTGAGCTAAGGTCGCGTCACCTGCCCTTAGGGCGAACACATCGCTTCGAACTGGCGTTGCAGCGACGGTTGAATCCACGGCCGGACGACGTAGGCACGGGCCCCATTTGATCGAATGCCATTTGCTATCTTTTCGGCTTGTTCGAGACTGTCGCACAAGCAAAACCTAGCCGAACCACTCCCTGACATACATTGTCCTAGATGATCGTAACGATCAATCCAGTTTCGCGAACGTTCGATATAGGGAGTAACCTCGCGAGCAGGACTCTCTAGATCATTAAACATTGCGGACGCGACTCGATCTGTCCGTAAGGACTTTATGGATTCTAGCACATCGACAACTTGACGTTGACTGCTTTCCTCAATCCGCAGTCTGCGAAAGACCTCTTTTGTGGAACAGCCAATTGGGGGGTGGACCAGAACGAGCCAGCAGTCCAAATTCGCATCGATTGGGGTAATCTGCTCGCCCCGTCCTCGGCAGTACGCTAACCAACTGTCTGATGGGGTATGACCCTCCAGGAAAAAGTTAATGTCGCTCCCCAGTTTCGCTGCGATCTGTTGGCATGCGGGAAAGTGATTTGGCCAGGAAAGCTGATCCCCAAGGCAACCTAACGCACCGAGCAATATTGCAGCCGCAGCATCGGCGCTACCACCACCTAACCCGGCCATACTGGGAATAGACTTGAGCAATTGAATGTCACCCCCTAGATTTTTTCCCCCCAATTCCTTCGCAATGTTGGCAAGAGCTCTTATGACCAAGTTACTATTGTCGCCGGGAACCTCCCAAGCGGGATCGTTTGGTGCTAAGGGGCGTCCATCGACAAACGCCAATTGCAATCGAAGCTCTCCCGAAAAATCGGGGCGAAACGTTAGCTCATCGCACAATCCCACCGCCATCATGATGGTTTCCAGTTCATGAAATCCATCGCTGCGGCGACCGAGTACCTTCAGGGCCAAGTTCACTTTGCAGGGTACAATTGCACGAAAGCCGTCTTTCACTCGCGTAATCTTCATGTTGCCTTTCGCATGTCCAACAGGGGGAAAATGATTATGGCGTCTGAGTGGCGAAACCTGCCCCTGTCCACCCGCTCCAGCCTCCATCAACACTTACCACGTTGGTGTATCCCATCTTTTGGAGATTGTATGCCGTGAGTGCCGATCGAAATCCGCCACCACAATAAAGAAAGACTTCGGTGTTGGTATCGGGGATCACTTTCTCAATATCCCGCTCGATAATCCCTTTGCTCAAATGTTTTGCGCCAGGGATATGGCCAGCTGCAAACTCGCTTTCCTCTCGAACATCGATCACAAGCGGCGGGTTGACCTGTTCGAGCTTCGCTTTAAGATCGGTAACCGAGCATTCCGTTACTTCAGAGCGGATGCTCTCCACTAATGCCAAAAATCGGGGTGCGTGCTGCTTTGCCATCCTGTTCTCCGTTGACTGCGTAATTTAGGTAAGAAGTGATTCTGCCTATTCAACTCAATCTTGAATTTTTCTGCAACAGGCTGAAGAAACATGATATCCGGTGCCGATACTACCATTCACGGGTCAAGTGTATCGATTTCGTGATTATTTGTCAGACATCGAAATCTGCTCGAAATAGGGGAGTTATTCATGGGTCGGACCTATGCCGCGTGTCTTGGAGCGATAGCCCTGAGCGGTAGCATAGTTTCGGGTCTCCTTGCTAACTCTTCACCAGATTCCATACTCATTCAAAGTATTACAGTTTTGTTTCCATTCGCTGGCTTAGGCTGGTTCGTGGGGCAAGCTGCAGATCAAGCAGTGAGGCACAGCGTGGAGATGGATTTTCGGCGGCGAGTTGAACAAATGAAGAACAAGGAATGAAGCACGATCGCTCGCGATTGGGAGACTGGGCAATTCAGCCAAGCCTGGGAAAGAGTGCAAAGAAACTTCTTTCGCTAACTGGTGTAGAATTGCCTGGATGAAGTCGGTAAAGTCCCCCGGTCGTGGCGTCTGATTCTTCCAGCAATCGATACCACTGCGACTCGAAACCATGTAGCAGGAAGCGAATTGGTACGCTGTGTAATCAGCAAAATTGAGTCAAGAAAATAACAGCGTGCCTGAACACGGCACGTATAACATGCCATAGCAATCACGGAGGATCGGATGGCGACAACCGTAGCATCGAGTGTCGATATTGCTGACGTCTGGACGAAATTCAAAGCGGACTCCAGCAACGTTGATTTGAGAAACATTCTCATCGAGCGCTACATGCCTC
>JBKCTT010000078.1:0-58803 GCA_046318795.1 Pirellula sp.
CAGTTGGTAGAGCACAACGTTGCCAACGTTGTTGTCGTGGGTTCGAATCCCATCACCCGCTCTTTCTGTCTTGTTATGCCTTTTTTTCTTCATCTACAGGACGATAGTTAGAAATGTCAGCCGTCGAGACCCAGGACGAAAGCAAGCTTCTTTTAAGTGTGAAGATTGATCAGCCCTCGAGCTGTGTTCGTCACGTAGTGGTGACTATTCCGCGTGCGGAGATTGAGCGCTACTTCCGAAAAGTCTACGACGAAATAGCACCTCGCGCTGACTTGCCTGGCTTCCGTGCAGGCAAGATTCCTCGAAAGCTTTTAGAAAATCGATTCCGGCAAACTGCGACCGATCAGGTTAAGAGCAGCTTGGTTATGGACTCGCTCCAGCAAGTGACGGAGAGTGGTGAATTTTCTGCCATTTCCGAGCCAGACATGGATTACGGCGCCGTGGACATCCCTGCGACTGGCGATTTCACCTACGAATTCAAAATTGAAGTTAGGCCAGAATTCGATACCCCAGCCTGGAAGGGCTTGGAGATCAAGAAGACTGAGTTCAAAGTAACGGACGACGAAGTTGATTTGCAACTGCACCGCACTCTGGAACGCATCACGCAGGGTGAAGCGGTCGACGATGTCGCAAAGCTCGGTGACCGAGTGGTGGTATCGATCGACTTCCGACACGATGGCAAGGTTGTCAGCTCGGTTGACGAGGCCGTTGTTACCCTCCGAAACAAGCTGAGCTTGGCGGATTGTATTATTGAGAACTTTGGCGAGTTGCTCGTCGGTTCGAAAGAAGGGGACAAGCTTTCCACCAAGGTTAAGATCTTTGAAACCTCCCTCAACGAATCCTACCGAGGTGTTGAGGTTGATGCCGAGATTTCGGTTGAGGAAGTTCGACGCGTTAATGTCGAAGGAATGAGCAAGTCCGTTCTCGACACCCTCGGTTTCGACACGACAGAAGAGCTCAAAGCATTCGTTCGTTCGGAGCTCGAGCGTCAGTGCGAGTACCACCAGAATCAGTTGATTCGAACCCAAGTTTCTGGGTTGTTGACGGCCGGCGCGGATTGGGAGTTGCCTCAGGCTCTCGTACGACGTCAAGCGGATCGTGAAATGCACCGCCGAGTTCTCGAGCTCAGAAGAAGTGGTTTCACCGACGACCAAATTCGGTCGGTAGTGAACAACCTTCGTCGCAACATTGAAGAGACCACAAAGGTTGCTTTGCGTGAGCACTTTGTCCTCGAGAAGATCGCCGAGGACTTGAGCATCGAGCCAACTGAGGCAGAGTACGATGCTGAAATCGAACTCATTGCCCAACAGAGTGACTTGTCTGCTCGGCAAGTGAGAGCAAAGCTGGAGCGAAATGGGCAAATGGATGCTCTGCGTAACCAGATTCTCGAGCGACGTGTGATCGAAACGATTGTTGCCGAAGCGAAGTTGACCACGGAAGACGGCGGATCGATTCTAAAGGAAGAGTCCGACGAGTTCGCTCTAGAACATCTCGTCGCACCGGTTTCGCAAGTGCTTCCGGAAGCTCGTTACGACGAGCAGCCTGAAGACGGATCGGACAACAAGTCCGTTAAGCCTTCTTAAGCTTTGCCAATTGGAAAGTCAGTTCCAGCTCGGATTTCACTATTCCTTAGGCAAACGAAAAACAAAATGCACACGAACCTCTTCGATCTCGAAGAGGTTTTTTTTGGGACTTGCGAAACCCAATAGTGCGATTCGTGATAGATTAGGATCTCCTTCCCGGTAAGTGCTCCCGTCATCGTGCAGACCATGAATCTGCACGAGCATCAAAAGAGGATCCGAATGACACAGCGTTTGTTTTTGTGGGCTCTCACCTCGGCCCTAGCTGGTTTCCTATTCGGTTTTGATACGATCGTCATTTCTGGGGCCGAAAAGAAGATTCAAGAGCTATGGAATCTTGATGGGACGATGCATGGGTTGTGCATCAGTTCCGCACTGTGGGGAACTGTTCTTGGAGCTCTGGTGGGTGGTAGGCCTACGGATCGTTTCGGTCGCAGAAGAACCTTGATCTGGATTGGTTGGCTTTATTTTCTCTCTGCGGTCGGATCTGGTATCGCCCCCGAAGAATACACCTTTATGTTTGCGAGATTTATCGGGGGAGTTGGTGTTGGAATCGCAACGGTTGCTTCTCCACTCTACATCTCCGAGATATCACCTCCCGCTCGCAGAGGGCGTCTCGCTGGATTGTTTCAGTTCAATATCGTGTTGGGTATTCTGATTGCGTTTGTTTCAAACTATTTGATCGGAAGGTACGTTGACTCGGAAGTCGCATGGCGATGGATGTTGGGAGTAGAAGCGTTCCCAGCCCTCATCTACACGGTCATGTGCTTTACGATACCTGAGAGCCCAAGATGGCTTATAACACACGGCAAAAATAAAGATGCCGCCTTGAAGATATTCGAGCAAATCGATCCTTTACTTACGCGCTCGGAGTTAGAGGAGCTCGTCAGTGGCGTCCAGTCCAGCGTCGACCCGAACCAAACCAAAGAGGCTTTTTTCGTTTGGCGTCTAAGAGTACCAATCATGTTGGCGTTTCTAGTGGCATTCTTCAATCAGCTATCAGGAATCAATGCCATTCTTTATTTTGCGCCAAGGATTTTCGAATGGACCGGTCTGGCTGAAAGCTCCGCACTTTTGCAGTCGGTGGGAATTGGTATTACGAATTTAGTTTTTACCTATGTTGGTTTGTGGTTGATCGATCGATTAGGTCGGCGCACCTTATTGTTCATAGGGTCCGTTGGTTACATTGCATCCCTGGGCTTGTGTTCCTGGGCGTTTTATGCTGGTCAGTACCGCATTGTACCAGTCTGTATTTTTGCGTTCATCGCAGCGCATGCGATCGGTCAAGGAGCGGTGATATGGGTTCTTATAAGCGAGATCTTCCCCAATCAGCACCGCGCGGCTGGTCAAGCGTTAGGGAGTTCAACGCATTGGCTTTTCGCAGCCTTGTTGACACTGGTATTCCCCAGCATGGCTGAAGCGTTTCCACCAACGGTAATCTTTGGTTTTTTCTGCGCGATGATGGTTTTACAGTTGTTATGGGTGCTTCTCTTTGTGCCTGAGACCAAGGGAGTTGCTCTCGAAGACATGGCGACCAAGCTGGGGATTGAAGAAAGAAAATAAAGATGTCTTTTCAAATTGTGGGAATTGGCGAAATACTTTGGGACGTATTTCCTGATGAGGATCGCTTTGGTGGAGCACCTTGTAATTTTGCGTGTAGTGCATCGGAACTCGCAGGTGACGATGCAACTGTAGGTTTTATTGGGGCAGTGGGAGAGGATTCTTATGGAACACGCGGAATAGAGTCGCTTCGATCGCGAGGTGTGACAACCAATTTCGTTCAAACATACAACCTGCCGACGGGACGTGTTACGGTAAAGTTAGACGACTCGGGGGCGGCTTCGTACGTTTTCGATTCCGAGTCTGCCTGGGATTTTTTGGCCTGGAATTCTGATCTCGCGACCATAGCCAGCACGTGTGATGCCGTGTGTTTCGGCACGTTGGGACAGAGAGGGGAGGTCACGAAAGGTACGATACGCAAGTTTCTAGAGATAGTCCCTCGCAAGTCACTTAGGGTTCTCGATATCAATTTGCGATCTCCCTATTTTGATGAACGGCTAATTCGCGAGTCTATTCCATTGGCCAACATATTGAAGCTCAACGAATCCGAGCTTCCCGTTGTTGCAACCGCCTGCGAAAGTTCCGGTTCAGAAGAAGACATCCTGGTGCAACTCGCAGCGAAATTTAAACTCGACACCATTGCTTTGACCAAAGGAGAATCCGGTGCGGTACTCTGGTCTCGTGGGGTATGGAGCAAATTACCAGGTCGGGCGGTACACGTTGCCGATACGGTGGGGGCAGGTGACGCGTACACTGCGGCATTGGTACTTGGATTGTTACATGGAGAGAATGTGGAATCGATCAATCGCAGGGCGATTGAGGTGGCAAGTTTCGTATGTACGCAATCTGGGGCAACCATGTCCTTTCCTTTTCGTTTTAAAGATCTCTAAACATGCGATGGAAACGTATTTGTAAAGCGAGTTCGTTAAAAATATTGACATCCGCTTTGGTAACTTTGCTTTTCCAGTCCGCAACGAGGGCCGATGGTGGTTCTAAACAGGATTTACCAAAAGATCTTGTTATTGAAGACTTTGAATCCGAATCCTATAGGAGTTGGGAAGTAGAGGGGCAAGCGTTCGGCAACAAACCCGCCCGCGGAACATTTGGCAACCAAAACCCAGTGAGCGGATATCAAGGAGTTGGACTGGCGAATTCTTTTTGGGGCTCTGATTCCTCGACAGGCTCAATACGGAGTCCTGAATTCCGAATTGATCGGAAATTCATAACGTTTCTAATCGGCGGTGGACGGAAAGAGGGAAAGCTCGGAATAGAGCTATCGATAGACGGAAATATTACACATAAATGCACCGGGGAAAACTCGGAGGAACTGCTGCCTGAAATCTGGAATGTTTCCCAATACATGGGCAGAACAGGTCGGATCCGTATCTTTGATAACGATTCCGATGGTTGGGGGCATATATGCGTTGATTCGATTCTACAAACGAATGCACCGCCGGAGCGATTCGGTTTAACGGCCAAGCTAGATACGTATCGTACGACTCCCCTGTACAACAACGAACCATTGCGGCCTCAGTTTCATTTTAGCCCCGAACTCAATTGGATGAACGATCCGAACGGATTAGTTTATCACAACGGAGAGTACCATCTTTTTTACCAATACAATCCTGCAGGTAACGAGTGGGGCCACATGAGCTGGGGGCATGCGGTCAGCAAGGACATGATGCATTGGGAGCACTTGCCAATAGCGATTCCTGAATGGGATGGTCTTATGGCCTTTAGTGGAAGTTGTGTCGTAGACCATCGGAACACTTCGCAATTTGGAAATGGCGATACACCTTCCATGGTTGCGATATTCACGGGACACAAGCCTGGAAAGCAAGTTCAAAATCTTGCTTACAGCAACGACGATGGTCGAACATGGGAGTTTTACAACGGCAACCCGGTATTAGATCTTGGGCTTGCTGACTTTCGTGATCCAAAAGTGTTTTGGCACGAGGATACCAAGCGATGGATCATGGTCGTATCTTTGGCAACCGAACGAATGATTGCGTTTTTTGGATCCGATGATTTGAAGAGCTGGACGGAGCTAAGTCGTTTTGGGCCCGCAGGAGCTCGTAACAAAACCAATTGGGAGTGCCCGGACTTGTTCGAATTACCAGTCGAGAACGAGCAGGGGAAAAAGCTATGGGTCTTAGAAGCAGACATGGGAGACGGCTCGATCGCAGGAGGTAGTGGTGGTGAGTATTTTGTTGGGCATTTTGATGGAGTTCGATTCCGTACCATTCAGCAGGCCCAATGGGTCGATTACGGACGGGATTTCTACGCACCTATAAGTTTTGAGAATTTTCCTGTCAGCGACAAGAGACGTGTTTGGTTAGGTTGGTTCAACAACTGGGAAACTTGTTTGGTGCCAACTGAACCATGGCGTGGCTCGATGTCTATACCGCGCGAGTTGAGCCTAAGAAAGCTCTCGTTTAACAACGAAGAACCAGCGACGTATGTATTGGTCCAAAAACCGATTCGAGAGCTCCTGCAATTGCGAGGCAAATCATCGGACTTAGAGACCGGACAGCTCGGTTGGCCTCCCAAGAAAATCGTTCAAGCTGGGGAGATCCACGATATGCAATTCGAATTGGCAGCCGAGTTCAAGCCAGGGCGAGCCAGATCGCTCGGATTCCGAATACATACAGGGGAGGACGAATTCACTGAGATCGGATATGACAGTCAGTTTATGGGAGTCTATGTTGATCGAACCAAATCGGGCAACGTCTCTTTTCACCCTGCGTTTCCGGGACGCCACAATGCACCAACTAGGTTGATTGATGGCAAATGTTCTATTCGCATCTTGGTGGACCGATCTAGCGTCGAGGTTTTCGTGAATGATGGGGAAGTCGTAATAAGTGATCTTGTTTTTCCCAGCAATAGACAGCCCTGGATTGAGGCTTTCGTGGGAGATAAATCTGCCGAGATTTTGAATGCAAAGGTAATAGAATTAAACTCCGCGTGGCATCCTGTATCACCATGACCACGTCGACTGGCGCTGTCGCAGAGCGATACGCTTACACCGCGTATGGTCAGCCAACGATCCTAAACGCCAGCGGATCTGTACGTAAGAGTTCTACGGTTGGTAATCGGTATACCTATACCGGTCGAGAATAGGATGAGACCCTTGGTCTCTAGCACTTCCTCGCAAGATGGATGAATCCACAGAATAAGAGATAGGCTCAGTCAGTAAGGTCTCCGCCCAAGGCGGACGGGTAGCCGATTGATCTCTTTGGGCTAATTTGCCGTTTTCTCAATCTTTTCCCTGTAGGTTTTCCAATAGTGTTTTGGGTTTTCTATTGTCCCGATCGTTGCTCAGATGAGCAGTTAGAGACCGCTTTCGAGCAGTTTGTTGCACCGAATTCGGTCTTAGGCTCACCACTGTGGTTTATCCCAGTGGGAGCATGACTGAGTAGCTACCGACAATGCATCCTACAAGCCCCTTCCCCCCGTCTGGCCTAAGGCCAGACGGGGGGAAGGGGTAACCGGCGAGGCATTGGGTAGCTACTCCGTCATCGCACCATCGGCACGGGCCGAAGGTAGCGGAAGGATCGGTCGCATGGGGAATGCAAACTTCATTGGACTTTGGGCATTGTTGTGATCAATACAATGCACTTAAGTAGAACCGCCTACTGGCGCAGGGGGCATCAACCGTGTGCTAGCGCACGTCGGATGATGACAGCGGTAGTTGGTATCATCGACAGCTAAAAGCTACTCACACGAGTGCGCGAGTACTCCAGCTGCGAGCAAGTTATTGTATCGCCAACTTCGAGTTCTCTGATCGAGGCGAATTCTTGGCTCGTGTATCACCAGTCCATGATGGGCATCTGTGCTTTTTTTAACCCTCCTGAAAAATTCGGGAGGGTCGAGTGGAGTTTACGATCACGAGGGGAGAGGGCTTTAAAAGCAATACAAGCCCGCCAGTGAGAGCGACGGATCGATCGCCGTTTAACGCTCCCGAAGTATTAGTAATTCGAGCGCCAATCCCTTTAGGCCTAATAGCATGCGAAGGTTTTAGATTGTAGGTTCGAGCGGTTTAAGCCTGAGTTGGAACAGAGCAATCCCTCATCTCGCGCTTTCGAGCTTGTGTTCACCGCTTTCGGTTCGCGAAAAATTCCCAAAAACCAGCCAGCGATCCGCTCCTTGACTCGTTTACAATTTACGGCATGAACATTCACCCCATCACCCCACCCGCAAGCCCATCTTTCGCATCGCCTCTCTTCGATGTCTCGTTTGATTGCATGGAATCACGAACCACCTACTTCTTTGCGTTGGTATTACCCACTTCAGAAACCACGACCGTCACCGAAGTCACATTAGTCTACCATGGAAGATTACGAGGTAAGGTTTGTGGTCCGTCTTGCAAGCAGCACGAAGGGGTGCCATTTATAGACCCGAATTTTGAAGAGAAGTAGATGAGACAATTTGCTTTGAAGGATCTTGTTTATTTATCGATCACAAGTTTTTTTGCGATATGCGCATTTCGTCAATATCACCAAATTAACCAGACGGTAATTTTCGATAACACTAAAGTTAGCGGCAATGATGTGCGAATGCGTATGATTGACCCGGATACTGGCATATTGTCTATTGGGTCGCAGGGTGAAGTTGATGTTTTCTTCATCATTCATTCCGATGATCGTTCTAAGAAAAACAACTCTGTTGAAATTTCGAACTCGTTCAGCCTAAAAGGGGGCAATCATCCGTGTTGTTTTCGAGTCAATGATCATGACGGTGGCATTGAAGTCGTCTTCGGATTCGAAACTCATGTTGTCAATTCTATGGGTGGATGGCAAGGAGTAAACCGGAGGTTGGGTGGGGCAATTTATCCTGGGGAAGGCCATGTACTTTTGAGATCTCGCAGTGACTCGCAACCTTCGAGTTTCTGGTGCGTTCTGGTCTCTCGGCGTCCAGGCTCGTCTCTAGATTCATCACAGGAAATCGCTGTTGGTTTATGCGAAAAAGATCTGCGATCACATGAGAGGCCCAGACCTTGATAGAATAAGAGATAGGCTAAGTCACAAATGCTGCCGCCCAAGATGGACGGGCAGCAGGTAAGGCACTTTGGGCTGATTTGACGTTTTATCAATCATTTCTCTATAGGTATTCCAAAGGTGCCGTGGATTTCCTATTGTCCCGATCGTTGCTCAAGCGAGCCGTTAGGTAGCGTTTTCGAGCACTTTGTAGCACCGAATTCGGTCATTGGCTCACCACATGGGTTTATCCCAGTGGGAACATGACTGAGCAGCTACCAACGACTCAAGCCACACACCCCCACCTCTTCTGTCTGGCCGCAGGCCAGACGAAGGAGAAGAAAAGGGTAAGACGCATTTAGTAGCCACTCCGTCATCGCCCCACCGGCACAGGCGAGCTGTTGATTTAGTGTCTCCACTGTAGGGCATTGAATCTATCGTAAATTTCCGATCGCGCTATGATTTACCATAGGTTTGGTCTGCGTGACGATCGAGGATGGATTCATGAGTTATCGAGTACCGAAGTTTAACTATTGGCAAGACGCGCCAATGCCGCGCAATCAGCTTGTTTTGTTTGCTTCAACACTGGAGGAACGCATTCCGTTAGACCATCCAGTTCGATTGCTTGACGAGATCTTGGATGAACTGGATTGGACAAAATGGGAGGCCGTATACGTCGGGAAGCTCGGACAGCCGCCCATTCATCCCAGTATTCTTTGCAAAGTGCTATTATTCGCGTTGAGTCGAAAGATCCGTTCGAGTCGCCAAATCGAGTATGCCGTCGAACACTCGATTGATTTCATTTGGTTAACCTCTGGCAGAAAGCTCGATCACTCCACACTTTCCGAGTTTCGGCGAAAGCACGAAAAGGAACTTAAGGATATCTATCGACAAATGATTCAATTAGCGATCTCCATGAAGGTCGCAAAGCTTTCTGAATTGTGCATTGATGGCACCAAGATTCGAGCCGATGCGAACCGATTCAAGACCTACAGAGTCGAGAATGTTTCTAAGCTCATCGAGGAGCTTGATGGGCAAATTATAGACGCAATGTCCAAGATGGAATCCAACGACGTTTTAGAGGATTTCTTCGATGATGGCCAAAAAGCGGACCAACTTCCTAGTGAGATCAGAGATTTGAAGGATCGCCGGGCAAAGCTTGAGGCGGCTGAGGCGCGAGGCATGGAACTACTATCCCCAGTACGCCAAGAGATAACCAAGGCCGAGAACCCAGCCTATCGCGAGGATCTCAGTAAGCCTGTCCCCGAAGCAGATATTCCCCGTCTACCGATCAACGCAACGACAAAACGATTCGATCGCACTGCATTCGTTTATGTTCCAGACACAGACACTTATCACTGTCCAGCGGGCAAAGTACTCAAGCGAGAAGGCACTGTCGAAAAGATCACTATCTCTGGTGTAGAAGCGGTACGCAAGAACTATCGATGTCATGAGTGTGCCGGTTGTCCATTGGCATCGCGATGTCGCATCCACGAGAATTCCAAGACGGACCGTAAGGTCGTTCATGACGAATTTCAAGAGGTCCGAGAACGACAAGCAGAACGGATGCAGGATGCGACAGTGAAGGAGCGATACAAGAAGCGTCAACACTATGGCGAGACGCCGTTCGCATTCATAAAGAGTAACCTTGAGATACGACGATTCCTTCTACGCGGACACACCGGCGTGGTGCAGGAGTGGCGTTGGGGTTGCCTGACATTCAATATCAAGAAGTTGATGACGATGTGGGTGAGGGTACGTACGCAAACAAATATGGAAGCAACGATGGCAAACTGCTAGAGGGAAAAAGGGGGCATTCTGAGCTTAAACTAACCCTCACAGGTCCTCTTCAGAGGGCCCAAAAGTGAAATATGCGTGGTTAAGTCGCATTCGATCGAAAAATGTTAACTGAAAGCGCGAGCCAGGAAAAACAAAAAAATTTTGACCTGCCCACATCGCACTAAATCAACAGCTCGCAGGGCCGGGATGGTGGCGGAAGAGTCGGTCGCATGAGGAATGCAACTTTCATTGTGGTTTGGGCATTGTTGTGATCCATGTAACGCACTTAAGTGGTTCTGTCTGACGAGGCAGAGGCGTCAAGCGTGTGCTAGCGTACGATTGGCTGATAGGTCATAATCGCGTGCTGCCGTATTGCGAGTCAACCGTGTGCTAGCGCACGTCGGCTGATGGGAGTAGCACGACATTGCTGCTCGTGGGCTTCCACCATCCTGGTATCGCTATTCACTGTTACAAATTTGTTACCCACGGCCATTCGAAAGGTTCCTACAATTGGGAATCACTGGATCAGCTACTATCGGACTAGTTACAGCTGGGCTAGTTACCATATAGGACTGGTATCAAAACTCTTCATCACTAGAACAAGGAATAATGGATCATGATTAGAAAACGATATCTTGGGTATCTAATAGCTATGAAACAAAAACTGGTCGGCCGATTTTCGGGCTTTGTGCTAGCGACTGCTTTGCTGGGAGCAAACGGTTTTTGTATTGACACGGAGTCAACGATTGAAGTCACGGGTGGTGCCGAGATTTTTGCCATTCCTGATGAAGTGTTGGTTTCGGCGAGTATTGATACGAAAGGTAAAACCGTCCTCGATGCGTCAGAACAGAATGATAAATTAGTTCAATCGGTGACGGAATTTCTGAAGAAGTCAGGTATTGAGGAGCGGCATATTAGAACCGAATACCTTTCGCTTCGTCCGGAATTTCCGCAACCAGCGCGGGGATATGGGAACGCTAACGAGTTTCCAACACCGGTATCGAACGAAGAAGTTTTGCAGCCTATCGGTTACACTGCGGTTCGATCGTTCACTATTGTGATTCGAGATGTCAAAAAATTTGAGAGTGTTTACAAGGGTATGTTGCAATTGGGGGTGAATCGCATAGACGGCGTACAGTTTCGCACGACACAATTACGCAAGTTTCGGGATGAAGCTAGGACACAAGCCGTCAGAGCAGCCAAGGAAAAGGCCACGGCGATGGCCAAGGAATTAGGTGTAGAGATCTCGGGCGTAAAGTTAATATCAGAACAAAGCTCGCAGCACGATCCATTTCGTAGTAATGCGATGCAAGTTGCGATCCCAGTTGGTGGTGAAAGCAGCAGCACGGGAGGTGAGATCGCTATCACCGCCAGTGTAAGTGTTGTCTTTCTGATTGGCCCACCGCGCTCCGAGCCAGTCCGTTAATCGCATTTGAGTGATTAATCGTATACCTCTAGTTCAGAACTGCTATGATGCTGTTACAAAAGGGGCCCCATGAGACGGGCTAAGCGTTCGCCAAAGGTGGTTAGCAAAGGTCGTTTGGACCACTGAGTCGCGTCGATGATTTCGGATTGATCAAGGTAGCTTTGCTGCAGCTGTCTAAGGTTACTTGTGAATTGAGAATCATAGACCGCCAGCGTAATTTCAAAGTTCAATCGAAAGCTTCGTGGATCCATATTTAACGATCCAAACAGACTAACGTTTCCATCGATCGTAACACTCTTTGTGTGAAGCAGGCCTCCGGAAAACTTTGCGATAAAGACCCCTGATTGCATCAACTCATTCTTAAATGCTTGACTCGCCCAGCGAACTAATAGTGAATCGACTTTCGCGGGCAGAATAACAATGACCTTAACACCGCGAATCGCCGCTGACGCAAGAGCCATTTGCAAGGCTTCGCTGGGAACAAAATAGGGGGTTGTTATAACAAGCTCCCTCTTGGCCGTATATATCGCTGTAATCAACAAACGCTCAATTGCTTCGACTCGATATGCAGGTCCCGATGGCAGAGCCTGGATGATGGTGCTGCCACGTTTGCGGACGGGCTGATCTCCGGTAACGTCCGGTAAATCAGGGCCTGTTGAGTCGGTCTCCACATACCAATCCGCTTGAAAGGTCACAGCAAGCGATTCTACAGCCGGACCTTCGATTCTAGTCATGGCATCGATCCACTGTCCGACGTTGGCTTCTTTTTTGAAGTAGCGGGGATCCACTAAATTAAGGCTCCCCGTCCATGCGATTTGGTCATCTATCAAAACGATCTTGCGGTGTAATCTCAGATCGAATCGTACGAATAGCATTCTCCAAAGCCCGCCTGGCAACGCCGCTTGAATTTGCACCCCTGCCTGTCGCATTCGATTCGCTTCCGGACTTCGCAAAAAGCGGCGGCTACCCATATCGTCCAGTAACAATCTACAGACCACACCACGTGCGGCCGCTTGTTCTAAAGCCTCTGCAACCTCTAGTACTCGACCAGCATGATGCCAGATGTAGAACTCTAAATCACAATTGACCTGCGCTTTATTGATATCCTCGATCAGTTTATCGAAAACGGTTTGCCAATCGCTATACAATATGAATCGATTACCAGGCAATGCAGGAACATCGAACATTCTATGGCCCGCCCTGGCAATCATTTCGCAGTCTTCGTGTGGTCCATACCAATCAACTCTCAAATCCGGACGATCCAGAGCATGGTAACGTCGACGCGTTGCGCCTCGGAGTCCTTTGACGAGCGTTTCGCGTTTAGAACCAAGCCTTAGTTCTCCGATCAGAAGGTAAACAATTGGACCGAATGCCGGTAGAAGAAACATGACCGAAATCCAAGATAGAGTTGCACCGACCGAGCGGTTACTCATGATGATTCGAACTACCAGCAATCCTGTCACGATGATATGAACCAACAGAATTAACCACGTCCAAAATAGTGGCTCATCCTTTTCGAGCGTTTCGATGAGTGTATCTACCGTGGATTGGCTCATAGGACCGCAGGATCCGGTAGCAGGGTTTTGATGATATGAAAGTTTACACCACGAATGGATGCTCCTCCGTTATGGAATCTCAAACCCTGATACTCTACCGACCGAAGCGGTCGATGTGTGTGGCCGAAGTAAACATCTCGAACTCCCGCCTCGGCGTTTAGCCCCTGTTCTGCTAAGTAGCGATAAACTTTTTTCAGAACCCAGCTGTGACGTCTCGCGACATTAGCAACCAGGCAATGCAATTTCGCTTGTACTGCCGCATCATAAAGCCAATGCCGATATGCCATAGGTAGTGGTTTGTCCTCGTGTTTACGCCTCCGGGCATCCATTGATTGGTGATCCAACCCACCATCGATTACGTCACCGTGCAGAAACGCACACGCCCCTAACCGCAGCAAATGAGGCTGCCATTCGAGATTCGAATATCGAAAAGCTAACCTATCCAACTCCGTCACGAAATCAGGATGCGAATCGTGATTACCGAGAAGATAGTAGAAGGAACATTCTTTGTGGTCAGAAACAAGCTTTTCCAACCAGTTGCAAGCCTCAGTTACGGATGCTTTAAGGTTTAAGTAACGACTCCATTTGAAATCGAAAATGTCCCCTCCGAGGATTATTGTGTGCGCTTGTTCGACGCACCGACGAATCTCGGCTTCGTAAGCATGTGCTGTCGAGCGGCTCGAAAACAAATGCAAATCGGATAGAAAAAAACTAGGTCTTCCGAGTTGATGGTCTGTAGAAAATCGATTGAGATCGTTCAATGGTGTCATTCGAACTAAAGGCTGACCGCAAATGGGAATGTGGGATCAATATACAGGAATCGAACCGGCGGGTTTACCTGTGCAAACGAGGTACCGCGTTGCACTTATCTTAGGCCTATTCTACCTTACGAATCGCTCTTGCGATGGCGACTCGGTGGGCAATTGTGCCAAAGTGATCCTTGCAATCTGTTTAATGCACCAATGTGACACAGCCTGAATGGGGGGCTAAAAACAGAACCTCACGTACAATCCAAACGTACCCATCGATCTTATACAACGAAATACTGAATGAATAGCCGTCTGCCTATTCTGGTTATTTCGTGTTTTGACTTAATTCTAATTGATTCGGTATGGGGTTTGCGACCGGAATCCCTCATGCAGCGGGGCTGCCGCAGAGTTGCGCAGAGTTTTTCACCTTGGCTGCTTACGAATGATTCTGGTAAAAGGAGTAGAAAGTATGGCAATGCTATCGCCTCAACGACCTAAGTCTCAATCCTTATCATCTGATCCGCTTGCGATGTTGAGAAAGGAGGTTGAAGATCTGTTTTCTAATTTCTGGGGTTCTGGCGGTGGGTTGGGCAAATTGGAGTCGTCCACACTTGCGATTGATGTCATGGACAACGAAAAATCGTTAGTGGTCAAGCTGGATGCACCTGGTATGAAACCGGACGATTTTCATATTCAGGTTCGTGGTAACGTTTTGTCCATTACTGGTGAACGCAAGGAGGAAAAGGAGTCCAAGGATAAGACCTACTACAAGATGGAGCGTCGCTACGGCTCTTTTGCCAGAACGGTAACGCTTCCATGTGAGGTTAACGACTCCGAGGCTGCAGCAGAGTACAAGAATGGAGTGCTCGTTCTAACTTTACCAAAATGCGACGAGTCAAAGCCCATAAAGATACCAGTCAAAGGCTAGTAGATAGCAACTCGACTCTCGTACACTGGGTACGATACCTGAGCCGAAAACAAAGATCGTTTCGATAGATTCGAACCTGCCAGCGCCTTTATTAGCCAGAGAGCGGTCCTGTTATTGTGGCCGCTCTTCGGTTCCGTGTCGTTTACTTTGTCGTAAAAAATAGAAACAGTTTGAGGGGTGGGTCATGACACCTGAACCAAAACGTAACGCAGGTAAAGCCTTGTTAACAGAACGTCAGTTTTGGATATTGACTGCCGTGTTGGCGGTTGTAATCGTTCTCGTAACCCGAAAACTGCTTGCCAGCTAATTCTATCAGTGGGGTGTCGATTCGTGAGTTTACAACCAGAGACGCTCCTAAATCCGTCGGTCTATCCGCATTCAGTTCCCGATCCGGTTGAGCTGATCGAGACTCACATATCGTGGGTCTTTTTAGCGGGGCATTTCGCTTACAAGATAAAGAAGCCCATTGCCAATAATTTTCTGGATTATAGCACGCTGGAAAAACGTCACGCAGCATGCGTTCATGAATTGAATCTGGGCAAGCGACTGGCGCCTGAGATGTATATTGACGTTGTGCCAATCACTATTGAGGATGGCGTTTGCCGCGTCGATGGCGACGCTAATCCGCTCGATTTTGCTGTACGGATGAGAAGGTTCTCGTCGGAATCCCTTCTCAGCAAACGCTTGGATGCGGGTGTTGTGTCCGAGCAAGAAATCGAGCAATTGGGGCGAAGTATCGCTCGATTTCACAATCATGCAATGATCGCTGCACGAGATAGATCAGGTGGTATCGAGTCGATTTCTCATCGGGCCATGGAGAATATCGAATCCTTAAGGCGTTCCCCATTGCTGCCAGATAAATCCGTATTGCAGGAAGTAGAGCGATGGACCGTGTCTCAGTGTTCTGCGCTGCAAGAACGATTTCTCATTCGTGAGCAATTAGGCTGGATAAGAGAATGCCACGGTGATATGCACTGTAGCAATGTTGCGTATTTTCGTGATCACTGGACCTTATTTGACGGCATTGAGTTCAATGATGAGCTTTCGTGTATTGACACCATGAGTGACATCGCCTTTCTAGTCATGGATTTGATCGAACGCAAGAAGAGCGGATTGGCATGGCTAATGCTGAATACGTATCTAGAGGAGTCCGGAGATTATCACGGATTATCGATTCTGAAGTGGTACCTCGTTTATCGTGCCATGGTCCGTGCCAAGGTTGCACTGATGCGTGCGGAACAACTTGAAAAATCCGATCCCGATCAAAATCGGGAGTTGGCATCCGCGATCGACTACCTAAATTTAGCTTTTGAGTTCACCGCAACTCGGCAACGTCAACTTTGGATTACCCATGGTTTTAGCGGTAGTGGTAAGACACACGGTAGTCGCTGGGCCGTACGTGAACTCGGTATGGTTCGTTTAAGATCGGACGTAGAACGTAAACGATTGTTTCATCTATCCCATCCAAACATGGGATCGCATGTCGACGCAAACGACCTACGGGATCTCTATAGTGTCAGTGCTACCGAGGCCGTATATCGTTCTCTTTGGAGTTTGTCTCGTGAACTACTTGACTATGGTTTCTCTGTATTGGTCGACGCTACTTTTCTGAAATATCCCGATCGCAAACGGTTTAGCGATCTCGCAAAATCATTAGATATTCCCTTTAAGATTCTGGACTTTCAAAATCATGTTAGTGTTTTAGAGCAGCGAATTCGCGAACGCAAGGTTTCAGGAACGGATGCATCCGACGCAGATGTTGAGGTGCTACATCGACAGCTAAAAAACCATGACCCGCTTACAGAATCGGAGCAACTATTTGTTCAATAGTTACTCCGTGATTACTGCTGTCCGATGGTCGATAAGCCTCTGCCTAGCTGGTTAGAACCAGCCTGCAGCTACCAAGCTATATCGCACGACAAGCCCTGCGACTACAACGCTAACCATGCTCATGAGTTTGATCAAGATATTGAGACTTGGACCGCTAGTGTCCTTGAATGGATCACCAACGGTGTCTCCAACCACTGCAGCTTTGTGAGCTGGAGATCCCTTCCCACCGTGCATTCCAGACTCAATATACTTTTTGGCGTTATCCCATGCTCCTCCTGAATTAGCCATAAACACGGCCAGGCAGAAGCCTGTTGTAAGAGACCCACCGAGCAGGCCGAGCACGCCACCAACACCGAATAGCAATCCAACGCCGATCGGTAACGCAAGACCTATTACGCTTGGCCAGAGCATTTCACGTTGTGCCGCTTTCGTACTGAGTTCAATTGGTCGTGCGTAATCTGGTTTCTCGGTACCATCCAGAATCCCCGGACGCTCTTTCAATTGTCGCCTAACCTCTATCACCATACCTTGCGCGGCTCGCCCAACGGCTTGCATGGTCATTGCACAGAACAAAAACGTTGCCATCGCACCCAAAAACATCCCGATAAGAATACGAGGATTCAAAAGAGTTGCATCGTAATAGGTCATGTAATCCCGCAGAGTGGCCGATTTGGCAGCTACTAAAGTATCCCCTGTCGCGGCAAAGACAGGACCGCTTTCGGCTACTTGTACGAGATCAGGCGAGAGTTTCACGGGTGATGCTGTTACGTTGATCGCTTCCCAGTTTGCTTGGACTTTCGCCTTCTCAATATGGGAAGGGAAAACCAAGTAAGGAGAATTCGTTGTGCCCTGGCGCTGAACAACTAGATTGTTGGAAACCTTGTAAAGACCATCCTCGGAGACTTGTGTCGCAACCGAATCGCCCCATCTCATAAATCCATCTCGAACACCTTCGACATATGCTGCGAGCAGTGCCAACGCGGTGAGAGCGGCCGAGCCAATAGCGAATCCTTTACCAGTTGCAGCTGTCGTGTTCCCAAGAGCATCGAGAGCGTCGGTCCGAGTCCGAACGAATTCTGGTAACTCCGACATCTCTGCGTTGCCACCGGCATTATCAGCAATTGGTCCATATGCATCCGTTGCGAGCGTAATTCCCAAGGTACTTAACATGCCTACGGCTGCAATTCCGATTCCATATAGCCCGAGCGTGAAGTACTGAATGTCATTAAATCGGCCGCCAGTCGCAAATCCGAATGCAGTCATGCTAGCGATACAGATCACCGAGACGGGAAACCAGACACTCGCCATCCCGTCTGCAATGCCTCCGATGATGATGGTCGCAGGGCCCGTCACGGCTTGGTCCGCTAAACGTTTCGTAGGCTTGAACTCAGTGCTGGTGCAGTACTCGGTCCATTTGCCAATCAACCACCCGGCCACAAGACCCGATATGATGCTAAATGCAATCCCAGGTACGCCAAACAATAGAGTTCCAGCCACTCGCGGCATCAGCCAATAGGCAAGACCAAATGACGCAACTATCACCAATAGCGACGACAGATTGATACCACGCGACAACGCAGCTAAGAGCGATTTTTGTGAGGTATCCTCCCCAGTTCGAATCACGTAAATGCCCAAAATGGAAAGCAATATCCCAACGGCAGAAATGGCGAGGGGCAACATGAACGCAGCTAACTGTGCCCCAAGCGCATCTTCACCACTGGGGACGAGAGTACCAGATGCAAACGCCGCAACCCCCAGAGCAGAGGCTGCTAGGATTGAACCGATATAGGATTCGTACAAGTCGGCTCCCATACCTGCCACGTCGCCAACGTTATCGCCGACGTTATCGGCAATCGTCGCAGGATTGCGGGGAGAATCCTCTTTTAAGCTTTGCTCCACTTTGCCGACCAAGTCAGCGCCTACGTCGGCAGCTTTGGTAAATATCCCGCCCCCAACTCTCGCAAACAACGCTTGAGCACTAGCCCCCATGCCAAAGGACAACATCGTGACAGAGAGCTGCTCGAGAGTCAAAGGTGTGGAAACTAATGGGACGATCCAATACAGGATCGCAAACCATGCCGTAACATACATTAAACCGATCCCAACGACCGTCAGGCCCATGACCGCGCCGGATCGAAAAGCAACTTGCAAACCCTCGTTGAGAGATTTCTGAGCACCGGCTGCCGTGCGATTGCTAGCAGAGGTTGCGGTCTTCATCCCGAACCATCCACAAAGCGCGGAAAAGAATCCACCGCTGAGAAAAGCGAAAGGTACGAAGCCACTTTGGAGGTTCAGGCCGAATGATGCGACTCCCAGCAGGATGGCCACCAACAGAAAGACCACCAAAACAATCCGGTTTTGTTGCCTAAGATAGGCGTTTGCTCCGGCCCGAACCGCTTCTGCAATCTCTTGCATCAAGGCGTTCCCAGGGTCTGCTTTGATCATTTGCTGATAAAAACGAAACGCCCAGATCAATGCAACCAACGAAGATCCGAAAGCCAAAATGACGACAGTTACTGCATCCATGTTGTCCAAAAATAACGTGTAAGCGAACTCACCAAGGAGGGATAGAAGGGTAAGTTATAAAGATAACCGAACGTCGCAAGGAAAAAAGAGTAACCGTTAGGTATAACTTAAGAAAAAATTAGAGAACACTAACAGTCAGCCTAAGAGGAGTCTAGCTTTACATAGAAAAACGAAGGGGTTGATCTGAGCAACCCAGACAAGTGTGGCGGAATGTCGCGGAGCGTTTACTTCTGAGCTTTGAATGGGTTTCGAAACGCAGCAGGCCAGGTACCCAACCTCATTTTTTTCGCTTCGATCACTTTGGATCCATTTTCTGGCGTACTTGTCCCAGGGGCTTGTGATAGATCCATCGATTCCTCCTCGCCTTCCCCGCGAAGCCGTTCCAGTGGGTCGACGAGATCAAACCGCTGCTCCGAGGATTCGTTTCCGTTCTCGTATCGAATAACATTGCCATCGGGAGGAGTCGCCTGAGGATATAGAACCGGGACGGCTAGACGTCCGAGAGGCCCTATTGCCCCAAAGCGTTCTTCGACAAACGAGATTCCATGCGACTCTAAGATCGTACCGGTCTCACGTTCCAGATTTGCTAACTCGGAGTTAAAAGCCACTAAGGCCTGTGCTTCGCTTGATACCGCGTTGCCCCAATCCACGATAGCTTGGAGAAGCACAATGAACTGTTCGAGTTCATTGCCAATTTCGATTTGCTGTTCGAGGTTTTCCATCGCAGCCTTACGCACTGCTTGAAACCGTTCATACTGTGCGTAGAACAGCTCGAGGTTTCTTATACTTATGGCGATGTTATGAGATGCTTGGTGTAATCCTTGTTGTAAATTAACTTGATCGCGTTGGATAATCAATTCTTGTTGACGCAACGCGGCTCGGGAGCTTCGCAATCCTAACGGGACTGAGAAATTAACTCCCAGAGTCCAATCATCGAATCCGTCGGCTTGGATTTGAGTATTGGCAGGTGTTGTTCCTTCGAGTCCATTCCAACGGTACAACGCGACCCCATCTAATCTCGGAAGAGCATCGTTGTTTCTAACCACCAAACGTTGTTGGTCCGCTTCGAGAATGAGTTTCAGCTCGATCAAATCGGGACGATAAGTCTCCGCTAGGCTAAGCAATTGCTCCCAATCCAAAGGTAATTTCTGATCGACCAGAGGAGAGGTTGGGATCAATCGATCATTGTCAAAGGGACTTAGGCCCAGCACGTTTCGCAGGGCTGATTCGCGTTGTAGTAAATTCCCTTGGGCAACCAATAAGCTGGCGCGAAAGTTTTCGTAAGCCACTCTCGCTTGTGACAACTCCCCTAACCGAGCGTCACCGACTGCGACGCGGTCCTCAGCTCGTTTCAGCGCAAACTCGAGTTGTCGAACTTGTTGTTCGCGCGCCCAAAGTTCTGTGCGGGCGAATACTAGCTGCCAGTACCCTTGGATAATGCTCTGAACGTGAGTTTGAATCGAATCCTTGAACTGAAAATAAGAGCGTTCGGTGTCGATCATCGAGATCACGATCGGAGCTCGATTCACTGCAACCCCCGCACCTTGCAATAGGGGCTGCGTCAACTGTATCGCAGCGTTTGCTTGGGATTGTGGGTTTAATGGACTTAGTGCATTAGGTACGCGACTGTCCGCGCCGATAACACCAAAGTCGATCACACCACCGGTGAGCATCCGCTTTGATATCCCTGCGTTGAGATTATGAGCGTTGCTTCGGTTGCCAACAATTAAAGATTGAGTCGGATCGCCTGGATCAGGAATTCCAACAGGTCGATTGTTATCTTGCCAGTTGTTGTTAACGAATAGGTTGGGGTCGAAAATACCTCGTGCGTTATCGATATTGGTGTTGGTTATGGCTGGATCGTAGATCGTTCTTCCCGTTGTGGTCGCATTAAAGCCATTCAGAACTCGAACGACATTCAAGTTTTGAAGACTAAGATTGAGGACATCGGAAAGCGAAAGATTATTGGGTGTCGCATCCCATTGTGGGTTCGCGACAGTTGCGGGAGCAGGCGTGCGAGGGATAGGGGGAACCGCGATCTGTTCCGGTACGCGAACACGAATCTGTCGCTGCTCCGGCATGATAAACTCATGGTACGATTGCCCCGAGGCCGTTTGATTAACAAACAGAATCGAAGTGATAGCTAAACAATAGGCTTTACGACGGTTGCACATGCTGTGCTTTATCGATCGATTGACCTCAACGATCGGATTCTACTACGTGATTCACTTGTAATTATCCTCCGTCCTGTTCGGCGTGTAACGGATTTACGGCATGTAGCACTTTGCGAGGACGAACGGTGTGCTTCTCGCTAAAGAGTGAAAGCTAGCAATCACTACGAGGGTGAGGCCAGCAACATGAGTTCAGTAGACATCTTGGTTCAAGGCAGCCATGGCTTTCTCAAAGTCGCTCGTGTCTTGGACAACACTACCATCCCGTAACACAATCATACGCCTCGCGTTCCTGGCCACAGCGGGGTCGTGCGTCACCAAAATCACAGTTAGGCCTTGTTTTTCGTTTAGCTCGCGTAGCATCGCAATCACCTCGCGGCTGGTTTTGGAATCGAGGTTTCCGGTCGGTTCGTCCCCCATCAAGATCGATGGGTTGGTGGCTAGCGCTCTAGCGATCGCAACGCGTTGTTGCTGCCCGCCTGACAGCTGGCTGGAGTGATGGTATAGGCGTTCCCCAAGCCCGACCTTTTGCAGAACGTCAATCGCGATCTTTCTACGTTCACGAGTTGTCATGCCGGGGCGATACATCAAGGGTAATTCGACGTTCTCCACGGCCGTAGTTCGGTTAAGCAAATTGAAATTTTGAAATACGAAACCGAGTTGTCGATTCCGAATGCGAGCTCGTTCGTCGCGCGTCATGGTGACGATCTCTTCACCATCGAGTAGGTAACTACCCGAGGTTGGTCGATCCAGGCATCCCAAGGTGTTCATCAAGGTGGATTTGCCAGATCCACTGGGGCCGATCAAGGCTACATACTCGCCTCGTTCGATATTCAGTGTAACACTTTGCAGTGCATGGACCGTGTGTTCACCGAGATCGTAGCTTCGACGAACATCCCGTAGTTCAATCAGGGCCATGTTATTCGTACCTCAGCGCATCGATGGGATCCATGCGGCTCGCGCGCCGAGCAGGATAGAAGCCAAAGAAGATACCTACACAGGCCGCGAAAACTAAGGCAACTAAGGCTGCTGGGATAGAGATGATGATTGGCCAATCTTGTCCTGGGTTGAGTTGATTGATCAGCAATGTAGCGCCGACAGATGCCAAGGTGCCGAGGGTGATACCAATAACCCCACCAATCAAACTTAGCACTACCGCTTCGACTAAGAACTGTCGAAGTATATCCCCGCCACTTGCTCCCACCGCCATTCGGATCCCGATTTCTTTTGTTCGTTCGGTGACAGAAACCAGCATGATATTCATAATGCCAACACCTCCCACCAAAAGTGAGATCCCTGCAATCGCTGAGAGCATGAGCGTTAGCACGCCCGTGATGATTCCGAGAGTGGCCGCGATTTCGGTTGTGTCTTGCACTCGGAAGTCGGCTGGTTTCCCGGGCATGATCGCATGACGTTCGTAAAGCAGATCTTCAACTTGCTTTGTCGCCTGTTTCATTTTGTCCGGTGTTACCGCCGACACTAGGATCGCATTGACGTTGTCAAAGTTGGAGCCTTGCAATCGCTTTCGAACCGTCGTGTATGGCATTAGCACGATATTATCTTTATCGTTACCCACCATATCGACTCCCTTCTTTTCGAGGACTCCGACGATGCGAAAAGGAATGTTGCGTACGCGAATAACTTCACCGATTGGGTTAGCGGTTTGGAACAACTTAGTGACCACCGTGTGACCAATTACACAAACCTTAGCGCCGGATTT
The DNA here is from genome assembly GCA_046318795.1 of Pirellula sp. Classification (GTDB taxonomy): domain Bacteria; phylum Planctomycetota; class Planctomycetia; order Pirellulales; family Pirellulaceae; genus JBKCUI01. Next base: position 22,802 of record JBKCTT010000078.1, read on the forward strand.
GATGTCATCTATTGTGAAGAACTGTCCGGCAGAGATAGGCCAGTTACGCACCGTTAGATAATCTTCTCCCACCCCCGAGAGCTCATTGGGGCTCCAATTCGTATTGCCGTAAATGAGTTGTCCGGCAGCTCCCACAATGGGTGATGAGGCCAAAACGGCATCGCACTGAGATGAAATTTCCTTGCTATCAGCAGAGGTCAACGTCACCGTTAGTGCTTGGCGAACCCCGGATTTCCGCGGAGCTTCGGGAAAGACAACGATTACATTGGTGCCTAAAGCCATAAACTGGTTTTGTACCAAAGCCGAAGCACTCTGACCGATTGAAACCATGGTTGTAACGGCCGCGATCCCGATGACGACCCCAAGGACGGTCAAGCCAGCTCGCATTTTGTTTTTGAGCAACGCGCGAAACGAAACGCGAAACGTATCCCAAATTGACATATCAACACTTCCAAGTCTATTTTTTACCGACGATCAATTCCATGCCAGGCTCCAAATCACCAGAGGTAACCACAGTAAAGCGGTTCTCGGCAAAACCGATTTCAATTTCAATCGCTTGCAACTGATTGTCCTTAAACACCCAGACATGCCGTTTGTTCTTCTTGGTCTGTTCAGAACTATCAACACCAGACTCAGATTCTTTTTGCTCGGTTTGTTTGTTTTCAGACGCATCCGACGACTTTTCTTCTTCGGTATCCGAGCCCTGGTTGTCCTCGCCTGTATCGTCATCACCATTCTCTGCGGACTGGTCGCCGCCGCGATTCCACTGTGAACCATCAAGAAGTTTTCGATCTTGTTCGCGTACTAGCTGAATGTTTTCAGGATAGAAACGGAGTGCTGCATTCGGCACTTTGATTACATCTGTAACGGAGTCAACTTCAAACGACAGTTGTGCCGTCATGCTGGGCAAGAGTTTCAAATCCGGGTTTTCGGTCGCTACAATAACTGGATAGGTAATAACGCTCTGCAACTCTGTCGCGCTAAATCGAATCTGATCTATGTAGCCCTGAAACGTTTCCCCTTGGTAAGCATCGACGGAAAAAGAGACGGGGAGTTTCTTCTCGTATGCTTGACGGATTAGTCCGATGTCCGATTCGTCTACGGTTGCAAAGACGTTTAGCTTCTTTCGCAGGTCGGGTGCCAGCAAGAACAGCACAGGTGTCTGAAACTGCGAAGCCAACGTTTGCCCTGGATCTATTTTTCGTTCCAGCACAACGCCGTCCACGGGAGAGCGAATATTGCAATACTCCAAATTGGTCTCAGAGTTATTGAGCTGCGCCTCCGCTTGCTTGACAGAAGCTTCGGCCACTTTTAGCAATGCTTCTTGGATGTTAAATTCCGCTCGGAGGCCATCCATCTCTCGATCCGAAAGATATTTTTCGTTCTTTTGTCGAAGCTTCTCGCCTCGTTGTAGGTTGTTTTTGGACAGCTGCAATTGTGCCTGCACCCGAGCCACTTCTGCTTTTCGAGTGGTTAACGAGGCCGTATCGCGGTCCACGGCCGCTTGGTATAGCAAAGGGTCAACCACCGCGAGTAGATCCCCCTTTTTGACCTCATCATTGAAATCGACGTTGATTTTCACAATAGGACCGGACACAAAGGAACCTATTGAAACCTTCAAAACAGGTTCGATTTTTCCTGTTGCGGTGATAATCCTCTTGGCGTCACCTCGAATTACCGTGGCTGTTTCCCAGTTCGGTATATTTCTTTGTTTTATGTAGTTAGATACTGGCTGGTAGCTGACGCCTGCAATCAAACCGAGCACGCCTAGGGAGGCAAGAATCTTAACCCAAAGTCTCATGGCAAATCCCAGAATATCGATTGTTCGAATGTTTTAATGGTTCGTAATCTGTTGGAAAACATTGGGCACCAAGGCCAGAGTTACCGTTTCTTTTTCAGCTAGCTCCGACTTTACTTCGAAACCTCGAATTTACCACAGGCGCACGGGTTTGAACCCACTTATTCCCTGGGAACCACAAGGATATGACCAAAATGGTTACCGCGGCTGGACAATTCGCAAGTAGGCTGCGGATTTGGTGATGGGCTAACGAATTTGAAAAAGACGCCTCACTGCGGAGATCAAGGAATCTCGCTGGTCTGCTTGGGCGACTTCACGGATCGACTGAAGGGGCTGGTGCAATAATTTGTTGACGAGCCGATCAAATGCGTGTGCAATTTCTCGCTGCGTTTCCTCGGAAACTGATTGCATGCTTTGTTTACCCATGAGTCGAGCGAGTTCCGAGTCGCGAATTTCTAGGGCTCGGCTGCGGAGGGCTCGAATGGTTTCTCCGGAAGCTCGAATTTGCCAATCTGCCATAATCCGATCGACTTCCTCGCCAATAATCCGGCGAGCACGAGGCAATTGCTGCTCTCGGAAACTTCTGTTTTGATCGCAAACGGCTTGCAAGTCATCGACAGTCTTGAGAAACACGTCAGGCAACCGCCCAATCGCTGCATCAAAATCACGAGGCACAGCCAAGTCGAGAATGAGCAAGTCTCCTTTTTTTCGAGCCTGCATAATCTTGCGAAAACGTTCTTCGGTCACGATGGGCTGAGTTGCACCTGTCGTGCTTACAATCAAATCTGCCTGAGCTATCGCATCGTCCAGTTCTTCCCATTTTCCTGTATGCACACCATAGTCGTTGGCCAGACTTTTTGCATTTTCAAGGGAACGGTTAATAATTAGAACGTTCTTGGCACCAGCGTCCATGAGATAGGTGAGGGATTCGCGTCCCATTTCCCCACTGCCGATCAGCAATATTTGCTTGTCGTCAAATCGCTCAAAGAGCTCGGTAGCAATCTCGCTGACGGCCACACTCGGGACACTTATTCTTCGCCGATGAATTTCCGTTTCGTTGGTAACTCGTTTTGCTACTTGGTTGGCGTGCTGAAAGGCCGCGTGCATAACGGGCCCTGCAAAGCCGAGCTGAACAGCACGTTCGTAAGCATTGTGAACCTGAGAGGCGATCTGCGATTCTCCGACGACCAGCGAGTCGATGCTGCTGGCTACTGTGAATAGGTGTGCTAACGCGGAGGAGTCCAGGTGTGATGTGAAATAACTCTCGTAGTTCTCAAGGGAAAGCTGATGAAACTCTGCGAGCAGCGATAAAAGCTCTTCTCGTTCCGGTACCTTAGCATCGGGAATCGCAGTTCCGACGTAAAGCTCAACACGGTTACAAGTGCTAAGAAGAACACTCTCGCAATCGGAGTAACGATCCTTGAGTAAATTGAGAGCAGCCTCGCTTTGCGAATCAGTAAACGAAAACTTTTCCCGTACTTCCACCGGGGTTGTATGATGGCTGCATCCGATCATCCTAAGTTTCATCGAAGATCCTCTTCGATGCTCTCGGATTGTTCTAAAATCGGTTTCCCACTCGGGAGCGTATTGCTACCGTGAGGAGCGCTAAGAACCATCGCTAAGGCGGCGACCACGACGACGAATGAGACAATATTCATGGCGGCGGTGGACTGACCGCGACCTCTCTGAGAAAACTGCCATTGAATAATGGAAGCTGTTAACAACCATAAAAACAACCCGCCTGAGAACACAATTCCACGATCTAGCCATTCGACTTGTCCATCTTTCACGATGTTCATTATCACGCCGGATACCATTCCAAAACCGATGGAGGCGGCGCTACCTAACAAACACTTGCGGCCGAAAGATTCAAGATATTCCAGGGACGGCAACTGAAGCTTGAATCGTCTCGGTCGTGTGCTCCGTAACCAACTCGATTGGATAAAGTACATGATGGCCATGGCCATACCGAGGGAAATGAGCATCGTTCCCAGCGTCATTCCTACGCCATGAGCAAGCCTCCATCCCGAGGCCGAACTATTTCTAATACCGATGTCTGAGGGAAGTGCCAACGTCCCACCCACCAGCATCATCAACATCGGGAGCACGAAAATGCCAATCCTGTTGTTGGGACGCCGCAACAGCATGACGTAATAGGCGGCAGCCATCATCCAGGAACTGAGAGTGCCCCAGTCGTGCCACGACAGATAGAGTGGGCTCTCCTCGTTTGCCAGCGCCAAAAATAGTCGATCCAGCAAATAAAGCGAATGAGTGAAAACAGCAACGGTTGCTGCAGCCAGAAGGAGACGGGTGAGGATAGTCCCAAGCGTCCCGACAGGATACTTTCCTCGGATCAGCTCCAAAACGAGAAGCAAAATGTACGACAGTAGGAAGCAAATTGCGTTTGGCATCTGGATATTGTCGTATAAAGGAAAGAGCCCCGCGACAGAATCGCGAGGCCCGAGGCTATGCCGATGTTTTAGAGCGGGACCTTAATCCCAATCTTCATCGTCTTCGTCTTCATCATCGTCGTCGAAGTCGTCGTCGTCATCATCCCAGTCGTCGTCTTCTTCCCACTCCTCGTCCTCTTCTTCTTCTTCGTCCTCGTCGCCTTCGTCTTCGTCGTCATCCTCGTCTTCGTCGACTTCTTCCCATTCTTCTTCGAGTTCTTCTTCGTCAAGATCCTCTTCTTCCAGATCTTCCTCGTCCTCGAAGTCGTCTTCTATATCGTCGTCGAACTCTTCCTCGTCGTCTTCGTAGTCGTCGTCACCTTCTTCTTCGTCATCCTCGTCTTCGTAGTCATCATCGTCTTCGTCGGACATGACTAGCGGTTGAGCGCTGGGTGCCCATGCGGCATCACTCCAAAGTAACCGCTCAGAGTTGGTATGTCGTTTCAACTCTTTTGCCGTTAACGTCATCTTCACTGGTGGACTCCTTTATTTCCTTTGAACGTGAGGTCGTTTCAAAACTTAGTGTGTATCTTAACGGGCAATCTAGTGTTGAACACTGAGGCTTGGAAGGGAAATTCTGCTCAAGGCACAATTTTTTCTCCCGACTCGGGGCCCGGATCCGTGTCCACCTCTCGGGAAGAAGTCGACATTGCTGACGGAACGCAAATTCTCGTTGCAATTTCGGCTTCAGCTTCACGAATCTTCTGAGCTCTAGGCAAAAAATCGAGAGATTGTAGGCCGAACAGCTGCAGGAACTGCTTGGTTGTACCGTATAAGTAAGCTCTGCCAAGGTCCTCTGAACGCCCTTCGATGCGAACAAGATTCCTCTGCATCAATTGTCGCAGGGCCTCGTCAGACCCCACTCCACGAATCGCTTCAATTTCCGAGCGAGCTACAGGCTGCCTGTAGGCGATTATAGCAAGTGTTTCCAACATGCTGGCACTGAGCACCGTTTCAGGAGGTACGAGTTCCATACGACGGAGCCAGGGCGAAAACTGCGGACGAGTGAGAATTTGCATCCCCCCAGCGACCTCTTCAATGCGAAATGCGAATTGCTCCGAATCGTAAAGTTCATTGAGCTGCCTGGCGATAGTTCTGGCCTCAGTTGGATCGTCCAGTTCTGCTAATGAAGCCAATTTTCTCGCTGAAATGGGCTCGCGGGTGACAAAAAGAATCGCTTCGACCAGATCTCGTTTCCCAAGCCTCTCCGCACCCAGAGCCTGGTCCAACGGATCCGTAACCGGATATTTTTCTGCACGGATTTGGCGACGCCGGTACCTGATGCGTTCCTCTCCCGGCTGCCGCGAGTTCCCGCCCCGTAGACCAAGTTTTCCCATCACGGACAACGGCATTGATGCAGGAGTACGATTCCTTCGGGCCAATGCAAATTGTGCAGATTTCGGCATTCGGTTATCCCTCGACGCCCTTAATCGTCCGGATGGAGGTTCCTAAAGTTCTTTGTTTTTGCGAGTTCAATCCATCGAACCCGACTCACCTAGCTGTACAATCTCTGGAGATAAAACAAGATGTCTTAATGGTGGCTGATTTAACGATCCGCCGATTTAACTATCCTACGTGAAGAGGTGGGCTAAATCCAGCCGCATAGCTTCGTAGTTCCGCGTCTCAGAGGCAAGCTTTCATAAATGGCGGCAATTTCGCAATCATCGACTGTTTCCGCCCCACGACTCCAAACTCGGCATGGCTGGAATGGTATCGTTTTCGTAGCAGGTATCGTTCTGGTAGTGCTATTGGTCATCAGTATGGCACTGCTGTGGTTTTTTAATGGACAATCAATCGCTGGTGCCGAATTTTGTCCACAAACTTTTCAGTTAAGGAGTTTTCAGTATCGCCGCATGCTTTGGGTCAAAACTATCGTCTCACCTACCAAACTTACCTCAGCAAACCTTCCGGTATCTACCGCCGTTCTGCAACATCTCAAGCGATTGCCGAACGAAAGATGGGATATTGTTCATGTAAGCGAGGGAGCACGTGAGGATGTGCGTCCTCCCCAGATTTTGATTCAAGCGATCTCGCCGTCCACGTCAACAGGTTCGTTCTGGGACAGTTGGTCTAGCAAGCATCCGGACTTAGCTGCCGTTACATGGCCATTAGTCCAGGAAGCAGCCGTTTTGCAAGCCTACGAGATTGTTCCGGATATACTTGAATCGGCTCTCGAAATTTCCAACTCCAATGCTCCGTCCGCTGATGCAATCGCCAACCGATGGCAACCAACTCTCGAGGAACTTAGTCGCAAGACCGAAGGGCAACTCTCCAAAGACTAGTCTAGCGGTCCGTTTGCTCTAGGTTCCGATTGCGTCCCGAAGTGCTTCTCAAACCAGTCCAGCACCTCCGTTCTTAGATTGTCTAAACTCGACCGGTTTGGGATTAAATGGGTTGCGCGAGCTCCCTTTTCGACCACACTCATTTGACTCAATTCTCTCGCTCTCCAGTCTTGCTCGGTCCACCCTCGTCGGAATGCATTCGCTTTACGCATCTCTTCTGGGGTGTCAATCATCAAAATATAGTCGCAAAAACGATCCCAACCTCGCTCAAACAATAGTGGTATATCCAAGATCAGGAATGTTTTCGACTTGTTCTTTGACCTCCAACTCTCGATCTCACGAGTTAAACGATCTCTAACGCGTGTCTGTACCACCGATTCTAAATATTGTCGATTGACCTTATGCTGCTCTGTGTCCCCGAATACTTGTTTGGCAATCATAGATCTATTCAACGATCTACTGTCGCCTCGCGTATGTTCATCGTTCGTTTGTTGTCGCTCTGGTTTGACCAACAACACTTGTGAACCAAAGTGATCGACCAGCAGGTCGATCACTTCAGGTTCACTCAAAACTTCATGGGCCATTTGATCGGCGTTGAGAACCCGACCACCAAGTTCCGCTAAGAACCGTGTAACTTCAGATTTACCGCTCGCGACACCGCCGACAATACCTACGATTTTTCCATATCGATTACTTGGCTTCGGAGACACTACATGGCCTCGCATTCTGCCCAGTTACGTCCTCGTTTGACGTCAACTTTAAGAGGTACCCGTAACGGCATGACACGGACCATGGCGTCACGAACCAATTCTGCGAGTGGTTCGCAAAGTTCGTCAGGGCAATCGAAAATCAATTCGTCGTGAATCTGAAGGATCATTCTGGCGTCCCAACTCAGCGTTCGCAATCGTTTTCTAATCTCGATCATCGCTAACTTAATCATGTCTGCGGCAGATCCCTGAATGACGGTATTGATTGCCATGCGTTCCGGCTCCAACAATTGCTTTTGTTTGGCTTCTGGTAAGCTTGGATAATCTCGAATGCCCAGCAAACTCCGTTTACGACCCGACATGGTTTTTACATATCCATCTTTGCGACATGCGACCAAAGTCTCACTTATAAAGTTACGAACTGCAGGATATTGAGCAAAATAAGCATCGATAAAATCACTTGCATCCGTTCGCGAGATCCCGAGTCCTTTAGACAAACCGAATGGACTTTGGCCATAAATAATACCGAAGTTAACGGCCTTGGCACGACGTCGCATCTCGGATGTGACGTCTTCGATTCTCACACCGTGAATTTGTGCAGCGACGATAGAGTGAATATCCTGGTTCTCCTGAAACGCGCGGCTCATTGTTGCATCCTGCGAGTAGTGTGCTAACACTCTCAACTCAATTTGCGAATAGTCAGCAGCCACCAAAGACCAGCCCTCGGCCCGAGATAAGAACGCGGAACGAATCGACCTGCCCTCCGGGGTTCTGACGGGTATGTTCTGCAAGTTTGGCTCGACACTGCTTAATCGTCCCGTTGCTGCGATATCCTGTCGAAAAGAAGTGTGCAGTCGATTGGTATTCGGCGACACAAGCTTCGGCAACGCATCAACGTAGGTGTTCTTCAGCTTTGTAAATTGCCTGTATTCTATGATTTTTGCTGGCAACGGATGCTCTGACGCCAATTCTTCTAATGCTTCTGCATCGGTGCTGGGACCTGTTTTCGTTCGCTTTACTACCCGCAAACCAAGCTTGTCATAAAGGATAGTTGAAAGTTGCTTGGGGCTATCTGGATTGAAGGACTCGCCCGCTAATGCGAGAATCTCATCAAAAAGGGCAATCGTTCGAAGTTGGAACGATTCCCCTAATTCTTTAAGTCGCTCGATGGAAATGCGTATTCCTTCGAATTCCATATCAGCCAGTACGTTGATGAGAGGTAATTCTAAATTGGCCATGACTCCGTCTAACCCCTCAGACTCCAATCGCTTTTTCATTGTCGGATACAAACGAAATGGAACATCTACATCTTCACATGCATAAGGTCCGATAGCATCCAAGGGAACATCTGCCATGGATCCCTGATTTTTTCCGGTACCAATGAGAGCTGTGATGGGAGTATTGGTGTGCCCCAGCCAACGTTTAGCAATGTCGTCTAAATCGTGATTGCGGCCACCAGCATCAAGTAAATAGTCGGCGACCATGGTGTCGAATCCGACTCTTTGAAGCTCGACGCCGTGATTGCGTAAAACGATCAAGTCGTATTTGATGTTTTGGCCAACGAATATCCGATGTTCATTCTCTGCCAATTTCGAAATAAACGGTCGCACATCGTCCCAAGAAAGCGAAGGAGCTCCCTGAGGGGACAAAATCGGAATGTACGCAGCAGCTCCATCTTTCCAAGACATGCTAAGCCCGACAATCGCGGCATCCCGGGCTCGAGTCGAAGTGGTTTCGGTATCGATCGCAATAACCGATGAATCGCTAATTTCCTGAATTAAAGCACTGAGCTCTTCGGTGCTTGTGATTGTTCGATAACCTTCTTTAGAAAGCTGGTTATTGACTGGTTCTGAAGTCACCGCACCCGCAGAGAGATTTAAGAATTGTTCCGCTAATCTTCGAAATCCAAGGTCCTGAAAAAGTGACTCAGCTGCATCTCGATTAATCGAGGTTGGACGCATCTCGGGCCAGTCTAGCGATATTGGACAGTCTCGTTTTAGCTGAACAAGCGATTTGCTAAGCAAGGCTTTATCTTTGTTGTTGCGAAGGTTCTCTTGCTTCTTAGCGCCCGCTACCGAATCCACGTTTTCTAAGATTTGCTCGAGTGTTCCAAACTGTTCCAATAGCTGCTGAGCCGCCTTGGGACCAATCATGGGGACTCCAGGGACATTGTCTACCGAGTCTCCTACTAACGACTGAAAATCAACAACTTGGTCTGGACGAATCCCCCAAACAGCCCTTAACTCTTCTGCACCAAAGATCTCGTTTTTGCGGACATTCAACATTTGAACCCGATCCGAGATGAGTTGCCGACAATCCTTATCGCTGGTTACTAACAAAACCCTAGCGCCACGCGCCGATGCATCATCGGCCAGAGTCGCCATCAAGTCATCCGCTTCGTATCCGCCGAGTGATAGCTTCGGAATTCCCAACACCTCCAAACTATTGTGAATCAGTCCAATTTGATCGCGTAAGGCGTCGGGCATCGACTCTCGGTTTGCTTTGTATTGATCGTAAAGCTCGTTGCGAAAGGTGACTTCGGACTCATCAAAAGTGCAAACTAGAAAGTCTGGATTCCACTGCTGAATGAGACTAGCAATATCTCTTAAAAATCCATGAACCGCTCCCACCTCTTGCCCCTTGGGATTTGTCATGGATGGCAAGGCGTGGAACACTTGATAGATCAATGAATGCGAATCAACGAGGATCACTAAATCACCTGCATCAGGGATGATTGATCTTGATTTAACAACACTCGTTGTGTTTGAGGTAGCAGTTGCTGTCCCATCCACCGATGGGACAGCCACCCGCTTTTCCTGGGATGGCTCAGAGATGGGTTCCGATATAGAATCCGCCAGGCTTTCAAAACCGAAAAGCATAGGCTGTACCGAGTTGCGTTTTTTCGCCATGGATATTGATTCGAGAAACGAGTTTATGACAATAAAGAACCCAGGGCGATCACGACTATGACTAAGATGATCACTGCAACAACAGCCGCAATTACCAACGCTAGCTTGGTACCAGAGAATGGAGCGATTCCTGAAACCTCACCCGTTTGCCCATTTACCAGTACACGGTATGGTTTCTCTTTGTAGTGATAAACCATGATCCAAACGGGAAGCAGCATTGGTATACTTCTCAGGTTCTGTGCTCTTAGATTGACGTGCAGATTTCTGACATTCCCTGGTATCTTCGACTGAACAATTTTACTGGCTCTCTGCTCTAGCATCGCTTGAGCCAGCATACGAGCATCGCGGCGAGTTGTTCGAAATTCTTCCACGACAACATTGTTGAGATCCATTTCGTCAGGTGTCACTCCCTGGTCGAGATCAAATGGACACAAGTCACGGACTTCGACAGGTGTTAAGATACCCGAAGCCCCAACCAGAACTTCGTCGAAACGCTCTTCGATGGTTCCTGCAAGCGGGTACCAACTGGCGCGAGCCCCCATCGGAACTTGGGAGGAGTCAGCGGTCCATGCGACTTCAGCATTTGCCGAAAAGACCCAAAACGGAACGAAAACCGAAGTCACCTTGCTAATGACAGAATCGGTTGATGCATCCCCTGGACGCCAAAATCCTTCCGAGAGCCATTTTCGTATAAGCCCCTCAACATCCCGTTGCTGAATACGAAACGGTACAACCGATTTTGGCAGTATCGTTCGTGCGTTTGGTCGTGATGTTAGTTTCTCGCTGCCACAAAACGGACATCTGAGTTGCTGCGCCGAAGCATCATAACTCATGGATGCACCGCATTGATCGCACTGAAAACTCAGTACGCTTGCAACCGGTTGTAATGACGATTTGTCGTCGATTCCTACTCCGTCTGCATCGCGGCCGTGAAGGTTCTCCGTTCCACAATTGGAGCAAAACAAATCTTCAGGGTCCAGGAATGATCGGCAAACCCGACACCGTGTCTCCTCCATTAGACAGCTCCCCTACCATTGGCGATAAGTACTCCGATTATCACTAAAATCACAATAAGGATGAGCCCGAAGATAACGGCAGCAGCAATTCTCGCCGCCGACCAAGGTTTCTCGCCATAGACCTTGCCAGTCTGACCATTTACCAGAAAACGATACACTTTGCCTCGGTAGTGGTATGCCATAATGTGAACCGGCAAGAGAACTAAATCCGTATCTCCCTCTTCAAAGCTGGTAAACACATTCAAACTGGAATGAGTATCACCCGGCAAGAACTGTGCAATCGCATCCTTTTCGCGACGAAGGAATTCTGATTTGGCGAGCCCCATCGCATCCTGTCGACTAATCGAATACTCTTCGAGCATCCAGCCCGCTAGAAAGTGTGGCCGAAATCTCATCATGCTACTTAGGCGATAAGGTTGGATGGCAAGTGCTTCGTCCTGAGGTAACCCCTTGGATGCGGATACCATGTAGCCAGAATAGAATTTTCTAAACACACCGCTGAGTGGCCACCACTCCGTTTCCTGAACCGTACGAGTTCGCGTTTCACGTTTTCCATTGACCGTGACCGTGTAGGTTTCTGTGCGGTACCAATACTCTCCAATCCTCGCAGACCATTTACTGTGCGACTTCAGAGTGAAGTGCCAAAACGGTATATACACTCCTTGCTGCTTGTCGGAAACCGCTTTGTACTTTAAGTCTCCTGGTCGGAACCAACCGTTCTTACCTAGCCACTCGAAAAACAACTCGGTCGCTTTTTGTCTAGTAATCGCAAAGCCAATAATAAATTCAGGACGCTGCCGACTTTTATCTTCGTTGGATTGCTTGACAACATATGTGGAATCGCAAAACGGACATCGAATACTATTAAGATCCGATGGGATATCGATGTCAGCCCCGCAATTGTCACAATGGATATGATCGAGTACCTGCAGACTATACGGTGGCAATGGTGCTTGGCCTAATCGATCCCTGCCTTCGCGTGTGGATACTCCGTCACTAACATTACTAACGGGTACATAGACTTCATGAGGTACGCCACAAGCGGTACAAAAACGGGATTCGTTCAATCTCGGTGCACCACAAGCAGAACATGGCAACGACACAAAGGAGCGAATTTCGGAAGATTCTTCTAAAGAAGCAGGAGCGATCAAACTCGCTTGTGATGCCTCACTTTTATTCCTCATTCTTAGGTCCACGAATCCAAAGGTTCTCGTTCTCAGCCCGCCTGACGGACTATTTGAATGCTATCACAACGATTCTGCAATCTAGGATTCTTCTGCGCGATCAGCAGAACCGTTACAACCGAACTCCAATTGGCCCGTAAGCTCTCGATTCTTGGCGTTTTTTCGTACGAAAACCTGTTTTAACCTACGGTTGGAGTGGGAAACCGTTCCTCGAAATCTAAACAAGTGATCATGGCCGGAAAAAAACAAAAAGCAGAAACAGCAAAAGACGTTAAGGCTGCAGCCCAAGGCGATGGGGCAGCGACCGAACCCAAAAGGAGCAGCGGATTAGCCGGTAAACTTCTGGTGGCAGCTTTTGTCAGTGGCATCATCATCACTGAGACGTTCGTCTTCTTCTTTTTGGTCCCGTCGGGGGAGCAAATTGCCTTGCTGGCGGAACAGCGGCTAATTGCCCAGGCCCAGGAGGTCGACCAGAAAGAAAAGAAACATGAACACGAAGAGGAGGAAATTGTTGAGTTCCACTTTCCTGTCATTATGGTCCATTTCAAGCCTACGGGTACCGACACTTACTACCGTGTGGAATTTGTTCTCTACACGGAAGTGCTAGCTAAGAATCTAGATCACTTGGTAGAGCTCTTTGCCTCGATGGAAGGGCGAATTAAAAACCGACTTATGTTGGAAATTCGCCAAACTTCGCTTCAGGAATTAGAAGAAAACCAATTGGGCTTGCTTCAAAGAAGACTATTGGCGACAGTAACAGAGATGCTCGGTAAAGATGATTTGCTGCTTAACGTCGGATTTGCTGAGTACCAAGTGCTGGAAGATTAACCAGCCGCAGAGAGTAAGAGCCCAAAAAAAGCTCGATCAACTACGGTTTTGATTTGCCACAGTCAATCAAGGAAGATTCGATTGTCCAATACTGACACCAACAATTCCCAGGCCTCCGGATCCGGATCTGTGGACAATGTCATAGAGAGAGCAGAGGCGGCCCTTAGGCAAGTTGAAGAGTCTCTGCAATCTCCAAATGTCCACCGATTTCAGCTCACTGATTTAGTTGGAGATGAAGGTCCTCCTGAAAAAGTCTCCATCGACTTGCTTCGCGATGTTCAGCTGGAACTCAAAGTCGAGTTGGGCAGAACTAGGATGAGCCTCGATGATATTCTACAACTCCGAAAAGGATCGGTTGTAACTCTAGATAAACTCGCTGGTGACCCAGTCGACATATATGTTAATGGTCGGCTCGTTGCTCGCGGTGAAGTGCTAGTTCTTAATGACAACTTTTGTGTGCGGGTTGCAGAATTGGTTGGAAGCGATGCACTCTCTTAGCGTCAATCAAATTTCTGGTCTGCGGACATCCCATCTAATTGAGCTAGCGAAGATAACGGCTGCTGTTTTGCTGTTTGGATTTTCGTACGCTCCCATGGCAACGGCTCAGATGCTGGAGTCCCAACGGATTCGTACTGGGCAAACCTATCCCGATCAGATGCATGCGGGACAATCGAACGCAGGATTGGCCACCGGCGAACCGACACCAGTTCGAGGCGCGGGGCACGTTACCAGCCAATCCCAGACCGGTTCTTATCAAGACCGTACGCAGACACAATATACCTCCGACGTTCGTCCAGCCTCATTTGAAGCCCAGCCTACTTCGGTCTCTGGATTGCAGTTTCCGACTCAGCCCGAATCCACTAAGCAAACTCAATCTTCAACCTCAGAGATCAAACTTAAAGAACCATCGAGAGGAAACGAAGGTCGCATATCCAAACCAACCAGTCCATGGACAACATTGTTCTCTGTTGGCTTTTCTCTCGGCATCGTCGTGTGTCTGTTTCTCGGGGTTGCATGGATTGCTAAAAAATCGATGCCCGCTGGTTCTTCGCGACTTCCTAACGAAGTGGTCGAAGTGCTAGGAAGATCGACGATTGCCCCGCGACAGCAAATCTACGTGCTTCGCTTTGGCCGAAAGCTACTTTTGGTAAGCCAGCAGCCAGGCCAGACGCAAACGCTCTCTGAGATCACGGATGAAGAAGAAGTGATCCGATTGGCCGGCATCTGCGAGGCGAACTCACCGCGTTCCGCCACTCGTACCTTTTCCGACGTTCTAAAACATGTGGCAACAGGAAAGCCGGAGCCGCAAACCAGAGGACAACGCAGGCCAGCCTGAGACTTTCAAACAAGTTAGCACTGCCGGTATGAACTTATTTGGGTAGAAGAACTTCTGCTAGTTCTAACAGCAAGACTTCGAGACGGTCAGCAAACACCACTTCGTCGATCTTCCCCTTTTCCTGTCGAAGCTGCTCAATCTTGGCTTCGATTTCTTGAGCCTTGGCTGCATTCTCTCTGGTTAATGGGACCGCATCGCTTAGTTTTGATATGATCAACCGTTTTGCTATTTCCCCATCCAGCATTAATCCATCGCTGGGGGCCTTGATCGCTTTTAGTCCGCGGAAGAACAATGCAGGTGTACCGCGTTTGTCTCCGTTGTCATCCAGTAACGCTTGTTCAGTAGCTAGTCTTCCCTCATCCTGATAAAACCTGGCTACGCTAGATGACGAGGCCAAAAAAGCCTCGAGTACGGAAATCTGCGAATCATGATCCAGATCGCTTGCGGGATCCGTTAAGGAACGTGAAAGGAAGTCTGCGAATCGCGAGTAGTTTTGCTCCGCACCGCTCTTTGTGGCCGTCACGATAATGCGATTGGCACCCGATAAGTCCGCAATAAAAGGACCGCTGGAGGAAGAGCAGTTGACGATGACCCATTTGCGATTGGTGCTCTTCAGTGCAGCGGATAGTTCTTTTGCTGAAAGGTCAGGACCGTACAGGTTGAACTTACTCCCGGTGCGATCAGTTGTTCCATGACCAATCAAAATGATCCAGCGAACTTCGTTGCTTTGAGCATCTCCCTCCAAATCGGTCGAGGCTGGGGAATCGCCCGAAGGCTGTTGCTGGTTGATCCAGTCGAGAATTTGTTGACGATGGCTTGCTTCAGGAACCACCGGCGATTCAACCTCTGAGGAAACTTCCTCGGAGCTTGTCGTATCTTTTTGGGTCAAGCTCGATTCCGTTCCATCCAAAAGTTTTATCGTCACTTCACCGAAAGCATCCTTCCAACGTTTTCCACTGGCTTGGAATATGGTCCCATACTCTTTCTCTCCGGATGCTCCGAGCACGATCAATACCGTAGGCTCTGCGCCGGTACTACGTATAGATAAGAAAGAGGAACACATGAGTACGACGACTGACTTTGCAATAAGATCATGCCAACCCATAGCGTCTCCTCAAGCTCCATTCCGCGCACAGGCAGGCTAAAGCCACAACGATAACCCATGACTGATGCCACAACGGATATGTTATTCTTTCTCGGATTGGCACCAGGTCGCTTGGAACATTCGCGGTAAAGGACTCCAGTTCGTTTAAAGAAACGACTTTTCCACCCGAGGCCGCCGCTATTTGTCTTAAGAACTCGGAATCTTCTCCGAGTTGACGAAGCTCATCAGCGATCGGTTCATTGGCCCAACCTGTTTGTGCATTGCCTAATATGCTCTCATCCTCCGATTCGCAAGTGGCCGTAGCAACATAGATGCCATCTTGCTCGCAAAGGACGATTGATTCGTATCTACCCGGTACATCCAAAGAGGGTTCGAGTCGTAGTTCCGTTTTATTCCCATCAGGTTCTTTTAACTCGACATTCACGATGGCATTATCCACGATTTTAAAATCGGGTCCTTTAACATCTGCAATGATTCGTCTGAGTTTCGCCGCACCTGTTACTTTTTCGGAAGACATCGTTATGGAACGCGGGACATCGTTGACCATCCAACGAATCATTTGTCTCCATGCTTGAAACATGGGAGACTGATCCAACGATTTTCGATGCATAGCCCAGCGCCACCAGTCCCCAATGAGGAACGCGGCTGTCCGACCTCTTCCATACTTTTGTACTACAAACAAGGGAACTGTTTCTGAATTGCGATCGCCCGACTCACCGAGTTCTCCGAGATTATTCGTGGATCCTGGTCCTGCTAAAGTGCCACTCGCTAGAACAGATGCACCTGGCTTGACATCGCTTGTTTTGTTTACCACCTGAAAATCGGGCATCTCTGATAATCGTTCTTTTTCTCTGAGCTCCGTATCTACGGTTCGCATGAATGGTTGTAACCACCCTTCTCGAGTGAGCTCAAATCGTATCTGCTGCCCAACCGCTTCGTTTGGATTGTTGGTCCAATCCGAGGGATCCTCGGATATGGAATCACCGTAAACGGGCAAGAGTTGACTTAAAACTGAATTCTCGAAACTCTTGCCTCGCATCGATTCCTGGCCTCCAAGCATGAGCAATCCACCCCCTCGAACCGTCACGAATCGACGAATCATAGATTGCTGTTCCATCGACAGAAAATCGCTTTCTAAATCATCGATCAAAATGGCATTATAACTAAACAACTCCTCGTCATCCTTCGGGAAACCAGCTTGCAATTGTCCAGCCTCGGTCAATCCGAGCCGAACAAAAACGGGCTGATCGAACTGTTCTTTTTCTTCCTCGGAAACATCTTCGAACCCTGAGAACAACGGATTGGCAGAATCAACTCGATTATCTCTAAAATTGAACTTGGGCTCTTTCTTTGCAATGCGAATCAACGCAGTCAATTCGACTTCTGCATCCTCTGAGATTGCCCGCGACAGGAACTTGTATTCCCAATTGGGTCGACCAGCCAGATAAAGAACACGGAATGGACCACGGCCGCGATCTACAATTTGATAACGCTGATTATTGAGCGTGGTTATCTCCTCTTCTACGGATTTTGATGTATCAGATGAATTCGGTGCATCGTTAGGCAATGAAGATAGTTTCGAATCATTAATGGATCTCGCCAACAGTTTGTACCCCTGTACTCCCGGTGCAGAGGGTCGGAATCGAAACTCGACTTTTGCAGACTTTTTTTCTTCGCCGGATTCCGCTGGTTTCGTTTGAATCAGATTGCCATCGCCATCGATCAAATCAACCTCAATGGTGGAGCTTTCATAGCCGGTTGAAGAGACTGTTGCTGTTAGCGTTACGGGAGCGGTTTCAAAGTCGGTTTGATTTACGCTGATTGACGAAATAGCGATATCCTTTTGCGAGCCAATATCTCCACAAACCACTGGATATATAGGAATACCCATTTCCTTTAAAGAGGTCCATTCCGACCGATCCGTCGCTTGGCCATCGGTAAACAAAAGTACTCCAGCCAAGGGTACCGTGCTTGCAATGCGATCGCCCCCTTTACTCGACGATATATATCTGTCTCTCAGCGATAACAAAGAACCAACGAGAGATGAATCAACTCCATTCATCGCGATCCCTTCGAAGCTATCGATGGGATCTAGTCCACTGGAAAATACATAACGCCTCAATCGAAATTCTTCCCCGAGACGGCGTATCCAAGAGGAGTCGTCCCGAAAGAGATTTCTATACCACTTCTCAGAGAGCCCGGCAGATGCAACATTATTCCTAGCATCCCAAATTTCTTGAACGCTCTGGCTATTGTCAACCACGACAGCAAACGCGTTCGCCTGAGACTTTGCTCTCTCTTGTACACCCATCGGTTCTAGCAGGCAGAGCAGTAGCAGGCCGATGCCGAACAGACGCATTGCGAGTGAAGCCAATCGCATTCCTATCGTCATTCGACTCCCACGGTAAGAAAGTATCGATAGGATAGAAAGAATGATACCAGCGATCATGAGCCATGGAGCCCATGCGGGATTACCCAAAAAATAACGGCTCGACAAAACTTCAGATTGTGCGAAGAAAAGCATTACTTCTTATTCCCGCGTCCGAGGTTTTCGTAATAGCGGTCCAGTTGTTTCTGGTATTGGCTCGGAACAGGATCGCGATCAATAGGAACCAACGCATTCCGCTCTGCTGCGAGTCTCATAAGTTCATCGTTTACCTCGGAACGCAACTCCTTAAGGGGATCGGCAATCAATTTGCGAACTAAATCCCACTGTGGTTCCTTGGCGTGCCGCTTATATTCCACTCTCATTTCTCGAGCGGCTTCTCTGATACGGGAAACGTCTGCTTTTCTGGCTGGATCGATTAACAACTCTTCGACATCTCGGAGTGAATCGATCCATTGACGGTACTCATCTCCCGTAATCGGATTCGCGGTACGAGAATTGATACCTCCATCACGACCGCCCTCCCCCAATATGCCCTCGCGCAAGTCGCTTCCGCGGCGGTTTGGTGAATTGCTTTCTGGATCGCTTTCGCCAGGGTCAAATGATGGCGTCTCACCTGATTGTTGATTTGAAGTAGGGGGTTGGTTTGAATCTGATTGACCAGGTTGACTTTGTTGACTTTGTTGACTTTGTTGACTTTGTTGACTTTGTTGACTTTGTTGACTTTGTTGACTTTGTTGACTTTGTTGACTTTGTTGCGGACTTGGATTGGGGGCGTTGGGATCGCTGCTGTTCGGGGATTGCGATTTCAGTTCATCGTTGATCTGCTGATTGGCGCGATCGATTTCGCGCAAAGCTCGACGCAACGATTCCTGTTCGCTACCCAGTACACTCTCTGCGGCTTTCTCAATACTGTCTTTCAGCTTTGTAATCCCCTGAGCTGCTTCAGAGGCCAACTGCTGAGCTCGATTTTCAAAGCCGCGGTCGATTAGTGTTGGTATCTGCTCTAATTTTCTATCGATACCACTCTGTTTTGCGTCGCGAAATCCCTCGTACAAGTTATCCGCCAAGAGGGGCTCGCTCGATTCGGCATCGGCAACGGCATTTTTCATCTCTTCAAGGAGTTGATCCATCTTTTCCTTTTGCGACCGCCATTTATCATTCTGTGTACCCTTATCATCAGTACCCTCAGGGCGTAGTGGCGACACGTCTTCGGAATCCTCCCGTTGGGGCACGCCAGATTGTGCTTTCTGATCAGCTTGCTCAGCATCTTCAATTGCAAGATTGTTGCTAGGGGAGTTGCGCTTCGATAGTTCTTCTTGGAGTTCTTGTTGGACAGCCTCTAGGTCGCGAGCTTGCTGCACCATACTTTGCATTGATTCTTGCATTTGAGTGGCTGATTCCTGACGAATTTGCTCTCGAACATCCTTCATAGTTTGTTCGGCTCTGGTTCCTGAGTTTAGAGCTTGCGACGTCTGATTGTTTGCAAGCGATTCGGCCGTTTTCTGTAATTGATCACGAGCCTGTTCTACTTGTTCTCGTGCTTCCTGCATCGATTGACGATTCTCATCTTGATTCATTTTTTCCAAAAGTTCATCCGCATCGCGCACCATCTCTTCTTGATCTTCTCGCAATCTTGCTAACTGCTCCTCAATCTCGTCCTTCTCAGCTTGAGTTTCTGCTTCACGGAGTGCCGTCTCTGCTTCTTTGATCTGTTGATTAAGATCTTTTTGACGTCGCGCTAATTCTTCGAGACGGTTCATGACTTGACGAACTTCTCTTTGCGCATCACTTTGCTCTGGCGAAGCATTTTGTTCTGTCTCGTACTCATTCTTTTCATCTTCCAGTTTGAGTTGTTCGAGCTGCTGTTGGCGAGACTGTTGTGCGGAACTCTGATTCCGCTGCGAATTTTGTTGCTGTTGATTCCGCACGATCGAATGTTCGCGGGCTCTGAGACGTAGCAGCCCCTCGTAGGCTTTTCGCTCTGAGTTCAAGGCCGATTTTAGTTTATTCAAGTCTTGATCAGCAGCCGCACTAGATAGTTGCTCGACCGCAAGGGTCATCTGCCTTCGGGTTTCTTCCAAATACTTGCGAGACATTTCATCTTGTACACGTTCCTCGAGCTCATCGGTTTGAGCGATAGCGGTTTCCTGTGACTCACCTAAAACTTGAACATCGGCACCAAAGGAATTGGACAACTCGGTTTTTGTTTCCCTTCGGATCACATTCCAAGATCCAGAGATTATCTTCTTTTGCAACTCGGCTAGTTCCTCTGCCTTTTGGCCGTTTTCGCTCTGCTGCGGCCCCTGTTCGTTTTGCTGTCGCTGTTGCGATTGTGATGGAGAATCTCCCTCTCGAAAGATTTCTTCAAATGGGCGAACTTCCGCGAAGAACATCTCGCCATCCACCCTGCGAGCGTTATTGTCACGATCCGTGTCTTCCGCCCAGAAAAAGTAAGAAAGCAGCTGATCTGGTACTGCCTGCATGCTTTCTAAATCAACAATATGAGAAATCTCGAAGTCAGCTCCTTTGGCCATGCGATTGGCTACAAGTTCAATTTCGATAGACTCAGAGTCTCCCAGCGTGACCGTGATACCAGTGCGAGCCAATTGGAAATCGTCTCTAATGATCCCCTGGAGTTGTACTTCTTGTAATGGAGATACCTGCAGATCACCTCCGGCCCCGAGACGAATGTCAGGCTCTTTGTTGACAATGACCTTGGCCGACAAGGTCTCTTCTAGTTTCGATGATCGACCATCGAGGTCCACCAATTTCAGACCCCAACGACGAGACTGTTGAATTTCGATGGTTGCCGAGTAGGACAATGGGTCTGTACCCGTGTTTGACAGTGGAATAACATTATTGTCTTGATCCACAAGTTCCGCTTTAGCTAATGGCTTATTTACAATACAAACCCAAGTCAACTTGGTTCCTTCAGGTACCGTAACTCGCTTGGTGTCTACAATTGTCTTCTTCTCTTGGTTGGCGTACGCTGGTGGGTCAATTAGAGCATCGCTTCTCAACAACGCCGGATAGTCAAATACCTTAACGCGATACGATTCACTCGAACCTTTTTCGCTTTCGACGTGGTATCGCAAATCATTTTCGATTCGATTCAGGTAACCACCATAAATGGGATCGTTCAAGCTCGGTTGCATCTTAGTCCTAGACTGATCGGTACTCGCTTCGATCCCCGATGCAACTAACCAAACCTCTTGAGGTACCCAGCCTCCAAATCGAGCTGTAACCACCAAATCAGTACCCCGTTCGATCTCGATGTCACCCGGATCGATCGACAAGGACTGGTTCGGCGCAATTAGCTGTTCTATCCGTTGTGTGTCAGTTGACGATTGCCTTTGGGAAGATGAGTACACTGATGCGGAAAATGCAACAAAGAGACAGACCAATTGCAGGAGCCACGCACCGAGTAACCGTCCCGTAGAAACCGTGGCTTGCCAATCATGCGTTCTCGAATGCTGCACTGTTTCACGAACAAGATTTTTGCGGAGAAACTTGGAATCCGACTCGGTCGCCGGCGTAGCCGCCGTGATCAGCCTTTGTTTCAAATCGGGAAAACGAGACTCAATCTGTGATGCAACCCATTTTGGATCGCGGTAGCCGATGCGTGACACCATCCATAAGACGACTACAAAAACAGGAGAAGCAATCCAGGCGTATCCAAGCCAGTTCAACGGGAGCTGGTCGCTTTGTCTTCGTAACAAGAAAAGGACTGCCAAACATAGCCAGAAAGCAGCCAACAACCATCCCATTCGAACTAATCGAAATCGGTTTGCGACGTGATAGAGGCTGTTTTGAATTTGTAGATCCATTCCAATGTTCCTGCATCGGAGAAAGGTCACGAGCGATTTGTCGATTATACCCGGTTTGCAACCTCCATTGGAAAAAACCAGGCAAAGCGATTTTGACTTTGCCCCTTGTCGAATTCAACCAGTCTCAACCGTTTCTATAAGGTCTAGACCTCCCTGAACTGCCTTAATTACCTATATTGAACGTTCCAAAATGGCATCGGGTTAAGAATGGCTTAAATCGAAAACTGGCGTTGACGCGCTGCGTCGGTTTTCCGTATCCCACGTATCTGTGAACCAATCATGGGCTCTGTCGTCGATCGGGGATTTGCGGGAATACTCGATTGGCCTTCCTCCTGGGTTGGAGCAGCATAGAACCCACTCGATAGTTACTGGGTCAACTGTCGGCTTGGGTGCTTCACGATAGAGCTTTAGACTGCGCGTCGGGGTGAATTGCCATTCTCCCCGACGCCAGGATACAAAAAGCCAAGCCGGTCACTCCGGCTTGGCTTTATTTTTTCTCCAATAGAACAGGATGCGGTAGGGTACTAGAACAACGCAAACGCTTTTTGCGTGGCGCATCGACCACGTGGCGTGCGAATGATGAGTTCACTTCTTAGCAGGAATGGTTCGACTTCATCCTCAAGTGTATCAGAGGAAACGCTCATGGTATGTGCTATGTTTTCAACCCCAGCAGGGCCTCCCTGAAATACACTGATCAATGTCTTTAGATATCGACGATCCTGTTTGTCTAAGCCGATCTCATCTATGCCCATCATATTGAGAGCCTTTTCTGTGATGGGTCTAGTTATGACTCCATCTGATTTGCTCATGGCGTAGTCTCGAACCCAGAGAAAACGGTTGTTTGCGATTCTGGGGGTTCCGCGAGCTCGTTTCGCAATTTCTTCTGCTGCATCAAGGTGCAAATCAACGTTTAACTTTCTTGCATTTCGCCTAAGAATCTCAACTAATTCGTCAGATTCGTAATAGCTGAGATGCTGGCGAATGTGAAATCGATCACGCAATGGACTACTTAGCATGCCTGCACGAGTCGTTGCCCCAATCAAGGTAAATGGTTGCAGTGATAGGTTAAGTGTCCTGGCGTTGACTCCTTCGCCGACCACGATGTCGATACGAAAATCCTCCATCGCTGTGTACAAGAACTCTTCTACTTGTTTGGGTAATCGATGTATCTCATCTATGAAAAGTACAGAGCCTCGTTCTAAGTTCGTTAGATAAGGAATCAGCTCTTTCGGTGCCTTGAGACTTGGACCCGACGCCATTTCTACATTAACCCCCATCTCACGGGGAATGCAGGTTGCAAACGTTGTTTTGCCTAAACCCGGAGGGCCGTCAAATAGAATGTGCCCGAGTTGTTCGTTGCGACGCTTGGCCGCATCGATCGAGATCTGGAGAACCTCCATGATGTCGCGCTGCCCGACCATGTCGGCTATTCTCTTAGGACGCAAACCGGCATCGGTGTCCGCGATATCACTCTGCCCGATTGCACCGGAACCAATTGCCTTTGGATTAGAGGGGCTGGACTCCTTGGGGCTGTCTTCGAAACGACTTTCGCCCATGGGGCCATCATCGTAAAGATCGTCGTCAGGCGGATTCAAATCGTTGCGTCCCGAGTTAAGTTCCACACTTGGCCGCTTGCCGCTGCTTGATTTTGGTCCCTTAGCCGATAATGAATCCACATCATCGGCGGTGATTTTCCTTTCTCTGACCACGATACTCCTCCTTGGGGATCGAAGCGGCACTAACCAAAACTTACCAACCCGAGGCTATTGACCTTGGCCTCGGGAGAAACCAGGCTTGCCATCGAAATTGTATAACCCTTCGAGCTTAACAAACTCAACACCAGCATCTGTGATGCGATTCAACAGTGCCGTAATTGCCTTGTGAGGAACCACGCCAGGAGTTCCTTCTGGCAGCTGGAATCGGCAACGATAGACGTCAACTGTGAAGGTTTCCGCCAAACCACCTGGCCAAACCTTCATACCACGGTTGCTCAACATTTCGAGAACCATACCGTCTCCGGCTAGCGGCTTTAGTTTGGCAGCGAGTTCATCGGGAGAACCTCTGAATTCACAGAAGACGTCAGCCCCAACCATTTCGCGCTTTTCTGTAGAACGAACATATGGTGGGCGAGCGTTGAGTGGTTTTGCAAGCGCCTTGGAGTAGTCAACCTGCTTGAGAACTTCGGGTTTCTTTCCAATTCTCGCAACGACCGCGTCTGCGAATTCTTTGGTACCGACTTTCTGTTTTGAAACTCGTTCATCGAAAATATCGTAGGTGTGGATACCATCTTCAATGGTCTTGAGCCATGCGTTGTGTGCTAATTCAGCAACCTCAGCTTGGCCGATATGAACAAGCATTTGAATTGCGCCTAAGAACAATCCAGAGGGGTTAGCGAGGTTTTGGCCGGCACGTCTAGGAGCCGATCCGTGGATCGCTTCGAACATTGCACAGGCGTCACCGATATTCGCAGAACCAGCCAAGCCTACAGAACCAGCAATTTGTGCTGCAACGTCAGAGAGAATATCGCCATACAAGTTCGGCATTACCACGACATCGAACGCCTCCGGTGTATCCGCTAGTTTCGCAGCGCCGATATCGACAATCCAATGTTCGTTTTCAATGTCAGGGTATTCGGCAGCGATTTCATCAAAAACCTTATGAAACAAACCATCGGTCAGTTTCATAATGTTATCTTTGGTGAAACAGGTCACCTTCTTGCGACCGTAAGCACGTGCGTATTCAAACGCGTACCTAACGATCTTTTCGGTTCCTGGACGGCTGATCAGCTTTAAGCACTGCATGACGTCAATGGTCTGACGGTGCTCAATACCTGCGTACAAATCTTCTTCGTTTTCACGAACGATCACCACATCCATTTTGGGATGTTTGGTTTCAACAAATGGGTGATAGCTGAGGCATGGTCGAACGTTTGCGTATAATCCGAATGCTTTACGCGTTGTCACGTTTAGCGACTTGAAGCCGCCCCCCTGAGGAGTCGTGATCGGTGCTTTCAAGAAGACTTTGGTTTCACGAAGGCTTTGAAAGGCTTCTGGCTCAATCCCTGCCATGTTACCCTTGAGATACTGCTTTTCGCCAATTTCAATGGTATGGATGTCCAATTGGGCGCCGGCTTCCTGAATAATCTTAAGCGTCGCGGCCATGATTTCGGGACCGATGCCGTCGCCGTACGCGACTGTGATTGGAGTTGCTGATGCCATGAGAGTCTTAATTCATTGGTTGGAGGGAATCGGAAGAGTCGCCGTGACGCTGGATCCAAACAGGGACTATTTTCTGATCCAGGGACGAGACGGACCGTCTCTGCAATAAAGAGGAAGAAATCGTATTCCCAATTGGTCCAGGCAGCAACTCGCGCAGGGGACTAGTTTGTTGGATTTCTACCGTATTTTTCCAACCAACGGCACTTAAAGGCGTCGTAGTCGGCCCTGGTATCAATCCCTCGGTGGGACTCCTCTATAGTGCCGACAACAATCTTGTGACCGTTCTGCAGAAATCGAAGTTGCTCTAGTTTCTCTAAACGCTCTAAAACGCTCGGTTTCAGCTCTCCAAGTCCCAACAAGAACTTTCGTCGATAGGCATATATGCCTATATGTTGCAAAAACAAAGGTGGCTCCTCGTTTAGCAGACTCTCCGACCACTCCCTGGGGTGCGGAATTGGGGAACGACTAAAGTAGAGGGCCGAGTTTTCCGCCCCCACAACCACCTTGACGCAGGCCGGATCATGGAGATGGGCCACTGATCGGATGGGGGTTGCGAGGGTTGCCACTGACGCATCCGGCGACGAAACCAGCAGGTCGAGGACCAAATCGATTGACGATCCTGCAATTTCTGGTTCGTCTCCCTGCACGTTTACGAAGACATCGACTTCGGGCATCCCCCGGGCAACCTCGGCAATCCGATCCGTACCGCTTTGCGCGTTGGGGTCGGTCATGATCGCCTCCCCGCCAAACGATTGAACCATCTGGAAAAGTCGAGGATGATCCACCGCTATGGTCGTGCCAGTCGTCTTGTGCGACGCCCGACTAGCACGATAAGTATGCTCCAAAACTGACATGCCCGTTTCACTCAATAAGAGTTTTTCGGGAAGACGAGTGGATGCCAACCTGGCCGGGATAACGATCCTGCCCACCATCAATTCGGTCCATCACACTTGGTAAAGATCATCCGGCCCGCCTGCGTCTGAAGAGTGCTGGTGACGACTACACCAATTGTTTGGTTGAGCCTATCACGCCCCCCTTCGACAACCACCATCGTGCCGTCATCCAGATATCCGATTCCCTGATCGTGCCCTTCACCAGGTTTGACTACACGAATTTGAAAACCTTCTCCCGGAAGAAATTGCGGTCGCAATGCGCTCGCAACTTGATTCAAATCGATGACCTCGATGTTATGAAGCTTGGCGACTTTATTGAGATTGAAATCCCCTGTCACCAGCTTGCCCCCGAGGTGCTTAGCCAGCAGCACCAGTTTCATATCAACCGGTTGCCCAGCGAACTCAGTAAGCTCCCGCTCGTACAGTGTGAAATCTAGCTTCTGACTGCTACGGAGGCGATTCAAAATGTCGAGCCCCCGACGGCCCCGTACCCGCCGCAGTTTATCGGAACTGTCGGCAATGTTTTGTAGCTCCATCAATACGAAACGAGGCATTACCAGTTGACTGTCCAAAACGCCCGTATCGGCTAGTTCCGCCAATCGCCCATCGATGATGCTGCTCGTGTCCAAAATCAAAGGCTTAAGCCCTTTGAGTTCACGCGAGAACTCAACATAGGGCACGACAAATCGAAAGTCATCCTTGGTCTGCAATAACAAGCTAATGCAAACATAGCAAAGCACCGTCAGCAACCCGATTGTGAAGTAAGTCTTGGTCAGACTATTCTGCAAAAACGGATCCATCGCAATCGTCAGTAGATACGTCAGAACCAGCCCAATCACCAAACCAAAATAGACTGCAGAAATGACGTCGATTCTTTTGCGAGGAAACAACATGTCCAT
Source organism: Pirellula sp. (assembly GCA_046318795.1). GTDB lineage: Bacteria > Planctomycetota > Planctomycetia > Pirellulales > Pirellulaceae > JBKCUI01. The sequence goes on from JBKCTT010000078.1 coordinate 49,643, forward strand.
CGCTACGACACCAAACGCGACTAGCATAACTCCACTGAAGACAATATACGGACCAAACGCACCGAGCGAACCAAAGTCCTCCGATCGAGCCCAGATCGCTCCAACGCCACCAGCGACCAAAATGAAAATGACACGAAGGACCAAAACCGCAATTGTGTCTGATAGCGGGCTTTTGGTGATCCTCTCTAAATTGGTATCAAATTTATTTGTATCCATAATTTTATTCGGGGTTAGGCTCTGCAATCGGCAACATCCGTGGCCGCATGGACTGCACAAACAGCTGGGGAGGCAACTTACAGTCAGGCAGGTATCATCGACAGCCCAGTTGGAGCCGCCGAACTACCTGTCAGTGAAGCAAAAAAACCATACACGCGAATATTATAGCGTGTCAAATGGAATAGAGAGTCCGGGAAAACCAGTAAAAACCTCCAAACTATCTAAGGCTTCCCTACGTTATCACTGGTTATCAGATCCACCGCCGTTTGCTTGTCAGGGAGCGTTTCGTCCTGAGATCCGATCTGCTTCAATGCGTACTCGATTCCGAAAACCGCGAGTTGATCTCCATGTTGATCGGCCGTCGCGAGCATCTTGCCTTCCCGTATCGCTTCTTGAGCGGCCTGAATATTGTCGAAACCGACGATATAGATTTGACCAGTCTTGTTGGCCTCCTTGACGGCCGCAATCGCACCCAATGCCATGGAGTCGTTGGACGCCAAAATCGCTTTTAGGGTGGGGTGCTCCGACAATATCGACGATGTGATGGTGTTGGCCATATTCATCTCCCATTGGGCGGACTGACTGGAAACGACAGTTAGCTGCCCCTCACTCAAGGCATCCTCAAATCCCGTTTTTCTTTGTTGTGCATTAAAACTCGTAGTGATCCCTTCCAGAATAGCGACTTCGTCCCCGGCTTTCAGTTTTCCCACCAGATACTCGGCGACCATGCGTGCCCCTTGCCTATTGTCGGGCCCAACAAATGGAATGGTGATCCCCTCTTGGTCAAGAATCGATTGATCTAGCTGGTTGTCGATATTCACGACGACTACTCCGGCCTTGATTGCTTTTCGCAACGAGGGAATTAAGGCTTTAGAGTCCGCAGGTGCTATAACGATCGCCTGGCATCCCGAAGCCACCATTTCATCGACTAACTCGGCCTGCCTCGCCAAATCTCGCTCATCTTTGATTCCGTTTACTAATAATTCGTATTGGGGATTCGCCTCACTATGCGCTCTCGCACCCTCCGCCATCGTCGAAAAGAAATCGTTTGCAAGTGACTTCATGATCAAGGCAATCTTGGGCTTAGTGGTTGATTGTGAAGCCCCCTCTTCATCTTTCATGCTCGTCCGGAGCGTCTCGCTCTTTTGTCTGTCACAACCGACCACCGAGAGGAGGATCGTCAATGCAAACAAGAACGTAGTCATCAAAAACGGCTTCTGCTTAATCATGTCTTTCTAGTCTCTCCAAAAGATACGCAATATTGCCAAACGAACCTAACGCCGAAAACAATACAACGCGTCCCGCGTTCGCACGATTAACTCGTTATCTACAATCGCTGGCGATGCCAAACACCCGCTCGAAAGCTGATTGGTGTGCAACAATTTACCTTCGCCCGAAACCACGTATCCCGCCCCTTTTTCATCGAAGCAGATTAGATTGCCCTTCGCAAAAACAGGTGAGCTACTAAAGTCCCCTCCTAATCGAAGCTGCCACGCAACCTCGCCCGTTCCTTTATGAAACGCTGACAACATTCCTTTGTCTTCCAAACTGACTATTTTATCGCCAACTAATTGGGGGGATGGCTTCGCACCGATTGCTCTCGATGCTTTCCACAATACATGAGTCGTTGTTACATCTCCCCGGCCACTTGGGTCAATTGCCAATAAATTCCCTTTGCTAAAGCCAGTGCTGATGTAAACACTTTTTCCATCAAACAAAGGTCGTAGTGCCGCAGAATGTTCTTCGTGTCGCACTCGCCAGAGTTCTTGCCCCGTTCGAGGATCATAGGCATACATCGCTTTGGCCGCAGGGCTCAGTAACTGCAACTCTATTTGGCCATCTCGGTTGACTTCGATTATCTGCGGCGTACCGTAAGCCTTCTTGAAATCCCCGTTGTCCGTTCCGTAGTCATGCGCTCGGTCAACCCGCCAAACGGTCTCTCCTGAACTCCGTTTCAGAGCGATAATATATTGGTAATCAAAACCATCCATGTGAAAGACCAACAGGTCTCGGAAGAAAATGGGTGATGAGCCGGCCCCTCGATAATGGTTGCATTCCAAATCACGTCGCTCCCAAATCGTATCGCCTGACTCGATCTCTAAGCAAGCTGTGCCGTAAGCACCAAACGTGACATACAAATGACGAGCGTCAACAATCGGGGTCGGGGATGCGTAAGAATTGAAAGCGTGAAAATCTTTTTGTGTCTCCTCGTTGGTAAACACAACTCGCTCCCAGACCGTTTTGCCACTCGCTCTTTCCACGCACACGGCCGACATAGTCAGACCGTCTTCTGAGGCATTGGTAAGGAAAATGCGATCGCCGTACACAACAGGAGAGGACCACGCCCGTCCCGGCATCTCTTTCTTCCAAGCTAAATTTTTGTTTTCGCCCCATTCTAACGGTGGATTCGAAGCTTCGGCAGCTAGTCCATCCCCGTGCGCCCCTCGGTATTGAGGCCAAAAGCTACTTCCCGCTCGCTCCACCTCCTCTCGATTCCAACCCCATTGAAAGTCCCAATCCATAGGCTCCTGGGCGTTCAGGCTCCCGCATAAATGAAGCCCAACGATCAAAAACCATGAGGTCTTGAACGAACTAGATGGGAACGGAAGCAAGAACTTCAATAGCTTGGAAACTGGTTGCAGACGGTATGCAGCAAATCTCATGATGGGAGAGGAGTCGATTCGAGATTAAGTTAGGTAGGACGGGAATCTACCCCCTAAGTGTACACAAGGAAACGCTTCAGGACCTCGGGGGACTCACGGGTTGGCAGAACTTACTGAGAGCATTTGTCGTCCAAAGGTGTTCCGGTTATTCGGTTGCGTTCGATTGGAACACCCCTCGCTTGACCACCATCCCCCTAGATGAGAAGAATCTCTTGGCGTTTCTGCGAACCCGGTTATGCTGAGCACCGTACTTGCACGAGTTTTCTGAAATCCTTATCAGCTCTTCCGCGAAATTATCCATGGAACTCTTTAATCCAATTCTGGCTGCCTCTGATTTTTGGATGGCTAAATGGCTGACCCCCATGTGGTTCGTTGGCGTCGGCGTGGCAGCTGGATTAGTTCTGCTTATGGCTTTTCTGGGGCTTTGTTTCCTTTTGAAAGGGGCACTTAGGGGGCTAGATCCACTTCGAAAGAGTGGCGCTTTGCATTGGATTGCGTTGGCCTTAACGGTACTGATCGGAGTTGGGATTACGGCATTTTTGTTGGTTGGGCTGAATCCTGAACTTACCGGTGAAGTCGGGACGGTCTGCGTCGCGATGACGTGCATGGTTGGTGTTCTGGTTTGGGCGATACTTTATTGCAGTACCGATCGGTTTTTCGGTGAGCTCAAAGCTCTGCTTTTTGAAGGAATCGGGGGCGCGATGCTGGCCGTTTTGGGAGCAGTCGCATTGATTGGGATTGCCGCGACTCCCCTTTTCGACAGGCCCTTGGATGCTTTTGCCAGCATCCCGCAAATGTTCAAGGCCTCAACGCAAACACAAACCTTTACACTCCCAGGAGCTGCGTCAGACGAAGATCGGAAATTTATCAAGCTCGATGTGAATTATTCGATCGAGACGATCGGCCAGGTCCAAATTGAGTCCAACCGGCGAGTTATCATCGGCGACGCATCGGAAATCGATCAACTGAAGTTTTCCACGGTAACCATTGAACCAGAAGCCCCGCGATTTTGGGAAAGAATGATGGGACCTGCGAAATCACCGCTCCCTTTAGCACCCGATGCAGAGGTCTTCGCACAAAACGAAGAAGTTGATCCAGCGGAACTTAAAATCACAATTAAAACGGTTCCGCCTGTCCAAGAAGCTTTCACGATTATCCTTTTTGCCTTGTTCGTGTTCTTGTTCGGTGTAGCATTTTGCCTAATGCAAGGAGCTGCCCCCAAGATTGCTGCTATCGCACTTTCAACAGGGAAAAGCGAACTATCTCAGCCATTGCCAAAAATCCTGATCACGATGGTAGCCCTCGCTATCTTGCTCTTCGTGTTCATGCCGTTTCACACCTTCGGCGAAGATATCAAACTTCTCAAGGATTGCGGTATCATCCTGATACTGGTCGTGTCTATATTCCAAGCGGTATGGTCAGCCAGCACCTCGGTAAGCGAAGAAATCGAAGGCAGGACAGCGTTGACCCTGTTGAGCAAGCCGATTCACCGAAGATCCTTTATCATCGGTAAGATCCTCGGTATTGGTTGGTTGATTATGTTCATGTTTCTGGTGTTAGGGTCGATCGAATTATTCTGCGTTGCCTTTAAACCCATCTACGAGGCACGAGAAAATTCGAAAGAAGTACCCATTTGGCAAGTCTGCCATTTCGAAATGCTTCAGACCGTCCCGGGGCTAGGGCTCGCCTTTCTGGAATGCCTCATCATCGGTGCCATTTCGGTTGCGATTGGGACCCGAGTTTCTTTGCTTACCAATCTTGCCATATGTGCATCGCTCTATGTTCTCGGTCACTTGACCCCAGTCATCATGGAGTCGGCAGCAGGTGGTCTACCGCTCGTTGAGTTCTTTTCGCAACTCATCTCGGCGGTTGTTCCGAATTTGAACTTGTTCTCCATGGAAGCCGCTATCGATGCGGAGGTTACGATTCCGTGGACCGTTATCTCTAGTGTCTTCATTTACACAGCGATTTACGGAGTTGGAGCTACGCTGCTTGGATTACTCCTGTTCGAAGATAGAGATTTGGCTTAAGTGACAACCATTGTTCATTGCTTTCCCGTCGAGGAACGCCATCGCTTTCGGATGAAAGAAGCTGCACCTCATTGTACGTTCGTCGAGGCCTCTCAAGATACCATTCCCGACAAGATCTTTGAGGCTGATGTATTTGTTGGTCACGCAAAAGTACCAGTCAACTGGGATGCGGTAGTTGCAGCGGGCAAGCTCAAGTTTATTCAGTCGTCCGCTGCAGGCTTGGATCATTGTTTGGCCCCTTCTGTAATCCAAAGCCCCATTACGGTCTGTAGCGCTTCTGGATTGTTTGCCAATCAGGTCGCCGAGCAGACCCTTGCTCTTCTCCTGGGGCTACTGCGTGGATTGCCCATTTTCTATCGCCAATGGCAGCACAAGGAATTCATTCGTAGACCCACAGATGATTTGCACGGAAAGAGGATCGGTATCGTCGGCATGGGTGGAAATGGACGTCGATTGGTGGAAGTGCTCGCACCCTATACGAAGGATATTCGAGCGACCGATTACTTTCCCGAGAACAAACCTCCTCAAGTATCGGAGTTAATGCCTCACACCGCATTGCATGATCTGGCTCGTTGGTCCGAAATCTTGATATTGACTCTCCCGCTTAACGCTTCAACTCGAGGATGTGTAGATCGCTCGGTCTTTTCTGCTATGCCACGAGGTTCCTATTTGATCAATGTTGCTCGCGGCAGTTGCGTGAATGAACCACACCTTTGTGATGCTCTCGCATCCGGTCACTTGGCTGGCGCAGGCCTCGACGTTACCGATGTGGAACCTCTCCCCCCAAATAGTCCATTATGGGACTTTCCGAACGTTCTCGTCACACCTCATGTCGGCGCCCAAGCGAAACGCCGTACCGATGATACGACGGATCTTATTTGCGAAAATCTGCAACGATATTTTGCACATCAACCGCTTTTTAACATCGTCGACAAAAATCTAGGCTTCCCACATCCTAACGTTCTTTACAGACCAACAAATTGAATGCCGCTAGAAACTAAGTCAGTCTAAGTTTAGCAAGCATGACGTGACGACCACGCTCGAGAAGTTCGTCTCGCGATATCTTTATCATGTCGATGTTGTATCCGTACTGTTCCCGCCAATACGGGGAAATCCACGATTCGAAACCAGAGTCAATCTCAGGATCGGCGACGACGGTTGCTTTATCACTTCCCTTGAGCGCCTTTCCATCTCTACAAACCAAGACCCCGCGTCGGAAGACCATCTTTGGAGTTGTGAACATCGTCTCAACGTTTGAGTCTTGTTCGTAAACCACGACATCACCCAACATGCCAGGTTGGAGCGAACCGCGATCTGCAAGCCCTAAACTCCTGGCGGGACCGGTTCTCGTCATGGTAATGATCTCCTGCAAGCTGTACTCTCTCTTTAGAGACGGTAAGGGGCTTATTTCCTTAACGTCACGATGGAGTTGGTCAAAAATGGACATGCGGTAGTCATAATCCATGAGCAGGCGAATCAAATGAGGATACGCCGTAAATGGTCCCCCATTGGGATGATCCGTTGTCAAAAATACACGTGATGGATCTAGAATTCTTAAGCTCAGTTCCAACCCGATAGTCCATTGCAAACCATGAACAAATTGATCGTGCCGGTAGCGAAATGGTACGACTCCGCAACCTGCTTGGCACTCGAGGTCCGAAAAAATGACTTTCTTCGGCTTGGCATGATTCCGATTATCGAACTGGTGCATGGAATCGGCCGAGAGGGTGACTGTTTGCCCAAAAATCACTTGCCCAATATCAATCGAAACCTGCGGATTCCAATTAACATACTCTGCCAATCGGTAGGCCTCTGAACTAAAACCATGTTTTCCCTCTTTGCCGTAGCAATGATACTGTGCGTGCGTCAAATGAATGCGTCTTCCCTCGACAGCCTCCAAAGTCGCTAGTGTCGATTCGATGTTGCCTGGAACTCCGAGGTTACTGCAATGAACATGGAGCGGGTGAGTAAGTCGTAATTCCTCGACCGCTTGAGCGAGCACCCTCAATACCATCCGTGGCGTGATGGGGAGCCGAGGGTGCGTGTCGTCAACATCGAGTTGTCTCACATTAAATTTAAAGGCATCAATCCCACCTGCATTGACGACTTTGATTCCGCAGCACTGATGAGCCTTGAGCATCCAACCCACGTAAGTCGTAATCTGGCTTTGTGGAACACCGGTCGCGATCCAGTTCAGTAACAACCGATCATTGCCGAGTAATAGGTATCCACCGGTATCAAGCCAGGGAACATCCGACATTTCTGAGTGGGCCATTCTCGCATTAGCAGGTAAGACAGCGGGCTCTAAGCACGTTGTGTAACCCATCTGCAAATACCTAAGTCCAGTTTCCCAAGATGTTGGGACCGGTGCACTCAGTGGTTTGAATGTCGCTAGTGGAATACCATGCTGTTCGACCGATAAATGGGTAGGATGCTTTACAAGCTCTGGTAACAGCAATCTTGCTAAGTTTATCTTGCCACCACCAACGTGCGTATGCAGATCGATCGCTCCGGGTGCAATCACGCAATTGGCAACATCATAATCCGCATCCAGTTTGGCCCCTGGATCGATGGTGTTTTGTATGAAGCCATCGACTAGATAGATGTCTCCCTTTTTGGATTGAGTCCCGTCGAGTAGCAAACCGTTTCGCAATCGAATAATCATTGAGACAACTCCTCCACCCATTGCGATAGCGATCTCGCTGCAGCGGATCGAGTCGACTGAGTCCCTAGCACTCGTGCTAGCACGGTCTGGTCAGCCCGAAGCAGGTCTGCAGGCCGATCGTAGCCCGCAATCTGCGAGGGCAAATGTATTAATGTGGAATTGTCCGTCGTGCCGTATCGATTGAATGGGCTAGCCAAGATACGACGACCCTGAAATGCCTCTAACTGCGAGTCGAGCCAGTCGTTGACACCGTTAGCGGATTCGTCGAATTCAATAAGCAAGGCATCGGCTCGATTTTTATTTTCGGCAATCCATCGACTCACGGAATACACAGCTGGTTCAAAATCGATTGAATCATTTGAAAATGAAACTCTGCCTGGAAAACCTGTTGTCCATAGACAGACCTGCTGAAAAACAGCATCCTGGCCCGATAACGCCAACGATCCAATTCTTCTTTTCTCATTCCATTCGACTTGATGCTCAAGCAGCCTTTCCATCCACGCCGATCGTCCCCTCGAGTCGAGCGAATAAGATCCTAGGGAGCTGGGAGCCCAAACTAAACTTATGTAGTTCGCTTGACTTAGCTGCTGGAACAAATGATTCGTATTCAATGGAATCGAGAGATCATTTGCCGAGAGGGCTGTTGGTAATGAGAAAAAACTATGCAGTGACTCCGGGATTCGCTCGACATTACATTCAATAGCCCAGGTTTCCGGAAAACATTGCTTCCATATTGCCATGGATTTCGAAGTCTGCTGGCCGAGCAATACAACTACCGGCGATCGATCTCGTTTTGCTAAACAACTCGCCAAATTAGGAAATCGATCTATCAAACAATCGTCTCCTAAAACAATGATAACGTCACTTAAATCACGAACTTCAGCAATTGAAACCGAACAAACACCTGTCTTACTTACGGCGGATGCCATATCCATCGTCACTTCGCGGTCCGAGCAGTCGATAAGCCCGTTGATTCGATTTGCGAATGCGAGAGTGGCTCGTGCTGAATCAACAGAAACAATTCTGCCGGTGACCATGATGGTCTCTGCACTTTGGATCCATTGTTTGGCTCTCCCGACCGATTCGTGATCGGAATCGAGTGATTGAGGGTAAGTTCGTATCTGTTCTAAATGACCGAGTCGGAGTGAACAACTCTCCGTGGACTGTGAACTGCTGCACAGTAAAGAACAAAATGGACAGATCATTGGCAGTGGGTCTTAGGTAGGTGTGCGATCATCCGCATTCAGTACAATTACTTTTCCATCCCCCATTCTACCACTTCTTGAGGTCTCCACGATAACCCTAAGGACCTCTTCCACTCGCATATCATCCACAAACATGGTGATCTCTATCTTGGGTAAAAACGCGAGAGAATATTCGGTCGACGAATACTGATCTAAGTAACTTTTTTGTCGACCAAACCCCTTTACTTCAGCGATCTGCAACGCTTCCAGTGGAGCTAAACGCAAATTTTGAAGAAGCGATTCCGCGACGTAAGGGCGAACCACTGCGATGACAATTTTCATTCTTTGGTAGGTGTCTCGAGTGACGACTTGCTGGACGACGGTTCCGCCCCAACTTGCGGAT
>JBKCTT010000079.1:0-8629 GCA_046318795.1 Pirellula sp.
GGATCTCTGTCGGTCTCAACTGAGCATTCGGTATTACGTCCCGCTATCTTCGCATGCCAAACGGCAATTGATTAGGAGTGTAGCTTCTCCTTATCTGCGAGAAATCAGTTCGGTTAATCCGCACGCGGCAGCTTTAGCTCAGAAACAATGGATGGCACTAATCTATTTTCGTAATGGTGGTAAATCCCAATCCAAAGAACGCGACACCTATCACTCCTACGATCTTCGCCATTAAATCGGGAAGCTCAATACAAAATACGCGGCCCGAGACCATTATTACGTTCAATAGAAGCAAGCCGAAGAGTTTCGCTTTTGATGGAAAGGCTTCAAGTGGTTTCATGGAGGTTCACTCTACTCAGGAGTTAACCCGAGTACCAAACGCAACTCAGCATCATTGAGAATCGCTTCGTCAATTTCTAAATTGGTTCTCTAAAAATGTATAAGACATCGGAATCTTACATTCTACGCCCTCTACGTGATTGCTAGCTCAAATTAAATCAGAATTAGCATTGGCCTAGTTTGCCCAATTTGCTATCTCCTTCATAGCAGTGGTTTTTATTCGGACTGGGTAAGCATATGATCCTCGCAGACAATTGGATTCGGCAAGCGGCAGTTTTCGCGTTTTCGCTTTTGTTGACTGTGCTCCCATGTTTATCGCAAGACAATTCCAACGTCAGTCCACCAGGACCAAACGGTCCTGCAGCAATAGCACCCAATCCAATCCCCGCGGGGCCAGTGATTAGCGGTGCAATGCCCTCTACGGCGCCGACACTGCAAACACCAACTCCTGGCAGTCCATCTCTGGATAACCGGCAGCCTTCGCGCCCAGCGGTTTTAGCTCCCAAGTTAGTTCCTGATGTCAAGCTACCTTCGAACGCTGGGCAATATTGGGTTGAATATGACATTCGAGCCTATACTGAGACAGTCAAGAATATGGAACGGCCTCAGCAAGTGCTAATCGATTGGATATTGAGGGAAACTGGCACTGATTCGTGGTTCGGCGAAGTCACGGGAGTTATCACTGCAGACAAATCCACACTGCGTGTGTTTCATACTAATTCGATGCACGCTCGCATCGCACAAATTTATGAGCGATTCGTTAACGGAGTTGCTGAGCCACAAGTCTTTGGGCTTCGTATGATTCAAATAGCCAATCCGCAATGGCGATCTAGGTCTCTCGGTCTCATGAAATCTATCCCCTCCAGTTCAACGGGGGTTCAGGCGTGGTTGATGCCTAAAGAGAATGGAGCAATCCTGCTTTCGCAGTTGCGAGGACGCTCCGATGCAAAGGAAGTTCAGGCTCTCGAGATACCACTATACAACGGCCAGCTTCAAGCCTTAGAGCAGTTACGATCTCGCAACTATCTGAAAGAATACGCTCGCAATACGGCCGCTCCTTATCCGCCAATGATTCCCGTATCGGATGAAATCAAGGAGGGGTTTCGCCTCCAAATTAGTCCTCTTTTAAGTTTGGATGGAAGGCAAGCGGACTTAATGATCAAATGCGAAATCGACCAAGTGGAACGGCTCAATCAGGTCCGCATCGACTTGCCGATGGGGGGAACGCAGATGCAAGCGGCCTACATTGAAGTTCCACAAATCGTATCGTGGAGACTTCAAGAAAAGATTCAATGGCCTACCGATCAAGTGTTGCTGTTATCGTGCGGAATTGTAGCTGCTCCTAACTCGCCGCAAGACAATACCTTCCTTGCCAATCCTCCGAGTATCTTGGGACTGAACCGCGTCATACCATCTGTCGGACAAAGAACCGATGCCCTTTTGTGGCTCGAGTATCGTGGACCGCTTTCGACGCAGATTCATCATTCCAGCGCGGCTCAACCATCACCCACTGCGCCCCCCATGACATCTAGCACCGGCAATCTTTCACGCGGTAGGTACTAAGATGAGATCGGTTGAATATTTGACGATTGCGAGCTTCAGATTACTTCGCATTGCATTGCTTTTGAGTGGGCTGGTTGTTTTTCTTGTCGGTTGCCAAATGACAGCCCCGATCAACACATGGAAGGCTGGTAGTATTCCCAGGTCTGGTTTGGTTCGAGTTGCCATCGCTCCTGTGGGAGTTGCGTCTCGCGCGATGCCTACTAGTTACGCTGTTTCTATGGCTGATCTCCAGAAAGCAGCCAAGACACTGGAAAGTTCCATTGTTGCGACCACACCTCGCCCCAATCCGTTACTGTTAACTATAACTCCCGATCAATTGGCTACTGCGAGCCAAATTCAATTAGTGTCCTACGACAATCAACCCAATGAGACAGCCACAGTCGGAGCGGCGAGAAACACGAATTCCGATCTAATGCTTCAAGCAAACGTTGTGTTCGCACACTTGACACCGATTGAAGACAAACGTCGCTCTTTTCTTGCAAAATTGCTATACCGAAAACGAGAGGAAATGCACCTTACTGTGCACTGGACGGTAGTGGATGTGGAATCGGGACAGCGTTTATGGGAACAGACCATTGACACATCAGAGACTGATGTCAAACGTATTGCGAAGTCATCGGGCAATCAGTTGCAGATGGAGAACTCTAGCATCTTATCCTTGGCCGCATATCGGGGCTGGCAATTGGTTTCACCTCAGCTAAAGCCAGATGGTGTTCTTCTAGATTTACCCTGGTTTTGGCTCGGATCATCGCAGGTGCGCAAGGGGAACGGTTATGCTCGTCAAGGTCGCTGGGATTTAGCGGAGAAGGAATGGCAGGCTGCTGCAGATCAACATCCGACCAACGCGGCAGCATGGCACAATCTTGCCATATCTGCTGTTGCAAAAGAAGATTTCGATTTAGCTCGGTCTCGACTAAAACATGCGGACAATATCGCCAGAGGTCGAACAACGGACAAGACCGAGCGTTGGCTGGAAACTCAGCAACGCAATTATTACAAGATCATGGGACTTTCTGATCCCCAAGATGGTTGGCGTTTCGCTGACTAGCGGCGCATCTGCTTTTCCAAGATGGCGATGTGGGGCGAGTCTTCTTGACTAATTGCTACACTAATCCAACCATCTCGCAGTACAAGCTGTGATACTGCGAGTCCCTTGGCGCGCTCATCTTCGATAATCCAATCCGCAACAACAGGAATGGCTTCTTGATTCGCCAAGACCTTTGTAAAGATTGTTCGCAGGGGCAATCGATCGCGCGAACTGAGCTTCGGTCCTTCTACGCTCACTGTCCCGTCTCGCTCGAGACCAGCCCACAAGCCATCCACCACTGGATTGTATGCAGCGTGGATTACGAAGTTCTTGATGTGGAGACGGCCGGGCTGCTCAATCGACTCGAATCGAAGGGTCAGCCATAGTTTTCCGTCTTGGAAATCAAGAGTAATGGGATTGTTGTGCTGAAAACGGAAGCGAACATCTTCACCTTGTTCCAGTTCCAGTTGTTTCTTTGGCTGCTTGAGGAAGTCTGCTATTTGATCTGCCAGTTCTTGTGCGGTCCAATCTCGGCCACCGGTCACAATTTGGCTTGCAACATTGTTAAACGCCGACTGGTGGATTTGGACAGAAATCAAGCTATCGGCTGGTGCGATTGGACGTGCGGTGTTAGCACCCATCTGCATCTCGCTCGCAACCCGGTAGCGAACGATCAAACGCTCTTCTGTCGATTGCATATCGACAATAGTAGGCTCCAGACTCAGTCCTTGAAGCGGGCTAAGCAAACGAGATTCGAATTGTGTTTGCGACGAACGAATCTTCTTTTGGAGTTGACTATCAAATTCTCGGTCTGTTTCACGTGCAATTGTATTCTGTGCAATACGACGAGCGACGGGACGTTTTTCCATGAATTCGTTTTTCGCGATACCCCGGACCACATCACCAAATATAGGCAGGCTATCCCATTCTGTTGAGAATTTTCTCAGCGAATCACTTGATTGCACCGAAGCGGGTTTGCCATTAACTTCGAATCCATCGGGTCGGATGCGAATCGTACGTTCCGCGTTAACGTTTGCTATCGAGTGGCTATAAAAGGTCGCCCCGTTACGACTTGATTTCGTTTGGCTACTGACATCACCATCGAGATTGAGACCAATAGTCCAGCCAGACTCATCCGGTTTAAAGTCTGCTTGGAGCTGTGTCTTTACGACACTTGCACCTCGCGTTTCTGCCCCCAAAATGTTTTGCTTTACAGGTTTCTCAACGGTGTTCTCTTTGGGTAGTAGGCGATTTACGAAAGCCTCGGAGAGTGCAATTCGAACATTTGCATTCTTGTAGTGAGCTGCGATCGCTTGGCTAATGGCTGCTTGTTCGGGGGTGGCCGAAAAACGTAGCGACTGAATCGCTTCGGAAAGTGTTGTACTGCAGCGATGGGTCGGATTCGATTCCAGCATCTCGATATCTTCTAGAAGCTGCAAATAGTTGACCGGGCTAACTGTCCATGGATGTACTATGGTCGCGAGTGTTTTAATCTCATGCGATCTCAGGAAGTCGGATTGCTCTTGAGTCACGTTGGTAGACAAAACGTTGCCTAAGAATCGTCGAGCAAGTTGCGATTTCTCCTCGCGGTCGATTTCTGGATCGTTAAGCTTCACAAGCTCGTCAAGCACGAGGTATGTTCGCCAGGAGTCTGCCCTCCCCGTGCGGTTGACGATATCCTCCACAGCGGCGACAGCTTGAACGAGACTCTGTGGCTCGCGTTCCGCGATAGTAGCCGGGTCAGTGTTGAGGAGCTTGCTTTCGATACCATCTGGTATGTCCGTCAGCCGAAACGATACGGGAATAGCGGATTTACGGACGCAATTGTGGATTGCGGTCCAAATCGCAGATCGACGTTCGAGCGAATACGCGAGCCGTGCTGCTGAGCTGGAAAGCGGTTGGTTGTCTGACGAAATGTCACTTGAAAAGCCAGCAAGTTCGACACCAATAGTTCTAATGCGAAGTAGAACTTCCGATATGCCCGCTTCATTCAACTTGCTCTGAACAAGCGTGTTTAGCAAATCCGAAAGTTCGTTGATAATCGCTGTTGTTTCAGCATATTGCGATTCTGGAACAAGTCCTCGTGTGGTTTGGATTAGTTCCTTTATCTGCTTTGATTCTGGCCAGTTTTGGATCTGCGGCGGAAACGAAATACTCGTTCTGTCTGCTAAATTGGAAACAGCATGAGATGTTCGTTTCTCAGTTATTTTCGAAACCAGTTCTATCGGCGTCTGGGTCTGCTGGGCATTGTTCGCGGCGATGTGCTCGGGAGCGCGACCGTAACTGATTGTCTCTTCTGGGGCCTCTAGTAACGTCGGTGACGGGGCCATCAGTGTCGCCGTCGCGGGCGGGGCAAAAAGAGAAACTGAATGAGTCGTAGTTTGGCGGTAATTGATCCACGACGAATCATCAACCAAATCATCTAGTGGTTCCGAGACGATGGAGGTTTGAAAAGAATCGGACGTCGGCTTGGCTTTGGGATTCGTGTTTGTTGAGACAGTTAAAAATGCAGTTCTGGGGTCTCGATAAACTGGTTTACCCATCTTTACGTAGGTATTACCGAAATAAAAGACAGCGAACATGCTAGCCGCGACCAATAGGGCGTAAAACCAGCCTCGTGATCCTCGCGTCGCACCGTATGACATCCGTTTCCATCCTCTTCGCGTTTGTGCCATCACCGTCTAAAATCTTAACGGTAATGCCATCATTCCCATGATGAGAGTAGAGACTACTCCACTTACCTTTTCGGCCGCCGAACGTTCCATCTCAAGCCTGATTCGTTTTGTTTGACGGTACAACGTCGGATCCATCGTCCACGTTTGTCGATCCGGTAATCTAGTCAGCGTGGGTAAGGATTAACCCTTGAGCTGGGAAAAGGATTGTAGGTGTTTTACCGTTGAGTAAATCTCTAGCGGTCGAAGGAACTTTAAGGCCCCAAAAGTGTTATGATGTGCAATGCGCCATGTTAGGGTTGTTCGTTCATCTCTCCCAAGATCCAAGGCCGTTCCCATGCGTTACTACATTCGGTTCCGAAGTATTTTTCCGTCGACATGCTCTGCCATCATTGGGCTTACTACCGCATTCGGTTGTGGCTCGATTGCTGTCTCAATCGCTGAGGAAAATCCTGCGTCCGGTGAATCGATAATCAAAACGGCCTCTCCGCAAAAGACCGACTCTCCGCAAGAGGATGAGAAAAGCGAGCGGGGCCATAAAGAAGGTGACAAAAAGCGTAGCGGAAAACATAAATCGAAAGGTAAGCATAAGAAACATCATTCGAAGAAATCGTCTGAAGTAGTTAGATCAGATTTCCATGGACAAGCTGGGCATCGTAGACCGGGACCGGGCCCCGCCCCGCAGCAACTAAGAGGCAACCTGATGTTTACGCCTAACATGCAAAATGTTCCATTTACCGCTATGCCGCTTCCGATTCCACCAAGAGCTTTTCCAGTATCCGATGCGAACGTCCAACACGCTGAAATCTTATCGACGCTTAAAAGCATTGAGCGAACGATGAAAAACATCGAATCGAAGATGCGGCATGAACGTTCTGAACATATGTCACATCCTGTATATGATCAACTACGATTTATGGGTGGCCCGCAGCATGGACCTGGCCCGCAGCATGGACCTGGCCCGCAGCATGGACCTGGCCCGCAGAATGGACCTGGCCCGCAGCATGGACCTAGCCCGCAGCATGGACCTGGCCCGCAGAATGGACCTGGCTCGCAGAATGGGAATGGACCACCTCATTTCCAAGGCAATGTTTTAGATGCTCACCAAACCGGTCGCAACCTACAACTGCAGGACATGGGATCTCGAGAGGAGCCACGTTCTGGCCGCCCGCAATTGCTGAACGATCCTCGAGTTCCTCAGGTTGGGGAACCTGGCGCGCGAGATAGGCAAAATGGGCAGCCGATGATGCAAGATGCGTCTCCCTTGCGTGCTCCCATCTACGGGCCTTAATTCTTGTTTTTGCGTTTCACCTTTAGTCGATCATGAGAAAACCAATCTTGGGGGCATTCACGATGCCCCTAATTTCTTTGGATCTCCGAGTTACCAACATACAAAACGAATTCTTGCCAAGAAATCACCGATTTTCGTGAATAACAGCCTAGGTCAACAGGTTCGGAATGCTCACAAACCATGGTCAGAACAAGTAAGTCGAGCTATCATGGGGATCCGTTTGATATTTCTGAAGGTTATTCAACGAGTTTCCTGTTGCTGATTCGGTGTCATTCTTATGCTTCGATTTGTTCTCCCTTTGGTAGTAATGATGAGTGGACTATCCCTCTTTCCCGAGGTTACGGAAGCTGGCCAACCTATGAATCTGGAACATCTGTTTCAGTTGGAACGGCTGGCAGATCCCCAGATAAGTCCTGATGGAACGCGAATTGTTTACCAGGTAACCAAGACTCATGACGCAGCTAAAAATGATAAGTCGACCAATCTTTGGTTGGTCAATAAAGATGGCGGCGGAATGCGGCAACTCACTTATTCCAATAAATCAGATAGTCATCCACGTTGGTCTCCCGACGGTTCGATGATATTGTTCGAGTCAACGCGCGATGGCTCGTCTCAGCTATACCTATTGGATTTAGTTCGTGGCGGCGAACCCAAAAAGATCACCGACATGTCCACCGGTGCATCCCAGGGTTTATGGTCCCCCGATGGAAGCCACATTGTTTTTCAATCCACGGTTCGGCCTGAGTTCAGCATCCTGCCCTTTGCTGAATCAAATGTCAAGAATCGAGAATACGAAGAATCGGTATCGAAAAATACTGTGAAAGCTCGAACCTTTACGAAATTGTTTTACCGTCATTGGGATTCCTATGTCGAAGATAAACGAAATCACTTGTTCATAATTGGGTCAGATGGCAAGGACTGTCGTGACATTACACCGGGAGACCGAGATGCCTTCCCGACAAGCAGCACATTCGTTGGTGGGCAAGAGTATACGTTTAGCCCTGATGGTTCTCATGTTTTGTTCACTGCCGTACCTGCCGAGGGGGAAGCTTGGTCAACCAACCATGACATATGCCGAGTTAGTATCCGAAATACGTCCAAGCAATGGTCAACGGTCGTTTCTGGTATCGCGGCTGAGGGGACTCTTAAGTTTAGTCCCGATGGAAAACATGTTGCCTTTCGGGCGCAATCCAAACCTGGGTACGAAGCAGACAAATGGCAATTGATGGTACAAGAGTGTGAGCTCAATGGAAAGTTGATTGGATCGGCACGTTCGCTCACAGCGGATCTCGATCTTTCGGTGAGCGATTACAGTTGGATGGGAAACAATGATTTAGTTTTCTTGAGCGAGTCGAATGCGGCCGTCGTTGCTTATCATGCTTCGTTGAATGGACCAGCCCGCAAGATTGATAAACTCTTTACAGATGGGCGTGCAGGGCAGATTACCGGCCATTCGCTCAGCAAAGATGGATTCGTCTTAGCGCGTGCGACCATGAACGCACCGGCAGAACTTTACGCAGGTAGCTTTGCATCGGGCACTACCCAACAGATTACGTTTCACAATAAAAAGCTGCTTGAATCGTTGGAGCGGCCTGAACCAGAGAGCGTTACCGTCCCAGTGGAAGGCGGGTTTCAAATGCAGATGTGGATTTTGAAGCCACCTGGGTTTGACCCGAAAAAGAAATGGCCCGTGGTTTACTTGGTACACGGAGGTCCACAAGGAGCCTGGGAAGATGG
>JBKCTT010000080.1:0-14229 GCA_046318795.1 Pirellula sp.
CCACACCACCCGTGGCGGGTAAATAGTTATCCACGGTTAGTTGGTTCGTGGGGTCGTATTTCCAGTTCGTTATGCGTCCCAAGTGGTCCACAAGGCTGGTCATGTTACCAAGACCATCCACTCCGTAGTTGTAAGACGATACGGAGCTTCCGTCGCTCGTGGCTGCCCCCACAACTTGATTGGCTGCATTGTAATTCGTTGTGTTTTCGGTTCCATTGTCCAACTCTGTTTTGATCTCTCGACCAGCATCATCGTACTCCATGGCTGTGGATTCCGATTGAGGATTGTCGAGCGAGATCAGTCGCCCTGCATCGTCGTAATCATAAGTTGTGACTCCTGAATCGGGATCAATCATCTCGATCCGTTGGCTTGCAGCATCGTAATCGTATTGGATTTGCTTGCTATCGGGATTTGTGAAGCTGCTTAGCCGATCTAAGTCATCGTACACCGATGTGTACGTGCCGGTCGTATCGCTCATGGTGAGCCGATTGCCATTTTCATCATAAGTTAGGGTGACAGCCGTCGTGTCTGCATACTGCCGATTGAGTTGTCGCCCTACTTTGTCGTAGGTATAAGTGGTCGTTTGGTTTTTAGGGTCAATACGTTTAATTTGTCTCCCGGCGTCATCGTAGGAATAGGTTGTCTTCTGCGACATACAATTGGTGACCGTGAGCAATCGGTCTACGTTGTCATAGGTCTTGGATGTGGAGACTCCATTTTCGTTGATCTCGGTAATAACGCGATTGGCGGCGTCGTAAACTGTGGTGGTTCGTCCGTTGTCGGCATTGAGTGTGCTAACCAATCGATTGATGTTATCGTAGGTGTAGGTCGTGCGTCGATTATTTTCGTCGATCTGAACGATTCGTCGGTTGGCGGCATCATAAACCTGTGTCGATACCGAGTTCATGGCATTGATGGTCTCAACGAGCCTGCCTGCTGGATCATAAACGCTTGTAACGGTGTGGGACAATGGGTCGGTCACCGCGATCACCTGGCCTGCTGCATCGTAGGTCGTTGTGGTGGTCTTGTTTAACGGATTGATCGTTGCGATGACTCGATTTACGGCATCGTAAACCGTTGTAGTCGTTTTGTTCAATGGATTGATACTGGCTATGGCGCGTCCTGCGTCATCGTAAATCGTTTTGACCATCCCTCCTAACTCATCCGTGGTCATGGTCACTCGATCAGCTTTGTCGTAGCTAAAGTAGGTCGATTTACCTCGGGCATTGATTGTTCGTGTCGATCTCCCACCGGCATCGTAAACCGTCGTCGTGATCTCGTTTTCGGCATTCTCAACTTGGATCTGTCGATCGACTTTGTCGTACGTATACGTGGTCGTAAAACCCATTGGGTTGATCGTTCTCACGGTACGACCTGCGGCGTCGTAGACGGTCGTCGTTGTCTCGGACTCTGCGTTGGTGGTGGCGATTAAGCGGTTAGCGTCGTCGTAGCTGAATCCCGTCGAGAATCCTAGCGGATTTATGGTTTGAATGGTTCTTCCGGCTGCATCATAGACCGTGGTCGTTATCCCACCTATGGCATTGGTTACTTTCGTGGGGCGATTGGCATCGTCGTATTCGGTGTAGGTGCTATGACTTAAGGGATCGATGACTTGGATGACTCGACTGGCGGCATCATAGACCGTTGTGGTGCGATGACCGAGCGAATTTATAACTGCGATCGGACGATCTGAGGCGTCGTAAACGGTCGTCGTCTTGTAGTTTAATGGGTTGATCACGGCGATCGCACGACCCGCAGCATCATAGACGGTCGTGGTCTTTTCGCTTTCGGCATTGGTCACCACGATGGGACGATGAACGACGTCATAAGTCGTTGTGGTGACATGAAGCAGTGGATCCGTAACCGAAACGACTTGATCCAGCTTATTGTAGGTGGTGGTCGTTTTTTCTAATTCGGGATTCGTGACAGTTCTCTGTTTAGAGTTTTTATTATAGGTGTATACCGTCTCGAATGTGAGTGGATTGGTGGACTTGATCATCCGATAGGCATCGTCGTATTCGTAGGAAGTCGTCTCGACTTCCGGATTGGTACTCGCTACGAGGTTGCCCACATTGTCATAGACATTCGTCGTGATAAAACCCAGCGGGTTGGTTATTTTCGTTTGGCGATTGGCTTCGTCGTAATCGAATGCAGTTGTCTCCGATTCTCCATTGGTAAAGGAGATTTGATTACCTCGCGAATCGTATTCGAATTCATTCTCGTGGGTGAGTGGATCGATGACCGAGGTAAGTTGATGCTCACCGTTATACGTAAACGACGTTTTTTCGCTCTCGCCATTCGTAACGCTCTTGAGGCAGCCATCTCCCCAATATTCGAAAACATCCGAATGAGAAAGCGGATCGATTCGTTCTAGGATTCTGCCCAATTCGTCGCGACTGTACTGGGTAACATTGCCGAGCGGATCCTCTACCGATTCACAAGTTCCGTTACTGTTGTAAGAGAATTCTGTTTCGTTCCCCAATTCATTAGTGACTTTAATGGCATTGCCGGGTGTGTCATACTGAATCTGGGAACTCGCGCCACTCGGATCGGTAGACTGGGTCAACTGTCTGTGTGAATTGTAGGTAAACGAAAAAGTGCGAGTCTCGGCATCTTGAACCGTCTCTCGATCACTCTGCGAATTCCAAGTTAACGTGGTGGTGTTGCCATCGTAATCGACGATCTTGTTGCAGCGTCCCTGACCGTCAAAGGAAAAACTCATCGTGCCAATCACGGGTCTCGTGATCCCAGACAACGCTTTTACACCGTAAGACAAATTGGTGTAACTCAAGGTCGTGGCATTTCCCTCTGCATCGACAATAGCTGATAGCCGACTGTCGCCACCCCCTTCCCAAACAAAGGTCGTTCGAAAGCCTAAAGGATTCACGACACTTTTGACAACATTGCAGTCGTGTACCACGGTCGTGACGTTTGAAGCAGGGTCGGTTACTTCAATGTAGTGTTCTAACCCGTACGGACCGTCGATCTGCAAGTGTTTGTACTGATAAACATTCTCGCCGAATGAAAGGGTTTTTATCCGATCCGCTGTATCGTATTCGAGAGATGTCTGATTCCCTTTTCCGTCGCTAACTTGAGATAGCAGATTTTTTTCTCCGTAACCAAACGAAAAGGACGTACCATCTGGGTACTGAACCGAAGTCAAAACGTTACTTCCCCCCACGGTAAAGGTCGTGACCACTCCACCGGGTTGTGCTACCACGTAGGTTCCCCCGCTTCCCGTGATCGTGAGAGAGCGACCACCAGGCCCCTGAATGCCACTGACGAGACAATCGGAATTGCGAGTTATGGTCCAACGGTCTCCCGAGGGTTGCACAATTTTCTCAGCTAATCCATTGGGCAGATAATGCCAATCGGTCAAATCGGGTTGTCGTTCAACCCAACCACCTGACGCAACTCGCTTGAGACCGTTGCGTGTCGAAGCCGGAGCTGTTCCCCAGCTTTCCACTCCCACTCCCTGATACTCGAGGTACTTGCCGGTACCAGTAATGAGATTCGTAATGCTGCCAATCTGCTCGACAGTGGGGTTAAACAAATCCGAAACCCCATATCCTCGACCTCGATTGGATCGGGCCGCGAAAGCATTGTAGGTGAAGACGGGGATAGCGTCGTAGGCTCCGCTCGTAGGACAGGCAAGCTGGAGGACAACATTCCCTGAGGGCAAATGAACACGGATCGGACCTAACCAAATTCCCGGTACAGGGAACAATACCCGAGAAAGCAAAGCCGCGATCTCGGAGGCCGCGAAGTTTAAACCGTAATTGCGATATTGTGCAAAAGCTTGACCCGGCAGCCCTCGGAGCATGGGAAATCTTGGATTCCAACCAGAACTCGAAGCCGGAGAACATCCCAGTGATGTGGATTGCCACGCTCCACTACTGGGTACCATGATCCTGGGAAAAGAAAACGAGGGATCGCTTGGTAGCGGCACTTCTGACGGATAGGAATAGCTCGCAAGCGGTAACGCTGCCCCATATCCAAACTCAGGCGGGTTGATTATCGGAATCGGACACCCGCATATCGGTTGGCGGCTCATCGCGAACTCTCCTGATTCATGGGTGGGCTTCCCTCATCAAAACAAATCGTCCAACTATCTACCGAACCGTCTCGCTTATTGGAGCGAATCAAGAGACCGTTGTCCACTTTTTTTCTTAGAAATTCGTTCAGTACACTTACCGCATCACCCTGAGAGCATGACAAACCGTTCACTTTTTCAAGAGAACGGTAAATGAATTCTTGGAGAGAATCGGCCGATAAACCGGACAAAAACATTCTTAAGCAGTCAAGGCAAGAATGATGATCCCAACCTTTTTGAAAATGGCATTGAGCGTCGACGAACTGCTGATCCAGCAAGTGAATCATGCCATGAACATATGATGCGATAGGCAAGAGAGTATTCGGGCCTGAATCTATAGCTGCTAGCAAATCTCTAAGCTTATCGCCGCACTTACCTTGGAAATATATCTGGGTAAGTACAATCCAAGAAGTCTTAAAGTTTGCGTCCGACGAAATCGCGCGATTTAGAAAAGCGATAGCTCGATCCCGATCGCCCATCTGATCGTAAAGAACGCCGAGATTATGAAACAATTTGGTTCCATGTATGGAAGGATCTATACTTCGAAACGTAGGTTCGAGCCTTGCATTGAGGATAGCCAGATAATCCTTTTCCGCATTGGTAAACTCCGCTTCCGATTGTGAAATCACAGCGCGGCGGAATCGAAGCTCTGGATCAGCGGGGAAATGCTCGATTGCACGATCTGCAACCCATTTCGCTCGTCCGCACTCTCCTTGATGGGAGAGACACGAAATCAAAAGTGAATAGGCTTTCGGTACGTGTGATTCACTGGGATCCGAATGCTTCACGCACTTTTCAAGAAATTGAGCCGCTTGCACGTATTGCCCAGCATCTTCGAAAGTCATCCCGAGATTGAACAACACAAAGGGGTGATCAGGGCGATCAATTAATTCCAATTGTAGAATCCTCAAATCTCGCTCGAGCTTTTCCTTGCGACGAGTAGGCGATAAAACTGACCCCAGATGCTCAACGTAAATGTCAGTGAAGTTAACCAATCCTCCGGCACGCCGAATGGCTCCAAGAATCTGCTCATGTATTCTAAATTCGAATCGAAGATCGTCGCGATTGCGGAGCAGTTTGATCTGATCGACAATGGTGGTCGCTTTTTGATTCTGTCCCATGCAATGAACTTGCATTACATACCCAAAGCAGTTTGGATCATGATTGCCGTCAACGAGCGCCCGTAGTTTTGCGCCTTGGTGGGCAGGAATGGTGTCGTCAGAATCCATCCAAAAAATCCAATCCCCATTCGCTAAACGGAGCGACTCATTTCTTGCTGCTGCGAAGTCATCAATCCAGGGAAAATGGAAAACTTTCGCTCCCAAATCATCGCAAATTGTGGGAGTGCGATCTTTTGAGCCGGTATCGACAACGATCATCTCGTCAACAAACGGTCTGATACCTTCTATGCACCTGCCAATGATCGATTCGTTGTCTCGAACAATCATACAGAGCGATAGCTTCGTTACTTGATTCCGTTTTTCCGACGACGAGTGACTTTCAAAATGATCTCCTCGGGGAATTTGCTTCGTCGTATGAACTTCGCTTTCAATTTCAATCGTCCAGTCAATGATTTGCGTCTCGGTGTCAGTAAGGCACGATTGCGAGTTAGAAACCTTGTTAAACTCGCGAGAATCGAGCATCTCGCTGGCGAAAGTCGATGAAGCCATGACAAGGCAATCAAATTTCGTTGAATCGTCCGAGTCCGATCTAACACTCGATATCGAGAAATTGATCTTCGAGTTATCACTAAAGATTTCCGATTTCCGAAGTGCAGGAGGTCCACCGCGAGTGATCTTTATCCGATTTATGCAGTCGGGACCTGACTCCTCCGCAATTTGTACTAACAGTTTTAGCGATGGCATGGAAGAACAGGAGAATGCTCGTTCGTCAACCGCGATTGTCGAGCCATCAAAGTCTGTGCCGCAAAGCTTTGAAGGTTCTTTCAGCTCAATGGCGTTGCATTTTTCCTGAAGTCGCTGAGCGAGGCCATGTATCCTCGTCCAACCAATCGAATCGGTAGATGCTGGGACAACGAGAACGATGCGTTTTAGATTGCTTGGAAAGGTCTCGAAAATCCAATGGATAATCGCAGTATCGTGACGATCGCACTTTTGAAATCCATTGAGTAGTAATTGAAAAGGTCTGCACGACGGGCGCGCACGTCGTCGGAATTGAAAGACGTATGCTTCTAGGAACAATGATTCAGCAACTTCATCGTTGCAAAGATTCAATCCGAATTCCAACAATTGGATTCGAGGGCATCGGCCGTTAGCGTCCCAATCGTGGTAAGGCTCACCGGGGATCTTCCAGGTCTTATCAAGCTCTAAGTTAGCATGGGAAGCAAGACTTTTAAACTGCTCCGCTAAATCCAGATCTGCTAGCTTTTTTGAGACGGTTTCCGGATCTTGGAGTTGATCAATAAAAAGCGGATTAGGAACGAATATGAAAAGCGATCCACTTACCGAGAGTAATCGAGCGAGGGAATCAAAGTCCCTACTCAACGAAAGGGGAGAATCGAGTAAAGCATTGTGGAAGATAAGGTCAAACTTCGCATCGGGAAGCAATTCCAAAAAAGATGGATCGCATGCCTTTTTATGAACCCAGTCGAAATTAGATTCCCTTCGAGTCCACTCAACCGGGTTGCTTCCGCAGCCAATGGTTAATGAGAACAATCGTCGGAATTCGGAGGTGACAAAAGATGCGTTGTCAGAATTGGTGTCTAAGAACCAGTTCAATCCGGAAGCAACAAACGATCTAGCGACAAAAGATTTGAATTGTTGAGTTCCACAAGATAAGGCGTCATGCAGTGGGCGCATTTTGGAACAACCTACATAAAAACAAATCGGAAGGGTAAGCGGTCCTTAAAAGAAAACCCTGTTTCCAAGTTCTCCAGGATGGCTACGAGGTTCTCTCTTTGTTCAGATACGATCTTAAACTTCGAATTTTACGGTGTCAATTAAAGCACCTTTCACTCTGTGTTTTATATCTCGAACGTGATGCATGCAGCATGCGACGGAAAAATATCAGGAAAGTTGTGGACTTTCGAATGTCGCATCCCTTATGATTTCCTGTCGAGAAAATCGCTCGTGGATGGGTTGGGATTACGATCCCCCTAGACCAGTGATTGCCATCATTGTGCAGACGTCAAATACACATTCTTTTTCACGTAGGGAATAGTGGCATGCCGATCCGAAATCCAGGTTGTGATTGTGGAGATGACGAGAAATGCAACCTCGCGCCAGTGGATTGTAGTCCTTGTTGTCGTTGTATACCGCAGCGCCTCTGCTTGTATTTGAATGCACCGGGCTGTGATTGCGACGGCTTTGATGATCTCCTCTATTTAGATGAAAATCAAGAATACGTCGGTTACGTTCCATGCGGCACTGAAACAGCCGATATATTGATTCACCTTGTCTATGAAGATCTAAAGTGTTACTGGAGATTCGTGTCGGAATCGCTGGAAATCGATGAGTTATTTGAAATCGGTTCAGGTGACGGAATGCAGTCGTGCGAAGAACCAGAATTGGTTGTAAATGCGAATTTCGAGTTATGTGAAGCGACGATTAGTGTCTCTCGACATGACTTGGGAATACTCGATCCATATGTTGCCGAGTGCATTGAGGATCCCTGGTGTGGCGGGTGCGAATGCATGTGCGATGTGCTGTGTGTAGATTTTTACACGGGCACCGGCGTGGAGCGATTCGAGTATGCTTGGGATCGGGATTCGAGATCTTGGGGCAGTGTGGCTCTCATCCGCTCAGAAGATGGAACAAATTGTTTTGTTCAAATCGCTGGCTTTGATTTAATACCTCTATTCGGGTGCGGTGAAAACGTTTCGTTTTACGGGCAAAATTCCTTAGGGCATAGAGTTTCTGGAAAGTGTAAAGCTTGTTCGTGCGATAACGTATGCACTGGCTGTTGTTTGCCCATGAGATTGGAGCCGTATATTGGTTTATTTCCGGCAGATATTCCTTTCTCTGTTTCTGCTCCAAACTGTCCTGCCCTCAACGGTCATTCCAATACGTTTATTCACATACCAGCCGTTTGGGATTTTGCCGTGTGTGGAATTTGCGCTCTCTACCCTTCTTCATCTAATGTGCAGGTACTTGGGCAACGTCCGAGTTCAATCATGATGGGGTGCGTGACTCCATGTAGTTTTCGAGTTTGTTTTTATCTGCAATGCTTAACATCACCTGATGACGAGTATAGTGCGGACTGTTGCTCTCAGCTAAGGTTAGTTGTCAGCTTCACGGAGCCGTTTGAGGGAACAAATGAGGAACCAGGGCCAGTTGCATGTAATTATGGATTTAGCCTCGCTCCTACTTCATGCACTTGTCTTCCCGGGGGTGGTCTATCTGCAATATTTGATCTAGGCTCGATTGCGTTGCATTGCAATCGCATCATTCAAAGCGGGCCTTGTTATGGAATGGATGATTGTTGCTTACCATTCAATTGCGATCTTGAAGGAGCCACCCTTGTCATCTGAACAAAGTTGCCAATGCGAGAAGTGGGGCTATTGCGATCGTCGAAAGTGCGTTATCCCACAAGTTCACTGGGAGAAGTGCCAATCGGGTGAAATAGAGTCGCTCGACCTTCTTTGGGCGCAACATGGCGTAAAGAAAACTAAGTCGAACTCGAGGAAGTTAGAACCCGTCAGAAGCACTATTGGTACAGAATTGGCGATCATTATTAAGGATGCGACCGGCGAAGAAATTCAGTGCGAGGCATGTCAGGGTGAGATACTGAGACTCAACAAACTGCTACCAGAACAGGTGCTTGCGGACATCGATCAAATTTCTGACGGAATCGTTGAAAGAGGGCGTAAGCTACTGGGTTGGTGGAATCCGAAACGATGGGCAGTCAATGTTGCCCCGAATCTCGTACGTAACAGAGTGAAGGAATGGATTAGGGAAGCGATTGATCGAAGCAGTGTTATCCATGAACAAACTGAATTTGAGAAGAGCGGTTCTCAACTTATCGATACGGTGACCGAACTGCCCGCGGCGACGCCTTTGTTCAAACTTCTCCCAATTCTTGACGGAAACGCTACCTCAGCGGAAGCGATAAAAAATTTGAGAACAGAGAAAGGTGAGATTCATTCGAGATCAGAAGTTCTCAAACGCCGTTCTTTGCTCCGTGCTCAAGGAGTTTCGCTACCAAAATTGCTTCCTCCCGAGGGAAAGCTTAAGGAATTGCATCGCAAGCAACGCAATTTCTCTACGGTTTCTTCTTTGCATCGAAACACATCTCCCTTCGAACATGCATGTGTCTATTTAGGAAAATCAGAGGAAATCGCGGGTTGTGGCTGTTCGCAGCGGCAGGTTTCACGAATATTCCATTGTAATTGCGAATCTGGGCCGGAATTGTGTTGCCTTACCGAACAAGATCTTAGAAATATAAAGTCGCCGGAATTGTCGAGCCGTGTTGTATCGTGTTCTTCTTGCGCATACTTCACAGCTAGGCCTAAATTTGTAAGCTTGAAACAGCTTACGGTAGATATTCAGTCACTTTTGGAGAAAATCCCAAGTAGTGTGACGAACGTTGTTGGCGTAGCCAGATCTGGGCTGCAGCCAGCAAGTCTGATTGCCATGATGCTGCATTTGCCGCTTGATGTGTTGAGGCAGAACAAGGGTGATGTAATCAGCGGTGGAAATGGGTGGCGTCTCGGAGAAGGAGGCCCGAATCATGAAGGGGATGTACTTGTAGTCGACGACACTTGCATGACGGGCAATAGTGTGGCAGCGATCAAAGAGATCACGGCGAAGCGTTTTCCAGAACGAAACATCATAATCGCGTCAGTGTACGCTAATCCATTAGCTAAAACGAAGCCCGACATATGGGCAAAAGACCTACCATGGCCACACATACTCGAGTGGAATCTGTTCAATTCCGTATTGTTGCCCTCTTGCGCGTTCGACATGGATGGGATTCTTTGCCGTGACTGTGATCCATGGGATGACGATGATGGCGAGCGATACCAGAACTTCATAAAAACGGTGCGACCAAAATACCTAGTACGCAAGAAATCGATTCCGTTGATCGTAACTGCGCGACTCGAAAAGTATCGGTCGCAAACTCAAGAATGGCTTAAACACTGGGGTATTCAAGTGGATAAATTGGTTATGGGGCCATGGAGTGACAATGCGGAAAGGGCTGCGGCGGATATCGCTGCTTACAAGGCAAAACACTACGCGACGTTTCGCGAAAGACGAGTGATTCCAGGTCCCCATCTGTTTATTGAATCGGACCCAATGCTTGCCGAATCGATTGCCAAGCTTAGCGGGGGTATTGTCGTCTGCCCGAGTGCAGAAAGATGCTTCTTCGTAAGTTAATATCACTCAATTTCATCAATAAACCTACTAACAGATCTCCGATGATGAACCACGCCGTTTCGAATATGCAAAGTCGTATGGATGGTCAAAAAAACGAGACAAGTGATCAACTGACTTATCGTCTCGATACACATCCTGCGTTCGGATTTCTCTCGGAGTTTCTAACTATAAAAGACCTGCAGTCGAACGCGATTGTTGAAAGTCCAATTGTGGATCTTGAATATCAGCAAGTCGTAGCTGCGGCGATGGAACTATCGTTACAACGCTCAGTTCGCCGCCATTGCGTTCTAGTAGGTGAGTCGGGAAGCGGACGCTCCACAGTGCTTGAAATCCTAAATCGCAGGTTGCATCGTACGGCTTACCCTCGCCATCAATTCGTTAACCGACTTTACATTGATACCAATTGGATCGGACCAGAAGAAAGTCGAGGCTGCTTTGAAAGCATTGTGCAAATCCTAAGAGTGACTAAAAACCACCTGTATTTGTACATCGACGGACTTCATTCACTGATTCGTCGCACGAATGGAGGATCCAACATCACCTTACTTCAAGCATTGCTTGAAAGACCAAACGTTTCGTTAGTTGGGACCCTAACAGCCAATGATTTCAGGGATTCCATTGGTAACGACTCTAGGCTCCTTAAGCGATTGGAGAGGGTGCAACTCCCTCCGATAGACTTGAATTCGTTGAAGCTAGTTGTTTCTTCACATGCGCACCAGTTGACATCAAGACTAGGGATAGGAATCGACAATGAATCGATCACGAAGACAATATCTCTAACAACGCAGTACCTTTTGTCAGAGCATCAACCACAGAAGTCTATTTCCATTCTCACCCAAGCAGCTGAAGACAAAACTCTAATGTCGCCAAGTGGCGGGCAGACTTTATTGGAATTGAACAAGAATGATATCGTTCGTGTCATGTCTCTTAGGACGTCGCTTCCACAGCGTCTCTTTGATTGTGAGACGGTACACGAAGACTACCGAAAGTCGATTTCAGATACAATAGTCGGGCAGGACGAAGCTGTTCAACAGGTTTCTCAGGAGTTGCAATTAATCGCATCAGGCTTCTCTGTTCCGGGAAAGCCAGCATCGGTGATGATGTTTGCAGGAACGACGGGTACTGGAAAAACAGAATTGGCAAAGCGTATCGCATCTTTGTACTCGTCTACTGGACTTCTCCGAGTTTACCCCATGGGGAACTACACCGAATCTCATAGTGTATCTGGAATTGTTGGAGTGCCACCGGGTTACGTAGGTCATGAAAACGGTGGTGAACTCGTTAGCGACCTGCTCGCTGATCCGTACGGGGTGTTTCTATTGGATGAAGCAGAAAAATGCCATCCCAACGTTTGGAAGCCGTTTCTTACTCTTTTCGACGAAGGGTGGATTATTGATCAAAAGGGCAGAAAGGCCTTTGCTGATCGAGCCATATTCATCTTAACGACGAATGCGGGTGATCGCAGTATTTCACAGCTCACACGATCAGGAAAATCTCAGGAAGAAATCAGTCAAATTGTGAGGAAGACTCTTTCAAGAGTTAGGCAAGAACGATCAAGCCAGCCGGTATTTCCCCCTCAGTTCCTTTCACGTATGCATCGTATCATCGTATTCAATCCACTGGATCTTGACGCGATGATTGGTATTTCAGAGAGGGTTGCCTTGAAAATTCAAGAGCAATGGAAAACTGCTCGAAACCTGGATTTGCTTATTGGTGATGCCGTAATAAGGAGTATCGCTTCTCAAGGACACTCAACCAATGAACAATTGAATGGCGAAGAAGGTGGACGCATTATTCGAAAACTCTACCGCGATCAGGTTGAGCACCTCGTTTTCAAAACGTGCATGTCGAATGGGGCACGCGTAAAAGGTACAAAACGAATAAGGGTGGATTTGGTGAGCGAATCAGACTCCGTTCCCTTTTTGGTTTTCGTTGGAGAATAAGGTGATTAAACGGGGGCGAGGCGGGTTATTCATTGCCGCAAAGATGACACCTTTCGCTTATTTGAAATGCACGACAGCGAAGTAGTAAAAGCGACGCAAGTATGAATCCTGAACTTGAGTTTCAAAAAGCAATGACGCGATCCTACATGATCCCGGGAATGATTTGGCCCCGAGAAATGATCGCATTGTCCCAGTTGTTTCGTTCATCCATGCGACATGTGGAGATCGGCGTGTTTTGCGGAAAATCGTTGTATGTAACCGCTGCTGCTATGACTTTATTTGGTCCAAACGCAGAGTCTAAATCGATCGTTGCTGTGGACGATTTGAGCGAGAAAAACGCTCACGGGTCTGAGCTTGTTCCGTCCATTAGCTGGTGGAAAGCAGTGCTGAATGCCACGGTGGTATCAATTCGCGAGCAGTTTCGATTGCGTCTTCAAGTTCTGACTGAGTCTTCATCTAACGCAGCAATTCAATTGCTAAGAGCAGATAAATTTGACAGTGTCTACATTGACGCAAATCACGAGATCGAATTTGTGGGGCAAGATATCGCGAGTTGGTGGCAACACGTCAAGCGTGGAGGAATCATGGCGGGCCACGACTATTCAGCCGACCGCCCCGGTGTTATCGAGGTCGTCAACAGAGCCTTCGATTGTCACTTTCAAGTTTTTCCTGGAACGCGAATTTGGTACGTGCATAAAAACGAAACCACCGATCGCTTAGTTTCTGAATTTACCCTATCGATTTAAGCTTTTTCGACAGAGCTCATCACGAAGTTTCCATCAATCGTCGTTGACAATCACAGCCTCGGTACCGTTAGAGAATTTGATCTTTAATTCCAAGGTTCCAGAGTTGTTATTAACGAAGAGTACCGCTTTACCAGATGGCGGAGTGGGCACACTCGAACTGGGGGTGCCAACGGTGATGGGGCCGCTGACATCGAGAACAGTTATCGGTGTTTTGTTGCCGATTCCCAGTCGCTTGTTTGTATTGTCCCAGAAAAAATTGTCATTGTCCTCGTCCAGCGTTGGTTCTGAAATAGTACCTCCGACGAAGGCGACGCTTCCTAGGGATGCATCGTCTGCAATGCCCCTATCTGCAAGGATCACAAAATTCTGTTTGATATTGTTACCAGCATCACCCGAGGGATCCGGAGAGGGTAATTGAAGACCTTTGTAGTCTACCCAAGAACTCATGAGCATGCTCCTATGGATTGAACTCTCATTGCAAGAACTGAAGCTGCATTATCGGACATTTCTCGGTAATTGCAAGAAATGTTACAACAATCTAAGACTTAATGCGATTGTACTTGAATCCCATTGAATACGTGCGACCGAACGCTCTAGAGGATTGTTATTCATCCGCAACGCTTACACTTGGACGGACATGACAAAACAAAGAAAAAACAAATCCTGGCTTTGGGTCAAACTAGGGGGCAAGGTCAACTAGGCTCTAGACTCTCATACCACGTGGACCAAAACGAGGTGAGCATTCCAAGTATTGACTGCGAAACATTTCAGAGCGCTTCGTTGATCGCTTCAATCAATTCGGTTGCAGTTTGATCGCGTTGCGAAACATCTCATCTTAGATTCCGTTCTATTACATTGGATAAAGCCTCCGGTATTTCAGGGTTGGACGTTCTCGGCGAAGGAGCATTCGTGTTTAGCTTGGCTCTGATTAGTTCACTGTAGTTGGTTTGAGTGTGAGGAAACCTTCCAGTCAATATCTCAGAAGCGGACTCTGCATCGTGTGAACCGACGAGCAGCTTGACACCTCCGACTGCGTTTGTCATGGCCCAGTCCATGCTGGAAACCCATTCGTTATCGAGATAAGACGGGATCCCTTCGGATTCCAGAGCGAG
>JBKCTT010000081.1:0-2969 GCA_046318795.1 Pirellula sp.
AGATGACCGCAACAACGACAGTTCTGGCGTCGCTCAATTCGAAGCGTTTTGAAGCTCATCGTGCCCAGGTCGCATCGCAGTAGTCTGCCGTAAAGAGGCTTGCCAATTCCTGAAATTATTTTGATCGCCTCCATCGCTGCCATGCATGCAATCGTCCCCGAAACTGCTCCGAAAACCGGAAACTGTCGCTTCCAATTGGCAGGGATTTCGGGATATAGGCATTCCAAGCATGGTGTCGTCCCAGGAAAGATAGAGGTGATCTGTGCTTCTAGCTCGTACATGGCGCATTCCACAAGAGGCTTGTTTTGCGAGACACACTGGCGATTCATGGCGAATCGTTCTTGAAAAAGGGGAGCACAATCCATCACTATGTCTGCTTGGGACACGAGACTCGCGGCATTGTCTTCATTAATATTTTGATCGAGCACCTGGAGCTGCAGCCTAGGATTCAATTCCAATAGCCTCCTCTCGATTGATTCCGCTCTGGGTTTGCCGATCCAGTCGTGAGTCATAAGAAGCTGTCGATTTAAATCGCTCGGCCGTACATTGCCGGCATGTGCGATAATCATTCTGCCTATGCCCGCCGCCGCGAGCTGCATGGCAACGAGCCCTCCGACACCACCGCAGCGAGATATCAAGACTGACGCACGTTTCAAATGGTACTGTCCCTGCTCGCCGAAGCCTGTGACCCACATTTGCCATTCGTATATGGCTCGTTCCTCGTCGGTTAAGTCTGGTACCATCGGTAACATGTGATGCTGTGGTGTTTTCGAATCTCAATTCGTCAATAGTGAAGCGCGGGGCTGAATGTAACAATGCTTGCACTGGTCGAACACCGTAATCAGCTCGTCAGCCCAGAAAATTAAGGGAATCTTGACATCACATTTGACCACGGACGTACTGTCCCCTTTCGATTCCAGCGACCTATCTCGATTCCATGTGCCCGGGACTTACTATCCAAGAGATACAACGGGGCTATGATTAGGTCGATCATGATGCTGTTGGGGCTGAATGGGCGGTACGGCGTGAAAGAAAAGGTGTGAAGATGAGCTCTTCGGAAATAAAGACGAATGATGGGCAAAGCCCTAGCGTAAAGCCTCTTAGAATTTGGATTCCTGTACTGCTGGTTCCATTGATTGGGGTTACACGGTATTTTCCCACTTGGTACCCAGAGATAACGATGGTCTGGGCGATTGGAGCATTCGGGCCGTTCCTAATCAGTTTTCTTATGCTCTTGTGGTGGGTTTTGCTGAGTCGAGCAACTATCCGGGAACGTATCACTGGATTTATGGGTATCATTGCTTCCTTGGTACTCGTGGGATTGTTGGTCGATCCAACGATGCAGGGGCCATTGTTTATTGTCTTAACGATTCCCATGTGTATCGTATCGTTTAGTATCGCAGCCGTGTTCGTATCCAGATTACCAGTCATGAAGCGCACATGGATTGCTTTGCTAGTGGGGTTTTTGGGGGCAGCGTTTTCTCTCGGGCTTAAAAACGATGGGGCTTGGGGAGATTTTTCTTTTGGCTTGAGTTGGCGTTTTCGGGCAACTCCAGAAGAAACGTTCCTAGCTGACAAGCTCGAAAAAAGCCAAGCAAGCGAAACGACCACTCGTTTACCGGTCCTCGAGCCCCATGGTGATTTCCTGTCGAGCTGGGCTGGATTTCGCGGCAACGCGCGGGACAGTGTGGTTCGTGGCGTTTCTTTTAAGAAGGATTGGGAGTCGAGTCCGCCCGTCGAAGAGTGGCGAAGAATGGTGGGTCCTGGCTGGTCCTCTTTTGCCGTTTCAGGCAATGCCCTGTTAACACTCGAACAGCGAGGGGAAGAGGAAACGGTCGTATGCTATGAAGTCTCATCGGGAAAGCAGTTCTGGGCAACACCAACATTATCTCGTTTCTTCGACGGATTAGGTGGCCTCGGACCTCGTGGTACTCCGGCGATTGCTGGTGGAAATATCTACGCGTTCGGCGCCGAAGGTTGGTTAAGCAAACTGGACGGAGCAACGGGCAAAATTCTTTGGCAAGTCGATGTGAGAACGATTGCCAATCGCAAGCCACCTGAGTGGGGCTATTCCGGGTCACCACTGGTACATGGCGAACTCGTCTACGTGCACGCGGCAGGCAAAGAGGATAAGGGCTTGTTGGCGTTCGAGACAGAGACAGGAAGACTACGTTGGTCCGCTGCGGTTGATGACCAATCGTATTCGTCGCCGCACGTGATCAAGTTATTCGATCGAGAGTATTTGGGAATGATGACGGGCCGGGGATTGTCATTGCTGGAGCTAGAGTCGGGAGACGTTGCGATGGATTACGAGTTCAATACGATCGGGTATCGAGCATTACAACCGGCAGTTATTGAGGACAACAAAATCATTATTTCTAACGAAGTTATGGGGACGCGGCTCGTTCAAGTCGAAATGGCCGACGGAAAGCTACAAGCGAAAGAAGTGTGGACATCGCGAAATCTAAAACCGGACTTTAACGATCTGGTTGTGCATAAGGGTTTCCTCTATGGATACGATGGGGCAATCCTCACATGTATTGATCTCACAGATGGAAAACGCAAATGGAAGGGGGGGCGATATGGCAAAGGCCAGATGTTGCTCATCGCGGATTCCAATCAGATCGTGGTGCTATCCGAAACAGGCGAGTTGGTGTTATTGGAGGCTGCTCCCGAGAAACATACAGAGCGATTTAAGATTCAGGCCATCGACGGAAAGTCATGGAATCATTTGGCCATTTCGGGAGATCGGTTGTTCCTGAGAAACGCGATAGAAGCGGTTTGTTACAAGTTGCCTTTGGATAATGTCGCGTCGGAAGTTACGGAGTAGAGGGTGGTTTTTCTGAATCATTTGAGCTCGCTGGAATCGTCTTTTCCAGCTGCTCAGGAGTGCTTTTCGGAAGTCGGCCTGCGTCACGTAGCGCACGAGTAAGAATCATTTCGATTTGTGCATTGGCGCTTCGTAGCTC
>JBKCTT010000082.1:0-2788 GCA_046318795.1 Pirellula sp.
AGGTCAATGGCGATATCGTCGTAAATGTCCAGGTGACTCGTCTGCTTTGCGCATCGACCCGCGCAAACACTCGCACGATCACGCCAAGCTCGTCTCGCAAGTCGAGATCCATCGTCAACGATTGTCTTCCTGGAGGTACTTCGAACTGTCGTCCTCCGAATCCAAAGCTACCGAATTCAAACGTTCGTGGATCCAAGTGCTCGCTCAAGGTCTGTTGGATGTTGACACTCAGGGCTGGCGCCATCGCATTGCGGGGATCGTTCTCAAAGCGAATCTTGTACGCTAACTGTTCGTTGGCGGAGACCCATTTCTCATCGCCATAGCCCGCTGGTCCGATGATGTCGTTAGGATCCAACGCCCGTACATCTCGGGTAAAGTTATTCTTGAGCGTTATCGCTATCGCGCCGCGAGATCGGATCTCCGAGCCAAATAACCGTCCCACTCGCGTGTCTAAGTCCTTGAGTACTAGGTCGTAGTGTACGACAAAGGCGACTGTCTCGTTGGAATAGAATTCGTAGGAGCCGTCTGGCTCCAATGTAAAACCTCCTGGAAAGTCTCCGATCAACTCGACCGTGTAGTCTCTACCGCTCAGATCGCCCAGGACCGATTCTAATACGTTACCACTCAGTGATTCGCTTATCGTGCCCGGACGTGTTATCCAGGGCGCTGCTACGGGTGAATTTCCTACCGGACTCCTAGCG
The DNA here is from genome assembly GCA_046318795.1 of Pirellula sp. GTDB lineage: Bacteria > Planctomycetota > Planctomycetia > Pirellulales > Pirellulaceae > JBKCUI01. The sequence goes on from JBKCTT010000082.1 coordinate 702, forward strand.
GGTATGGATACTCGTGGGAGTTCAGGGCCAGTAACCAACGATAAGGCTATGTTGGCCTTTTGACCCTCTGCGATGGTGACTCGAATATTCTCATTGGTTTTTACGGCGCCGCCGCTGACCGTGACGTCGTAGGTTTCCGGCTCCACCTTAGGAAACACGAACGAACCATCTGCTAACACCGCACTGGAGTACGTTCTCGTCCCACCAACCTCTTGGATGGTGATTGCGAGATCACTAAAATCGACTTTGAGATTGGGGTATTCAACTTTACCCCGCAGCGATGTCATGCGACTGGCTACGAATCGGTCAAAGACTTCTTGGATAAGGAGGCGCGATGTAGCTGGTACATGGGCTGGACTGAGATCTTGTACTCGGTTTAATCCCTCGGCTAATACCTCGCGCAGGGCACCCAACGTATTTCCTTTGGATTGCTTGAATGCGCCGATCGCTGCGATCGCTTCATCGTCGGTTAGGTACGACATGTCGAGTTGACTTAAATCGTAGTCCCAGTTGTAGGGAGCTTGTTCGTCGTTATAAAAGTACTCGGCGGCGTAGTGGATATCCAGGGGAGGATCCGATTCGGATGCAGTTCTTGGAGCTATAAAGTATTCTGCGGTTACGAAATCTCCGGGGAGCAATACTGCTCGCGGACCATCGGTTCGGCTAAAGCCTAGGAATTCGGTCGAGGTTACGGTTCTTCCCGCTTTCGCATCTTCGATGGATGCAGCGAACGGATCAGTGGCTGAAAAGTGAATGAGGGGTACGTCGACATCGTTGAGCGTATTGTTTCTCCAACCTAATGATACGGGTATAAGTGCTGGGGGTCTGTCATTGCGTCGCCGATTGAACGTATCGGGGCGCGTAAGGCTGATCGGTTGAACACTGGCTAGAGAGAATACGACTTCAAATGCGCCAGGAACCAGAATTTGCTCGTTGGTCGTGCCTTTGGATACACGTAGCGAGTAGTTTCCAAGGCTGGCTTCTGTTAAATCAAATGTTACGTAGAGTCGGGTGTCGCTAACCCGTGTGTAGTTCACGGCTGGGAACGCTCGGCCTTGGGAATCGACTAATTCTGCCGTAACGCTGCGATCGTACTTGGCACCCTCGATTAAAATCGTGCGGTTACCGGCCGTTCCTCCTTGGCCAAAGTTCGTATCGAATACACTAAAAGGGACAATCCTGGCTAATATCGAAAATGGAGTGGCGGCTGTTAAAACTTCGTTCCCATGAACCAATATGTAGTAGGTGCCTGCTTGTGTCGACGACAGGATGATCCGTTGATCGGATTGAAATGGCTTTAAAGCGACTAGATCGGAACGGCTACGACGTGGCATCGCATCGTAGCTCATGTACAATTCCGTGGAGCCTTCGATGGCGCTCGAATCAAACTGGACGAGCAACGTTTCTCCAGCGGGTACGGTGACCTTGTAGTAGAGGAATTGACCGTTGCTGAAGGTTCCTTGTGTGGGGGTACCGAGAGTCAGTGACGGGGCATCGAGGGCGAATCGATCGAGGCTGGCTTTAAGGTTGTTGCTTTCGTCCGCTTCGACGAGGTTATTGCGTATATCGGAGCGTACGATCACCTTGTAGTTGCCTGGTATGACTCCCGGCAGTGGCGCGGTTAGGGTCGCCGTATAAGAACCTCCGGCGCCAACATCACTGGCTCGCCATACGCGGCCCATGAATTCGTCATCGATATCCCATTGGTCATTGGAGGAGATATACACGGCGTCGTACCAACCTCCCCGAGCTGCATTTTGGCCTGCATTGGTGATGCTAAAGGTAATCGTTGCCAATTGCCCCATGGCGGCATTCGATGGAACGACGATGTCACCGACGACGAGGTCGGCTGGGGGTAAGTGGAGAATCGTGATCGGGGCTGTGGAGATTTGGATGTTATTGTCTTCACCATCGCGTTCGTAAACGCGATTGGTGGAATCGGTTACAACGACCAGATAGTAATTGCCTCCGATGCCGATCGGTAATCGCAAATCTTCGGTGATGGTGTAACTCTGACCAGCACCAACGGCCGCGTTGCGATCGACGAAACCGATCGGTATGTCGGAGTTACGGTCGAAGATGCGATC
>JBKCTT010000083.1:0-13803 GCA_046318795.1 Pirellula sp.
CATACTTTTTTCCAGCTTCTACCACCAAATAAGACATTACATATCCCGATAGTGCGCTAGCACACTGTTGTCGCAGGGCGCCCGCCCGCGATGAGAATCTATCAGCCTATCGTGCGCTAGCACACGTTTGACGCTTTGCGCCCGAAGGGGATATAATTCTATCACCCTTCGTGCGCTAGCACACGGTTGACGCTCCCAGCATCATCAGACGGTTAAAAATCCGTGCATTGCACGGATCACAACAATTCCCGAACCACAATGAAAGTTGCATTCCCCATGCGACCGACTCTTCCGCCACCATTCCGGCTCTGTGCCGGTGGGGCGATGACTGTGTGGCTAATAAATGCGTCCCCCTTTCTTCTCCTCCGTCTGGCCTGCGGCCAGACGGAGGAGAGGGGACTGTAGGCTGCGGTGTCGGTAGCTACTCAGTCATGCTCCCACTGGGATAAACCCAAGTGGTGAGCCCATGACCGAATTCGGTGCAACCAAAGAACGGACCGTGCCATCCGTTTTCACAGGGGGGCCTCATATATGGGCAGAAAGATCGATCGCAGAAAGATGCGTGATTCATTTTGATGCGTTCGATCTGTCTACCAAATCTGGATCTTTTATGCTTTGACGTCGTCGGCTTTCATCCTGTAAGGATTCAAGCTTGTAGCCGGAGGTTGAGCGAATGCTACACCTCCGGTTGAGGTGCGCAAAAGGTTTTGTACCCCGAAGGAGATGCCAGCTATATACACGTCGCTGCCATCCTTTCAGGATGGGAAGAATGATTGGGATTCGGATCCAGGGGTGTCGCATTCGCTCAACCCCTGGCTACAATCTACCATCCTTATCGGGATGCAAAGAGACGGCTTCGCCGGACAACAGGCGAGAGGATACGGTTTCGCATAGTTTGTCCTTTCAGCCAGGGCAAAAAATGGCAAGAGTGTGTTTTGCTAAAGTAACATCTTGTTGGAACTAGCCATCTTTTACGCACCAATACGCTTGCGATGGATTTGTTTGGAAATCGTCGCGAGAGGACGACAGATATACCGAGCACGGCCTAGTGTACATGAAGCCATTGCTTACCGTACCGCTCCCGTCGGTGCTTTTACTAGAGGAAATCTCAGTGTCGGCAAACGAATCTAAAGCATTATCGATTAAGATAAAGTCGTTCCGCTAGTTCCCACCTTCCTGAGGCATACTTGTGTTTCGACGTCGTCTTTTCAACGATTCCGTTTGCTTGATCCCACTCTGCTTTCTTCTCACTACTACCGCTGCTGCAGTCTCGAACTGCCGCGGTCAATCGTTGGAAGAAGAACTAAAAGCCATTTCTCGCTCTCAATTGGTAGATTCGGTTCGTACTCTGGGGGATGCGTCCCGCGGTGCGATCCTCTTTCATCAGCCGCAACTGAATTGTTCAAAGTGCCATGCCCTGGGTAAAGCAAACTCCAGTCTCCTAGGCCCTGATTTAACTTCGCTCGATTCGCAAGCCACCGACGAACATCTCATTGAATCCGTTCTGGAACCATCAAAAAAAATACGCAGTGGTTTCGAGTCGATCTCCCTCCTCACTACCGATGAGGAACTGATTTCAGGCCTCATGGTGGAACGGTCAGAAAGCCAAGTTGTACTCCGAGATCTATCACAACCCGAGGTGACTTACACGGTACCGACGGCCGCTATCGAGGAACTTAAGTCGAGCCAACTCTCTTTGATGCCCGCCGGTTTAATGAACTTGCTCAGCAATAAAGAACAATTCTACGATCTCATTAAGTTCCTAATCGAAGTTCGCGACGGTGGAAAAGAACGAGCCGCAGAATTAATTCCCCCTGAGTCGTTTCAACAACTGGTTGTGCCGGAATACGAAAGTCGCATTAATCATTCCGAACTAATCAGTGAATGGAATGAGGAATCCTTTCAGCGCGGCGAAGCAATCTACAAAAGAGTCTGTGCTAATTGCCATGGAACTCTTGACCAGCCAGGCTCACTTCCCAACTCTCTGCGATTTGGAGAAGGTAAGTTCAAAAATGGAAGCGATCCGTTATCCATGTACCGAACCATGACTTATGGTTTCGGTCTTATGATGCCTCAGTCCTGGATGGTGCCTTCTCAAAAATACGATGTCATCCATTATATTCGCGAAGCCTATCTTAAACCTCACAATCCAACACAATGGACCTCAGTAGATTCAGGCTACCTCAATAAGCTGCCTAAGGGGGATACCAGAGGCCCCTCTCCGAGCAACATCGAAGTGTGGTCGGCTATGGACTACGGCCCCAGCTTGACTCACACCTACGAAGCCCCCTCGCAAGGCTCCGCGAGCAATCCACCCAACATTGCTTACAAAGGGGTCGCTGTTCGGCTCGATACAGGAACAGGCGGAGTCGCTCGAGGTCGACATTGGATGCTATTCGATACCGATACACTACGCATGGCAGCAGGATGGACCAAGACTACAGATCAAGAAATCGCGAAGCAACGATCATCCACGCTTGGCGGCCAGAACTTTATCGACTGGCGTGGGATCCAATTCAACGGGGAACATGGTATCCATCCACGATTGGTCGGCGATATCAGCTTCAGCAATGCTAACGGTCCTGGATGGGGAAACCCAACAACACATTCCTTCCAAGATGACCAGAGAGTTCTAGGTCGCGATGAACGTAGATACGGCCCTTTGCCTCGCGAATGGGGACGATACAAAGGACAATATCACTTTGGCAATCGTTCGATCTTCTCGTATTCGATCGGCGATACCGACGTTCTGGAATCTCCGTCGATCCAATCGTTCGACGATACTAACCTCCCGCCGGTCTTCTTGCGGACCTTTCACATCGGACCGCGAACAACCGATCTGTATCTCCAAGTTGCCGAACACGCCGATCGAAATGCCACCGTAATCTACCCTAAGCCTGACGATCCGACGCTGGTACAGCTTGATTCAGGTGCTGCGAAAACAGCTACTCAAACCGTCATGGCTTATGATGGTAGCACATTTTTTGAGCTCGAGGACTCATCGAACTACGACACCTTCCACGAGGACTTTACCGTTACTGCGTCTATCAAAACAACCTCGGATGGGACGATATGGTCTATCAGCGACGGTGGAGAAAAGTGGATTCCAAATGGACAAAGTCTTTTCATTCGCGATGGCAAACTCTGCTTCGACATCGGTTGGGTTGGTGCCGTCCAAGGTAAAACAACCATAACAGACAATCGTTGGCATGATATTGCAGTGAGCTGGCAGAAATCAAGCAAAACCGTGCAATTGTTCGTCGACGGCAAGCTTGACGCGAAAGGAGCACTAGCGGCCAAAGAACCATTGACCAACCCAGTTTTTCGGTTTGGCTTCACCTCTCCTAACTTCCCTCAATCCAACGCATTCCAAGGGGAAATGCGAGAAGCGAGCTTCGTTCAAAAAGCAATCGACTCGAATTCACGCACGTTTAGTGGCTTTCCAGATGGAGACCCGTCCATTCTTGGCAAATGGACTCTCGACAGCCAATCTAAGTCACCGGGGCATGATCAAACGAGCGGCAAAAATCATGCAATCGTTAAGAGAACCCAGAGTTCGAGTATCGAGCTCAGGAACGTTACCGCAGGCATCGTACCAGTCATGCCTCTGCTGAAATGGGCGAATGACCACGGCGCACTCCACTTAATGATCCCAGCCGGAAGCGAGCCAATTCAATTCTCCATCTGGCAACCCACTCACAAGGAGGCGGATACTCAACAAATCGACAGCCGAGCGCTCCATGCAGCGGTGCAACAATCCGTTCGTAACGGAATCGATTTAAATCGCTACATCCAAGGAGGACCGCCACGTTGGCCCGATCGGATCACGACGATTCTGCAATCGGGACGCACATCGGGAGCTTTTGCGATCGATGTACTCACCCCGCCGGACAACAATCCGTGGCTTGCACAGTTTCGACCAACGGGTCTTGATTTCTTCTCTGATGGTCGGATGGCAGTGTGCACTTGGGATGGGGACTGCTGGATCGTTGAAGAGAAAAAATCGGGTGACCAGATTTCTCTTCAATGGCAGCGAATTGCTTCTGGAATGTTTCAGCCATTAGGGCTCAAGATCGTAAAAGAGAAGATCTATGTGACTTGTCGTGATCAGTTAACAATTCTCCATGACCTCAATGGAGACGGCGAAACAGACTACTATGAGTGCTTTAATAATGATCACCAAGTCACCGAGCACTTTCATGAATTCGCCATGGGATTGCAGACCGATGACGCGGGTAATTTTTACTATGCCAAGTCTGGTTGCCATGGAAAGGCAGCGATCGTTCCGCACCATGGTACGCTCTTACAAGTTAGTGCCGACGGATCTCAAACGAAAATTCTGGCGACCGGCTTTCGTGCTGCCAACGGAGTGTGCCTGAATCCTGATGGTTCGTTTGTTGTGACCGACCAAGAGGGATTTTGGAATCCGAAGAATCGTATCAATTGGGTTACCCGTTCCGAGACGGGTGAGCCAAACTTTTATGGCAATATGCTTGGATACCATAACGTGACAGACACCTCAGACTCCGCGATGGTACCTCCCCTGTGTTGGATTACGAATGAGTTCGATCGTTCGCCGGCTGAATTACTTTGGGTCGATAGTCTGCGATGGGGACCGCTCAATGGTTCCCTCCTGAATCTATCTTATGGTTATGGTAAAGTCTTTTTGGTACCCCACGAAAACGTCAACGGCAAGATACAAGGGGGCATGATTGAATTGCCCATTCCAGCGTTTCCGACCGGTGTCATGCGAGGGCGTTTTTCTCCACGAGATGGGCAACTCTACTTGTGTGGCATGTTCGCTTGGGCAGGCAATGCTACGCAACCGGGAGGACTGTATCGCCTGCGAATGACGAGCGAAGAGGTCAATTTGCCGCTAGAGCTTCACGCTAAGCAATCGGGCCTGGAACTCAAATTCGCAAATGCGATCGATCCCGCTTCGTTGGATTCCGAAAAGATCTCGATCAAATCCTGGGGGCTCAAGCGGTCCGCAAACTATGGCTCACCGCATCTAGACGAAAAGAACTTGCAAATCGAAAACGTAAGTCTTTCGCCGGATGGTCATCGCGTCACCATATTGCCTCGCGGTTTGGAACCTACGTGGTGCATGGAAATTAAGTACAGCTTTCGGGACATAAATGGCGAGGTGGTCAAGGGAACGATACACAATACCGTTCATCAGCTAAGCGAATGAAAGACCGTCCTGTGACTGGCCCATTTATTCAGAATGTAGTTCGGTTGAGGTTTTCATATTGGGCTATTTGAGAACAATAGATCAGCCAATGGAATCAACCTCGGTCCGAAATCATGAGTGAGAAACAATCGTACGATCTAATCTTGGTCGGTGGAGGAGTTATCGGCTTGTCCATCGCTTGGGAATGCGCACAGCATGGATTAAAGGTGGCGGTCGTTGATGCAGGTCGTGCTGGGGCTGGCTCATCGTGGGCAGGGGCAGGCATATTACCCTCGGGGGCGACGATTCAGCCGCTGGATCCGCTCGAACAACTCCGTGCACTGTCTCATACATTGCATGAAACCTGGGCAGCCAAGCTGCTTGATCAAACGGGCATCGATAACGAATACCGAAAATGTGGTGGGCTTTACATTGCCAGATCCGCAGGGGAAAAGGCAACGCTGGCGGCCAATCGTGTTTGGTGGCAGGAACATGGGATTCCCTTTCAGCAATTGAGTCGCCATGACATCCAGATACACGGATTTAAGCCAAATGTTAGTCTTGGCCAATTAAATGCCCCTACGCCAATCAATAACCCACCGGACAAACATCAGTTTTGGTGGCTGCCGAATGACGGCCGCGTCAGAAACCCGAGGCATATTCAGGCTTTGCTGGCGGCTTGCAAAGCGAGTGGCGTAGACATCATCGAGCACAATGAGGTTGTCGACATCAGTCAAGCAGGCGATTGGGTTGTTGCCTGCAAGACGGGAAACTATCGGGCTCCGAGAGTTTGCTTAACAGCAGGAGCATGGACCGTAAAGTTGATCGGCCAGCTTGGAATTGAGACTGGAATCATGCCTGTGCGCGGCCAGATGCTTCTTTACAAATTGGATAGCAAGCCGTTTGATTGTGTCGTCAACGAAGGTCACCGTTATCTTGTTCCGCGAGATGATGGGCATTTGCTTGTGGGCTCGTGCGAAGAAGAGGTAGGCTTTGTGGCTGAAACGACGGAAGCGATGCTATCGGAACTGAGAGGGTGGGCTGAGTCGATCTTTCCTCCGCTCAGAGAGCAAGCGGTGCTTAGGAGTTGGGCGGGCTTGAGACCGGGTTCTTTTGACTCTTATCCGTACCTCGGACCGATCCCCAACATGCCTGGTTTGTCGATTGCGGCAGGGCATTTCCGACATGGGTTACACTGGTCCACTGGAACGGCGTTACTCATGCGTCAGTGGATTTGCGGGGAAGCGACTAGCATGGAACTAAGTCCGTTTCATGTTTACCGCAATTTTGGCACGCTATCGGCTTAGTCAAAAATCGCTACAATTCGGTGGTCTGTTCGCACTGGTAAAAGAGGCGGCGTTAGCCGTGCGAGCGTTGTTTTTCACGATTGTCCCTTTGGAAGAGCCACGTAATGACTCGATCTCCTGAGCTAGATCTTTATTCCTTTATCCGAGACGTTCCCGACTTTCCCAAGCCTGGAATCATGTTCAAGGATATAACTCCGCTTCTCAATCACCCAGTCGCATTTCGCGAATCGATTGCCCGCATGGCGGACATGTTTCGTGGAAAGCAGATCGATTCCATTGTGGCGGCTGAGGCACGTGGCTTTATTTTTGCTGCCCCTTTAGCTCTCGAATTGAATGCAGCTTTTGTTCCTGTTCGGAAACCGGGCAAGCTCCCGCACGACACGCATTCCTTTAGTTACGATCTCGAATACGGTCAGGATACCTTAGAGATTCACAAGGACGCCGTATGTGCAGGCCAAAAGGTTCTCGTCGTCGATGATTTGCTTGCAACAGGGGGAACTGTGGGAGCCTGTTGCTCATTGCTTGCCCACTACAATGTTGACATTGTGGGATGTTTGTTCTGCATTGAACTAACATTCCTGAACGGCCGGGACAAGCTCGCGCCTTACCAGATCGAAAGCCTCCTGAAATACTAGTGTCAGAAAACCGAACTCCGAATTCATCCGCCAACGCTTCCGCATTAGAGAGCGTTTATCCGGCCGAAGAGATTATAGCAGCTCGAACCATGCCACCACGACGTCGGCGTTGGACCATGCCAATGTTTCTGCTCGTAGCGACCATTGTGTCAATGACTTGGGCTGGGATTACAGCGTGGAATCCCATGAACGTATGGGAGCAATCGGTTTACGAAGAGTCCATGTTTACCATTCGCAAACATGTACTGGCAAACTGGAGTGGCGGCTTAGTCTTTTCCATTTCGCTTGCCGTGATTCTTGGTGCGCACGAACTGGGACACTATGTTGCAACGCGACTTTACAAAATCCCCTCGACGTTGCCTCTATTCATTCCATTCCCTATTGGACCGACCGGCACCTGTGGTGCGGTCATTCTGATGGATGGCTTCAAAGCAGATCGCAAGCAGATTTTCGATATCGGCATCGCCGGACCACTGGCGGGATTGGTATTCGCTATTCCGATCGCTTGGTTCGGACTCACTAGCAACAGTTTTCTAGAAACGACTAGCTCAACGATTCAGTTTGGGCAACCGCTAGGCATTTCTCTTTTGGACAAGATTGCCAACCCTGACAGTCCGGTCGCAAGAGATTGGATTCCAAACACATCGATGAACCCGATGCTGATGGCAGCATGGGTTGGATTGCTGGTAACGGGACTCAATATGATCCCGATTAGCCAACTCGACGGCGGTCACGTCTTGTTTGGTCTGCTTGGTAAGAAATCGGGAATCGTGTCGCTTAGCGTCTACTTTACTTGCGTGGTTTACGTCATTTACTCCAGCATCAAGTATCGCGAGCCTGTATTTATTTTGATGTTGATTCTGATTCCGCTCATGGGAATCTCACATCCGCCGAGTCGTAACGATAACGTCAAACTCGGGCCGGTAAGAGTACTGTTGGGGATAGTTGCGTTAACGATCCCCATATTCTGCTTACCATTACGGCCGATACAAATTTTGTAAGGGCCGGCTAGTTTGTTTTTAACTGTTGTAGAACTTCAGTAACGATCTTTGATATCACAGCATCGTCGACAACTGGTGTTGCTGGAGAAGATTTCGGCTCTCGCATAAAATCAAACTTCGAAAGCAATTCGCTGATGCGAGCTTGGGTTCGATCAGCAGCAGTCGCTTGTTGAGGAGTCAGCGGGGTACGAGACTCGCCTAGGTTCCAACCACGAATCTTGGCTCCTCGTCGGAAGCCTTCGGGAAACTCAGCCGTTCCTAGCATCGCATCGAACAGCGGCAACAACTGGTACTGAAGGACCATAGCCAAATCCCAGTCCTTTGCTCTACAGGCTTCGTAAATCGCGCGCGTCAATTCAGGGACGACGCCACTAGTTGCATTGGTCCCACCGTCGGCTCCAATCATTAACATCGGGACCAAGGCCGCATCCCAACCTGTCATGAAGAAGAAATCATCGCGGAGAGGCCTCACCTCGGAGATCATCCGCATCATGTGAGGAATATCCCCGGAGCTATCTTTGATCCCTACGACACGTGGGCAATCTTGGGCAAGTCTCTTAACCGTGGCTACATCGATGGGAGAGGCAAACAAGGGAATGTTGTAAAGCGTCACATCGACACTCACGCGATCTGCGATTTCCTTAAAGTAAGCGTATACGCCATCGGGAGCGAGTCGATAATAAAACGGAGCAACGATTGCGACGGCTCGGCAGCCCAGTGCCCCATAAGTGTCACATGCTCTTACCGTTTCATCGACGTTGGCCTCGGCGGCCCCAGCCAGAATGGGAACACGACCACGAGTTTGGTCTGCGACAACCTGAATCACACGCTTGCGTTCTTCAGGAGTAAACCGAACGAATTCGCCAGTACTGCCGTTGGGGTAAAGGCCGTGTACACCTTTATCGATCAACCAATCTACATAGCCACGGAGCTTATCTTCGTCGAGTCGCCCGTGGGTATCGAGTGGGGTTATATTGGGGGTAAAAATACCGGAGAGAGGTGGCTTGTTCATGCTTCCAAAATACCACACGATACGCAAAGTGGGTATTGTTTACCAATTTTTCTGTTAAAACCACTCTGTTTTCGATTTCAGATTGCCACAAAAGAACCGTATTTAATGAGTCGATCCGCTTCTCTCCCAGGAAACGCCATTTGGATCGCGTTATCGGTGGCGACTTGTCTCTACCCGTGCCTCCCAGCCCGCGACCCGAATGGTGACGTTTTTGCTTTATCCAGGTTCGATTTTGCTTTGATTTACATGGCTAGCCCCGAGGCCCTGTGGCTTCAGTGGACCGCTGGTTTACCACTCGACTATTGGGCGGTACGTGGCACCTCGCTCGCCATCGCTGTGCTCTGGGTGTTTTTCCTAAGCTTGGTCGGCGCCCTCTGCCTGGGACGGTCGCGACAGCATCAATCGCTAGAATGGGACAGTCGATGCATTCTTTGGGCACTGCGACTTGTTTTGGGGTACTCGATCCTACGTGGAGTTTTCTTTATCCAAGAGTGGTTGCTAAAGAGTGAGTCGTGGCCCATCACTCTTGTTGTGCCCACAACTGTGCTGATGTTTGTCGCCATTTTCGTCACGAGCTACTTCTTGCGCAAGCAGTCAAGGCAGCAGGATTCAATCGGTTCATTCAGCACCCAAAGTGATACAGCGACTCACTCACCCGATCTATCTCTGAATCAATCTTGGAAGCGTCGACTTTTTGGGCTGGCGACCCTAAGCTGCCTCGCCCTGATTACCATTCATGTCGTCGGGGCCATGATTCCGAGCGTGGACGTACAAGTTCGAAATCAAAAATGGGTCAAAACAACACATCTAGTTAAAGTGACACGTGCACCGAACTTAGCGTTGCCCATAGAAGAAGAAGAAGACACAAGCAACCATCGATTTGAATCTCTTGGCCAACTAGACCCTGTGGCGTACCTATCGATGCTATCAATACCAAGAAGCATTACGAATCGCACACTAGATAGAAATACTAGCCTCTTGAGTGTCGCGACAGTGTATCCCGCGTTGCTTGCAAGCAAACTGCTTGACGTGTTCGTTGGAATTGCAGGATTCTTGCTTCTTTGGGGGCGAGCAAAAGAGGTTTCCGGTAAGGTTCCGGCCATGTTCATGCTGATGTTGCTTTTGGCTACTCCTGCGACGCTCGAGCTAGGGAGACTGGGGCGGATAGAGTGGATCGTAACATCTCAGGTAGCAGCACTCATAGCGGTGACATCCCTGCGTAGCATTCCGACAATCCTTAGTGGCAGTCCGGCAATCAACAGACCTTGGTTGTTGATTGCCGTTGTGTCGATTCCACTTTTGGAGTGGTTTTTCTCATTGAGTATTCAGCCGATTATTCACGAGGCTAATCGCATCGATGCGATTCTGCGATTCCTAGGTTTTTCAACCCTATTCACGATACCGTGGGTTGCATGCCTAGTGATTGGATTGGTTTCCTCACAGACTCGATTGCAGATTGCGTACGCTGGGGCAGGGGTTGGGTTCTTTGTAGTCATGAGTTTGATCTGTAGTGCCCCGGATCGATCGTGGGTTCCAGCCTTGAGTTTCTTTGCTTTACCGGTAGCGAGCGGGGTATCCTGGATTTTGAGCAATCAGCACCGCATTGTTGGACTCATTGCTTGGTGCAGCATCATGGTCGTAAGCCTGGTCAACGCCTCGTATTGGCCAACTATGGAGAATCGGATACTAGCTCCGATAGATTGGCTAGTCTCAGAGCAATGGTTAGTGTACGGAGAATCGCAAGAAGAGGTACGATCACGTTTCCCGATCGAGTTGAAAAAGCAACTCCTCGAGGGGACGCTCGAACCTGATTCCAAGGTATTGCTGCTAGGAACACACGACGACATTGATATACCGGTCGATTGTGTCACAATTCCGAAAACTCGAAAAGTTACCGAAGAGACCGTTGTTGCATGGATCAAGCTTTTAAAGGTAACACACGTAGGGATCGTTGCGCATCCTGAAGGGAGCGATTCTGAATACCGAGTCCTCGATGAAGCCGACGAAAGAATGATCCGTAGTGTTTTAGAACGCTTGACTGACGAGGGAGAACTACAAAAGCAAGCAGTCTCGCCCGACTGCTTCGACTTGACCTTGTTCCGAGTCAAGTGATCGCCGCGACACGACTCAGTCGAACCACCGCTATTCGAACCGCAGCAGAGAGTATTTTTTCTTTCCCGTTCGCAAGACGATTACAGATTCGCTTGCTAGGTCATCGGATCCCAGCAGGCGATCTACCCCCTCGCATCGGCGATTGTTGATGTAAACACCACCACTTTCAACGAGTCGTCGTGCTTCACCCTTACTCTTGCTCAAAGCAGCCATCACGAGCGCATCAACAACACTTAAGCCCTGCGATAGTAAATCTCGACCTACCGTTTGGCTAGGAACGTCGGCGAAGATAGAGAGTAGCTCCTTATCGCTGAGGCGATCAATCTCACCTCCAAACAAATATTCCGATGCCCGAACCGCAGATGCTAAGCCCGCGTCGCCATGAACCAGCTTGGTCACAGATTGAGCTAGTCGCCGCTGCGCAGCACCAGGCTGTGTCGTCATACCTGCTTCGAGTAAACGATATTCTGCTTCATCAACGTCAGACAAGAATCGCAAGGCCAACAAAACATCCGCATCGGCAACATTTATAAAGTACTGGTAAAGTTGATAAGGGCTGGTGCGATTAGAATCGAGCCAAACAGTTCCTTGCTCTGTTTTGCCCATTTTCCGACCGTCGGACGTCGTCAGTAACGGATTGGTAAGGCCGAGCAAGGAAAGGCCTAACATGCGGCGACCAAGATCGATCCCCGCTGTAATGTTGCCCCATTGATCGCTACCACCAATTTGAAGCTTGCAACCGTAATTCTTGGCCAAGTGAACAAAATCGAACGCTTGGAGCAGCATATAACTGAACTCGGTGTAGCTCAATCCGCTATCGGAATTCTCAAGTCGATTGCGAACAGAGTCTTTCGCTAACATCACGTTGACAGGAAAGTTCTTGCCAACATCTCGCAAAAAATCCAGGAATGAAAATGATTGCATCCAATCAAAATTGTTAACGAGGATGGCACCGCTCCCTGGAGTAAAGTCCAAGAATCTCGCCATCTGTGCTTTGATTCCCTCGACGTTACGTTCAAGAATATCTTTGGACAATAAGCTCCGTTCCGCAGATTTGCCGCTAGGATCACCAATCATTCCCGTTGCACCACCGACGAGCGCAATGGGTCGATGACCAGCCAGCTGAAACCGACGCAGCATCATCAATGGCAACAGAGATCCAACATGCAGTGAATCGGCAGTGGGATCAAATCCTGCATAAACAATAATAGGTTCCTTCAGTTCGTTTGTGACCGTCTCCAGGTCGGTACATTGGTGGATAAGACCTCGCCACTGAAGCTCATTAATAATCGACATCTAAGTTTGGTTATGAAGTTGGAGCAATGATGATTCGAACGATCGGCAACGCGGTTAGAGCTTAGCCAGATACTTGTAGCTCGTGTTGATACTCGCGACCGGGTCGCTTGATTGGTCTTGTTCAACATGGCATTGGGCGACACCAATTTCCTGTGCTGTATCCAGAACGGCCTTCATATTTATGGAGCCTTCTCCGACTTCCTTGAAAGCTGTTACGGGTACCTTGCCCTCGTCGAAGATAACTGGCGTTCCCTTTTCAAGGTCCTTTAAGTGGACTTGGGACACACGCCCTTTCAGTCGTTTGAGGGTCTCTATCGGATCCCAACCGCCGATGGCACACCAGAAGACGTCGATTTCAAAGGACACGAGCTTGGGATCAAAGTTCTCGATAAAAAGGTCCATGCCGGTTTTTCCGGAATTAAGCTTTTCAAATTCGAACGAATGATGGTGATAGCATAACTGCAATCCAGCTTTCTTACACAACTCTCCAGCTTTGTTGGATCGTTCTGCAATGGCTTTGATTTGGTCTGGTGTTTCGCGGTGGCCTTTGCCAATGTACCCAAAGACTAGGTATTTGAGTCCATGTTGAGTGGCCAGTTCGATGCATTGCTCGACGCTGCCGGCGGATTTCGGAGGAGTTGCATTGCCGAGTAGTTCCCAATTAAAGAACGCTGAACTTGCGGACATTCCGTTCTCTTTGGCGAGTGGCACAATCGCAGGGGCCGTGGTCACGTCCATCAGCTCGACTTGTTTATATCCAGCGTCAGCAACCGCCCGGATCGTCTTTGTTTGATCTGAGGCAATTTGGTTTCGGAGGGTGTAGAGCTGGATACCAATGTTCTCAAAATAAGGATGGGCGGTGACGTTCCAAGAATTCGCCAAAAGTTGAGGGGAGACCAAGCAAACGGAGCCAGAGGCCAAAGATGCCTTGAGGAAGTTTCGTCGGTAATTCATAACGTTAGCGAAGGACGAGAGGAGTTGAACAAAAATCCGGACGGTATTCTAACCGTTACGACCCACTCATGCGTACCTCTGATTCGAAGATGTTACTTGGAAATTGATCCAAAAAACTTGCAAAACGTTAGCTGCGGGTGATTTCTAGATTGTCTCGCGTCGTATGCCACCTCAGATGTTGGCACTGGATGAAGGCCAGGAAGGTCATCAAGCCAGGAAGTTCAGGACGCGTTCAAGGAAACTTCGATTGATATTTTGGAGAGAAATCCATGCGTTTGATCGCCTCCCTGGCAATTGCTGCCATCGCTGTTAG
>JBKCTT010000084.1:0-5608 GCA_046318795.1 Pirellula sp.
GAAAATTCGTTTCATTATTGTGGAAAAATTGTCGAAAAGATGTTGCATTAGGTTTCGACTTTTATACAAATACGTCATTGGATGTTGTTCCTTTGCGGAAACAGATCCGACTGCAACCACACTCGTGTGTTTGTGACATGATGTCTAAGGTCGAAACTGTTTCGGTGAAGAATTTTTAGTATCGGTTGTTGAGCACAGTGTTGCCTACCTTCTGCTTCTGGTTGGTAACTACTGCAACAACTAAGTTTTAGCTTTTCGGAGGATGTATCCATGGCCAAGAAGAAAGCAAAGAAGGCAGCAACGAAGGCAGCTCCAAAGAAGAAGGTAGCTAAGAAAGCTGCTAAGAAGGCTGCACCAAAGAAGGCAGCTGCTAAGAAGGCTGTTAAGAAGGTTTCCAAGAAGAAGAAGGCTGCAAAGCCTGCTACCAAGGTTCCTAGCTAAACCGTTGCTGTGCTAGAGCATTCAACCTAGTTGATATCTGCTCCAAGCAATCAAACGACCAAGCCGCTAGTCGGGTTTCCGCCTAGCGGCTTTTTTTATTGGGCTAGTGCTTAAGTCTAGGGATAAGCTTAGCTCGATCGATATCATCGCCAAGTGATAGTAGTGATTTTGTCTAGTTGGAGCGGGATTAGATGATGGCAGCCCTCTCGCTCTGTTCGATTCGATGTTTACTAGAGGTATATTCTCGCTCACATCATTTCATCATCTGTTTCATGCATTGACCGCAAGTATTGCTAGCAAATCCCAAGACATGAAACATTAACTATCGCTAATAGATTCATGTGTTGCTGCAAATCCAGGCGCGAGGACCGTGTCGCAACTTGGAGATAGCGGTCGGGCCGTCAGCCCGTGGAAACTTTTGGTGAATCGCGGTCGCGTAACTTCATGCCTAGCTGGGTATACGAATTGAGCGACGCCAGTGCTAAAGCGCTGCCATGAGTGACTTGCACAGGGTTTCGATCTTCGAAAGAGCGCCGCTAGGATCGCTTTCCGCATTCTCCATCAATCGTACGATTGCGGAACCAACGATCACGCCATCACTTACGGGAGCGAGTAGTTTCACATGTTCGGGCGATGAGATTCCGAACCCGATACAGATAGGGAGGGGGGATCGCTCTTTCAGCCACAAGACACGTTCCGTTAGCCCAGAAGGCAGTTCGCTTCGTTCGCCGGTAATTCCGGTGACGCTTACAAAATATAGGAAGCCTGATGACTGATCTGCAATCCGCAGTGCACGATCTTGTGGAGTCGTCGGGGTCACAAGCTGAATCAGATTAAAGGCTTTTCGCTTGCAAATCTTGGAGAGAGCATCGCTTTCTTCTACCAAGAGATCGGGGACAATGGCGCCGGAAAAGCCAGCCTCGATCGCTTGATCAACATATTTCTCAAGTCCCATTCGATGGATGATGGCGTAGCTCACCATTGAGACAAGTGGCATGCTCAAGGAGGGCTTCTCAGAGGCTATGCCAGTAAAAATATCAGCTAGCTTCGTTTTTTTTGATAGTGCTCTGGTGTAGGAGGCTTGGATGACGGGACCATCTGCGATAGGGTCGCTGTAGGGGATACCCACTTCCGCCATTGAGCATCCCAGATCGTTAAGGAGCTTCAGCACCTGCCTAGTGAATCCCATGTTTGGGTCACCTGCGGTGATGAAAGGCATGAATGCTTTCCGCCCGTCCGTTTTGAGGCGTTGGAACAATAGTTCGATTGGAGTCATTAGGAATTAATCTGGTAGGAATAGTTTGGTCGACTCAAAAAGCGATCGAGTAAGCGTGGATTGCGATATCCTATCGGGATGGATTGGGATTACCACTCTTGACCGCGTAAACGAGCAAGCTCGGCAGCATCTTTATCGCCGCGACCGGACAAGCAGATGACCAAGTGCTGATCGGGAGTCATGGTTTTTGCAATTTCCGTCGCTTTGGCCACCGCATGGCATGTTTCTAGTGCGGTCAGAATCCCTTCGTTTCTTGCGAGAAAATCGAAGGCAGCCAGAGCTTCGTCGTCGCGGCAGGACGTGTATTCGACCCGTCCGGTGTCTTTCCAATAGCTGTGTTCAGGCCCGACACCGGGGTAATCCAAGCCTGCTGACATCGAATGAACATCGCTTGTTTGCCCATCTTCATCTTGCATGACGTAGCTGTAGGAGCCATGAAGAACCCCGGGGCTTCCGTAGGAGAGCGGTGATGCGTGTTCGCCGGGAGTAGCACCCCGTCCACCAGCTTCGACCCCGATCATTCTGACCCCCTTATCCTCTACAAACGGAAAGAACATGCCGGCTGCGTTGCTGCCGCCGCCGACGCACGCCACAACTGCGTCGGGGAGTCTGCCGATGGAGGAGAGAGATTGCTCGCGGCATTCCTTTCCGATGACACTTTGGAAATCGCGAACCATCATTGGGAACGGGTGCGGTCCGATAACAGAGCCGATGATATAGTGGGTCGACTCAACGGATGACATCCAGTCTCTCATGGCTTCGTTGACCGCGTCACGGAGGGTGCGTGAGCCGCTTTCGACTGGCCTAACCTCGGCACCAAGCAGTCGCATGCTGAAAACATTTGGTTTCTGGCGACGCACATCTTCTGACCCCATGTAGACGACGCAGGGGAGTCCAAAGTGAGCGCACGCGGTTGCGGAGGCGACTCCGTGCTGCCCGGCTCCTGTTTCGGCGATAACTCGCGTTTTTTTCATCCTCAAGGTTAAGAGAGCCTGCCCGAGGGTATTGTTGATTTTGTGAGCACCAGTGTGATTTAGGTCTTCTCGTTTCAGCCAAATCTGAGCGCCACCGAGCTCTTTGCTCAGTCGTTTCGCGTGATATAGCGGAGAGGGGCGGCCTACAAAACGATGCAATAAATCGTTGAGCTCGGCTTGGAAATCAGGGTCTTTCTTTGCCTTTTCGTACTCCATCACAAGTTCGTCCAAGGCTCGCGTGAGAGTTTCCGGAACGTAACGGCCTCCAAAATCGCCGAAGCGACCAGTTTGGTCTGGGACTTGTTTCGTGGCAACCAAATGTTCAGAAGCAATACTCATGCGAGTGGGTGGGGTAAGTGTAATAGGCGTTGGTTTAGCCAAAACGCGGATTTTGACGAACTAATCTATCCACGGACCGCGGATGGAGTGAGCTCCATTCTCGATCGCTAACCGATGGGGTCAAGCGACAAAAGCGGCTAACTTGCGGTATGCCTCGATTATCCACTTTGCCGCTAACCGAATTTCTTCTTCGGAATTAAACCGACCAACACCGAATCGCAGGCTTCCGCGAGCCTGATCCCCGGTCCGCCCGATTGCTCGAAGAACATGACTGGGTTCGGGATGTGCGGTCGTGCAAGCGCTGCCGCTGCTCACGGCCAAGCGGGGGATTGCCATCATCAAAGATTGTCCGTCAACCAACGGAAAGCAAACATTTAAGTTGCCAGGTAGACGGCGTGGGTGAGGATCTGCCCGGTGTGTGCTATCCCACCGGGGGCCATTTAAAAGTAGTTCGGGAATGTTTTCGCGCAGGAGTTGCCAAAGCAAATCCCGGAGAGTCCCATATCGGACTGAGCACTCCTCCCAATCCATCAGGGAAATTCGCAACGCTGCCGCCATTCCGATTATCCCTGGACTATTTAAAGTTCCAGACCGAAAATTATGCTGTTGCCCTCCACCCACGATCTGTGGCGAAAGCTCTACGATGTTTCGATTTTGGGAAACGATCAGTCCACCAACCCCCTTGGGACCGTAAAACTTATGTGCCGAGAAACTCAGCAAGTCGACCCCGAGGTCCTGTACGTTTACTGGTAGTTTTCCGACGGCTTGCGTGGCATCCGTGTGGAGCAGAACTCCGAATTTTTCACAGAGATTACTAATTTGCCTGAGTGGCTGAACCGCCCCCATTTCGTTGTTGGCTAACATAACCGACACCAATGCGGTCCTTTCGTCGATCGCATCTGATAATCTATCCAAATCGACGATTCCTGCTTTGGCGTCCAATTCGCTGTCTTTGCTGTGATTCAGGGGGGGCAAAATCACCGTTTCCCAGCCCAATCGTCCCAATTTTTCGATCGGGCCGAGTACGGCATGATGCTCGGTGGACAGCGTTACGATTTTTCGGCGTTTCTGTGTCGGATGGAGCGCTGTGCCAAAAATAGCCAGATTGGTGCTCTCGGTGGCACCACTAGTTATGATCAATTCTTCCCCAGTTGCTCCGAGAAACGAGCCAATATCTTCAAAACACTGGTCGATTACCTCTTTGGAGTGCCTTCCTGGTTGGTGAGAAACGCTGCCGGCGTTTGCGAAATGAGAGTCAAACCACGGCAACATCTCCTGGACAACTCGCGGGTCGACGCGGGTTGTCGCGTGATTGTCGAGATAGATATCAGTTATTGTTGTTGCCGATGTCATGGAATCTTATTGGTTAATCTTTAAGCTTGCTTGGTGGCAGAAGGATGTCGAGCTAATGGCAAAATAATTAATGATCCTAAGTGGGCGAACCTAAGGGTGAAATCTCGACCGACTTGGCCGTTAAGGTACAATCCTGGACCTATTTAGTGCCGCTTTTTTCCATTCTAAAATGCGGCGATATGGGCTGGAATTCATTCAAAATGATCTAGTAACCCAACTTATCCGAAACCATAATCAGATTGCCAACGGATTGGCCATCAAGAAAATTGTTTTTTTCGAAAAGTAACCTCAAATGAACACATACAGTCTCGATTACATCGACGACTTATACGTCCGCTACATCCAAGACCCGAGCAGCGTGTCTGACGTCTGGCGAAAGTACTTTGAAGAGTTTTCTCTCGCGTCTCAATCGGAATCATTGTACCAGGAACCCGCCAATGGATCGGTGGCGATTGGTGGAGATGCTCCGGATGCTCTTTGGCTCGCACGCATGCAAGAGCGAGTGGATCAACTGGTTCGCGAGTACCGCGTGCGGGGGCACTTGATGGCCAAGATTGATCCGTTGGGTCTCAATCGCAAAGGTCCGCCGGAGCTGGACCCGCAATCTCATGGACTGACCGAAGAAGATATGCGTCGTCCCTTTACATCACCGACCATCGAGCATGCCAACGGCAGGACAGTCGGCGACATCATCGAGAAATTGCGAACGACCTATTGCCGCAGCATTGGTGCACAGTTCATGCATGTTGATAACCGGAACATCCGAGACTGGTTACAGCGGCGCATGGAATCCACAGAGAACCGTTTGGCGTTGTCACGCGAGGTTCAGACGCGAATCTATACAAAGCTAGCAGACGCGACGATCTTCGAAGAGTTTGTTCGCAAAAAGTATTCGACTGCCAAGACGTTCTCGTTGGAGGGTGCGGAAAGTCTCATTCCGCTTCTTGATCGAGCTTTAGAAAAGGCTGGGCAGCACGGGATCAAGGGGTTGGTATTGGCCATGGCTCACCGTGGTCGATTAAATGTATTAGCCAATATCATGGGCAAGCGACCACAGAGCATCTTTTGGTCTTTTGATGATCCTAAGCCCGAGATGTTCCGAGGGGGTGGTGACGTCAAGTATCACATGGGTTACAGCAGTGATTGGACGACTAGTACCGGGCAAACCATTCACATTTCGCTTTGCTTCAATCCGAGTCACCTAGAGTTTGTTAATCCGGTTGCG
>JBKCTT010000085.1:0-5506 GCA_046318795.1 Pirellula sp.
TATCGAAACCGACACTTGGTCAAAAGGTGGCGGAAATGGTACTATCTCTCTCATCCCACCAAGCCAGCTATCGATTACAAATGCAGAGCACGTGCAGATAGCTATCCAGCAATTGCTTCAAGAACTGCGAAACTCGGTACGGTGAATGCCAGTCGGAAATCTCTTGGAAAACTCGGGCAACTCTTCAGGTCGAGCATCCTTAGTGTCGCTCTCCGTTTTCCAATATCTGTGTTTCGAAATGAGCGATGGTTGGATGCAACGCACCTCAAAAGCATTCTCCCTCGCGAAAGCAGGTCGCCGTAACTGCGATTGCCTGCTATATTGGAGAGTAGTGAGAAACCAGAGATTCGCCCATCCCTACCTAACCTCTTAAATTTGCTATGCTGCGGCTAGATACTTTTGCCGGTGGATTATTGGGGGTGGTCCTGTCAGTCGCGATCGTTTCCTTAGCATCGGGTGAAGCACCTTCTTCATCAACTCTCGACTTCAACCGTGATATCAGGCCTATCCTCTCCAACCGATGCTTTCGCTGTCATGGTCCCGATGAAAATGAACGCCAAGGGGGTGGAACTTCAGGCCTCAGACTCGACACCCCTGAGGGAATCGCCGAGGACCTGGGAGGTCATTTCGCTGTGGTTCCCGGGAAACCGGAGCAGAGTGAATTGATTGCTCGGATCAAATCGCAAGATGCTGCTAGTGTCATGCCTCCTCCCGAAACGGGACCCAAGCTCAACGATGCCGAAATTGCATTGCTGGAACGCTGGGTTCGCGAGAACGCACCGTATGCAATCCATTGGTCCTATCGTGTGCCGCAGCGACCTGACCTTCCTCAAGTGGCATCCGATCAGGAAAAGCAATGGATCAGGGTTCCGTTGGATCATTTTGTTCTTGAACGCTTGCGTCGCGAAGGACTGACACCACAACCGGAAGCGGATCGGTATACACTCATTCGTCGCGTTGCATTGGACGCAACCGGATTGCCACCAACCCAAGATGATGTCCAGCGATTCATCGAGGATTCATCCGAAGACGCATACGAGAAAATGGTGGATCGTTTTCTGGCCAAGGAAACGTATGGCGAGCATTGGGCAAGAATGTGGCTCGACATGGCGCGGTATGCCGACTCATCAGGCTATGCTGACGATCCTGCACGCACGATTTGGCTTTATCGAGACTATGTGATCGGGGCTTTCAATCGCAATTTGCCCTTCGATCAATTTACGATCGAACAGCTAGCCGGTGACATGCTCCCCAATCCTTCTTCCGAGCAACTGATTGCAACCGCTTTTCATCGCAATACGCTGACCAACAACGAAGGGGGAACCAACGACGAGGAGTTCCGCAATGTGGCAGTCGTCGACCGCGTGAATACTACGTACGCCGTTTGGATGGGCACGACCATGGCGTGTGCTCAGTGCCACAGCCACAAGTATGACCCGATCAGTCAACAGGAATATTTCCAGACCTTTGCGATCTTTAACAACACCGAAGATGCAGACCGTGGTGATGAATCTCCGCTTTATGAAGCCTGGACAGAGGAGCAACTCAAACGCCGCGCCGAACTGAACACACAATTTGCGGCCGATGTTCGGCTTCTCGATACGATGACTCCCGACTTGGAAGCATCGCAGAAGGCCTGGGAGAACAGTTTGGCGAACCCACCTGCATGGTCGACTCCAACGATTCTCTCCGCTACCAGTGAAGCTGGCGTTACGTTGTCGATCGATCCATCGACGCACATCATTCGCAGCGCTGCGGGTGCAGGGAAAGATGATTTTCACATTGATATGGATCTAGCCGACATAAGAACCGCTGGTATATCCAAGCTTTCAGCGATTCAGCTAGAAACCTTCGCCGACGACAACCTGCCAAACAAAGGCCCCGGATGGAACAATGGCAATTTCATCCTTACCGAGTTGCGGGCCACGTTGTTGCCACCGGCAGGAACCAATCTCAGCGGGCGATATGTGCGTGTCGAGTTGCCGGGTTCGAATAAAATCCTGTCCCTAGCGGAGGTCGAGGTGTTCGCTAAGGGAGAGAACATCGCTCGGAAAGGAACGGCAACGCAAAGCAACGTTGCATTCGACGGTATGCCTTCGCGCGCGATCGATGGAAACACCAATGGAAACTATTTCGATGCCAACTCGGTAACGCACTCCGATGTCAACGCCACCGATCCTTGGTGGGAGGTCGATTTAGGATCGATCCAAGTCATCGACAAGATCACAGTTTGGAATCGAACGGATGGCGGAGCCTCTATTTCCGACCGACTGAAAGGGGCTCGCGTTCAACTACTGGATCAGGACAAAAAGATTCTCTGGGAAAAAACGATCGAGAATACGTCTAAGCCTGATCTAGCCTGGGCAATCGATGGCTCGCGACTCATCTCCTTCACGGCTGCAGTCGCTGATTTCCAGCAAGGGGATTATGTTGCAGCCAATCTCGCCAGCAAAGTAATTGATCCCAATAAAGGATGGGGTGTAGGAGGTGGAGCGGGCCGCGACCACCGAGTCACCCTGGTCGCATCCGAACCCGTCGATGTTCCTGAGGGAAGTCGGCTGCGAGTTATGTTAAGTCATCAATCACCACACACTCAACATGTTATCGGCCGTTTTCGTTTATCGGTGACCGGTGAACCTACGGCCCTCAAGTGGGCCAATATTCGAAAGGAAACGCAATCGATCCTGCAAACGGCCGAAGAGGTTCGAACCGATTCGCAGAAAACAGCCCTCGCAATCTTCTATCGCTCGATCGCCCCTGAACTCGACATCGTAAGAACCCGATTGGAAGCGACTCGAGTAGAGTTGGCTTCCTTCAAACCAACCACCACCGTGCCGATTCTCCGAGAGCGGAGTAAAGATCGGCAGCGTGTCACGAAATTGCAACATCGCGGTAACTATCTCGATTTAGGCGACGTGGTGACGCCAGGTATCCCCAGCGTGTTTAAAACAGGCAATCTACCAGTAAATAATCGACTCGAGTTGGCCCAATGGATCGTTTCGAAGGACAATCCATTGACGGCCCGGGTGACAGTCAATCGATACTGGGAACAACTCTTCGGCACTGGCCTTGTTGCCACCGCCGAGGAGTTCGGCTCGCAAGGCGACTTGCCAAGTCATCCGGAATTGCTCGACTGGCTAGCAGTCGAGTTCGTCGAAGGAGGCTGGAACGTGAAGCACTTGCTCCGCACGTTGCTCATGAGTGCGACGTATCGCCAATCTTCGAAGGTTTCGAAGAACGAGGTGCAATTGGATCCCGATAATCGATTGCTAGCGAGGGGGCCGCGATTCCGTCTACCAGCAGAAACGATTCGGGATCAGGCTCTCGCGGTCGCGGGCCTATTGAGCTCGAAGATGAAGGGCCCGCCAGTAAAGCCACCTCAACCATCGCTCGGCTTATCTGCCGCGTTTGGATCCAGCACCGACTGGGCTACAAGCGCAGGTGACGATCGCTACCGCCGAGGCATTTACACCACATGGCGTCGATCCAACCCGTACCCTTCGATGAGTGCCTTCGATGCGCCCAATCGGGAAGTCTGCACGCTTCGACGCGGTCGTACCAATACGCCTCTTCAGGCGCTCGTGACGCTCAATGACCCCGTCTACATCGAAGCGGCCCAAGCGCTCGGCAGGAGTATGTTCCAATCGGCCGACTCCAACACAGGGCGGATCGAATGCGGTTTGAAGGCGGCCTTGTGTCGGCCTATTGACGCAGACGAGATTCAGATCCTACAGAAACTGCATGAAAAGGCAGTAGCGATTTTCAAGTCGCAACCTGAGTCAGCGATCAAAATGGCGACGGATCCGTTGGGTGCATTGCCAGAAGGTATGGATCCCGCAGAAATGGCGGCTTGGACGGTGGTCGCCAACTCCATTTTGAACCTAGATGAGTTTTTGATGCGGCGATAATCCCAATCACCGTGCCCAGGCATGACTTCAGTATCACGAAAGAACAATGATACGAATTCGAATTTGAAGGAGATTACGATGACGGCCAATTGGAATGACCCCCGAATCGATCGCATCGCATGGCAGACTCGACGTCACTTCTTGAAGGAGTCGATCGGTGGTATAGGAGCCCTCGCCCTTGCGTCGATGCTCAGTCAAGGGGCGTCGGCGGATCCAACGCAAGCGACCTCGGGCGTTATCAATCCACTGGCTCCACGCAAACCTCACTTTGCGGCAAAGGCCAAGCGAGTAATCTATATTCACTTGACCGGATCTCCGCCCCATCTGGACATGTACGACTACAAACCGGAGTTGGTAAAACGCACGGGCGAGGATTGCCCGGAGTCATTCCTAAAAGGGCGAATGTTCGCCTTTACCTCCGGGGTGCCGAAGCTTTTGGGAACACCGCATCAGTTTGCTCAGTATGGTTCGGGCGGGACTTGGATGAGCGACGCAGTGCCGAACTTTCACGGTGTCGCCGATGAGCTTTGCGTAATCAAATCGATGTTTACCGAGCAGTTCAATCACGCTCCTGCAGAACTTCTGCTCTTTACCGGTTCTCCTCGGTCCGGCCGTCCATCCCTTGGCTCTTGGGTCACTTATGGTCTGGGATCGGAAAATGAAAATCTACCAGGATTTGTCGTGTTGATCTCCAGCGGAGTTCAGCCAAATGGTGGCAAGAATTCGTTCGGTAGTGGCTTCTTGCCGAGCGTTTATCAGGGTGTTCAATGTCGATCGCAAGGCGATCCGGTTCTCTATGTGACGGACCCTCCGGGTATGGATCGTCAGATGCGACGTTTAACTCTCGACGCGATCAGCGAGCTGAATCAAAAGCAAGCTAGCGAAATGGGGCATCCCGAGACCGCCACGCGCATCGCGCAATACGAACTGGCCTTTCGTATGCAAATGTCTGTCCCGGAAGTCATGGATATTTCCAGGGAACCGACAACCGTGCTTGAGTCCTACGGGGCCAAGCCGGGCGCATCGAGCCTAGCCAATAATTGCCTTCTAGCGCGACGATTGGTCGAGCAAGGGGTTCGATACGTTCAGCTGTTCGATTGGGGGTGGGACTTCCATGGCACATCGCCGGGTGAAGATATTCGCGATGAACTGAGCAACAAGTGCAGGACGATGGACAAGCCGATTTCGGCGCTCATTAAAGAACTGCGGCAACGCGGGCTGCTTGACGAAACATTGATCGTGGTGGGCGGCGAGTTTGGACGTACGCCATTCCGCGAGGGTCGCACTGCAGGCGGTAACACACTTGGACGCGATCATTATCCAGACTGCAATTCCATGATTTTGGCGGGTGGCGGAATCCGTGGTGGAATCTCCTACGGCGAGACCGACGAACTAGGCTTTAGCATTGTCAAAGACAAGGTTCACGTTCATGACTTGCAAGCAACCATTCTGCATCAACTCGGATTCGACCACACACGATTAACTTATCGATTCCAAGGACGCGATTATCGATTGACCGACGTTCATGGCGAAGTGGTAAAGGGAATTCTTTCGTGATCGTTTGGTTCACCCCTCCCCGACCCGAACGCTCTCTGCAA
>JBKCTT010000086.1:0-39994 GCA_046318795.1 Pirellula sp.
GTCTTGTTGCTACCTTGTCGTTGGTTCGCCAAGTACATGACCACGACGTCGTGCAACAATTGCTTGCTGATTTTAGGAGCAATCTTGGATGGGTCGATTTCGTAATCGCCAACCTTGTTGCCTGAAAGATCAAAAACTGGAAGTGTTGTCATTTTGTTATGCCTTGAATGCTACGGTTACGTGATCTATCCCGTTCTCTAACCAACCTTGTTGGTCTCGCGAATGATCACGAATCCACCCGCAGGTCCTGGAACCGCGCCATGAACCAAAATCAAATTGTTTTCGACGTCGATCTTGGCAACTTTCAAGTTGCGCATCGTCACGCGATCTACCCCGTAATGACCGGCGCCCTTCTTACCTTTGCGGACGTGGCCAGGGTAAGTACCTGCACTAGTACCACCAGCGTGGCGGTGAACCTTTTTAACACCGTGAGTTGCTCGTTGGCCAGCGAAATTGTGACGCTTCATCCAACCAGAGAAACCGCAACCCTTGCTTGTTCCGGTGACGTCGACGGCTTTTACCCCGTCAAGAATCGAAACGTTGATTTGTGCACCAACATCTGCTGCAGGAGCTCCGCGGAATTCACGAACGAATCGCTTGGGCTCGCACTCGGCTTTCACAGGTGCTGCGGCGCCTGCTGCCTTAAGCTTGCTTGATCTCTTGCTGGAGATCGATGCTACGTGACCACGTCCCGCCTTGCTAACAAGTCGACGAGGTTTGTCGGAGAAACCGAGTTGAATCGCTTCGTAACCATCACGATCTACGGTTTTGACTTGCAAAACATGACATGGGCCTGCTTCGATCACTGTGACCGGAACAGCGCGACCATTTGCTTCAAATATCTGTGTCATACCGACCTTTCGGCCGAGAATACCTTTGCTCATCTTTTTGTTCCGTAAATCGTTTGCCTCAGGGGACACGTCGACAATCCAACCTCGATTAACTAATCGCCGGTTTTGTAAGGCTCTCCATCGACAAGACGGAACCTAAAGATTACCGAAGGTTACCCGCAGGGCTTCCGTTCATCGTGGAATCCTGATGGATACGTTAATTAACCGCAAAACTATCGCGATGTGGCCTTGATCTTGATGTCTACCCCTGCTGGCAGGCTCAACTTGTTCAAGGCTTCAATGGTTTTGGCTGTTGCCTGCTTGATGTCGATCAGTCTTTTGTGAGTTCTGATCTCGAATTGCTGACGAGCCTTCTTGTCGATGTTTGGACCCGAAAGAACTGTGTATCGTTCAATCCGAGTCGGCAGTGGAATTGGTCCGTGCACTTCGGAGTGGGTACGCTTTGCTGTATCCACAATCTCCATTGCGCTTTGATCCAGAACGGCATGGTCATACGCTTCCATTCTGATGCGAATTACTTCATGCGATCCAGACACTGCTATTTCCACCTGTTTAGGACACCGAAAATTGACGAACCACCATTCGGTTCGTCGTACCATTTCCCACATCGGTCGCGGGAGGGGAGAATTTAGGGAGGAGGCCCTAAGTCGTCAATCGCAAAAATTCGGAATTTGGGGTGGTGTAGTTGAAAGAAAGGTAAATTGCCCGGGAATCTAGCCCACTTCCCCTAGTTTTGTATCGATTGGCAAATACGTACCACCAAAACACATGGGACTAAACTTTTCGTGAATGGGTTTTTCTACGTAGTGTGGCGTCCAACCAGTCATGTCCTGGAAAAATCGTATGCACCTTATGTGTCTATCGTCGCACAAATTAAACCAATGGTTCATCCCTTTGGGGACGTTGATCATGTCGCCACTCTCGACCGTCACTCCAAATACGGGACCACCCTTCGGATGTAGGTGAAACACCCCTTTTCCTGCAACGGTGAATCGAACCTCGTCCTCCGTATGGATGTGCTCTTTGTTGAACTTGGACAGCATTGCATCCAAGTTCGGGGTGTCGGGCTTTACGTTGATGACATCAGCCGTCACGTACCCGCCCGCACGTTTTACCTGCTCAATCTCTTTTGAATACTCTTGCAAAATTTCGTCATCTGATGCGCCCTCTCGAAGGCGGCCTTCAACCTGCCAATTCTCGTAAGTGATCCCGAACGGTGCCAAAAAGGCAACTATCTCACTTGGGTCTGTAATTGTTCTGTTTTGCTCTTCAATGAATACGCTGGCCATAATTCTCTCTCGTCTTCAAAGGGTGACTGCGCCTTTTTAGCCAATGTTTCGCCACGGCTAGAGTGGTGCTGACTCAATCGACGCTTGTCTCAAGTGCACTGATCTATTTGCTGCCATAGGAAGCAGTGTGCTAGCTATAGTGTAGCGTTTTCGTAGTCGGTGCGCACAGCTACTCGTTTGCCCCCGCCGTTAAATCAAGACTTTCACGGCTCCAAAGACTAGCACTGGAAGCTGCATCGAGCAGTCGCCCTAGCTTCACGTTAGGGGCTGGTTCGCTGATCCCTTCCATTCCCAATGCACAACCCCATTTTATGCGTGGCCCCGTTTTGTCGGCTCCAGCCGCTGTGATTAACTCGAAAAGCCAGCCTTTTTTGGGCTGTGTGGAACTGTAGACATGCAATCTTCGAATCATGGCATGGTCGCGATACGGGGCGAGAAAGCCACAGAGTTGGGCGGCTTCCTCAATTCGTGTATCTCCAAATTTGCGACCCTCGAGTCTGTCGTCACTATCTTTTATTCCTGACGCATAGATCCAGATGTAGCGGGGCACGTCGCTTTCCTGGAAGTTCTCCCGCGGCAAAAGTACCCCATCTTTGTCAACCGGCAAAAAGGACGAATTGCCATCCTCCCCCTCGCAGTGAACCATTGCTACGGGTTGCCGAAATTCAGCCTTTACCAACACTTGGCCACCAGCAACTAACTGGACTTGTTGGGTTTTGCGGATTGAGGGATGCGCGTCGAATGCCCTCGCAATCACCGCTGCGGCTTGGTTGTCGAAGATGGAGATGTTTTCGAGTCCGTTTACCTTGAATACCTCTTCAGTGACCGACGACCTGATCCACTCGGGCTGAGACAGCACAACGTTGTCTTTGCTTAGCCCGTAAAAAGTCTTCTCGTAGTGAGGGGCACCGTAAAACAGCCAACTGAAGTACCCGATCAGCAACAAAAGGGATGGACCGACCATACTCATAAGTGCGGTCCGAGGGATCGACCGAAACCATCCAAGCAAATGAGCCCAAAACAATGGCTCTTTCTTGGGTGTTGAATCGATGTTAGCCGAAGCCATCTCGTACGTCCTTGGACAGAATTCGTTTTTTCCTGCGATTTAGGAACAAGCGTACTATCGCTTGCCCACTAGAACTACCAAATTTGCAGGTACTGCTGCAACTGCACTCCGCTGCGATCGAGCACGGCTTGCTTGACCCGCTCAACCAACGTTAAAACCTGCCCACTCGTTGCCCCGCTGCTGGCAATCAGAAAATTTGGATAGGTTGTGCTCATCCTGACCGAGCCCTCAACCGTACCCAGCATTCCGGCCTGATGGATCAATTCCGACGCCTTGTGACCCACTGGGTCGATGAACGCGACAGCCGCCCGTTCCGGGAAAGATGGCTGGGAACGACGCTTTAAAATCCAAAAAGTTTGCTGTCGCTTGGTCAGAAACTCGGAATCGCTTTCCGCAAGCGTAAACGTGACTTCAAGAAGTGCTACCCCATCTAATCCGCTCGCTCGATGCGTAAACGCCATTTCATCTCTGGAAACGACCCGAACATTTCCGTCCTTGGACAAAACTTTGGCGGAGTGGATCGACTGGGAGATATCCCCTTCATCTGATCCGCTGTTGCCTCGAACCGCACCTCCCACGGTGCCCGGAATGGCGATTAAGTGCTCCAGGCCGCCCAAACCTAACCCGACAGCATGCCCAATGACGTGAGAAAGCTTTGCACCAGCCCCGCAAGTTAGCAGAGTACCGCTCTGAGTGATGTTCGAAAAACCAGGACCAGAAAGCAACATGGTGGCGCCAGCAAATCCGGCTTCCCGCACCAAAACGTTCGATCCGCTGCCCAACAACCGGACCGGAATCGACTGTTCATGACAAGCCGACAAAACCTTCGAGGCCTCTTCGGCCGAATTCGGCTCCACCAGGAAACGCGTTGGCCCCCCGATTTGAAGCCAAGTAAACGGTGCCAAAGATTCGTTTTCTCGAAGAATGCTTGAAAACTGAGAAAGCTGATGAGCCATAGATCAATTCAATTTACAAAAAAGGGAGGCTTGAACCCAATTGTTCGTGCCTCCAAAGGTTTTACCATCCGATTGTGATTCCGCTACCGTCGCTTGGGAATTGCCTCGAATGCGCGAGTCAAGAGTTCCTTTATGCGTCTTTCGGTCTGAATCCCCGTAAGCGAGAATTTCTTCCAACCCTTGTCGCTCTCGCAGAACACCACGATTTGCGGCAGAGTATTGCCCTGCATAATCTGGGATGCGATTTCTGGATGCTTGTCTTTGTCGATCTGAGTAAAGACAACCTCCTTTAGTTGTCCCGCCTCTTTCATCGGAACAATTGTGTCTGTCTTCATCGTCTTGCAGGCATGACACCAATCAGCACCCACCAAAACCAAAAGTGGTTTTCGCTCCTTCTGTGCCTGCTGGTATGCAACCTCGTAAGAAACCGGCTCGTCTTTCTTGGCAGCCGTTTTGTCTGCTCCGCTCGCGAAGCTACCTGTAAAACCCAATAGAACCAATGCCGCAACTCGCAACATCGTGGACCCCTTTCCGTAGGTAAAGGACTAGTAAAAGTTTTCACCCGAGCCGCAAAGTCCGTTTCGCTGTCCCCCCATCCGTCAGGGGGACGCCCGTAGCGTTTTTCTGCCAACAACTTCCCAAGCCGCAACTCGTTAGGGTGCAAAATCGAAATGGTGAAAAAACAAGTTGAGTTTGCGTGTTGGGCTGGATGTGATGGCACCAACACGGCACGGAGTATAGGCCCGGCTAAGCAATTCGCAACTGTTTGAACCACTCTCGTTTAGCTAGCATCGACAGAAATCGAACGCATGTTCGCGTCAAATTGCCGCATACCAAGTCGACTGCAATACAATTTTCGCCTAGCTAGCAAAATCGCTAAGGCTTTCCGAACCGGGAACTTAGGGCCTCGAGTCCCCCCACGTTAACAACCACCGATTTGCCCCCCAAATGGAGGGGTGGGCGGCAGCTGCAAAATTTTGCCTTCGTTGCAAAAATATCCCCCAAAAAACAGCACGAACGATGCATCGAGGTAAAGGATGATACGTGTACTGCTCGTTCATCATTACTATCAACAACGGGGTGGTGATGATCAGTGTTTCGAAGATGAGGTACAGGTTCTAACCAACCATGGTATCGAGGTCGCTTGCTTTTCCGTGCATAACGAATCGATCCATGAACGTAGTAAGTTAGGAGTTGCCTTGGGGACTGTGTGGAGTCGCGATTCTGCAAAGACGATTCGAGAGAGAATCGATTCGTTCCAGCCTGATGTTATGCACGCGATGAATACGTTCCCTCTCCTTTCTCCTTCTGTACTTAGGGCCGCTAAGAAGAGACGTGTTGCTGTAGTGCAAGAAGTTCCAACTATAGGTTCGCTTGCGCAGGCGCATTTTTGTTTCGAGATGGCGCAGTTTGCGAACAATGTTTACATTCGTGGTTGCCGCTTGCCGCTATTCGACATCGTTGTTACCCAAACAGTCTTGCGGGTAGCGCTACTCTAGCAACTTCGATTTTTCTGCATCGAATGTTACAGACTTGAAATCGAAATGTTGACGTCTTTTGGCCCCCGTCTCAAACGACGCGAGGAAAAATGATAGAGTTCGGAATCGAATCGGCCAAGATTGTGATCAAGCCAAATGCATTAGGCTTTGACCCAGGTTTTAATGCGACTCATGAAAACTACCTGGTTTTTGTAGGTCGCCTTTCTCCGGAAAAAGGACTCTCCCTGCTGCTGAAAGCCTGGAGCTTAAATCCCCAATTCCCTACGCTTAAGATAATAGGAGACGGGCCAGATGCTCATATCGTTCAATCTGCTGCCGCATCCGATCCTAGGATTGAGTGGCTGGGAAAGCGCTCCCTTATGGAGTTGCTAGACACGGTGGGGCGCGCGTCATTTTTGGTTATGCCATCCGTGTGGCACGAAGCCTTTGGACGAACCACCATCGAGGCCTTTGCAAAGGGTACGCCAGTTATAGGTTCCAGAATTGGTGGCACAGCCGAAATCATCACGGACGGAGTCAATGGCTTTTTGTGCGAACCAAATGATCCTAAAAGTCTGAGAGATACCGTGTCGCATGCGATTACTATCTCGTCCCAAGATCTTGCTAAAATGAAGTTGTCGGCTCGAAATTGCTTCGAAGCGAGTTACACCTCGGAAACGAATCTGCAAGGCTTGTTATCGGCGCACCAAATGGCGATCTCTCACGCGAAACAATAATGTTCAAGCCTGAGAACTGCTTTATTCGGTTGCTATCGCTAATCATTGCACTCCAAGCCTGTTTGTTAACGGTAGGGCTTCAGTCAAAGTCGTATACCGTTCGAGCAAACCTGCGAGGTTTATTGTATTGGCAATTTTGTAGACGCATGGGTGCTTGCAGAATGGTTCCCTGTCGGATCGGGCCTTGCCCAGAAAAAAGAAGAAGAGCTAGGGGCGATTACAAACCACGCTTGAAACAAGAGTCGGTACCAATATGGAACTCTTTTGGATCAAGACGTTTGACTCCCACCAAAATGCGGAACCTTAGGCCTAAGCCACGACGGGCATTTAAGGCAGACTTAAGTTCTTGTGCATTCCTCTAAGAGATGGAAAATCGATTTCCATTGCTTATTGCTGCTAGTTGATAGACTAATGGCGCAGGACCTGGCGTTGGTATAGCCGGTGTTACAGTTTGCCGATTCCATCGCGATCCCCGTTTCGCTACCAGCACTTTTGATCAAGTCTGGGAATATAAACACACGATCGCCCCCCATGCCGCAACATTTTCCTTCATGTGGTTGAAGGACAATCGTACTACAGGCGTTAGCGACCTGAAGCAAAGGTGCCTCTAATCCAGACTTTTCGTTTGAACAAACAGAATGGATCGCGATGGGTTCGGTTTTACGGTGAATTGTCAATTTCGGGAGCAACGAAGCAGCAAGCTCGACTGTGTCCATAATCTGCATTCGTTCGAGGCGGGATTTGCGTACAGGATCGAGGTACTTAAAGCCGCTTCTCAAAAACGAAGTACACGATCCCAAATCCACAACGATGGGGCGCTCGCCATGTTT
Organism: Pirellula sp.; assembly: GCA_046318795.1. Classification (GTDB taxonomy): domain Bacteria; phylum Planctomycetota; class Planctomycetia; order Pirellulales; family Pirellulaceae; genus JBKCUI01. The sequence continues at coordinate 7,208 of JBKCTT010000086.1, forward strand.
GCCCCATTCCCACATCGCATCGAGAAGCTCTGATTGTTTCTCTGCAGCTTGCTGCAAGAAACCTTTTGAAGCAAAAGCTTGACCGCAACATTTGCCGGTTGCGTTGGATGGTATGTGGATAAGCGTTCCGGCACGCTGGCATACTTTAAGTAATGAGCCCGCGGTTCCGTCTAACATTCTCGACATGCAACTAGGCCAATAGATCCATTCTGTCGAATCGAAATCAGCTAAGGTTGACCGGTCAAAGGACTCAACACACTCTCCTAGAGCTTGATGCCATTGGGGAAAACCATGTAAAACCTTTCCTGCCATGCGAGTTGCCGTCGATAAAGCACGATGTCCTACGACAGCATTCGTTGCTCTGCCAATCAACATAGCGGATTTAACCAGTCCTTCAGCCCAACCGAAACGCCGCGCTAGATGGCCAGCTAGCTTGATCTGGAATGGAGTACGATTGGTTTCTCGCAGACTCTTAACCAATTCACCGGTGTTGATCGCAACGGGACAATCTAGAGCGCATAATCCATCCGTGGCACATGTGTCGATACCTGCAAACTGATACTCACGATCGAGTTGCCGAACTAAATCGTGTTGACCAGATTGCTCAAAACGTTCGCGAGCTCGTCGTAGCACAATTCGCTGTCGAGGCGAAAGGGTAAAGTCTCTACTTGGGCATCGTGGCTCACACGCACCGCATTCAATGCACTTGTCGGCGACCGCCTCAATCACGGGGAGCTCTTTGATGTTCTCCAAATGAATTTTCGGATTGGAGGATAAGATTACATCGGGATTGAGGAGTCCATCTGGGTCGACAGCGTCTTTGAGGCGGCGCATGATGGACACCGCTTCGGTTCCCCATTCGGTTTCGACATAAGGGGCAATATTCCTGCCTGTTCCATGTTCTGCTTTTAAGGCTCCGTCATACTTATTAACAACGAGATGCACCATGCCGTCCATAAATCGACTGTATTTGTCGTTGTCCTTTTGGCTGGCCATTGGTTGCGAAATGACGAAGTGTAAATTTCCATCTTTCGCATGTCCAAATATGATTCCATTTTCATACTCGTGACTGACGAACAGTTTCTGCAGATCGATGATCGCATCCCCCAGTCGCTCGACTGGTAGTGCGATATCTTCGAGTATTGCCGATTCTCCCCGAGCTCGTACGGCCGCAACCGCAGGAAACATGCCCTTCCGCAGCTTCCAAATGTTGGCTTGCTCTTTTTTATCAAACGTGAATTGAGGTTGAACCAAAGCGTTCATTTTCGGAACGCACCGAGCTTGAAACTGTTCGATACGATCGTTGAGGGTTTGGACATCAGTGCCATGGAATTCGAAGAGCAATCCCATGAGGGAGCGGTTATTGTCTAGTTGTGGAGCTAGGCCCCCAGGGACTCCTTCTAAATGTCGAATGGAATCGAGCGATGCACGGTCCATGAACTCTACGGCATCACAGTTCATTGAGATGAGCTCAGGAATGATTTCGCAAGCGGCATGAGCATCAGCGAAGAAACTTAACGATGTCGCTTTATAGGGTAGGTCTTCAATCGTGCGCAAAACGGCTTCCGAGATAAAGGCAAGCGTTCCCTCCGCGCCTATCAGCAAATGAGCCAAGATATCTAGCGGGCGCTGATAGTCTACAAATGCATTAAGCGAGTAGCCGACCGTGTTTTTTTGTTTGTACTTCTCTCGAATACGGTTTAGGAGACTCGTATTTTGCAGGATTTCGTTACTAAGACTGGATAGGACGCTCGCGAGTTTACCCTTTTGTTCTTCGAATCGCTCGTGCTCGCCAGGTTGCGCGGTGTCCCAAGTGGAACCATCTGGCAGGATAAATCGAATCGATTCCAGCGTGTGGTAAGCATTATTGGAAACGCCGCAGCACATGCCGCTCGAATTGTTGGATAGAATGCCACCCATCATGGCTGATTGAATGGAAGAAGGATCTGGCCCCATCTTGCGGCGATACGGACGCAATTTGGCATTTACATAAGCCCCGATTGCGCCCCCTTGTACACGAACCTTCGCTCCGCGTTCAAGCGGCTCAGCGACTCGCCAATGTCTACCAATGTCCACGAGCCATCCATCGGTAATCGATTGACCCGAGAGGCTTGTTCCTCCAGCTCGAAACGTAACTGGTATTCGCCGACGTCGTGACTCTTTTAAAATCTCAACGATCTCAGTCTCGGACCTCGGCTGCATAACAGCTTGCGGAATCAATAGGTAGTGTCCCGCATCGTTGGCAAATGCATGACGCTGCCAAAGTTCGGTCAACGTGTCTTGGCACGGAAAGTGGTTCATGTTGGTTTTCGAAGTTATTCGTTCGACAAGCCGCTGTGCTTCATTCGAATCTTAAAGAGTGAATCCGATGCGGTTATGAACAATGTCTTTCGATCTGCTCCTCCGAAGCAGACGTTGGCGGTCCAGCCTTTGCCAGTGGGGATTACTTGTACCTTTTCTCCTGATTCATTGAATACCGATACGCCATCCTTGTTGGTGATGTACAAGTGACCTTGGCTGTCCAATGTCATTCCATCGGAACCATGCGAGCAGAAAAGCTCGCGATCTATCAGCGTGCCATCCTTTGCAATTTTGTATCGATAAATCTTGCTGTCACCGATATCTGCCACATACAAAATCCTCTTCTTCGCGTCCCCGACGATTCCATTTGGCTGCTTAAACTGATCATCGACACATGTGATGTTTTCACCATCGGGATCGACGCGATAAACGGAACGATTCTTTTGAGGTGGCTCCTTATGCTTCCACCAAGGCCGTTGGTAGTAGGGATCTGTAAAGTACAAATACCCATTCGAGTCGATCCAAACATCATTGGGACCGTTCAGTTTCTTGCCTTCGAAGTCCTTGAACAAAACGGTATAGGTACCATCGGATTTAATGGCCCACATTTCATTTTTCTCATCTGCGCATGCGATCAAGGTATCATCGTTGGTAAAAAACAATCCGTTAGATCGCCCGGCTGGCTTTAAAAACTCACTAACCTTTCCCCCTAAGTCTACCTTCAAGATCCTGTCGTTCGGCTGGTCCGTAAAGAATACATTTCCCTTGGAATCAACGGCGGGACCTTCGGTAAAGCTATAACCATTTGCAACCAATTCCACTTTAGCGTCGGCGTCTTCGGTCACATGATTTTGGGCCACTGCGACCGAAGTCATGAGTGGCCACAACTCTAGGCATCCTGAAACATTCCCATAAATAACAGTCGTGCAACAAATCGTTGCCGCGCGTACAATTGTTCGTGCTATTCTGTTCTTCACAGGAATTTCCTTCGTAATGAGAGCTTAGAAGTTTGTTTATGAACCCCTTATTATACGTGCAAAGAAAATCTATGCTTCACCTTGTACGATTTTCCGACCTATGTTTTAACGCGATTCGCTCATCCGCTGCACTTGCGGTGCTTGGCACATCCATGTCTTTTATGTCGCCCATGGCAGTTGCAGATTGGCCCGAGTTTCGTGGCGAATCACAAAATGGCATTATTTCCGATCGTCCGCTCCCTCTAAAGTGGAGTGAATCCGAAAATGTACGTTGGTACCAACCAACGAAAGGACTTGGCTGGTCATCACCCATCATCGTTGGAGATAAGATTTTTCTTACAACGGCAGTTAGCCCAGACGGAGCAGACGATTCATCCCTGGGCGGCCCGAAACTTTTACAGCTAGTTTGTTTGGATGCGCAGTCCGGAAAGATCCTTTTCGAGAAAACTATTTTCGACCAAACGGCTGACGCACCAACCATTCACAATAAAAACTCTCATGCCAGCCCAACACCACTCCACCACAAGGGAAAGCTGTACCTTCACTTTGGACATCAAGGTACTGCATGCACCGATTTGAAAGGGGAGTTGATTTGGGAAAACCGTGATCACGTCTATCCACCCACCCACGGCAACGGAGGTTCACCTATCGTTGTTGATGACATGCTGATCGTAACCTGCGATGGAGGGTCTCAACCGTACACATTGGCACTGGATCTCCAAACGGGCATGGAACGTTGGAAGACGCCGCGCGGCATATCCGCCGATCGTCCCTTTTCTTTCTGCACCCCACAAAAGATCGTGGTTAACGGTCAAACACAAATTGTTTCACCAGGATCCGATATCGTGCAGAGCCTGAACCCAAAAGACGGACAGGTCATTTGGTATGCCAATTATTCAGGCTTTTCCGTAGTCCCCCGCCCTGTCTTTCATGAGGGACTCGTGTTCTTGAGCACCGGGTTCATGCGACCGAATCTTTTAGCGATTGACCCAACGGGAAAAGGTGATGTTACTAAGTCTCACATCAAATGGTCCTATAAAGGCTCTGTTCCGAACACCCCTTCATTTGTGCCCTATGGCAATCAGATCATTCTCGTAAGCGACGAAGGGGTAGCGGCAGGCGTGGATATCAAGACCGGCAAAGAGATCTGGAAAAAACGTATTGGCGGAAACTTCTCGGCCTCCGTTATGGTAGTTGGCAACAAGCTCTTTCTCCAAAGCGAGGGAGGTGAGTCAATCGTCTACAAACTAGAGGGTGAACCCGAGGAGCTACATAGAAATACACTTCCAGGTCGAATCTTTGCTACATATGCCGTCCATGAGAACGATTGGATCATTAGGACGGAGGCGGGGGTCTACAGGATTGGTAACCTCTAAAGTTCGAGAAACGAGCACTGCTCGCCGCCGTTCACGACGCTGGTTTTTATCTTGGGTCGCAGGGATCATGACGTTCCTGGCGCTCGCACTTTGCTTCGAAGCAATTTTGCTGATGCGCAGAGGCATGCGTCCCTTGGGGGCTCAGATTTCTGGAAGTTCGATGGAGCCTCACTTGATGGGGCCACGATTCCTTTTTCAGAATACTTCCTCGCAGTTTTTCTCAAGCTACACGCTAGACTCCCTACGCCCCAATATGCCGCTCGTTTGCCAGTACACGTCAGAACGCGATAACTCGTTCGATATGCTGTCTGCGATGGCTAATCCCGAGGCAATGAATGATGGAGAATCCGTTCGCTACTACTTATGGAAGCGAATGGCGGCATTGAGAGCAGCGAAGAATTCGGACCGACCAAACGAAACGAATGAAAACGCTTTCCAGGGAATCGAACGGGGCGATTTGGTTGTCATTCAGCCCCCAGATGAAGAATCTCGCGAGGTCAAACGAATCGTCGGTTTTCCAGACGAAAGCATTGAAATTATCGATGGCGACCTTTGGGTAAACGATCGACGATGGAAGCGAACGTTTAATCAGATCCTGCATCACGCGGTGTTGCTAGATTATGGCGATGCTCAATTCGGTACCTACTGGAACTATGGGGAATGGATTAGCACCAAACAGACAGTCGATGCTGAGGAGGCCGCGTCATCTCGCTCTAGGGAAACTCTAGATTTTCGATTGCGTTCGGGTGGCTTAATCACGAACGAACTCCGATGGAATGCTCATGACTCTCATTCCCTGATACCAGTACCTGATATCGGCTTTGCCTTGGAGCTTGAGAATACACCGTCCGATTGGCAATTGGCAGTTACCATTCGATCACAGTATTCCTCAACGATTATGGTGGAGCGAATTGGTGATACCATCATCGTTTCTACAGACCAAAAGGAAGTCTCGAAAACGATATCGACCGATCTAAAAAATCATTGGCTGCTCTTCATGAAGGTGGATGGAGAGACTATCGTAGCCGATGAATCGTCGGATTGGCTAAGAGAAACGAACGCAAACACTCCCAACCCAGAGGATGAATCTTCCTTAGAACTAGACGCTGCGCCGTTTTCAATCGAATGCCATGAAGGTGACTTTCGCATAACGCAATGGATGGTATTTCGGGATCTGCACTATCGCGGTACAGGCGATACCTCACGACAGAGATTACCTGCCAGCAAAGGGGTCGTAGTCCTTGGCGACAACGTTAGCATCTCCGACGATTCGAGGCAGCGGTGGAATGAAGAACTACCCACCGAGGCTATCCGAGGCGTCGTGGACCTTGGCTACCAGGGCTGGGAAGCTCTGCTCAAGCAGAAAAGCAAAGCTCTCTTCGAAAGAAATAGCGACTTATTGAAAGACAAAAAGTAGTGTCAAAAGAAAAGCGGTCCGTTTGGCAGTTCGCCATCGAAGGGCGATAGAGAGGCTGCCAAACGGACCGCATGTAGCACAAATTTGCTGTGAACTGAGGTTATACTGAAAACAACGTTCTGCAGTTACCTGACTACACTACGAGATCTGTATCTCGACCTGGAGTTGGGACCCAGTACAGTCCGTTTTCATCTGGTTGAAGCGGAGCTTCGCTGGAAAACGACTCGATTGCATCTGTGTTGGCCAACGAGATCTCGCTGTTCAAGCACTGGTCCCAGGTTACCACTTTTCCGGTGTACGTTGCAATACGCCCCATAACCGAGGTCATCGTGCTGTACGCTCCGTAGTCCCCTTCGTTGGGAATATCGCCATTGCGTATCGCAGCGAACAAGTCAAAGTGCTCTTTCGCCCAGCCATTTTCATTGCGTGGAGCTTCCCAGATCACCTTGTTGTTTCGGTCGTAAATCTTGCCAGCACCGATATGGCACCAGCCCTTACTACCGTGCGCGTACTCGTCAACAGTTGACCAGCAGCCTGGTATATGTCGGCATTGGCTAATCATTCGAACACCATTCTTGTAGGTATACTCAACCATATGGTGATCATAAATCTGACCAGTACCTTTTCCTGTTCGAACTTGGCGTCCACCTTGCCCCTGCGCTGTTTCTGGCGGACCATCCATCAACCAGTTGATCACATCTAGATTGTGGATGTGCTGTTCGGTAATGTGGTCACCACTCAACCAATTAAAGTAGTACCAGTTGTTGATTTGATACTCGAGTTCTGATTGCTCAGGTGTGCGTTCTCGGTTCCATACGCCATCACCGTTCCAATAGGCTCGGGTCAGAATAATGTCTCCAATCGCCCCATCTTTCAGCTTTTGGATGGTTGCTTGGTATCCGGATTCATGTCGACGTTGAAGGCCAACTGCGACCGCCAATTTCTTTTCCTTGGCAATTTTGTTTGCCGCCAAAACTCGTCGAACACCGGGAGCGTCAACCGCAACAGGCTTCTCCATAAACACGTGTTTTCCCGCATTAATGGCTGCCTCAAAGTGCATGGGGCGGAACCCCGGTGGAGTCGTTAGGATAACCAAGTCCACGTCGGACTCCAGCAGTTGCTTGTAAGCATTAACACCAACGAAAGTGGAATTCGCTACGTCGACTTTTCCTTCGTACTTGCCCATCCCCTTAAGGGCTTGCTCAATTCGGAAGTCAAACGGGTCTGCGACTGCCGTTAGCTTGACTCGATTGGTTTCGCTGTAGGTATCCAGTGCCTGCTGAGCCGCTCCCGTACCCCGACCACCGCAGCCAATCAAACCAATTTTGATTTCATCGCTGCTAAATGTGTGTGCCGCTCGGCTAATTGGAAGTGTACCTACTGCAGCAGCGCCGGCAACAACTGCCGAACCCGCCTGAAGAAAACCGCGTCGGTTGGACTGCGACTCTTGTGGTTGACTCATTCTGATGTTTGCTCCGTATCGAGTGATTACTGTCGAGTTCTAAAGATTCTGCCAATTGCTGCAACCTAAAGCCTGGCGCGAATCGACCAGTCGCTGCAAGCAATCCCAATGGAATTAGTAATTAAACCGTTGAATTAGTAATTAAACAGTTGGATTGGTGATTAAAAAAGTGATCCACGCAAGCCTGGCGAACGTGAGGGACGTCCGCTCAAGGAGTTGAAGAGGTAATAAGGGCTTATCAGGTTTACGTGGAGCACCGGTGGGATTAATTGCCCCATTGGGGAACCGCACAGCGTCGCGGGACGCTACACGCCCAAAGGGCCACTTAATGGCTGTTTTTATGCCAACCGTGCTAAGCATAGCATCAAAAAAGAGATTTCGCAATAACCTTCGCCGGCCAACGAGACGCAAAATATCACAAAACACGCATCAAAGTCGACTAAAGCCCCCATAACTTGTCTTTATCAGGCACCTCGCATACTTCCCTCGGATCGCACCCGCTCTCGCAAACGCCTCGCGAGCACTCGAAAAGTCTGTCTTTCGCTACAAATCTTAACCAAACCGAGGAGTACCTCGATTCGTACGACCCGGAGCAATCGGTTTGACGCGTCCCGCGAGACGCGTTACGTTCAGAACGGGTGATTGTGACCCGTTCGCCCTTGGCCCCACTCTTAGGAACATGTTTATGCTACTTCGTATTTCGATGATGCTCGGTCTTGTCATCTCTTTCTGCGGATTGTCTTCCGCGCAAGACCTTAAGCTCGACGTTGAAAAATCCAAAATTGACTTCGTTGGAAAAAAGCCTGCAGGTGAAACCCACAAAGGTGGTTTCAAAGAATTCACTGCAGATGTAAAAGTTGACTTCGACTCTCCGGAAAAGAGCACTCTGTCGATCGAAATCAAAACCGCTAGTCTTTGGTCTGACAGCGATAAACTAACTGCTCACCTAAAGAACCCTGATTTCTTCAACGTCGAAAAGTTTCCAAAGATTAAGTTTGAAACGACCTCGGTCGAGGTTGGCGAGAACGAAGGAACAATAACAGGCAAAATGACTATGCTCGACAAAACCGTTGAAGTTAAGGTGCCTATCAAAACAGAAATGACGGACTCTACCTTGGTCGTCACAGCTACTTTCAAGCTTGATCGCACAAAGTGGGGCATGAACTTTGGTCGCCCCAACATCAGTGACGAAGTTGACATCACCGCAACGCTTCATTACAAGCGATAATTCAGCTGACAGTTTGTGAAACAACGAATGGTCTGTAGCCTCATATCGATGCTACAGGCCTTTTTTATTTGCCCCGTCTGTGTGCCTCATCACTAACTTCTGGGAGTGTCCACGTAATGCAATGCCGTGGTGTTTTTCTTACTGGTACCGATACAGATGTTGGAAAAACTCACGTCGGCTGCCTCATCGCGAGACAACTCGTCAAGCTAGGCTACAGAGTTGGTGCCTACAAACCAGTTGCGAGCGGCTTTCCCAAGTGGGATGGTTCTGATGGGCAGCGCCTTTGGGAAGCGACCTCGCGAATAGGCACCCCAGAACTCGTATCCCCCCAACGCTTTAAAGCCCCGTTTGCACCGTCGGTCGCTGCCAGCATGGAAGGACGCACCGTCGATGAACAACAGATATTCTCCGGCGTTGCTCGTATGGTGAACGAATGCGATTTCTTGATGATCGAAGGCGCAGGAGGATTGATGTCACCAATTTCCCCTAGGCTTACCAATGCCGATTTAGCTGCCATGCTAGGAACCCCCATAATCCTGGTCGCTAACTGGAAACTCGGGGTGGTTCACCAAGTCCTCGCAACTCTAACCGCCGCCCATCTTTACAGTCTTTCCGTAGCCGCGATTATCCTCAGTGCAGCAGATGGTGCCATCCCCGATCCATCTCACCAGACTCTACTGTCCGATTTCTTGAAGGCGCGTTGCGTGGATTCGCCGACCTTCGATGCAACTGGTAACGATCGAGACATAGTGCCAATACGCCAACTGCCAGAATCCTGGAAGAGAATCCCATTTTTAACCCTACCGCACGATCAAGAGACGTTCAGCGAGGAGTTCGATTGGACATCGCTATTCAAACCGATGAATGCGGAACTGTTGTCCCATTGGGGAAATGTTTAGTTTGATCGGAAAAGGCTAGTCCTTTTACTTTTTCAGTGGCTCAAAGACTAATCCATCAAACTGAGCCAGCCCGACAGCTCCGAAAAGCCCCACGGAGACAATGGCTTCTCTAGTTTGCGGCGGCACGCGAAACTCATCCACAATCAACTTCCAAGGATTCGTACCTTGGAGTGCTCCGACGTAGTTAAAGCCAATCCGATTACGCTTTTCGTCAAAATACTGAATCGCAACCGACGGAGCCTTGGTCCGGTCTCTTCCAATCACCTCGACTTCTTCCGTTCTAATCCATCCCCCTAACTTGATCCGTTTTACAACACGACCATCGAGCGGGATACCTTGCAACAGCATGCTTGGCTGTTCGGAGTCCTGGGTTTGGAATTGAACAATTCTCTTTCCTTCTGGAAAACCATTTGCTGTAATGACTTGGCATCCGAACTGGTAGTACCATCCGGGCACATGAAATTCTTTGATGAGATCTTCTTCGAAGCTCGAGTTTAACAGTTTTGGATTGGCAGGATCTGGAGGCACCTCTCGGTTCTCTTCAGCTTGACCTGTCATGGGCACAAACAAGGTCGGTTGCAACGACTCCTGTTCCAATTTGCCATTTACTTTTCGCATTCGATACAGCATTTGCTGGTATCGCTCCCCGACGGGGATGATCATTATCCCGCCATCTTTTAATTGCTCAACCAATGGCTCGGGCACCTTTTCGGGAGAGCAAGTCACAATAATTTTATCGAATGGGGCATGCTCGGGCCAGCCTTTGAAGCCATCTCCAATCAAACAATGGATATTGTCGTACTTAAGATCGTTGAGTAGCTTTTTCGTTCGCGTTCCTAACTCTTCGACAATTTCTATTGTGTAAACATCTTTCACAAGTGGACTCAGAATTGCAGCCTGATAGCCGCTACCAGTTCCTATCTCCAGCACTTTGTCGGTGGGCTGAGGATCGAGCTCTTGAGTCATCAGGGCCACGATGAACGGACTGCTTATCGTTTGATTGCCGCCGATCGCGATTGCGATATCTTGGTAGGCTTTGTCGTGATGTTGCTTGGGAATAAATTTGTGACGCAGGGTTGTACGCGAAGATTCCAAAACCCTTTTGTTAGAAACTCCTCCCGGAACAAGGACATTTTCCACCAGCTGTTCTCGTTGTATTCGGAACGATTCCTCGGAATCCTGCCCCTTGCCTCGAGTGGGTTGAGCTAGCCCCGCCGGCAGCAGCCCAAGAGAAAATTCCAAGCAAAAAAGCACGGCGAAGCTCAATAGAATCCGCATGTTTGAGTCCAACGTGAAGGGAGGCAATCGGAAACGCATCGGGAACCAAGTTCCGAATTATACCCCAAAGAACGGCGGTGGGTGCTACTTTAATCGTTTTTCGATAGCGTCACCCACTTCGCCTGGCGCCTCTTCCATGACGTAATGGCCTACATCCTGCAGCTCCTGCCGAGTCGCATTCGGCCAATGCAGATTGAGTCTTTCCATACATTTTGGGACGAAGCACCAGTCTTTCATACCCCAGATGAAATGAATGGGCTTTTCAGCTAGACGAGACAGATTTTGTTCTAGGATTTTCAGTACTTCATACGTCCTGTGGCTTGGCTTCATGGGGATATCGTGCACAAACCTATCTATTGCAATGCGATGCGCCGGCGTGTCGTAGGGGGCCAGCAAACCAGCTTTGGCAGCAGGACTGAGCCGCGGTAACCGGTCGATCGCCATAAATGTTGCAGCCCAGGCAAATGCATTCCCGTAACGCATCGCAAAGCTTCCGATAAACGGCCATCTGCAAACCGAGATCCGAAAGGGGATGTAGGGTGGCGGGAAAGCGGCTGTGTTAAGAACGATGATTTGATTGATACGATCAACTCGCTCCACCGCTCCCCCTAATCCGATGGCGCCGCCCCAATCATGGACCACTAACGTGATGTTCGTAAGCTCCAGTTTGTCGATGAGGTGCAAGAGATTCGCGGTGTGATTGGCCAAGCAATAATCGTAATCCAACGGTTTATCGCTCAGTCCACACCCCAAGTTATCGACGGCGATAACACGACTCGTCTGACGAAATCTCGCAACGATCGAGCGATAATAAAAAGACCAAGTTGGATTACCGTGGACGGCTAAGATCGTGTTGGCAGAATCCTTGGGGCCCTCATCCACATAGTGAAGCCTTCCCCCCTTTCCATTTCGATCCGTGGGCACATCGAGGTAATTCGAAGCAAACGGGTATTCTTGACGCCAAACAGTTTCGTCCATGGATTACGGTTATCTCAACCTAGCATCTGAAGGGGCTTCATGTTGGTCCGAATGCTATCGAGGTGTAGCGTGACTCGTGCGAACGTTACGGATATCATCGTAGTTTCGGAGTTGGTAGGGAATGTCGACATAATCGAGCAGTCTACAGAATGCCCGCAATGCTATTCCAAATCCGTCCGGTCCGCTAAACCCGCCGAACTGACCACCTCCCTTGACGTGAGGCTCCAGATCGAAAAACAAACCGGGAATGCCACGATCTTGTAGGCGTTTCGCGATTGTTTCGTAGGAACGCTTTATATCACGCAATATCGCTTCATGCCCCGAATCTCCTTCATCGGCAGGGACAAAACTCGCCAACGATTCTTCGTCGACATGGGATGTTGCGACCGCAGGTCGGCAGTAGTCCTTGATATGCACCCAACCCAAACCATCTTTCATGGCTAAGTATTCTTGAAACACTTCGTCGGTGCTCATTCCTTGGCAAACCAAATTAGCTCCGTCAAAAATCAACAGCATGGCGGGATGGGAAACACCTTGGTGCAGCTGTTGCAGCAACTTACCGGATTGCCCGATCAAGTTCGCTTCGACTTCGAGTCCAAAGGTCAAGCCGTGGCGATCGCATTCTTCCGCGATTTTTCCTAGCTGATCGATCGCTTGGGAAAGGTGCGTTTCAGGATTGGTACCTTTGGGATGGTAAAAAGAAAATCCACGAACCAATTTGGTTTCGAACCGGTTAGCCAAATCGCAGGCTCGCTTTACATCCTTTTCTAGGTACTCTGCAAAAGGCACAAAGCGATTAGAAGTGCCATCATCGATATCGAGCAACTTGACCTTGCCGATGGGAGAACCGAGCGACGACACCGAAAGTCCGTACTCCGATTGCAACGACTTGACTCTTTCGATGGCAGCATCGGAAAGCATCATTGCATTCTGGATACCTTCGCCCGCATCAATAAAACGGAGCGTATAGTATCTAAGACCCAACGCGGCGAAGGCGCAGAACTGCTGCTCTGCAGTCTTCTGGTTGGCTGCTTCGTCAGCGAAACCACTGAGCAAAACAGGTGGCATCATTTGGGTGTTCATCGCGGCCCTCTCCACAACACAGCAAATCTAAACAAAGGACTACGATTTCTGATGGGTAACCGTAATCACCGAGGTAATACCCCCGCGAGCGCCCCAGCGGCTTTCCAAAGTTGCACTTCGCGGCTTCACCACTTCGATAAAGTCGTCGAAAATGCGGTTGGTTACGTTCTCGTAGAAAATTCCTTCGTTTCGAAATTTCTGCAAATAAAGTTTCAAACTTTTCAGCTCAACGCACTTTAAGTCAGGAACGTAACGGAACGTCAAAACGCCAAAGTCTGGTTGGCCAGTCTTTGGGCACATCGACGTAAATTCTGGGCAGACAATCTCGATGTGATAGTCGCGTCCAGGGAATGAGTTGTCAAAACATTCCAGCTGATCTTGAAATGGGGTTCCAGGCACTTCTTCTGATTCTCCTAACTAGATAACAATAGGGATATTCTGCTAAACTCACCGGAGTCGTAACAGATCTAATTGACAGTTCCTCCAGAATTCTCCTTAGTAAAGCCCCGCAAATCAGAATCTTTTCAAGGAGTCTCCTATGATTCGTGTCTCTGAAATTTTTCACAGTGTTCAAGGGGAAGGAAAACTTTCTGGGACCCCGAGTGTGTTCGTCCGGACCAGCGGATGCAATTTGAGATGCTGGTTTTGCGATACTCGCTACGCGTCGTGGGAACCAGAAGGGGATCAATGGTCGGTACAGCAAATCATTGATCAAGTCTCCAAATTTCCATCAAAACATGTGGTTCTCACGGGCGGGGAACCTTTACTTTTTTCCGAAATCTGCCCCTTGACGGCCGAACTGCGGGCCCTCGGAAAACACGTTACCATCGAGACCGCTGGGACGATCGACCTGGATGCAAAGTGCGACTTGTGGTCGATCAGCCCGAAACTTAGCAATTCCACTCCGATCGGTTTTGCTACCGAAGAGTGGGTCCGAAATCATGACCTACGTCGCCATCAACCTGAAATCGTTCAACGACTGATGCAGAGATCTGACTATCAGCTCAAGTTTGTAGTTGGGTCGATTCTCGATGCCGAAGAGGTAATGGAGTACCTCCGAGAGCTTTCGGGATGGGACCGATCGAACGTCATGATGATGCCCCGAGGAACGACACCAGAAGAACTACAGCTTCAAAACTCGTGGCTTGCTACCTGGTGCCGAGAACACGGTTTTCGGCTCTGCGATCGACAGCACATTCACTGGTTTGGCAATACGCGCGGCACGTAATCTTGTTCGGTGAGCCTAGTTCTTAGGTCAGACTGTCACCTATTTCTCGCAACAGGGTATTTATCTCGCAAAGTGTTTTCTTCCATAGAACATTGGCAGGCGATTTGGTGTATCCTGGATAAAGACGTCGCCTCCCACTCTACCAACGGTACCCACCTAAACTGAAACGATCCATGAAACGAATCATGGCACACTTGCTTCGCCACGCGGTCTCCACATCTGTATACCTGTTTATGGCTGTCGCGACATTAGTTAACGTTGTACGCGATGTTAGCGCAGACGAGCCCCCGAAACGCTTGTTTGCTTATATCGGCACGTTTAGCTCGCCTCTTCGGGATGTATTACCCACACAAGTCGACCTACCACCCGGCAACGGTCGAGGGATTCACATTTTCGAAGTAGACCGCACTAACGGGACGCTTAAACCGAATGGCATCTATGAGCTTGGGACGAGCCCGAGTTGCCTCTGCGTAAACTCGACCAGGACGCGACTTTATTCCGCCAATGAGACCGATCGAGTTGGTGAAAATAAACACGGCTCGATTAATACTTACTCAATTGATGCTACAACAGGGCAATTAACTCTGGTGTCGTCTGTTGAATCAGGTGGCGCTGGCCCAACATACGTGTCGATGCACCCAAGTGGAAAATGGCTTTTTGTAGCGAACTATTTCGGCGGCTCTGTCGCTTCTTTCCCCATTAAAGAGGATGGTAACCTCGGTGCAGCGGCTTGTGTGATAAACGACGAAGGTCAGATCGGCCCGACGCGCGCGGCTAGCGCCCCTCCAGGTAGCTTTGCATTTAGCGGGCACGACCGAACACACGCTCACATGATTCAATCGGATCCCAGTGGTCAATTTGTACTGCACGTGGATTTGGGCCTAGACAAGATTTTCATCAATCGCTTCGATCAAAGTTCAGGCTTGTTGACGCCGAACGATCCTCCGTTTGTGGAGTTGCCTGCCGGAGATGGACCGCGGCATTTTCACTTCCATCCGAATGGGAAGTGGTTTTATTCGGTTCAAGAAGAGGGATCAACGGTAGCGGTATTCGATTACAATCCATCCGTTGGTACACTTTATCATCGGCAGACGATATCGACTTTGCCTCCTGGATACGCGGGTAGCAACTTTTGTTCTGAAATCTTGGTTTCCCCAGACGGTCGCTTTGTTTATTCGGGGAACCGCCTCTATGATTCCATCGCCATGTATGCGGTCGGCGAAGATGGACTTTTAAACTACATCGGTGAAGAGTGGACGCGAGGCAATTACCCCAGAAGTTTCAGCTTGGACCCCACTGGATCTTACCTTTATTGCTGTAATCAACGGGCCGACAACGTTGCCATGTTTCACGTTGATAAACAATCCGGTAAGCTTCACTTCTCAGGGCACTTTACTGCGGTGGGCAACCCATCGCACGTTGTTTTTGTTGACTTTGCGTCTCCATAACGGACTCGCATAATCAACAGGGTTGACTGTTACTCTTTTGATAGCATGGTTCCAGTGAGATCGTTTGTTACCACAGTTTTTTTAGGCTTGTTCTGCCTTTCTCCATATGCATGTTTATCGCAAGAAGACATTGTCTCTGAGCTAATCTTTCCGTTGCACCCCGAACACAATCATGCACCTGGAATTGCAGAATTAGCCAACGGGGAATTGATCGTCTCTTGGTACCGCGGTTCTGGCGAACGCAAAGCGGATGATGTGGCTGTGTATGGGGCGAGACGACCAGTGGGAGCAACGCAGTGGAGTGAGCCGTTTTTGATGGTTGATACGCCGGGCTTTCCTGACGGCAATACCTGCTTGATGGTTGACGAGCGGGGACGGTTGATATTGTTCTGGCCCTTGGTCCTAGCAAACACATGGGAATCATGTGTCACGCAGTTTTTATTGTCCGAAAATCCTGTCGGATCTGGATCACCGAAATGGACTCGGCGAGATAGTCTTTGGCTCAAGCCTGATGACTTCAGCAGCAAAGCCTTGCGAGAACTCGACAAAGCCATCGCTGAACTCACGAGCCCTCTTTCGGAATCGCTTCAAAAGGAAATCGAATCCGTGAAAGAACGTCTACCCGACAAGCTCTATCAAAGGTTGGGCTGGCAGCCACGTTGCAAGCCGACGGTATTAAAAAGTGGACGTATTGTTTTGCCACTTTATACCGATACGTATTCCTTTTCCATCATGGCGATCAGCGACGATCATGGAGCGACCTGGAAAGCATCGGAACCATTGATAGGTTTTGGCAATATTCAGCCTGCCATCCTCGAACGCAAAGATGGAACCTTGGTAGCCTACATGCGAGAGAACGGCCCATCCGGACGCGTTCGGGTTTGCGAATCAACCGATCAAGGCAACACGTGGGGGACGGTCTACTCCAGCGAATTGCTCAACCCCGGCTCCGGACTGGATGCAGTGCGGCTCGCTAGTGGTCGTTGGATCATGATCCACAATGATACGCTCGAGGGACGCCATCGTCTGGCGTTAAGCTATTCCGACGATGAAGGCAAATCCTGGAAGCACGGCCGATATCTGGAAAACCAACCGAGCGGTTCTTATCATTACCCAGCAATCATTCAGACGCGAGATGGCCTCGTGCACGCTGTCTACAGCTACTTTGTCGAAGGTGGCAAGAGCATGAAGCACTCGCAGTTTGAAGAAGCCTGGATTCTATCGGCCCCTGCTATACAAAAATAAATCAGATACCGAAACCTACGGCGTCATATGTATTTCGGTTAACGATACGAAAGTGCTACCGAGGTAACGACGCGCTACTTGATAACCGCCGATTCGATGAAGTAAGCAAAAAAGTCGATATCATGCGACTCCATCCATCGCTCGGCGCGTTTATCAATCCAACGCGATAGACGCATCGCATTTGCGAAGTAACGGGAGTTCGCAAAGGCGAATTGCTCATCAGGCGACAGCATGCCCCCCTCGCGATAAACTCGCTTTTGAACCTCCGCGTCGAGACGTTGAAAGTAACCGGGTACCACGGACGATAGATACCGAAACGCGTGAGGTTGCAGTCGGATTACTTCGGCAATGTCGGTCCCAAAATGTTCAAGTAGCCAATCGTGTGTGCCGCTCTCCAACAACGAATCTCCACTCCACATCTCCGTGGAGTATTCACTGCGTGCCAACATTTGGCACGGGATGTAGAGAAGAGATGCGACGACCATGGTCGATTCTGCATTCTCCGACGCTGCACGAGATGCAATGTGAGTCGCTTCGCGAATACGTCGACGAACATCTGAGTTCTCATGTTCGAGTCCTATATAGAGGAATTCGACAATCCGCTCCGATAGATTTTTCTGTTCCGCCCTCGAATTTGCATTCCAAACCGTGATCATAATTGATCTCCTTGAGAGTATTGCGTGAAATGCTAGCGAGTTAAAAGATAGGCTGACTTCATTGGGCAATGATGAAGATCATGCGAAGATACTATGAAGAAGCTAGTCAAAGATCATGACAAATACCACGCTCAATAGTCATAGTCATAAAAACGAATGCATGGATTTGAGTTCTATCGACCGTCACTCGCCGCTTCGATGGCGTATAGATGCTTTTCGCCTCGGATTATAAGCATGTCTCCACAGATCGCCGGCGTCGCCATGACTGCTTCGCCAATCTGGTTTTGTGAAACAACACTTCCCTCGTCATCAAACGCAACAACAAATGTAGAGCCTTCTTCACTTGTACAGAACATGTACTCGCCGTTTGCAATGACCGAAGCAGTAAAAGCACTTGCATTAGCACCTCTCAGACGCTGGCGAAATAACCGCTCTCCCGATTCGAGTTTATAACAACTGACAATGCCGGAGTTATCAAGAACGTAAAGGCGGTCCTTACGAATAAGTGGAGTTGGCATGTAAGGTCCCCCTCGCATAGCAGCCCAGTAAAACGGCTCACTCAAATCTTTTTCCTTTGGCATTTGTAATACGCCCCTGGCTTTGTGCGATAGCGTCAAAATTGGCATGATTGGACGGTATCCGCTGGTTAATAAAATTAGATCACGGGTCACTTGCGGTGTTGGGACCACGATCTCGGAGAAGCCGCCCAATCGCCAAAGCTCTTCACCAGTCCTCGCGTTGTAACCAGCACTCGCTTTCGTGCCCGCTACAACAATTATCGGTGTGCCATCCTCTGCAACAAAAGCGACAGGGCTACTCCATGTTGGTATATCATCTCGAATCGTTCGCCATTTCTCTTGACCCGTTTTCAGATCCAAAGCTGTGATAAACGCTCCATCTTGATGATCACATTGAAGAATGACTGTTGATTCGAAAATATATGGCGAGCTACCGAATCCCCATTGATAACTCTTGTCATAGAACCAGCCCGAGTCGAGTTTGCCCAGATCCTTGTTCCAAACAACTTCTCCCGTCATCAAATCCAAGCAATAGATCCCGGCTCCCGCAAAAGACGCGACGACGACGCGGCCATCGGTGGCCGGTGTTGGATTGGCATGGCTGGCTTTGAGATGTCGCTTTACTTTAGGAACTTCGCGTACGCATTCCTTCTGCCAAAGAATCTTTCCTGAGCCTCGCTCCAAGCAGATGACTTGGTAACTACAAATTCCATCGCCCTTGACAGAATCAACATCGCCGTATGCACCGGTTCGGAATCCGGCTTTGTCACCCTCTTGATCGGCGGTGGTAACGATAATGCGATCTTCCCAGCAGATAGGAGAGGATGTTGCCAGTCCTGAAATGGGAATCCTCCACGCAATGTTTTGGTTCTCCTCGACGCTCCATGAGGTTGGAAGTTTGGCTTTCTCTGAAATTCCTCGGGACAAGACCCCGCGAAATTGAGGCCAGTTCGAATCGCTCAACGGAAAATCTGGTGATAAGGTTAAGCGAGGGGTCAGCGTCTCATTATCGGTTGTCGCCGTTGATGTCGCCGGTGTTGGTGACTCGGATGTTGCCGATTTTTTGTTCTCTGCTTCTGCCTTTTCCGCCATCTCCTTAGCTTCTTCGTTGAGAAATGGCTCGATCGTTTTAGCGAGCTTATCGTTGTTGAATCGCTTTGCGGCCATGTAGGCATTGGCGAGTCCTTTGGCACTCACCTTTTTTGTATTCAAAAAGGGAGTAATCAGTTCTTCGCTCTGAGTGCCGATCGCCATGGCTAAGCCCGAATCGATATCGTCTACTCCCTTAGCCAGCAACAGTTCGACGATTCTAGGGCTCTTTCTCAT
This sequence comes from Pirellula sp., assembly GCA_046318795.1. Classification (GTDB taxonomy): domain Bacteria; phylum Planctomycetota; class Planctomycetia; order Pirellulales; family Pirellulaceae; genus JBKCUI01. The sequence goes on from JBKCTT010000086.1 coordinate 26,628, forward strand.
AATGGCCCAACTGATCGGGGTAAAACCGTAAAAGGTATCTTTCACATTGGGGTTTGCCCCGGCGGCGAGCAAAGCATCCACAACCTCGGTATGCCCATGGTCACAAGCCAAAGAGAGCGCAGTTACACCGTAGCGACTCGCGTCGTTCACATCGACGTGTGCCTCTATGCATGCTTTTATTTCGGCAAGATTGCCTTCGGTAGCTGCGGCCCTTAATGTTTCAGCGTTTCGATCTTGGACGCCACCCGCGCGGGCCAATGCAGGCCAAGACAGACAGGAACAGAGCAGCACAACGAACCAAAAAACAAAACGAAACAAGGTGGTCACCTAAAGAATAGGATTCGGGAAGAAAAAAATCTCGAAAAGCCTGTCGCATTCCTGGCCGGATTGTCGCATTATACAAATAGTGTTACTCGCCAATCGACTGCCTGATTATTCTCTCCGAAAAAATCCTCTTTCCGGCCCAACCGTAAATTGCTAGAAGCAAACCCGTGCGGGTTTTTGACGAGTATAGAAATGCCTTAGAGCATTGCTTCTGATTTTTGTAAAACGACCACGGAGGAAACGACCATGTCGACACGTTTATTGCTAGCGATGGCCTTTCTTTTTTCTGTAAGCGTCCTAGGGGCCGCTCCCAATCAGACCCAAGCGACGGAATCACTACCAGCCGAAATCAAAGCGGGCGAAACCCGACTAGTTCTCAATGGCTCCGGTGCTCGCACCAAGGCTTTCATGGAACTCTACAATGCGGGTCTCTATTTGACCAAAGCCAGCAATAATCCGAAAGCCATTGTCACGGCCGACGAGCCGATGGCGATTCGTATCAAAATTACCTCCGGCTGGGTAAGCCAAGGGAATTTACTGGAATCTCTCGAAGATGGTTTCACGAATTCCACAGGGGGTAACAGCCGCGAAATCCGAACGGAAATCGATCAATTTCGCGCTTGCTTCCAAGATGATATCTCCAAAGGAGACGTCTTCGACCTACTTTACTTGCCCGCTAAAGGTGTGGTCGTGAGCAAGAACGGCAAATACAAGGGTATGATCAGCGGGCTGAAGTTCAAACAAGCACTGTTCGGAATTTGGCTCTCAGACAAACCAGCCGACACCGCATTGAGACAAGCAATGATCACCCCCAAGACCGTTCGATAAAACTGGGATTTCAATTTACGACTCGAAAAATGGTCGCGAAAAATAGTTTGATCTCCATTACTGAAGTTCGATCATAACTTAGAATCCGTGCCGCGTGATGTCCGCACTCATCCTTTGGGCATCACCGGAACACTTCTCAATTGTGACGGTCGGAAAGTAATCGGTATGGAGGAAACGCAAGAGACGGTATTGTGGACTCCCTCGCCAGCATCTGTTATTCAAACGCACATGAGTCTCTTCGCGGACTCTTTCTTGTCGGCACTCGGCCAACCTCCCGCAAATGATTACTCCACGCTCCACTTTCTGAGCCTCGCACACGCTGACCGTTTCTGGCGTCATGTTTGGAACTACTGTGATGTTCCTGGCGATCAGGGGGATGTCGCGTTTATATCCGGCACGCGAATGATCGATGCTCGATGGTTTCCACTCGGGCGAATGAATCTTGCGGAGGCCTTACTGCGACCATCAGACTTGGACACCGACGAGAATGCCGGGTCATTAGCCATCCTCGCGTACGACGAAGCGAGCGAGGAAATCCGCATGACGCGGCGCGAGCTATTCGAACAAGTTGCCGCGGTCGCTGGTTTTCTAAAGCGTAATGGAATCCAAGCTGGCGACCGAGTAGCTGCGGTACTACCTAACGTTCCTGAAGCGGTTATAGCCATGCTCGCAACAGCGGCCATCGGTGCGGTGTGGTCGTCATGCTCTCCGGAGTTCGGTGATGATGCGGTTGTCGATCGCTTTGGTCAGATCAACCCGAGAGTTCTCATCACTGCTGAGCGAACAACCTACAACCACAAACTTGTTGAGCCCGCTAAAAAAGTCGGCCAAATTCTACCTCGACTTCCATCGGTGGAGCTGGTTGTTACCGTCGGAAGTGCGGCTTACGACAACTCGCAAATCGATTGCATTACCTGGCGAGAAGCACTCGCTGAGCCCCCACTAACGGATTGGGAACAGTTTCCCTTTGCCCATCCACTCTGTATCGTGTATTCATCGGGTACCACAGGTGCCCCCAAATGCATCGTACACGGAACTGGCGGAACGGTTCTTCAACATGTCAAAGAACATCGACTGCACTGTAATTTAATTGATGGCGACTGCCTCTTCTACTACACGACCACCGGTTGGATGATGTGGAATTGGCTTGTAAGCGGTCTAGCCAGTAACGCAACAATCGTTTTATACGATGGCTCACCTTTTGCTAACGGACCGCAGACGCTTCTGCATATTGCAGAGAAATCAGGGGTGACTCACTTCGGAGCAGGAGCACGCTATTATGCGGCTCTCGAAAAACACGACCTCGATCCAAAGCAGTTCCTATCAACGAATAAATTACGCTGTCTACTGTCGACTGGCTCGCCTCTCTTGCCTAGCAATTTTGATTGGCTCTATTCTGCTTTCGGCGATCAGCTCACCGTCGCATCGATTTCAGGCGGGACCGACATCCTCTCCTGTTTCGTCCTAGGGAATCCAAACATGTCGGTGCGCCGAGGCAAGATACAATGTAAAGGCCTTGGGATGGACGTACAAATCTGGAATGATTTGGGCCAACGAGTATTGAATACGCCGGGTGAACTAGTGTGCGTCGCCCCGTTTCCGTGCATGCCCATCGGATTTTGGAACGATCCAGCCAATGAGAAATACCTAAAAGCTTACTTCTCTCGATTCGAAAATGTATGGTGCCATGGCGATTGGGCAGAAGAAAACGAACGAGGTGAATTCGTTATCTACGGGAGGTCTGATGCGACTTTAAATCCAGGCGGTGTTCGAATTGGAACGGCAGAAATCTACCAGCAACTCGAAGCTTTCCCCGAAGTGCTCGAATCGATTGCGACCGTTCTTCGACAGGATGGAGACGAACAGATTGTTCTGTTTTTACGTCTGGTAGATACGGTAACGGGGAATCAAGATCTAGCGGAACGAATTCGCATGAGGCTCAAAAGTCGATGCTCTCCGAGACATGTTCCGCGATACATCGGATACGCCCCCGATCTTCCGAGGACTGTAAGTGGCAAACTATCTGAGATTGCAGTTCGCTCCGCGATTTGTGGTGAAGTGCTCGGAAATGCTGGTGCCTTGGCGAATCCCGATTCGCTTCGTTTTTTTCAGAGTTGGAAGCCAACCGACTCCTACTAGTTTTCATTTGTGCTACAACACAATTCACAACACGAATAGACATCACGACGTGGGAACATCCATCTCCCAAGCTCGTGATACAATGCAGAGAAAGTACCCCCATTATGGCTTCAAGAGATGAAATGCCCCTTCGAAAAATCGACCATGTTCGATTCTTTGTTGGGAATGCTCGGCAATCTGCCTACTTCTATCGAAATGCCTATGGCTTTGACGTAATCGCTTATGCCGGCCTTGAAACAAAAGTAAGACACGAAGCGGGTTACGTCGTTCAGCAAGGTGGCATCACTTTTGTACTCGTCTCTCCCCTACGGGCCAGCCACCCTGATGCATCTCGACTGATTCTCCACGGAGATGGTGTAGCCGATATCGCATTGCAGGTCGACGACGTTCGGCACGCTTACAATTTAGCGGTGGAGCGCGGAGCCGTAGGAGTTATTGGCCCCCGTTCGATCGAGGACGACTATGGCATTTACGAATTCGCCACCATCCGTGCTTATGGGGATACGACACACACGTTTGTAAATCGTGATCGCTACAAAGGTGCGTTCGCGCCAGGATTCGACCCTATTGATCCGTCTCGCTACAACCCAAAAACGTATCATGATACAGGGCTGTTGGGTATCGATCACATCGTAGGCAATGTCGAAGAAGGCAAAATGAATGAGTGGGTTGAGTTCTACCGGAAAGTATTAGGCTTCGAACAATTAGTCTCGTTCGACGATCAAGACATTTCGACCGAGTATTCCGCACTCATGTCCAAAGTAGTTCAAAGCGGTAGAGGACGGATTAAATTTCCGATCAACGAACCTGCGCAAGGTCGTAGAAAGAGCCAAATCGAGGAGTATATCGACTTCTACGGCGGAGCTGGTGTTCAGCACATTGCGATGGCTACCAATGACATTATCAAAACGGTTCGTGCCTTGCGAGATAATGATGTAACGTTCCTGCGTGTTCCGCGGACCTACTACGACAATCTTAGGGACCGTGTTGGATCGATCAAAGAAGATATCGAAGAATTGGCGGAACTCGGAATCTTGGTCGACCGCGATGACGAAGGCTATATGCTTCAGATTTTTACCAAACCTGTTCAAGATCGACCTACCCTCTTCTTTGAGATCATTCAAAGAGAAGGCTCCAAGAGTTTTGGTAAAGGAAACTTCAAGGCTTTGTTCGAAGCGATCGAACGAGAACAAGAGACTCGCGGAACGTTGTAAATCATTATGCCAATCCCACCCGTTAGGACGATCCGCGATTTCTACGCGTTCGAGCAGCATGTGAAAACCTGTCGGGCTCAGCGCGGGCTTGGAATGGTCGAACAATGGTATCGGATTCCCGTTTTCTATTTTTCTAATCCGAATAGTGTCATTGGCCATGGAGAGCAGGTCCTGCGGCCAAAAGGTTCACAGGAGCTTGATTTCGAGCTAGAGATTGCGGCAATCATTGGTAAAGAAGCTTGCAACTTGCCCGATGATGATCGCGCTATGGAGTGTGTCGCAGGCTTCACGATTTATAACGATTGGTCAGCACGAGATCTTCAGAGAGAGGAGATGGCAGTAGGACTAGGCCCCAGTAAAGGCAAAGACTTCGCCAATGCTTTAGGACCTGAGCTAGTACCATTTTCGAGTTTGCGAGATCGCTATCGTGATGGTCGCTTGCATCTTGAAATGGAAGCCTTTATCAACGGAAAACGAGTTTCACACGCAAATGCTTCGAGTATGTATTGGACTTGGCCACAGTTGCTAGCGCATGCGAGCCGCGATGCCAAACTCATGCCGGGAGATGTCCTCGGTTCCGGTACGGTAGGTACGGGCTGTATTCTGGAATTAACGCCACAAGCCGTCGGCGGTTGGCTCAAGCATGGAGATGTCGTTCAATTGCGAATTGAAGGATTAGGGACCCTCGAAAATCAGGTAATCACGCAGGAATAGGATTATGCCTCAGTACATGAAATTGGGTTCAATTCCCCCGAAACGACATACCGCTCATACAGCCGATCCAGGTTATCGCAATGAGGGTATTTACTACGAAGAAGTCATCACCACGCAAGGCTTTAGTCGAGCCTACAGTATCGTTTATCATTTGCGACCACCTACTCGCGTTCTGAAAGTTGAAAACCTCGGAACTCAACCTATCGACTCGGTCGAAGTTCCATTGCGGCACGTTCATACTAAATCTGCACGACTGCCCGCCTATGGGGACCCCATTACGGGACGCGTTCCGCTCATGTTTAACTCCGACGTAATCCTCTTGCGCTGCCGCCCGATTGCCGCTCAACAAAATCTTTATAGAAATGCCAAAGCGGACGAATTGATCTTCGTGCACCGCGGAAGCGGCCATCTCAAGACGATGTTCGGCCTGCTTCCTTTTCGACCGATGGACTATGTTGTCATTCCAAAATGTACGACGTATGCAATCGAATTTGATGCCTACGAGCAACCGGAATTGCTAGTCGTCGAGTCGAATGGTGATCTCGGATTTCCTCCGCGTTACTTAAACCCAGATGGACAGTTTCGGCTTGGGGCACCCTTCTGCGAACGTGATTTGCATGGACCAACTAGCTTGCAACCAATCGATGCCGAAGGAGAGTTCATTATCGATATCAAGGACGGTGACCAACAAACCAGGTATACAGTTGCCAACCACCCGTTCGATGTGATTGGATGGGATGGGATGGTTTATCCGTACACCTTTAACGCGGATGATTTTGAGCCCATTACAGGTACGATCCATCAACCACCACCAATTCACCAGACGTTTCAAGCCAGCGGTTTTGTGGTGTGCACCTTTGCTCCTCGCATGCTGGATACACATCCTCAGGCAATCAAGGTTCCGTATGCGCACAGCAACGTCGAATCGGACGAAGTTCTTTATTACGTCCGAGGGCAATTTGGTAGCCGACGCGGTGTCGACATTTGTTCATTAACGCTTCATCCGCATGGGATTCCGCATGGACCACACCCGGGCACGATCGTCGCCAGCCGAGATGTTAAATTTACGAATGAATTGGCTGTAATGGTCGACACGTTTCGACCGCTCAAGCTCACGAAAAACGCCATGGAGCTTGATGACCCCAACTATCCTTACTCTTGGCTGGAATAGCACATGCACGTCGACGTCTCGAAAGTATCTGTCGTAGAGGCTTATCAACTCTTGGTCAGTTTGGTAACGCCGCGACCCATCGCTTGGGTTACTACGTTGTCTCCATCCGGTGTTGTCAACCTAGCTCCATTCAGCTTCTTCAATACGTTTGGTGCCAACCCGCCTATCGTGGTTTTCTCTCCAACGCTCAGGCGCGATGGGAGCAAGAAAGACACGTTGATAAACCTGGAATCTCTGGGCGAATTCGTTATCCATGCTGCAACCGAAAAACATGCCGAGCAAATCAATCTAAGTGGCAAAACAATACCGACCGAAGAAAGCGAAGTCGAGCTTGTGGGCATGCAAACAATCGCATCTCAATTGATCAAACCGCCTCGCTTGGTGGACGCCCCCTTCGCGCTCGAATGCAAAGTTCGAGAGATCTTGCCAATGGGTAACGGGCCCATCGCCGCTAACCTCGTCATAGGCGAAGTGGTCATGATGCACATTGATGATTCGATTTTGGATGCAGCAGGCATACCCGACCCGAACAAATTGAAATCCATCGCTCGGTTGGGCGGAGAGTATTGGTGCAAGACCCAAGATCTATTCCAGCTAAAACGGTTCGCTTAGCAACTGCTACATCAACGCAAAGATCAATCATGGATTCATCTACCTAACCAAGAGGCTTGCTGTGAATAGTTGGATTGTCTCAGGGGCCAGAACTCCCATAGGAAGATTTTTAGGAGACCTCGCACAATTAACCGCTCCCGAATTGGGGGGCTTTGCAATTGCCGGTGCGATGAAGAGCGTTTCGCTCGCAGCCTCCGATGTCGATGAAGTCATCATGGGGCAAGTGCTTTCGGCTGGTGCCGGGCAAGCACCCGCGAGGCAAGCAGCTCTGAATGCCGGTTTACCCGATACTGTCGGTTGTGTGAGTGTAAACAAGGTCTGTGGTTCTGGCCTTTATTCGGTCATGCTCGCGGATCGTGCCATTCGGAGCGGCGATTGCCAAGTCGTCGTAGCCGGCGGCATGGAGAGCATGAGCCAAGCCCCTCATTTGGTCCGTAATAGCCGCATAGGCTGGAAATATGGATCGCAAAACATGTTGGATGCGATTGAACAAGATGGACTCCGATGCGCTGTAGGCAATTCTCTAATGGGTTGTTATGCCGATCAAGTAGCCAGGGACAATTCTATCGATCGCATTGCTCAAGATGATTGGTCATTGGAGAGTCATCGCAAGGCATTAACCGCACAAAGTGAAGGCCGATTTGCTTCCGAAATCGTCGAGATAACGTACGGTAAAGGAACAAGCGTTACTCTAGACGGCGGACCTAGAGCCGATACCACCATCGAGAGACTAGCGAAACTAAAGCCTGCGTTCGGCTCTGACGGCACAGTGACGGCGGGCAACGCATCAACTTTAAGCGATGGTGCAGCCGCAGTTATAGTCGTAAATGAATCGATCAAACGAGACCTGAGAAGCGGTCCCGCCTTTCGGATCGTTGGATCGCAGATACATGCAATGAAACCTTGCGATCTGTTCGTTGCACCTGTGTATGCCATTCAGAAACTATTGAGCAAGACAGGTCACGGGATAGAGGATGTCGATTTGTTTGAGATCAACGAGGCATTTGCTTCTCAAACGATTGCCTGTATGCGAACGCTAAATATTCCGCCAGATAAGTTAAACGTTCACGGGGGAGCGATTGCGCTGGGGCACCCGATCGGTTGTAGCGGAACCAGAGTATTGGTCACACTCATGCACGCACTTTTGTCGCGTCAAAAGTCGATTGGTGTAGCCGCACTGTGTTTGGGTGGGGGCGAAGCAGTCGCCATGCTCATCGAAGTTGATGGTAGGGGTCGTTGAGCGATGTTGACCGAATTAGAAATGGATGCGATCGCTCGGCGTCATGACATCATGCTTTCGGATGTTCGCCCCGACAAACTCGAGGGTCGTTTAGCGAAACTCTACGCGTGCTTACAAGAGAAAAATGTACCGTTTCCGATCGCTCCCGAGGTCGCGAAAGACTATTGGCAAACAGCGGCATCAGGGGCTCCCTTTGCGGTTGGCTCACTGTCGGATGAATCTGTCGACTTAGGGCAATTTGCTAACGCTCAAAAGTATGACCAGTACTCAAAAGAAGATCATTTAAGTTGGGCCTGCTTGATCGCTGAACAACAGCGAACAAAACATCGCTTTGCCTGCCGAGAGTATTTGGATGGAGAGTCAATGTTCGCAATTGGTGGTACAGTCATCCCAGACTTCTATTTGCTTAATGCGCGAATTTATCAGCAGACCAGTTGGCAGTTGGCAACGGTGAACATGATCATCCCCGCTGAGTTGTTTTTTACATGCCACAGCCGACGCTTTTTTCCCGTGACTACGTTTATGCGGGCCGTCGAACAAGATTACTTGCAGGAACCCGATATTGGCCACGATGTGGCTGGTCATGTGGCAACCTTCACAATCCCTGTCGTCGCCCATGTGATGCGAAATCATGGAGTCGCCAGAAACATCATCTACGAAGAGCGAGACCAAAGGATTGCTCGAGCCTCAACGGAAGACTCCCGTGAAGCAATACGAAAAAAGGCAGACGAATTGCTTCTCTATGCCGAACGGGTTTATTGGTTCACCGTCGAATTCGGACTGGTCATGCAAGACAACGTGGTCAAGGCTTTCGGGGCAGGAATACTATCTTCTCCAGGGGAAACGATCTACAGCGTCGAATCCCCCAAACCCACCCGTTTACTCATCGACCCAAGTCGCGATACCGATCTGCTGCGTTTAGCATCAACCGACTATCTGATCAGTGAGTTTCAGAAGACCTACTTTGTGACGGAACATTTTGAACTTCTCGAGTCTATTACCCCAGAGCGAATTGTGGCAACGGCCAAACTAGCTTCCAAACTACCACATTTCTCTTGGCGAGACATCGCTCCTGGGGATCGCGTTCTTAACGTAGGAGAATCGGCCATATCGACAAACGAAAAGTACCTACGGTTGATGAGCGATCAACTATGCGATGATTGCTTGACCCGTTCCGCAATTCGCAATCTCCGTTTGATGATCCACGGGTTCGAACCAGGTCTCGATTTAAATAAACTCTGGCGAGGACCCGTTGCTCCGGTCCCTGAGGGTCTGATCGATTGGTTTCGAAGGGAGGATGCCAAACACCGGTTTCAGCAAGTCATAAAACCTCTGAGCTACGACACATGACACTTATGGCATTTGTTTTCACCTTGAAGTTGAACGAAGTTTCCCGTCTATAGTGATGTTGCCGGTGGGAATCGAAATCTCAGAGAAATCGTTGTTCTGGCCCCTTGAATTTCTCCCCCGAAATCCCGAGAACAATACAAGCCCTTTTTCAAACATATTCTGGGAGTGATTGAACTCATGGGTCAAAGAACTGTTTCCAAGTCACGACGAAGTGCTAGCAAACTAGGTTTTGAATCGCTCGAAACGCGCTCCATGATGGCAGCAGACATGCTGCAGATTGATTCCAACAGTTATTCTCAGGAACACTTTCTGGTTCAATTTCGTCCTGAGATGTCCGCCAGTTCTGTGATAGGTACTTCTATAGCAGGCGCTACGATTTCGCGTCAGGTTAGCTCGGACGGGTGGTTCAAAGCATCTGTGACGGAGGGATCGAATCTCTATTCTGCGATGCAGTCGTTTCGGACTATGAACGACGTCGCATTCGTGTCACCCGATTTCCGCGTTTCGATTACTGCCACGCCCAATGATCCCATGTACGTCAATCAATGGGGATTTGAGAACAGTGCAGATAAAGATATCGACATGGCCCAAGCGTGGGACTACGGAACATCAACATCCGTTGTGGTCGCGGTCATTGATACGGGGATCGATTACACCCACCCTGATCTTGCTGCCAATATATGGATGAATACGGACGAGGTTGCGGGCAATGGAATTGACGATGATGGCAATGGTTATATCGATGACATTCGAGGCTGGAATTTCATCAATGAAACCAATAACCCAATGGATGACCATGGTCACGGCACTCACGTAGCAGGAACGATCGGCGCTGTTGGTAACAACAGCGTAGGTGTGGTAGGGGTCGCGTGGAACGTCAAAATGATGGCCCTTAAATTTCTGAACTCGAGTGGATCGGGCAATCTTAGCGATGCCGTTGAAGCGATTGATTACGCCAGGGTCAATGGAGCCAAGATCATTAACGCTAGCTTCGGGGGTGGTGGATTCTCCAGTGCCATGCAAACCGCCATTCAGCGATTTCAGAATGTCGGAGGCATTTTTGTTGCCGCTGCCGGAAACAATGCGCAAAACAATGCGGTCATAGCGAGTTACCCCGCTAACTATCCTGGTGTCGTATCCGTCGCTGCCTCGACTAGCACTGACACGCTAGCTAGCTTCTCAAACTTCGGAACCAACGTCCATATCGCGGCACCCGGCCAAAGTATTCGTAGCACTCTGCCTGGGAATCGATATGGGAATATGAACGGCACATCTATGGCGGCTCCACACGTGGCGGGTGCCCTCGCACTACTCTGGGGACAAGCCCCAACCCTGACGGCATCCCTGTTAACCAGTGCTCTGTACGCCAACACCGATCAGGTACTCACCGACAAAACGATTTATGGTCGCATGAATGTAGGCAAAACCGCTGCATCAATTGCTTTGGCGATTGCTCCTCGAGTAGTTGGATCTGTATTTAATGCCTCAGGTAAGAGCCTCACGAGCGTTGACATCAATTTTTCGGAGGAAATGTCAGCTGCCACCATGGTCCCATCCAATTTCATCCTGAACGGTCCGAACGGGGGAGTCACTGTTTCTTCGGTCACTCGCGTTACAGGAAATACCTGGCGACTGGGATTTGGCATGCAGTCACTCGCCGGTTTATACACACTAACGGTTTTACCTGCGGTGAAGGGTGTGGACGGAAACTTCTTAAATCAAGATGGAGACTCAACTCCAGGCGAAGCAATTGAGGATCGATACACAGCCTCATTTACCTTAAATGAGCCTGCACTTCGAAACTATACGTTTAATGGCCCAGTAGCGATTCGCGACGCCACGTCGACACGAGCAGGAGTTACCAACATTGATTTCACCATTCCCGATTCGTTTACGATTGCGGATCTAAACGTTAACTTGTCGATTGATCACACCTATGTGAGCGACTTGAGAATCAGACTTGTATCCCCGGATGGAACAAGTGTTCAATTGGTTAATCGTCGGGGCGGCTCTTCGGACAATATCCGCGTTCTGTTTGATGACGAAACAACTGCGAGTATCTCGAGCGCCACGACGCTCAACGGCAGCTTTAGAGCAGAAAGAAACTTGTCGGCTTTTGACGGCAGGAACGCTTCGGGACGTTGGCGACTTGAAATAGTCGACAACGCGAGACTGGATGTCGGAACGTTTAACAGTATTCAACTACAGTTTACGGAATCGGTTTCGGGTAACAGTGACGCTTATTCATCCCCATACAAGATGTTTTCTTCAGATGATTCATCCAAGTCCTCATCTCGTTGGATTTCAGCTTGGGCTGCCCAATCCATCGAACAATGGCTACGTCGATTTATTCGTTAAGTCAACGACCGTACATGCTCCAAGTTCACGCCCAAACTCTCTCGCTTTGACTTAGCAATGTTATCGAATAAACAGATTTCTCTGATAGGTGCGCCAGTCGATATTGGTGCAGGCCGTCGAGGGGTGGATATGGGACCGAGTGCATTACGTCACGCCGGCCTCAGGGATAGATTAATTTCGTTGGGATATAGCGTTATCGACGAGGGAAACGTTAATGCACCATTGGCTGAAACACTTCCCCTGCCTCCTGCAAACGACAAACTCCGATACCTGGAACCGCTACGGTCTTTCTTTCAAGCTTTGGCCGAAAAAGTCTCCGACGTCGCCCAATCAGGTCGATTTCCATTGATCATGGGTGGTGACCATAGCTTATCGTTGGGCAGCATCAACGGTTCAGCCAAAAACGGAAATTCCTTTCGCAAGCTTGGCGTTATCTGGATTGATGCTCACGGAGACTTCAACACACATGAGACGACTCTGACCGGTAACATTCACGGCATGCCGCTAGCAGCTCTTGCAGGGCTCGGGACTCCCACATTGACACACCTTATGGGAGTATGCCCCGTTATCAATCCGCAATCTATCGCTTTAGTTGGTGTACGCGATCTCGACCCGCTGGAAAAAGTCTTGCTTCGACAAGCTGGGGTTAACGTCTTTACCATGCATGATATCGATCGCCATGGAATGGACGACATTATGAGTAGGGCCTTGGATCTATGTTCCGCAGGCAACGATGGATTGCATATAAGTTTTGATATGGACGTTTTAGATCCTCGTGAGGTCCCTGGAGTGGGTACCCCGGTGCCCGCAGGTATAACACTTCGTGAAGCTCACTTAGCGATGGAGCTGGTTCACACACATGGCAATATGCTTAGTATGGATTTGGTAGAAATCAATCCGATCCTGGACAGTAACAACCTCACTGCCAAAGTCGCCGTCGAGCTTATCGCATCAGCTCTGGGGGAAACAATTTTTTAGATGGAGACACTTTAGCGTCGATTCGTGAGGATTAGTGTTGCCGACCTCTTGCTGGTTCGATAGCTAAAAAATCATAGCAGAGGCTCGAGAAGCGGTTAGCCGAGCCCACCGCTCTTCGTGCTCTTGATACAATCGCCAGCGACTTGTCATTCCCCTTTCGACACCCAACTCCTTACTAAGACGCCTATGTCCACTAAAATCGGAATCCGAGCTTGGATCGATTTTGCCTTCAAGAAAATCTTTGGCAAGAAAGGCAACGAAATCTGCCTTGTTAGTTTGCTTAACTCCGTCCTCGATTTACCAAGCCCCATCGAATCGGTGCAGTACCTTAATCCGTTCTCCTTGAAAGAATTCCAAGAAGACAAGTTCATTTGTGTGGATGTCAAAGCCACCGACTCCCAGGGGCGGGTTTTCGTCGTCGAGGTTCAGATTGCCCCGA
>JBKCTT010000087.1:0-4687 GCA_046318795.1 Pirellula sp.
GCGGGTGTAGCTCAATGGTAGAGCAGCAGCCTTCCAAGCTGAATACGAGGGTTCGATTCCCTTCACCCGCTCTCCGCGATTGATCAGTGATATGCTGCTGTAGCTCAGTGGTAGAGCACTTCCTTGGTAAGGAAGAGGTCATGGGTTCAAGCCCCATCAGCAGCTCTGTCGACACTGGCCTTTTTTGTTGAAGAGATTGCTGATGCAGGCCCTCCCAACCAGAGAGCTTTGCAGCACATTACTTTTATTCAGCGAATGGTTTGGTGGCGGTCGCGACAAGGAATCGTCGCCAACGGATCATTCGACGGATTGTAGTCAACTAACTGTTGCGTTGTGCTTGCTCGCGAAAGCAGGCAGTGCTTGCTCGCGAAGACAAGCAATCGGGTTGAGCCCAGCGGCGCAGTGTTCGAGTTTTTTTTAGTTTAGGTGTTGTGAGTTAATAATGGCCAAAGAGCAATTTGAGCGTAAAAAGCCCCACTGCAACGTAGGAACAATCGGTCACATCGACCACGGCAAGACAACAACCACCGGTGCTTTGCTAGCGGTTCAAGCCGCCAAGGGGCTAGCACAGGCAAAGTCTTATGCCGATATCGCTAAGGGTGGCACCGTTCGGGACGCCACCAAGACGGTTACCATTGCAGCATCGCACGTTGAGTACGAGTCGGAGAACCGACACTACGCTCACATCGACTGCCCTGGTCACGCTGACTTTATTAAGAACATGATCACCGGTGCCGCTCAGATGGACGGCGCAATTTTGGTGGTTAGTGCAGCAGACGGTCCAATGCCTCAGACCAAGGAACACGTTCTTTTGGCTCGTCAGGTTGACGTTCCAGCGATCGTTGTTTTCTTGAACAAGTGCGACCTCGTCGACGACGAAGAGTTGCTGGAGTTGGTCGAATTGGAAATTCGCGAATTGCTCAGCAAGTACGGCTTCCCAGGCGAAGAAACCCCAATCGTTCGCGGAAATGCGCGAGCAGCTTACGACAACCCTGCCGATCCAGCTGCTAGCAAGTGCATTTCGGATCTGATCGCAGCAATCGATAGCTTCATCCCACAACCGACTCGTGAAGAAGACAAGCCATTCTTGATGGCGATCGAAGACGTGTTCTCGATCGAAGGTCGGGGAACAGTTGCGACCGGCCGGATTGAGCGAGGCATGATCAAGGTTGGTGAAGAAGTCGAAATCATCGGCTTGATGGAAGAAAAGAAGAAGACGACCGTGACTGGCGTTGAGCAATTCCGAAAAGAAATGAAGGAAGGCAAGGCTGGCGACAACGTCGGTTGCCTCCTCCGCGGTGTGAAGCGTGAAGACATCGAGCGTGGTCAAGTTTTGGCAAAGCCAGGTTCGATCACCCCTCACAAGAAGTTCGAAGCAGAAGTTTATTGCTTGAGCAAAGACGAAGGTGGACGTCACACTCCTTTCTTCTCCGGATACCGACCGCAGTTCTATTTCCGAACAACGGACGTTACCGGCACCGCCAACCTAGTAGGCGCGGAAATGTGCATGCCTGGCGACAACGTCAAGGTTACCGTGGAGCTACAAAAGACGGTTGCGATCGATGACGGCGTTCGATTTGCAATCCGCGAAGGTGGTAAGACGGTTGGATCCGGTGTCGTAACTAAGATCATCGAGTAGTTTCCCTTAAAGAAATTGCTCCAACAGACATAGACGAGAATAGACTCTCGTTTTACAAATAAATCTGCCGCGTCCATTCGATGCGGCAGGTTGCGTTAGGGGTGTAGCTCAATTGGCAGAGCACCGGTTTCCAAAACCGGGGGTTGCGGGTTCGATTCCTGCCGCCCCTGCTAACGATGAACGATCGCATGCTTTGAAGTCAGTATTCCTATGGCAGCAGTTACAGAAGATTCCTCAGTTGGTGGCTCGTTCTGGGCTGAGTTGTTCTCAGGGAGAATCCCAAAGGCTCGCCAAGGCAGGATAGTACGACAGTTAACAGCGCTCTCTATTTGGATTGCTGTTTGGCTGGGTTCTTGGCAATTGTTCGAGACGCTAAAATCTGGTTTATTCCCGGATTTGAGGGATTCATCGGCAGGTCCCTATCTGATTTATGGACTGCCAGTATTGATGACAGCATTAGGCATGTGGATTGGATTCCGAATTGTATGCTGGCCTCGATTTGCGTCTTTTTTAATCGACGTTGAGGCAGAACTAAGCAAGGTTTCCTGGCCCACCAAAACTGAGCTTTACAAAGCCGCCGGAGTGGTTATATTCACGATGGCTTTTATGGCGACAGTCCTATTTTGTTTTGACATGCTTTGGCAGGCGATTTTCGATTGGCTGCGGGTAAGTTAGTCGATAACAGGATTGTGCGGTCGAAGGGCGGGGCGACAGTGGTTTGTTGATCAAGCAGCTGCGAAGTTCCGCTTCCGAAATTGACAACAATAAAATTTAAATAGATACAACGCAAAATTCCTCAGATGGTCTGAGGCGTTAAGCATTGAAAGGGCCAGGAGATCCACCGGCCCACCATTGTTTTTGCAATGGTAGGACGGGGTGGTTCGTCGGTACTGGCGCAAGGTTTACGAGTGAATACTTCCACGGAATCCAATACTGAATCAGCTAGCGCTGGCGACATGCGCTGGTATATTCTTAAGGTTCAGTTCAATCGCGAGGACACCATTCGCGAGGCTTTGGAGAAGAGGATCCGCCTCTCTCATTTACAGTCTTCTTTTGGTGAAATTCTTGTCCCGACCGAAGATGTTGTGGAGTTTACACGCGCAGGCAAGCGCCGGGTGGTAAAGAAAAAGCTTTACCCTGGTTATTTGGTGATTCGGATGGTAATCAACGATGACACTTGGTTTCTCGTTCGCGAGACAACGGGTGTGGGAGATTTCACCGGTTCGGCGGGTAAGCCAACACCAATGAGTGACGAGGACGTGGAACGCATCCTCAAGCTTGCATATCCTGACGCGGACGAAGACCAGGCTCTTAAGACAGCGATTCCGTTTAAGCCCGGAGATCGAGTTAGGGTGAAGGAGGGTAACTTCCAAAGCCTCGAAGGTGACGTCGACCGAATCGACGAAGCTAACGGTAGGGTTACTGTGATTATTAACATATTTGGTCGCAGCACTCCCGTCGTTCTTGATCACTGGCAAGTTGAGTCTCTTTAGGGTTAAAACACACATAGGTTTTAGGCAAACGGGATTTCCTACGTACAGAGTTCACAGGGCTCAGGTTTGAAAACTCGTTTGGATCGGCTTGCTCAAAAAAGAGCAGGAAGCCGAGTGAGCTACAGAGGCGAGCATCTTAGTGTTAGCAAACTAACCCTAAGATGTTAGACTTGAAAAACGGTAGACGGGTACTTCGCAAAACACATCGGGTCCGACTTGAAAGCGAGATAATCTCGAATGAGGGTCGGCTTACAAATTAAGAATTAGGCAAACGACACAAGGTTCACGGACACATGGCCAAGCAAGTCGTAGGACAAGCAAAATTTCAAGTGCCAGGGGGCAAAGCAACACCAGCCCCCCCTGTTGGTACATCGCTCGGTAAATTTGGTATCAACCTCGGGCAGTTCGTCTCCCAGTTCAACGATCGGACGCGTGAGTTTAACGGAACTCCGATACCGGTAGTTGTGACGGTATATTCTGATAGAAGCTTTGAATTCGTGACGAAGAGTCCCCCAGCTTCGGCGCTGCTGAAAATGGCTGCGGGAATTGCGAGCGGTTCCAAGGAGCCGCACAAGATCAAGGTTGCTAAGGTGACTAACGCGCAAGTCGAAGACATCTGCAAGAAAAAGATGGCGGATTTGAATGCTCGGGATCTCGAACATGCCAAGCGTATGATCGAGGGAACCGCCCGAAGTATGGGTATTGAGATCGTAGGTTAAGCAAAGGAGCAAGCAACAAATGGTGAAACCAACCAAGGCGATGAAGGCGATGCTTGCTAAGACACCGGGCAAAGACCCAGTGCCCTTGCAGCAAGCTGTTGAGATTCTGAAGAAGTTTGGTGGACGTAAATTCGACCAGACCGTTGAAATACATATGAACTTGGGAATTGATAACTCTCAAGCGGATCAGATTGTTCGGGGGTCTGTTGTTCTCCCTCATGGTATCGGCAAGACTCAGCGAGTTGTCGTGTTTGCGAAGGGCGAACTCGCAAAAGCTGCGGAAGAAGCGGGTGCTGATGCGGTGGGCTCAGATGATTTGGCCAAGCGGATCAAAGAGGGCTGGATGGATTTTGACGTGTGCATCGCGAGCCCTGATATGATGGGTATCGTCGGTCCGCTCGGTAAAGTTCTTGGGCCACGAGGTTTGATGCCGTCTCCACGGGCCGGAACGGTTACTACGGATGTTTCCAAAGCTGTCAAGGAATACAAAGCCGGCAAGGTTGAATTCCGTAACGATAAGGGTGGAAACGTTCATGCTGTCGTCGGCAAGTTGAGTTTTGACGAAACGAAGCTAAACGAGAATATTTCCGCGTTTGTATCGTTTGTTCAATCGCTTAAGCCCAACACAGTGCGTGGAACTTACATCAAATCAATCGCAATCTGTGCAACGATGTCCCCAAGCGTAAGAGTCGCCAGCTAGGCGAGTTGCAAAGGAGTAAAGGAAGCTATGAGTAAGCTTGTAAAGAAATACGTAGCGCGCGATATCGCGAACCGATTGCAGGGTGTGAACGATGCAGTCGTAGCGAACATCGTTGGCATGTCGGGCGAAGAAAACT
>JBKCTT010000088.1:0-19630 GCA_046318795.1 Pirellula sp.
ATTTGCGTCATTATTACTTTTGTCGGGATCGGGTTTACCAGTTATGGCATCTTTAAAATCCTAGACACGACACCGTTTATGGGAATCATGGTGGATGCTCAAGGTAACCGGCTTCCAATCGAGGGCTATCCGTTTTTGTGGGGTGGTATGGCGATAACCGTGATTGGTTCAATACTCACCTTTATAGCTGGATACAACATTCTCCAAAGACGCGAGGATGTCGTCATCTCTCGGTTGGTCAATCCTGAGGGTTTCAAAAAGATGCGTGTCTAGTGGTTCGTTTGCCCCCAACCGACCTTGAATCACTTGCTATGCCCAGTCAAAGTAGTCTCGATACCGTTGTATGCTCCAGCCATTCGGAGGATCAACGGTTATGGAATCCAGATTACACATTTTGCCCGAGAACTTAACTCATTTAGCTTCATCGAACTTCTCGGGATGAAAATACGTTTCACGACTCTACTGGCCGGTAAATCTATTGTTGACTGGATCTGATTCTTTACAAAGCTCCCTGAATCTGAGATACCGAATAGAACCGTCCCGTATGGGTCCTAGGAATGTGGGCATTAACCAAGTATCTTGAGCAAAACTCAACCTACGACTATGTCGGATCAATGAGTCGCGGCATGTTGAAGGTTTAGATTTCAGTTCGATTTAACAAAATTGGGAGGTTTTTCATGGGACTAAGTAAACGTTGTATCGCCGAGTTCATCGGCACCTTTTGGCTCGTGTTTGGTGGGTGCGGGAGCGCGGTGCTTGCCGCAGCATTTCCAGAGGTTGGGATTGGGCTTCTCGGTGTTTCATTTGCGTTCGGGTTAACCGTTTTAACCATGGCTTATGCTATTGGTCATATTTCCGGTTGTCACTTAAACCCGGCCGTTTCCATTGGATTAGTCGCTGGCGGGCGATTCAAATCAGCTGAGCTAGTCCCGTACATTATCTCCCAGGTTCTGGGAGGAATTGCAGGAGCTGGAGTGTTGTATTTAATTGCGTCGGGCAAGAGTGATTTTTCTCTTGCAGGGGGATTTGCTTCCAACGGCTACGCTGATCACTCTCCGGGCGGTTATTCCTTGCTGGCTTGCTTGGTCTCTGAGTTTGTTTTGACTTTTATGTTTTTGCTGATTATTCTCGGTGCGACCGACAAGCGTGCTCCCAATGGATTTGCACCCATCGCAATAGGGTTGGGTTTGACGTTGATTCATTTGATCGGTATTCCCGTTACCAATCTGTCTGTCAATCCAGCGAGATCCACTGGTCCTGCGGTTTTTGTCGGTGGTTGGGCTCTGATGCAACTGTGGTTGTTTTGGGTTGCTCCCATAGCCGGGGCTGCAGTGGCTGGAATTGTGCACCAAAATGTCTTCGCTGATCCAGACGCGAAGTAAGCAAAACGCTAGTGCCGCGACTTGGTTATTTCCAAGTTGCGGCACCAGTTGGCGTGCTGAACATCAGTGAGCGTCTGAAATTCGGATCGGGCTTCTTCGAAAGAGATTAACTCAAACAGATACAAGTGCGACTGTTCCATTCCGTTTAATCGAGAGAGTCGACTGCGAATGCAACAATGATCGAATCTGTCGTTGGAACAAAGTCATTGTCGTAGCACACGATCAGGAGTCGGCGACCATCTGGTAATCGAGGTCCCCATGCTAAACCTTCTGGTTTGCCTGATACCGTTTCGCCGTTCAATCCGTATTCGGGATTTAGCAAATCGATGAACTCCCTTTTTTGTACTTCTTTGATAGTCGACGAGCCTGGGGTTAACAAAGACTCGACATTCGAGACATCTGTTACTCCTGTTAGATCTGCCAAGTATATTTTCTTAATGAGTGCTGACGCACCAACGTTGGAGTCCCGTTCCAGTACAAGATATCGACTTGAATCTACGGCGAGTACTTCGCTGATACCGGTCGATTCGTCAGTGAGCGAATAAACAATTTCACGTGTTCGATTCGAACTCAATTCTCCTAGGATCCATCTCGTTTTTATTCCTAAACATTTATTCGCTTCGACACGTCCGTCTTGGATCAATGGCCCTTGCATTGCGGCTACGAATCGGTCGCTACCAGGAATCAAGGAAACGCCTTCCATACCACGATTCGTAAAGGTACCTCGCGAGAATTGCGGTTTGCGTCTGGTGCCCAACGAAATCTTTTCGGGCATTACCAACTCGCGAACCAGTGAACCCTCAGAGTCAAAAAGATCAGCAAAGGGGCCATACTCATCAGTGATCAGCATATGGCCATCGGAGGTGATTCGAATACCCTCTGGATCGTAACTAGGGCATCGGCCCTGTCCATCCCATTCGAGCATTCGAGCTTCGCTGCCGATCAGTGACTCTCCCTTTTTGTTTTTGAGGAGAATGCTGCCGAGCTGCTCAAATTGCAAGGCTGCACTCTGTGCGTTAACCTTTATGGATACCTTTTGGACGCGACACGGATAGGAAACAGCACCGTCTCCCGCTCCGCGATCTGGAAGCACGTAGTAGACATTGCCCTTACCTGAATACTCAATAGCAGAGAATCCGCCCAATTGATTGACTGGGACACCGCCTTCGAGCTCTCCTGTGAGACCACTCAGATCGGTAGTCGTTCCTGGGATTCGTAAGGAACCAAGAAACTCCACTTGAGCTTTTGTGGATGAAATACTCGTAAGCAATAGAGAAGTCGCCAAAAGAGCGATAATCAATTTTTTCATGGTCAGAAGAAAGAACTTAGTTGTAAACCAAAGATTAAAAAAATAGCCCCCCTGTTATCAGGAGGGCTGTAGTCTGAAGCTCGTACAAGATTCTAGGATGAGCGTTTTCGGAATCCTAGTCTCCCCGATTTTAGTATTCGCCGGCGATATCACCGTGGTCACGAGTCATTAACGCGACTAACGTTCCACCATTGACGGTGGCCGAGATAAACTGCACCGAGCCGTCACAGAACACAAACTGTGCACCACCAGTGTGGAAAGCATACACCTCGGAATCATTGGTGCAATTGACGAGGCAGTTTCCAACAATTGTTGTAGCGCCAGAACTGTTTGTATTATTCTGAGCACCAACATTGTTAGCGCCGTCAACACTGAAGCCACCGTTGATGTCAGCCCATCCCCAGCCATCTGCTGTGAAGCGGGTACCGAATGCGAGACCGCTTCGAGGGTTCGTCCCACGACGACCACTGATATACAAGTTTGGACGACCAGCGATTTCTCCGATGCAGATTGTATTCGACAAACCGTCGGTGATTTGAGCCACTCGAACGCCGTCTGGGCCACGTCCCAAAGCACCATTTACTTCTCTGGCGTTAAGACTTGGCAAACCTGAGGCTACGAAAGCAGCGTTTCGAACGGCATTGATGGATCCATAATCGGAGTAACCCCAGATAGGAGTATCGGTTCGTCCGCTCATTCCGGTGTATAACGCTGCAGTTGGCACATCGCGTTGCGGAGGTGCCGAAGGGCAAAGCATCAATGGAATATTCTGAGTGGTCACGGGATCGTTAACGACATTGAACCAGCTCAAGTTGCCGTTGTAGTTGTTGAACAAATTCCCTTGTTCAATCATTGGAAGAATCATTTGTGGCCAAGATACTTGGAAGACAACGGGAGCCGAGAGGTTGATTCGACTCGGTGGCAGTCGTTTGAATGCTGATTCGTAGTTGTGAAGAGCAAGCCCTAGTTGCTTGCAATTGTTGCTGCAGCTCATGCGTCGAGCAGCTTCCCGAGCTGCCTGAACCGCTGGTAGCAATAGACCAACGAGAATTCCGATAATTGCAATAACAACAAGCAGTTCAACCAACGTGAATCCTTGGCTCGCAATTTTGTTTGACCGTTTCACTCAACACCTCAAAGTAGAAATGAATCTTTACTATCAACTCGATTACAGGCGACGTGAAGAGTTATAGAATTCGGTTTTAAGTTTTTGTTTACGTGCTGTTCAGATTGTGTTAAGAATAGATTAAGAAAACTAGATCGCCCACTGCGAACCAGTGAGTTCTACGTAAAAGAATCGCAACGTAAGTCTATATTGGTAATCAACTTACGATGCAGATCGGTCGATGTTAGATGTCACTTCGAACTGTTCCCAGCTCACCTTAACACTGTTAGGAATCGAATTCAAAATCAGCTCCCTTCTTCCAGGGTCCATTGCATTCAATTCGAACTTTGCTCTCTCGTAGTACCGAAGACTTTCTGGCTGTTGCATTTTGTCCAAAACCCAGCCGAGTTCTATGTTGGCAATGGTCAACAATACGATATCCGTGTTGGGGTAACCAGACTCTAGAACTCTTTTCAACGATTGTATGGCGAGATCGAGCTTATCTCCCTCGATACCTTTTCTCGCGATCTGCAACTCTGCCTTGAGCTTGTAATTGCGGCTCACCGGATCGTTGGGAGGAAAGTATTCACTCACAGCATAAAAATGCTTTAGGTCGTTTTTGATCAAGGCGAGAGCATATTGTCGTTCAATGTTGCTTTGTTTGGCAACACTAGCAGACGCCAGTTGGGGCGTACGGTAGTCGATCCGCGTAGCGTTAAGGACCAATAAGAACGAGATCCCTGCTAACCCCAACATGACAGCAGCAGCAACGATCCATTTCGAAACGGAAGCAACCGACTTGACAATACGGTTTCTGTGCTTCGTCAATCGCTCGATTTCTTGAGTAATTGCCGAATTACCAATTTTTTGGTGTTCTATGACCATCCCGGAAAAAGGAATCATTCGGTCTACTGTATCACCTAAAACCTCATCTAAGACGACTCGGAGTGATGCAGATAGATCTAACGCTGATTCATAGCGATCATCGGGTGATTTCGCTAACAAACGATGAATGATCTCTACCAAGCCGTCTGGCAAATCAGGGCGCAGTTCCTTTAATGATTTCGGCGTCGCCTGTACGTGTTGCAGAGCAAGCGCGAGAGCCGTATCACCCGAGAATGGCGGTCGCCCAGCCAGCATGTGATAGGCCGTTGCACCCAACGAATAAAGATCGCTTCTCGCGTCAACCTTCAGCCCCTGAATTTGCTCCGGACTCATGTAGAGCGGTGTGCCTAATGTAACACCAACTGCCGTCAAATTCTGCGAACCGCTACCACTTCTCGCTAATCCGAAATCCGCGATTTTAACTTCACCGTCGGGGGTCAATAGCAAGTTATCAGGCTTTATATCGCGATGAACCAACCCTATGGAACCTGCCTTGCGTAGTCCGTTAGTCGCTTGCCACAAGATGGATAGTGACTCCGTGAGAGGCAACGCTCCTTTGCGCTCGATGTAGGAATGCAGATTGCTTCCTGGCACGTACTCTTGGGCGATGTAGTGAGTCGATTCAAAACGACCGACGTCGTAAACCTGGACAATGTTAGGATGCATCAAAGACGCAACAGCGCGGGCCTCCTGCAAAAATCGCTTTTCATGATCCTCTGAACCAACAAAATCCGAGCGCAAGACTTTTAGTGCGACGTGTCGATGAAGCGATTCTTGGAAGGCGAGATAGACTTCCGACATTCCGCCAACTCCAAGCCGATGCAGAACACGAAATCCCGCGATCGTCTTGTTGGTTAAGTCTTTTGATTCACTACCTGATGCCACTATGAGCCACTCCAACGCAGGGCCACGCGACAGTACTCAAATGGTCGTACTGAAATACTCGTTGCCCCATTTTCCGTTTCCAATTCGGTATATTCTCTTCCGGTTCCATCAACTCGCCAAGCTTTCTCGACATTGCGAAAAAAGCTTAACTTACTCTGAGTGCGTTTGCCCTGTATTTCGTGCAGCCAAATGATCGCATCAGGGCACTTCGCGTCCGGCGCAGCAGCCAACTTGTCATACGTCAATTGCTCGACCCAACCAATTTGAACATTCGCCTGACTAGATTGTGCCAGCCAAGCCCCCTGATCCGCCACTTTTTCTGAAAAATGAACAGGAATTGTCCAGGGCTCGTCCAAAAAGTCCTGAGCTGTCTCCAGTGGTTTGGGCCAATCGACCCCAATTGCTAGCTTCGCCCCACCGCTAGGAGCCGAACAATCGGTCACCAAGTATCTGGCATCAAAACGGCTATGCACGGGCACCCCCGTCGTCACTACATAAATCTTATGCTCTATGTCGTCGATTTCGACTACTTCCGGGAGGGACTGCAATACGGGTATGAATTTTCCCTTAACTCCCTGCTGCCACACGTTGAGGGTCGCCGAATCGTTATGCCATGCGGTCCGCCACACGGGATAAGCACTACCGGTCTTCCCTCCGTCTACCTCGATCTCGAGAGCCCTCGCTCCCTTCCATAAAGTATAGCGAATGGCAAGTGGCCATCGTTCCCCCGTGCTGGTCTTCGAATAGCCCTTTGCTTGGATCACTCCCTTTACGTTGCTACTTTCTACAAGTTCTAACGCGATATCTTCCAAGGGCAAGAAATCTTTCTCTTGCCACTTTCGACCCACGCTGGGTGTGCCCTCAACGAGAGACGCCATGCCACTCATTCTGCTTCCACGGAGACCAGGCACGAACAATGATCTTAAGTGCCCGCGATTGGGGTCGATCTGCAATTCCATAAACTCATTGACTAACGTCCAATTGCGATCGGCAATGTGCTGTCGGCTACCAAAAATCTGTTTGAAGAAACTGGTGGTTACCGCTGCATTCGACGGTACCTTATCGACCCGATAATCAGAGGCTCTTAGCTTTACGAAACCAAAGGGTGGGACATCGACTACACATTGCGAAAAACCAGCATGTGTCGAAACTCCGAAAATCCGATTCGACGATGTTGCGTCAATGGTTGCGGGCAAATCGGAGAGATAAACTCGCCTTGGATGGCTCGTAGGATTTACAATGAGAAAACCATTGACGGGCCGTGAGGCGTCAGCCTGTATCCTAGAAACCTCGGAGATCTCCTGTAACAATCGATTCTTAACCTTAAGCAAACTCGACAAGGAGTCTGAGTTGGAGTCGGCTGAGTTGGTCCAATCGCGTCTTACATTCTCATCATTCAGAATGGAATCTATTTTCAGTTTGTGGGAGTCATTAGCCACCTGACGCCAAAGCCCTGCCGTAGAACGAATTCGACTACTCAATACGCTCTCTTTGGCGTAGCGGCCTAAACGGCTGGCTAATTCGTTTCGTTCCTTTGAGCCCCCCGGGACAACTATCTTAAACTGATGATTCTTGAACGAGTCGGTTGAATAGGGCTGGTTGGTGGTGTCAAAGTACTTGGGAGCGGTCTCAAAAGTTCCAAGAGCTGGAGATCTAGCAATGATCCGCAACAGGTCACGCATCGAGTTTCCATACTTATTAGGCCAGTGCGCTAGCACCAAGGTTGGCACATGATGGTAATCTAGTTGTTTGCTGAGGTTGACGGAGAAATGCAGAAACGATTCTTCTGAAGCAGCATCGATGACATATCCGAAAACAGCATCGATGGCTGATCCCTCAGAATGGGATTGCCATCGAATCTTAGCACTATCCTTGTCAGGTATCGCACCACCGGACCATGCATTAACTAACGCGCCTCGATAATCAAACTCCACCAATAAATCGGGTGTCAAGAAACCGACACCGGGCTCGAATTGGGCAAACACCTCAGGTTGAGGAATACCAAGCTCTTTAATCGTACGCCGTCCTTGCTCAAAGCAGCCAAACATATCCTCATACGTTTCATAGTTGCCATCCAGTGGTCGATCGAGCCCTCCTAACAACGCCGCTTGCTTGGCTTCGATCTTGGTCGAAAACTGTTGAAAACCAGCAGGATTTATCTCCCGCAGTTTTTGAATCAGTCGATTGTTCGCCAGAATATTAACGCAGTGCGAATAGTTCCACTGTTGGTCAAAACTATCTTGCAAGGTCGACTCTGCTAACAATACAACATCAATGAGGTGAATCTGCTGCGAACAGTAGCGGTCTCGTTCCTGGGAAACGGTATCAAAACATATCTGTATCAATCGATCCGTGTCTTGAACATCATGTTGCAGTGAAGCTTTCGCCGCCGCAAGGACTTGTTCGGTAAACGCAACCCAATCTAAATTCCAAGAATAGCGAAGTTTCTTTGCGAGCATCTGGACTTGTAAGACTGCATAACCTAGTGCATAGAAGTCCTCGGCTAGGACGGGGCTCTCTTCATTCGTAGCATGATTGAGGCCCGCTTCATTGAGAATGCGAGCTACCAAGCCGGCGCGATCTAATTGCTTAGCCTCGGTGTCGGAATCAATGGTAATGCATTGACCGACCATCAATCGCTCGCGCTGCGGCTGGTCGACCTTTTCTTTACAGACCGTTGGTACCAAAACCAGTGCGGACTCGAGATCCAGCGAGGAACTGTCAGTTCGCTTCCATTCAGGTAGTGTATTTAACCCAACGAGCAGTCGTGGATCCCAGAGTGCAGTCCACGACATTAGAAAATCGGAGGCCAGTTCCGACCCGAGTCCCGTCGGGATATCCTCGATCGCATAGCTTGGGATAACAACAACAGATCGTTGGATCAACGTCATTCGAATCAGTCGTCTATCTAAGAGAAAAAAACCAAGCGAACACGCTTCGCTCGGAAAAATAAAATCGCAGCCCAATCACGTACGCTTGATTAAGGAGCCAAGTTCAAGAGTTCGACTTTGCGAAACTCAACCGGATGGCTTTCCGACTGCAAAGAAATCGTTCCTGACGAAAGAGCCTTGGTACCACTTTTTTTGATCAAC
The DNA here is from genome assembly GCA_046318795.1 of Pirellula sp. Lineage (GTDB taxonomy): Bacteria > Planctomycetota > Planctomycetia > Pirellulales > Pirellulaceae > JBKCUI01. Next base: position 8,659 of record JBKCTT010000088.1, read on the forward strand.
TCTTTGGCATGAGCCTCTCGATCATCTAATTCCGGTTTGTTGTATTCCAACACTATCTTTCCATCCATGATATGCCGAATGACCTCGTTACCTCGGACTTCCACTTCTGCTGTGACCCATTGGTCTCCATGGTAGGTCTGCGAGGTGGAATTGGTGCAGTGACGAAGAACCAATTCGTTGTTCATGACGATGTTGGTGTAGGGTGTGCAAAGATTGGCCGTCGTCCGGGTGTTTTTACCATCTCCGCCCAGCAGTTGATATTCGATCGAGGCTGGGAAGTCTTGGTCTTTGGTCATCTCCTCCGGTTTTTCCCCGTGCAGCATCAATCCGCTGTTTCGAATCGCCCAGCCTGGGCCACCCTTCACTTGGTTCCCGACAAAGCGATATTCGACTCGCAGACGGTAATGGGAGAAGGACTCTTTGTAGAACAGGTGTCCAAAGGTTTCGTTAAATTCCGAATAACCGTCATAACCCACCTTGAGAATTCCATCTTCGACTCGGAACGTGTTGGCATGATTCACTCCCACATCGTGGTACCGAATCTTGGGAGTCCAGCCCTCTAGATTCTTGCCATTGAATAACTGAATCCATTTCTCTTCAGTCTTCGAAGCGTTTCTCTCCTGAGAAAAGGCAGGGGAAATCGCAATCCCCAGCAGCAAAGCGACCGCGAGAAACGAACGATTCAACAGTTTCGATAGCATTATTGACTCTACCTACAATGGGAGGAAATTCTGGGGCCTAGTGAGCACCAACAAGCTCTGCCGGAGGTGCCGCGTGTGACAAATCACCAAACAAAACACTAGTATACAAGGAAAGCTGGTTACTTCACGCGGTATTGGCATCCGGCCGCTGCGAATGATCAAGGTTTGGATTAGATAAAAGACTACTTGCCTACTAAACTAGGGACTATGAGCACTCAACCGACTGAAACTACCGCTTCGACTGAACCTGCAACCGAAACTCCCGCGATCAAGCCCTCCATTCTGGAACAGACTTTGGAATCCATGGGGCAGTGGCTGGCGGAACGTTCGCTCCCTAAATATCGGGCCAAACAAATTTTATCGTGGCTGTATCAACGGCGGGCTACCTCGTTCGATGCAATGACCGACCTGCCGCAATCACTACGGACAGAATTAGCCAATAGCTTCGATTTCTTTCGCTCCAAAACCGTAGCGACCCAGTCCGCTGACGACGGGACGCAGAAGCTTTTGCTGCAGCTAGCCGATGGTGGCCGAATTGAATGCGTTCTTTTGCGCGACGGCCCGCGTCGGTCGATTTGCGTCAGTAGCCAAGTGGGCTGCGCGATGGGTTGTGTGTTTTGTGCTAGCGGCTTGGATGGCGTGGAACGAAACTTGTCGCGAGGTGAGATTCTGGAGCAAATGCTTAAGCTACAACATTTGCTGCCTGCCGAAGAACGACTAAGTCATATCGTCATGATGGGTATGGGGGAACCGCTCGCGAATTTGCCTCGCGTACTGGATGCATTGTCCGTTGCTAAGGATAGCGACATTGGACTCGGTATCAGTCCGCGACGAATAACGATCAGTACAGTCGGCATACCCCAATCGATCGACAAACTAGCTGAAGAACGATCTCCGTATCACTTGGCGATCAGTTTGCATGCCCCTAATGATGACCTTCGCAATAAATTGGTACCAGTCAACAAATCGATCGGCATCGACAAGATCCTCGATGCAGCAGAAGGTTACTTCGAATCAACAGGTCGAAGACTAACGTTTGAGTATGTTCTACTAAAAGACATCAACGACTCCGAGGAGCATGCACGCGAGCTTGTTTCGCTTTTGCGTCATAAAACAGCCATGCTGAATGTGATCCCTTACAATCCGGTTCCGGGATTACCTTACGAAACTCCGTCGCCGGATGCGATCTACCAATTTCGAAAAACTCTCATGGACGGCGGGATTAATGTCATGTTCCGTCAACGTAAAGGTGATGAAATCCAAGCCGCATGCGGTCAACTGAGACGCCTGCGAGAAAAAGAACCGCAGATTGTCCAACTCCAACATTGATGTTGGCCCCGCTTCCAACATCGTTATCAGCCACTCCTTGAATGAACCATACCGCTTCGACTGGTTATTTGCTTGAGATTGCTAAAGATGCGATGGCATGCCGTTTCGAAGTATTGCTTCATCCGGGTATGCCGGAGAACGGACCGGAAGCTGCCTGCCAAGCTTTGGATCTGATTGCCCACTTGGAACAGCTTTGGAGTACCTATCTGCCCAATAGCGAAGTCTGCTTGATCAACGCCAGAGCTTATGAAACGGCCGTCACTGTCTCTTCGTCGACCATCCATCTTTTGAAATTGGCCAAGAAGGTTTGGTACGCGACTGATGGCGGTTTTGATATTACCTCGCACAAACTCAGCAAGACCTGGGGCTTTTACCGAAGGCAAGGACGCATGCCCACGACGGAAGAAATCGAATTAGCGCTTCGTTCGATTGGAACGCAGAATATCACATGGGATGAAAACGAATCGACGGTGCAACTCACTAGCGATGTTGAGCTGAATACCGGCGGCATTGGAAAGGGTTTAGCCCTGGATATGGCGTGCGAATTGCTTGAGGATGCCGGAGTCGAGCACTACGCCATGCACGGAGGCAAGAGCAGCATTCGTTGCCGTGGCTCCGAACGCTTGCGGTCACAGCCGATGGTAAGTGATCGAGATAATTCCGATCAGGAAGACTTTGGCGGCTGGAAGGTTATGGTTAGACACCCAGAGCAGTCCGAACGAATTTTGGGGCATCTTCGATTGAGAAATCAGTCGATGGGAACGAGCGGCCCCGCGAATCAGTTCTTCTATTTTGCAGGCCGGCGGTACGGGCACATCATTAGCCCTAAGACAGGTTGGCCCGTCGAAGGGATATTGAGTTTAACAGTTTTGCATCCCAGCGCAGGATGGGCTGACGCGCTCGCGACTGGGTTGTTTGTAGCAGGGCTCGATGCAGCGATTCGCTTCTGTGAAACAAATCCGGAAACATCGATATTAGCGTTGCTGCCTGGCAAGCGGCAGGGGCAAATTGAGATTGTGACATGTAACATGAAACCGGATCAATGGATTGTAGCGTAAACCACGCTGAGACCATTTGGCACATGACTGCACGCAACTATTCTGTCAAAAATGTTGCGGCGAAGCTCGTTTAGGGTGTAGGATTAGGGGCATCTTATTCCTCTTCATCTACCGCTAGGGAGTATCAACGTGATTCGCTACTGTTGTGATCGTTGCAAACGAGATATCGATACTCGATTCGAACTTAGGTACACACTCACGATTGAAATCGAAGCTGCTATCGAGGATGCTACGACTGAAATCGTAGACGATGCTGATCATCTGGATGAGCTTCAACAAATGCTCGAATCTGCTGATGACCTTTGTGCATCGCCGTTTTCGGATGATTTCTATCAGCGAAAACAATTCGATCTTTGCAAAGAGTGCTTTTGCCAATACATCAAAAACCCTCTTGCCAAAGAACCCGCAAATTCAGTCGGCTTTAGCAAGAACTAGAACTGTGAGTCCGATGATTTCCATCGCCCCTAAGTAATGGGTTGGATTACGTGTCGAACTCACATGATCCACTCACCAACGATGCTTTAGCCATTTGGCACGCAGGACTGCAAGCCGTACAGGGGGATAATCTTGTACGGCAGAATCTTCAAATCGATTCGGGGCATCTAGTTGTTGATGACTCCTTGGAATTCTCTTTCCGAGGTATTAAACGCGTTATTGTGCTCGGGGCTGGTAAAGCTGCAGCCTCCATGGCGGATGGCGTCGAGAGTCTCTGGCAACAGTCTGCTCCCCAACGACTACAACTTACTGGTTGGGTAAACGTTCCTGCGGAAAGTGGTTCTAAGGCCAAGTCTCCTGTCATTCATCGGCATGTCGCTCGCCCATTCGGCATAAACGAGCCGACGCTACAAGGTTGCCTGGGCGCAAACGAAATCCTTCGAATGGCCCGCGAGGCAACAGCAGAGGATCTCGTCATCTGTTTGATATCGGGAGGTGCCAGTGCGTTGATGCCCTGTCCCATCGACGGGATATCACTCCAAGACAAACTCGCAGTCACCAGAATGCTGAGTCGCGGTGGAGCTAACATAGAAGAGCTTAACTCCGTTCGAGCTTGTTTGAGTAGTATCAAAGCCGGGGGGCTTGCCAAGGCGGCAGTTCGTGCGTCAAGTATCGTGACGTTGATCATCTCAGATATTCTCGGAGATCCAACTCATCTGATTGGGGGCGGACCAACCGTTTTGAATCATCCCCCGGATTTCGATTTGGCAGCCCGATTGATTGAGCGATTCGATCCCAACCGGGAATTGCCTACGTCAGTCTATAAAATCCTGGAGCGGGGACAGGCTACGGGCGACCATGGTTCTGTTCGTGTCAACCAATCGAACCATCACACCTTTGTGATTGGAAACAATGCGACTGCCGTAGATGCCGCGGGGGTAGAAGCGGTCAAGCGAGGCTATGCTTATCTGATGGAATCAAGTCCCCGAAGTGAGGGAGATGTAACGGATGTTGCCAAACGGCTTGCGCATCAATGGAAGCTAGCTACAAGACCAGGCAATCCTAATTGCATCATCAGTGGTGGCGAACCGACGGTCAAGTTAACGAATCAAGCAACCATGGGACTTGGGGGGCGAAACCAACATCTGGCTCTTGAAGTTCTGTCATTGATGCGACGTGATGCCAATCCCGAAATCCAACAATGTGTCAACATGGCTTTGGTAAGTGGAGGAACGGATGGCGAAGATGGACCGACCCGAGCAGCCGGTGCGATCTTGAACGAGTCGATTGTCGCACGTGCGGGAGGCAGTAAGCTAGATGAGCAAGATTATTTGCAACGTTTCGATTCGTATAATTTCTTTGAGCAGACGGGTGGTTTATTGGTAACAGGTCCCACAGGCACCAACGTCTGCGACTTGCGAGTCGCGTTAGCGAAACCGACGTAGTTGACCATAGTAGAACCATTGCCCTCAATTGTTTGTGAACGTCGGAGACGCGTTCCATTCAAATCCTGATCGGATGGCAGGGGAATGATTCGGTTGAGATTCGACTTGGGGAGGCTTAGCTGGCACGCTGTGCCGTTTTTTCGCCCCGAAGCTGGCTTGTCACGGCCTACGGGGTGCTGAACAACGTAGAACGAACCATTGCCCTCAATTGTTCGTGAACGTCGGGTAGCCTTACCAATCAAAACCCTAACAAACGGCCGGGGCTAGATCCTATAAAAATCAAGCTTGAGAAGCCTAACTGGCGTGCTAAACAATTGAGGGCAATTGTTCTACTTTGTTCATGGAACGAAGAATTCTAAACCCGGTACCCTGTCTGGAAATTTGAATGACGGGCTCGATTAGTCGTTTCTCAGTCGATCCTCGATGGTCCCTCATAGGGAAACGTCAGCTGGAGATTGATTTGTTGGTTAAGCTATATATTAGAAAGAGGGGTGCCGTAACTGCGCAAAAGCCTTGTTGCGGCCTACAAGACCGAGTTGATGGTTTGCTGGGCGGCGGCTGGACCGGTTGGAAGAGGGAACACCTCGGCGGAGACGTATCCTTGGTAAGACATTTCTCTCAGCAACTTCAAAATCGAGGCAAAATCCGTATGCCCCATGCCCATCGCACTTCGATTCGAATCGGCCCAGTGTATGTGCCCGACTCGCTCCCAATTGTCCCGAAGCGCACCGACCAACGACACTTCTTCAATATTCATGTGAAAGAGATCCGCCAAGATCTGGACGTTAACAAGACCCTCGGCCTCCAACCACAATCGCGTATCTCCGACTCGATTGAAAAGGTTTGTCTCGTAACGATTCAAAGGCTCGTACAACACACGTGTCCCCCAAGCCTGACTTGCGTACTCGCTGAGTTCTCGCAGCCCCTCGCTCAATCGCTCCAGTGCAACAAATCGTTCGCCAGGCTCGTGTCGCCCCTGCATGGATCCGATAATGGCGGGTGCACCAAACGCGCCCCCTAAATCAATGAGAGACTTGATGAACTGAACTGCTTCTTTTCGAACATCGGTGCTGCCAGATGTTAAAGAATACTGATGAATAAGCCAACCAGCACCTGTTCCCACCGCTGCTAGTCGCAAACTATACTTTCCCAACAGCCCCTTTACCTCTGCAACAGATAAACACTGTGCATTGGGTAGAAACAACTCCACTGCGTCAAACCCAGAATTCTTGGCTACCTGAAACGATTGCTCCAAGTCACCGTGCAACACAAAGGGCCCCTGTGCTGCTTGTTTGACCAAACAGACCGTAACCGCAGTCGAAAAAGGATTGCTCATGGCTTTATGCTAACAGAGAAACCCAAGTATCCTTGGCGATTTGCAACGCTTCGGGCAGCTTGTCCGGAATCTTGCCACCGGCCTGAGCCAAATCCGCTTTTCCGCCACCGCCACCACCTACCGTTTTGGCAACCGGTGTGATCCAGACTCCGGCGCTGAGCCCTCGCTCGACGAGCGAGTTGCTGATGCCAGCGATGAGCGTCACCTTGTCCGCTTCGCGATTGGCCAATAATACGGCAACCGGCTCACTCGATTTGCGTCGCAATTGGTCGATCCATTGTCGCATCATGCCTGCATTGGCATTGGGCGTCTCTGCAACAATCAAACGTGTCCCCGAAACGTCCATTGCCATTCCAAACAAGTCATCAATGGAAAGCGTTCCGCCAGTTGCCAACTGCTTGATTTGCTCATGCAGTTGCTTTTGCTCAGCGATCAAGGTCGCAATCCGACTCGGTACCTCATCGAACGAAACGTTGAGCATCCGAGCGGTCTGACGAAATGCACTTCGCAATTGGGTATATGGCACATTCGATGCGCCTGCAACCGTGCCACCACCAATCATCGCCGGTGCTTCTTCGTTTCCAGCACCTGTCGCCATCTTCTTGAGTTTGCGAACCGCACCGACCAAGTCTTGAGCGACGACACCGATCTTATCGATGGTGCAACCCAAAAGCTTTGCCGTTTCCTTTGCCAAGGATTTGAGTTTCTCACGATGCTCATCCGCTTTGACTCCAGTCAGAGCTACGATACGACGAGTTCCAGACGAAACGCTCTCTTCGGTAAGAATCTCAAGCGTTGCGATAGAATCGGTTTTCGCGACGTGTGTTCCACCACACAATTCTTTGGAGAACTCACCCATGCTCACCATGCGAACTGGATCGGGATACTTTTCACCAAAGAGCATCATGGCTCCCGCTTCACGTGCGGTCGCTAACGGAACGAGCTGCCACGAAACAGAGGACTTCTCTCCGATTCGCTGATTGGATAGGTCTTCGATTTTCTGAAGCACATCATCAGTAACCGATTCTTGATTGCTAAAGTCGAAACGCAACCAGTCGGCATCGACTTTGCTACCCTGCTGCTGCGCATGTTTGCCGAGATGCGTTTGCAACGCATGATGCAAAATGTGGGTTGCAGAGTGGGCTCGCTTGATCGCATCTCTTCGCGTGGTATCGACTCGAGCTACGACAGCATCTCCCTCCTTGATCTCGCCGGAAGTCACTTTGCCGTAATGAATAATCAAATCGCCACTGCGCTGTGTATCGGTGACTTCAAATACACCAGCAGGAGCTGTGATGGTTCCTGAATCTCCGACTTGTCCGCCACTCTCGCCGTAGAACGGAGAACGATCCAGCACAATACGAACGAGATCAGTGACCTGAGCATTCACCGTTGATTGCAATTTGTCAGCCTTGGGCTTACCAACAATGATGCCCTTCACCTGTGCTTTTTCTTCGGTGCTTTCATAGCCCAAGAACTCGCAATGTTGCAGTGCTTCTTTGAGTGTTTCGATCGGTCCCGTTTCGAAGACTTCAATTTGCTCACCACCGCTGATCAAGCCGTGTTGCTCCATGGCTTTGCGGTATCCATCCCAGTCGAACGTATAGTTGTGTTCGGCTGCGATTTGCTGGAACATCTCGGGAGGGACGCCGTAAGTTTGGTAAAGGCTGGCTGCCTCGGAACCATCCACCATGACCTTGCCGCTCGACTTCATGTCGTTAAACGTGCGTTGAATGCGGTCCAAGCCGGAATCAATGGTTGCGAAGAAGTCTGCTTCTTCGCGTTTCATGACTTGTGCAACTCGCTCGGTCGTCATGCCAAGCTCTGGATATACGGCTTTCATCATGTCTGCTACAACCGGTACCAAGTGATACAGGAAGGGCTCTTTCATGCCCATTTGGTGGCCATCCAAAACAGCTCGTCGAAGAAGCCGTTTGATCACATAACGAGCCTTCTTTGGCCCCGGATACACGTTCTCGTGAATCGCGAATGTACACGCTCGTACGTGGTCGGTAATCCGTCGCAATCGTCGTCCATCATCGTCCTCGTATTTGTATTGACGGCCAACGACTTCAGCCGCCGCTTGTACGATTGGGAACAAGATATCGATGTGGAAATTGGTCGGTACGTCTTGGAGAACGCTCGCGGTTCGCTCCATCCCCATACCGGTATCGATGTTCTTGCTCGGCAATGGTCGCAGATTATCTGGTGGATCGCCTACGCGATTGAATTGCGTGAACACCAAGTTCCAAATTTCAACCGACTTGCCCGATTCGAGTTGATAATAGATTTCGCTACAAGGACCACACACACCATCGGGACCTTGACTCGGTGCCGATGCTGGCCAGAAGTTTTCATCTTCTTCGAGTCGGCTGATGCGGCTGGTTGGGATGCCGATCTTCTCGTTCCAGATCTTGGCCGCTTCATCGTCGTCTTTGTAAACGGTGACCGAAAGACGAGTTGGATCGATGGCCAACCACTTCTTGTCGGTGAGAAACTCCCATGCCCACGAGATGGCTTCCTCTTTGAAATAATCTCCGAAGCTGAAATTACCAAGCATTTCGAAAAACGTATGGTGATAAGCTGTTCGGCCAACGTTATCGATGTCACCTGTTCGCAAGCATTTTTGGCAAGTCGTGGCTCGCGTGAATTCGAGCTTCACTTTGCCAAGAAAGTGGTCTTTAAATTGGTTCATCCCGGCCGGAGTGAACAACACGGACGGATCCCAAGTCGGCACAAGCACGTCGCTCGCTTGGCGATGATGCCCCTTGGATTGGAAGAAACTTAAATACTTTTCGCGTAGTTCGTCCGTCTTCATAAATCGTTCAATCAACTTGGTTTAAGCGGTAGTCCATGACTTTTAGCCGATGACATTCTATCCGAACCATAAAACGAGTCAGCCCCTGACTAATCATCACCCGCCAAAACATTAAATCTAATGCAATGAGAATGCTATCCATAGTAGAACCATTGTCCTCAATGGTTCATGAACGCCGGGGACGCATTCCATTCGAAACCTGATCGGATGGCCGGCGAGGATTCGGTGAGATTCGATATGGGGAGGCTTGGCTGGCGTGCTGAAGCAATTGAGGGCAATTGTTCTACTCTGGAAATGAAAAGAGCCAGGCGATTTGCCTGGCTCTTTTGGCTTCTACGAACGCTTAAACTAAGACTTACCGATTACTTTGCCCGAGTCTTGGCACGGGTTGCTGGCTTGGCCTTGGAATCCTTAGTGACCTTGGCGGTTGGGGCCGCTGGCGGGTTTCGCAAAGCTGCTTGAGCTGCTGCCAATCGAGCGATTGGAACTCGGAATGGACTGCAGCTGACGTAGTCCAAGCCAATCTTGTGGCAGAATTCGACCGAGGTTGGATCCCCGCCGTGCTCTCCGCAAATGCCCATCTTCAAATCTGGCTTGGTTGCTCGGCCCTTTTCAACGCCGATCTTCATCAACTGACCAACACCGGTCTGATCGATCGATGCGAATGGGTTCGCCTTGATGATCTCAAGACCTTGGTATGCTGGCAAGAACGAACCGGAGTCGTCGCGGCTCATACCCAAGCAGGTTTGAGTCAAGTCGTTGGTACCGAACGAGAAGAACTCAGCGGTCTCAGCGATTTCGTCGGCCGTCAAAGCACCACGTGGCACTTCGATCATCGTTCCGACGGTGTAAGCAAACTTCTTGCCAGTTTCCTTCATGACTTCCGACGCGACACGGTGCACGATCTCAACTTGCAAATCGAGTTCCTTCTTGAAGCCAACGAGTGGAACCATGACTTCTGGCTTCACCTTGGTACCCGACTTGAGAACCGATGCAGCTGCTTGGAAAATCGCTCGCGCTTGCATCTCGGTGATTTCTGGACGCAGAATACCGAGTCGGCAACCACGGAAGCCCAACATTGGGTTGAACTCGTGGAGCTCTGCTACGAGTCGATCGACTTCAGCTGCGCTAATGCCGAGCTGCTTCGCAACTTCGGCTTGGCCCTTCTTGTTGTCGTGCTGTGGTAGGAACTCGTGCAATGGTGGATCGAGCAAGCGAATGCAAGCTGGGAGACCATCAAGAGCCTTGAAGATGCCTTCGAAATCTTTTTGCTGGTAAGGTAGCAATGTTGCCAATGCCTTCTTACGATCTTCTTCGGACTTCGCCAAAATCATTTGACGAACAGCAATGATGCGGTCACCTTCAAAGAACATGTGCTCGGTTCGGCAGAGACCAATACCAGCTGCACCGAAGGCGATCGCATTTTCAACTTGGTCGGGTTGGTCCGCGTTGGTTCGCAACCCGAGTGTTCGGTACTTGTCAGCCAACTTCATGATGAAGTCGTAGTACTGGAAGACCTTGCTTTGTGCTGGCTTGAGGGTCTTGCCGATGAGAACTTGCTTGAGTTCGCTGTCCGCAGTGTCGATCTTGCCATGGAACACTTCACCAGTGGTTCCGTTGATGCTGATCGCGTCACCTTCCTTGAGGGTGACACCTTTGCACTTGAGGGTGCCTTTGTGATAATCGATTTCGATATCGCCAGCACCAGCAACGCAAACCTTGCCCATTTGACGAGCAACGAGAGCTGCGTGGCTCGAAACACCACCCCGAGCGGTAAGAATACCGTCCGAAGCGATCATGCCTCGAAGATCTTCTGGGCTGGTCTCGATACGAGCGAGAACAACATTTTG
>JBKCTT010000089.1:0-140626 GCA_046318795.1 Pirellula sp.
GACAGCCCACGCTAGCAACAGCATCGTCGGGGATTGGCAACTGAGTGCCATGTCACCAACCTTCTTGTATACCCCCGAGCCGATAATCGAGCTTATGATCAAGATAATCCCGGTCCATAGACCGAAATACTTGACCATCGAATCTCCCGAGTGCTCTTGATCCTTCATGCTAAACTCCTGACAAGGCGACAAAGAGCCCCGCGATTGTTCCCGACATCAAATTCGAAAGGGTACCCGCAATAACCGCTTTGATCCCTAATCTGGCGATATCTTGCCGACGGTCAGGAGCCATTGCCCCTAGCCCTCCGATAAGTATCGCGATTGAGGAGAGATTTGCGAATCCACATAACGCAAAGGAGACAATTGCCTTGGTGTGTTCCGTCATGGCAGCCCCGCTAATCAGCATCGAACCATCGAGGTACGACTTAAAGTTCAGATAAGCAACGAATTCGTTGACGATCAGCTTTTGTCCGATAAACGAACCAGCCACAGTGGCTTCGTTCCAAGAAACACCGATAAGAAACGCAAGAGGAGCAAAGACTTTCCCCAAAGCCCATTCCAAGCTCAAAGTCGGCATGCCGATAAACGAACCGAGAAAGCCGAGCATCCCATTGACCAATGCGATCAACCCAACAAACGCGAGCAACATCGCTCCCACGTTGAGTGCTAATTTCAATCCGTCGCTAGCACCCATCGCAGCTGCATCGATAACATTGCTGGCTTGATTCAAATCTCCTTCTTCATTTTCCAAATCAGGATTATCGTTCGGAGTACCGGTTTCTGGGATCAGAAGCTTCGCGAACAAAAGACCTCCAGGAGCTGCCATGAAAGACGCAGCGATCAAGTATTCCATTTTGACACCCATGCCAGCGTAAGCGGCTAGCACAGAACCCGCGACGGAGGCCAAGCCTCCACACATCACGGCGAAAAGCTCTGATTCCGTCATCTTGCTGATGTAGGGCTTCACGACGAGCGGAGCCTCAGTCTGCCCGACAAAGATATTGGCTGTTGCAGACATCGATTCGGTTCGAGAAGTGCCGAGTAGTTTCTGTAGTGCGCCACCTAGAATCCGGATCACCAGTTGCATAATTCCCAGGTAATAGAGAACAGAAATCAGGGAGGAGAAGAATATGATGACTGTCAGCACTCGAAAAGCTAATACAAACCCCATGCCAGTCCCGAACGTTTTGTCCATCAAATCATTGTTGACCAAGGGGCCGAATACAAACGAGATCCCTTGTTGACCGTACTCAATCACATGGGACACAGCACCTGATATGCTCTCTAGAGCCACTTTGCCTATTGGGGTAAACAACACAAAAGCGCCAAGCCCCAGCTGAATCAAAAATGCGCCCGCAACGGTGCGAACGTTAATCGCCTTTCGATTGCTCGACAACGCTATGGCGATGGCTATCAAGACAGCCATGCCAACAATACCCATCACAATTTTCACTGATAAGACTCCCCAGATGACGGCGTAAGACGGCGTAGTTATACTAGTGTTTTGAACAAAAGTCGATTTATCGGCTGCTTGTATATCCTGATATTTTCCGAGCTATTAAACTCCGGTTCTCTTTCCTAGTTTACCTCTCCTCCAAGTGTGTATCTCCGACTATGACCAATCAATCGTCTACACGCCCTCCGCTGGATCGCGCACGAATCAAGGCCTACATTCGGTTGATGCCAATCCTCTTCGTTTGCTACATAATCGCCTACATCGATCGGAACAATGTTGGAATTGCCAAATTGACGATGGGAGAAGACTTACCTGATTTCAGCAGCGCCGTTTTCGGCTTTGGCGGTGGTATCTTCTTTTTGGGATATTTTTTGTTGGAGATCCCGGGATCTTTAATCGTGGAAAAATGGAGTGCCCGGAAATGGATATGCCGAATCATGATCACTTGGGGAATCATGGCCGCCGCGACCGCATTTGTGCAAACCCCGACTCAGTTTTACGTCGTTCGATTTCTTTTAGGAATGGCGGAAGCGGGTTTCTTTCCGGGAGTGATCGTCTATCTTACACACTGGTTCCCAGCAAAAGACAGGGCAAAGGCGATTTCATACTTTTTAGTAGCCTCTCCCATCGCCATGATTATTGGACCGGCCATTTCGCAGTTCTTCATTGAAATTGGTAGAACAACAGTTGTGGATGGAATTGCTACAACAGCACCCGATCTTTTTGGTCTTAAGGGCTGGCAGTGGATTTACATTATATGGGGATTACCCGCCATCATCGCTGGGTTCGTGGTTCTGTTCTTCCTAACTGACAAACCCGGACATGCCACTTGGTTAACTGACGACGAAAAAAATGCCCTAGAGCAAGAGCTTGAACAAGATCGCAACTCACAACAAACGAAACGGCATCTGTCGTTAGGGCAAGCGCTCATGAATCCGATGGTGCTCTTGTTATCGCTTGCCTATTTTGGGATCGTTACAGCCAATTATGGAATCGAGTTGTTTCTGCCAAGCATCCTCAAAGAGTGGCACAATCTAGAACCGAAGCAAGCCGCGTTGCTTGCTATCATCCCGTCTCTCTTGGTAATTCCAGCTCAGCTACTCAATGGCTGGAGTTCCGATCGTATGAGGGAACGTCGATGGCATTCCGTGATTCCCGTCGCTTGCGGTGCATTGTTGATAAGCAGTGCCACTTTGTTCAAGCATAATCTTCCTCTGACAATTTTTTGTTTTGCGATCGGGGCAGCGGGAATGAAGGCTTATATGCCCGCATTTTGGAGTTTACCGAGTTTGTTTTTGACCTCGACGGCAGCGGCGGGAACCGTAGGGTTTATAAACTCCGTCGGGAATCTTGGTGGCTTCTTAGGTCCTTGGGTGCTAGGGTTTGTTCACGACACATTGAAGTCGTACGACTATGGCCTTTTCTTCATATCGTTCACCAGCCTTTCATCGGCAACCCTTATCTGTTTTCTTCCTTTCCGTCGCGCAAAGGCATAATGCAAATCCGCTTCGACTTTTCATTTAGAGACGCTCAGAGTAGTCCACCAAGCAGAGGCCAAACGGAACATCGCCAACATCGGGGGTGGACAAGAGCAGCCTAACGTTCCCATCGATAGAGTTGGACCTATTTTGCTTTCTCGAATGTAAACCAAGTGATTCCATTCCCTGGCACTTTCAAATTCAAGTCTAATCGTTGGCGTGCATCAAGCGTGTATACTTTTGCCTCGCCATCCTTTTCTCGCACTTGAACCGTTTCCGTCAATCCTGTGTAGTACAACGGGAGCCGCACGTGTTCTTCGAGTTCCTTATCGGTAGGGTTAAAAACGGCCAGAAGTCCACTTGTATCCAAATGCGGATTTACGTGCATCATGAAATCCAATCGCTGACCATCAGCACGGCGGAGATGCAAAAGGTCGCTTTCCAAGATATCTCGGTGACGTTTATAAAGATCGACCCATTTTTTTACCATCGTCCGCGTTTCCTGTGTGTCATATAAACGGGGACCTCGATAACAGGCCTGAACACCAAGCAACAAATTCGATGCTAGCATGGTTTCGTAATGTGTAAGATTGTCATGCAAAGGTTCGATGGTTGCTGCGGGCCCTCCGCCGTGATATTCGGTCAATGGAACGAACATCCAGCCCATGCTGGGCGTTTTTGTCCAGGTTCCATCATAGATATTTTGACGAGTATGGATTTGCTGTTGGCGTCGAGGTAGAGACCAATTGACTTCTCGGTAACCCATGGCTGTTTTGTTGGCTCCTTTTAGAAAATACCAGTCGGGTTGGTTAAGGTAGACACCTTGAGAACGAAGCCAGCTATAAAAATCCGTCGTTGTCTTCCACTGTATAAACTGAGAGTCATCGAAGCCTTTTTGGTACGGAGGCCTAGCCGTTTGATCGAAATCACCTGGATAGGGACCATCATGTTCGAGCAAACCTAGGCCGGTGGTTGAATAAAAGTTTTTCAGTTTAGCGAAGTAGGCTTGCCCCCAAGGAGAAACCAAATTGGGGCTATTGCCGTGTGCCTCGGGCAAATCATCCGGTGCATGGTTGTCCATTCCATTTCCAATAGTGCGGGAAGACAGCAATGAATAACCTCCCAGTTCTACCCCTTTGCTTTTCGCGTAATCGCTTAGAATGCGCAAAGCTTCTAGATATTCTTTAGAATCGTTTTCGATATTAAACCCAGAGCCGAACGTCTGAATAACCACTTCAAACCCAACATCAGCCGCTTGATCGATCGCTTGACGTAGTCGGTCTGGATCGGAGAACCGTGCATGAAGCATTAACGGGTTTTCTAGGATCCATGGGGCGATAGTCCGATAGAGCTTACGTTGAGCAAGACCGCATCTTTCCCGATCGGTGCTATCGAAAGGCATAACATAGGCTCGAAAACTTTCGAAATGCGATTTAGCCTTTATTGTCTGTTCTGGACCGACATTTAATCCAACCCGCAATAAACAACGCGAGGCACGCAGATAGCTAACTTGAGTATCGTATTGAGGATCTACTTCCCAGTGCACCGAATATGCGTTCGCGGTTTTTGCATCCATTGCTCCCATCGCATAATCAGTTTCTACGTGAATATTTGGCAACAGATCAGGAGCAACGCTTCTGGTTCGATTCGCGGTACGAAGCTCGACCATTGACTCAGCCTCGACTACGGCCAGCAGCTCGGAAGCAAAGCGATTAACGCAAACACTTTGTTCCGAATCGTTATTGATGCGAATCCACTTGGAAAGGAGAGGTAGGCGATCGTAGATTTCGTAGTGTACTTCTATCGATAGCTTGGATGGATTTGATGGTGGAGCCTCAAAATACAACACTACATGTTTACCCTTGGGTGGCCAAACAACACCCTCGGGTACACGACGGACTCGTTTCCACTCCAACCTGGGTTCGATTTCGCCGACTGTCCATCGATTAAACTGAAAGGAATCTGGGTTAGACGAAAGGTCAGTGTTTGATTCAGGTAGGAACGCGTAGTTCTTTTGCCCCAGCAAGCCCCCGACGTCCATTTGATTACCGTCTATGGTGACCAATGCTTCGGGTTTGAGCCCGCGGAGCAACCTTTCACCAGTCATCAGGTTATCGAATCGGATGGTAGCCGCGTTTGGAGCCAGTTTAATGACTCTTTCGATAAGCCCATTCTTCAGAACCAGTTCTTGGTCCGTATCGCGTAATTCCACTTCTGCGGTAAAGGTGTGATCATCAAGCAACCAATCTTGCTTCAACTGATAACGGTCTTCCGCAGAAAGGAAAGCAGCGCATAGGAACACCGAACCAACAGCAAGCAAACGAGCAAGGAATCGCAGTGACATAGTACGGATAGATTGGAGAACCGTTTAGGGAGAGGGCTGGTGTTTAAAGGTATGGAAATCAGCAAGCGATACGAGAGTACTAAGTAAAAGTAGAGATTTTCATTCTAACTGAATTCGATTAGCAGCGGTACAACCAAGTCCCAAGTTGATTTTGTCGGAACGGCAAAAAATCGACTTCGAAAATCTCAAAGGCAAATTTTCAATGGATGGCACCTATTTGCGAATGACAGCAAATGGTGCCACCCAATGTTTTTTGGGTTGGTTGCGTTGTCGTTAGGTAAAAGTAGCTAACGACTGAGGTTTTTTAAGTTTCAAAGACACCCAAGAATAAAATCGCTCTTGCAATCTTTTTGCAATCTCTTGCCTACACACTCTTGACTAACAATCGCTTTTGCAATTTAATTGCACTAGCAACCTTTTTTGGTTGAGCTGTCTGCTTCGGTTCATTCTTAGCTTTGGGAGATATGATGAGAATATGCACGGTTCGGCGTAAGGCTTTCACGCTTGTCGAGTTGTTGGTGGTGATTGCTATCATCGGAATTCTGGTTGGTCTTCTTTTGCCGGCGGTCCAGGCAGCCCGAGAGGCAGCGCGAAGAATGTCCTGTTCCAATAACCTTAAACAACTTGGGCTCGCAACATTAAACTATGAGTCAGCCTACAAGCGACTACCGGGTCTGATGGGCTCCAGTACGTTTTCGGTTCATGCACGATTGCTTCCGTTCGTTGAACAAGGGAACCTCAACAACTTGATCGATTACTCCAGTCCGTTGCTTCTTGGACCCGCGTGGATGGCGAGGTTTGATATTCGACTAATCGGTCCAGTCTCGACGCCTTTACCTCTTTTGCTCTGCCCGAGCGATGGCGAATCTCCCTTATTCCCTGTGACCTATTCTGACGGGACCAATGGAGTTTCAGCAGGAACCAACTATCACTTCAGCATTGGCAGTGGACGGGATACACATTACGACGACCGATTCCCGACGGACGGAATGATTTGGGAACGATCATTTGCATCGTTAGCGCGTTGTATTGACGGGACTTCAAACACTGTACTCGTATCGGAAGGTTTACTGGGCAACAAACGAACTCAGACTGCGATGCCAGACCGCCAAGCATTGCGTCGAATGGGCGCTAACTGGGGTGGCACATCCAGCAATCCTAACGGACCAGGTTTCGTGAAGGGGGGGCTTATTGCGAACCCCAATCTGGCAACAATAGTACCGGCGGAAATTGTCAGCTACAGCGGCACAAGAGGTCAGAGCTGGATTCGAGGTGTTCCTTTTGCCACAATCACCAACGGATATTTGACTCCAAATCACCCCATACCGGACGTCGCGATCCATGGACGCGGCTTTTACTCAGCCCGAAGCAACCACACAGGGGGCGTTCAAATGGGCTTCTTTGATGGTTCGGTGCGATTCGTATCCGATAACGTCGACCTCACCGCATACCGGAACACGTTCTCAGCGAACGGTGGCGAAGTTGCTGTTCTTAACGATTAGCTCGCAAGCCATCGTTTCCTTATACCGGGTGTACCGGCACAAACCGGCACCCGCTTCTCTCTTGATGCCGCGAGAAAAATCCGAGCGGCGAATGATTACCCTCTGCTCAATTATCAAGCCATCAGAGGGTCACTTAACCTAAAAAGCGGACTCTTATATCAAGGACTAAAACATGCTACGCATCAAAACACTACTACGCCCGAGTGCCTTTCTGATATTAACATTGAGTGGCACGTTTTGTTTTGCTCAAGACAAGCCAGCACGTACTATGTTTCGGCTCTTCTGGCAGGACACGAAGACCAATCAACTGATGTGGGGCGATGTTAAGCGAGCGGACAACAACTGGTCCATTGAACCACAATCCGTGCCTGGTTTTCCAAAACTGGATTCAGAGCGACAGGGGCTCGTCCAGATGCAAGCTGTTGGTGGCACCATTGTTGTCGGTGTCCGGGACGAAGAGGGTGGTAAGTTTCAGAGCGGTTGGGTCTCTATAGATGCCGGCGTCACTGTTGAAGATCATGGCGACCACTCCCATTGGTACTACAAAGCCCCCCCCAAAGTAATCGTCTCGAGGCTGGATGATCAACAAGGAAACCCTGCTCACGTCTACGTGTACGACGAACAAGTCATTCTCGCCAACGATTCGAAGAATGGCTTCACGGTTTTAACTGCAGACCAAATCAAATCGAATGACCCTCGCAATTCCGGAACATTCTACTCGGGCGGAGGAAACCACATTACACTGGCCGCGCATTCTAAGCAGGTCGTCTATTCCACCTGGGTAGACCGCGAAGGGGGTAATGTCGGGCGCATCGATGTCGTGAACATCGATTCGAAGCGTAGCAACGCCGGCTACTCGTTTAAACTTCCCGTCGGTGGCCTACATGGCGCGACGACCGCCGCAAATCGGGTGTTCTTTGCTCCGAGCGATGGCGTCTACAGTTTAATCGCAGATGTAGGACTATCGAATCCTCCCCATGATGCCGCGATTGAGCATATATCACTGGGTAGTGACAGCAAGACTGGCAAACCTAACCGAACAGGAGCTTTTGCCAACTTGGATTCTTGGGTTTTGTTCGCGTACGGTTCAGGGGAAGATTCCAAGATCGGGATGATTGATGCGACTAAACCTAAGCTAAACTTGGTCAGTCTAAATCTTCCCTCAGGTCAGGGGTTAAGTTTGGTAACTCCGATTGTTTTTAAAGCAAATGACGGGCGAAAGCTGGCCATGGTACCTCACGATCGAAAGCAAAGTGAGAATCAAGAAAAAGTGACTGTCATTGACCTCGATCCAAACAAAGATTCGGACCTTAGCGATGCTAAAATAGTGAGCTCTATTGAAGTTGGGCCGAGTATGGTAGAGGGGCACTCAGGACATCATGACGTGTCCGTGTCACCGAACAATCGTTTGGCATGTATTTCCAATTCGGGAGATGGATCTGTATGGATTGTTTCACTGAGTGACTTCTCTGTCCAAGCGAAATTGTCCGTGGGTGGATCACCCGCTAGAGTGATCGCTCAGTAGAGCATAGGTATTCTTTTAGCGATTCTTGAAAGTCAAAATCACGTCTTGCGGTCGTAACTGCCCTCGAGACGAGGACTTCAAATCTTGATCTTGCTGATGAAATTCCGTCGAGGCTTACGTAATGAAGTCCGCCCTACGATAGCGTCGACGAATGGGCCGTGGAAAGTAAATTCTGCCTCAGAGGGTAGTTGAGAAACTGCGAGCAAGCGTTTATTCTGCCGTAATGAACGCAAATGCCAATCAGTCGATCGAGGACAACCGTACGATCGAACTCAATTCCTCTTCAATACTTGATCCAACAACCGAGTTACCTTCGGCTCTTTTATCGGAGGAATCGCAAGGGGACGAAACTAAGCGGCAAATTCAAGTTGGACTCATCGAAAATCGCAAAACACCCAGATTTTCTGAGGAGACCAACAAGCTACTGCGAAGTCGACTGCAATATGCGGCTCTCGATATTTGGATCGTGTTGTCATTGAGCTTCGTAGGAAACTTGATCGCAGCGAATCATGAATGGATTGTGTTGCGCGCGTTTGTGCTAGGAAGTGCGATTGGATCTTATTTGTTGCTTCGAGGATCGCGTCCTTTTTCTCAGTTGGGTCTCCGACTATTCGAACTGACCCTATTTGGAGGGCTCGCCATCCAGCTCGGATTGATGATGGCGACAAGGCTTATTTATTTCGCCGGTCTTAATGATGCCGTTTCCGTGGCAAGCACGAAGTACTTGTACTTTACGGCATTCTGTCTTCATGTGCTCACCTATAGCATCTTCATGCCAAACACATGGAAACGAGCCGCCGTTGTTACGACGTTAATTGCAATTGTACCTTATGTAATCTGGTATTTCCTAATTGACTTGAATCCTGCCGTGATGACCTTGGATAATCAAAACAAGGCAATCGCGCCGATTCCCGTCACTTTAATCGCCGCGTTGATTGGAACCTTCGGTTCGCACATTATCCATAGAGCGCGACGTGAAGCCTTTCAAGCTAAGCAATTGCTACAATATCGATTGCTAGATCGACTGGGGCACGGAGGTATGGGCGAGGTTTATCGCGCAGAGCATATACTGCTGAAACGCCCGTGCGCGATTAAGCTGATTCAACCAGGGAAAGCGAATGACCAGAATACAATTGATCGATTCGAAAAGGAGGTGGTTGCGACTGCGAAGCTTAGTCACTGGAACACAATTGATATTTACGATTATGGACGAACACCAGATGGAACGTTTTTTTATGTGATGGAATTACTAGAGGGCATGAACCTCCAGGATCTGATTTATCACCACGGACCTATGGATCAAAGTCGTGTAGTCTATCTTTTGATGCAAGCTTGTTTAGCACTTAACGAGGCTCATGAATCGGGGATGATCCATCGCGATATCAAGCCCGCGAATCTTTTCGTAACGAAGCGAGGTGGATTTTGGGACGTCCTTAAAGTACTCGATTTTGGTTTAGTTAAAGAGACGACTGACGATGACGCCCGCCGCGAGAAGGGAGCATTTTGTGGCACGCCAGGATTCATGGCACCCGAACAAGCTTTCCGCTACAACGAAGTCGACGCGAGATCGGATATTTATGCGTTAGGAGCTGTTGCCTACTATTTGCTTAGCGGCAGACCTATTTTCGCAAAGAAGAGTGTTGTGGAGTTAATCGCTGCTCACGCGAATGATCCAGTGCCGCCCCTCACCTCGTTCGTGCCGAACATCCTACCCCAACTAGACCAGATCGTACTTCGTTGCTTGGCCAAGTTTCCGGAAGAACGCTATGCGACTACCAGCGACTTGTACGACGATCTCAGCTCCACTGGCTTACATGATAAGTGGGATGCCACCAAAGCGAAGGCCTGGTGGGAGAATGTCTCACGGCCAATCGGTGAATCCTCTACCGGAGAAGCCACGGCAACAATGGTATCTGAGGGAAGCGTTTGATACTCATCGTAAAGAACCAACAGTTTCTTAAAGAATAAACGGCAGCGTTTGACCAGCAAACTGTTACGATCGACTAACGCTTCAGGAATTTGATAGCGTCCTTAACTCCCTCGACCAACTGTTCTGCTTCTTCTCGTGTGTTGTAGAGATAAAAGCTGGCACGACACGAGGAATTGATACCAAGCTTATGGTGCAAAGGCATGGCGCAATGGTGCCCTACTCGTATCGCAATTCCACGTGCATCGAGTAGTTTTGCAATCTCTTCGCCGTGAATCCCATCGCAAACAAACGTCACAATGCCCGCTCGGTTTTCCGAGTCTGAAGCATAAACCCGAATTCGATCGATTTTGCGGAGTCCCTCTATCGCAATCCGCGAGAGCGTTCGTTCGTGCTCTAGCAATCGCTCGGCACCGAACTGTGAAAGATACTCAATCGCAGGTTTCATCGAAATGATCTCAGCGATTGCAGGTGTTCCCGCTTCAAATTTATGAGGCAATCCTGCTTGCGTGAATCCATCGAAGCTAACCGACTGGATCATATTGCCGCCGCCTTGCCAAGCAGGCATAAGCTCAAGACATTCTTTCTTGCCATATAGCACACCGACACCAGTCGCAGCCAACATTTTGTGCCCGCTGAAAACGACGAAATCTGCGTCCCAGTGCTGAACATCTAATTCACCGTGCGGTACAGCCTGTGCAGCGTCAACGAGAACACGAGCACCGGATTTCCGCGCTAGACTCACGATCTCTTGAACGGGATTAATGGTTCCCAAAACATTAGATACTGCAGTGACTGCGACAATCTTCGTGCGTGGTGTCAACATGCTCTGGTAGGCGTCAACATCAAGCTCGTAATCTTCTCGGACAGGAACCCAGTTGATTTTTAGACCGCACCCCTGCGCCAACTGTTGCCATGGCACGATGTTGGAGTGATGCTCCATTTCGGTGAGGATTATCTCATCTCCCTGGCGAAGCTGCGTTCGTCCCCAAGTTTGAGCGACGAGATTGATCGCCGAAGTCGCTCCGCTCGTAAAGATTACCTGCTCAGAAGTCGGGGCATTGATAAAACTCGAAACAGCCAGTCGAGATTCCTCTACTTTGATCGTGGTTCTGGCCGCGAACTCGTGCCCAGATCGATGAACATTCGCATAGTGTTCGCTATACAGTTGCGATATCGAATCAATCACCGATATCGGACGCTGAGACGATGCTGCATTATCCAAGTAGACAATTTGGTGCCCGGATTCCAGCTTGGTCAAGAGGACAGGGAAATCTTTTCGGATGGATTCGATGTTGGATTGAATTGGTCCGTAATCATCAAGTACAGTTTGGCCGTGTGATCGTCCATTACGCGATGTAGCTGTAGATCGTGACGATTTCGATAGCGCATGCTCTCGGATCTTCGCCACCATGGAGTTGAATCCGTTGCTTCGCAAAGGTGACAGAAAGGACTTGAGATGTAGCGTCTCGAAGAAACTTTCGATTGGATAAGAGAGAATCTCATCAGGGGTTTTGCCAGAGTAGGCGGATACAAGCACCGCCGCCAGGCCTCGTACCATTGGCGCATCACTCGATGCGTTAAAGAAAAGTCGCCCATCATCCCATCGAGGCACGAACCAAACCATGCTTTGGCACCCAACCACGCGATACTGCTCCGTGCAATATTCCTCGGGCAATGGTGGAAGCGACTTTCCGAGTTCTATCAAGGTTTGAATACGTTCTTCAGCCGTTTCAAGATCCTCGAACTCCGACTGAATTTCTTCGATCGTATCGATCATGGGTACTTAAAAAATTCCTAGTTGATCGCGAGCATCTTCCGTCATCTTCTCCGGTGTCCAAGGCGGGTCCATGACTACCTTGATGTCAACCGACGCTACACCATTCATCGACTCGATCGCTTTGCGACTATCTGCAACTAGTTGCGGCCCGGCTGGGCACATGGGACTGGTCATCGTCATTTCAACAGCAACGTTATGCAACCCGTCTTCGTTACGTTGGATATCGACCACATAGATCAGACCTAAATCAACGATATTAACAAACAGCTCCGGGTCGATCACCTGTTTCAGTTGTTCCCGTACGTGATCTTCTAGGATAACAGGTATTTCACTCATCGACGCTCACGTATACCTTTCCGTCTTCGACTTTTGTTTTGAATGAGTTTGTTGCTTCTGTAGCGGGCATTGTTAACGCCTCTCCAGTTCGCAGATCGAATTTCGCCCCGTGCCGTGGGCAAGCAATACAATGATCTTCGGTTTCTCCATCACCTAGAGCACCACCATCGTGAGTACAAACATCTTCGATGCAATAAACCTCATTATCGATGAGGGTTACTATAACGAATCTCTCGTCGACTTCTGCCGGGAAGGGTTTGTTTGGGACGAGCTGATCATAATTGCAAACGAAATGATACACCGAAGACGCTTAATTCTTAAAGAGGGATAGTGATTAGTGTAAAAAGGTGATGGCCGTGTGTCTGCCAAATGCGAAGCACAGCAGACGTCCTCTCACTTTAATCGTATTGTCGTACTTGGCGAGCAATCGCAGCGCCCAAAGCATCGCGAACGGATTCAATCGTGATACGGTCGAAGATTTGCTGGAAAAATCCAGTGACAATCATTCGAATTGCTTCTTGGCGTGTGAACCCTCGAGAACGGGCGTAGAAGATCAGCTCTTCATCGACCCGTCCACTGGTGCTTCCGTGAGTACAACGGACATCATCGGCCAAGATTTCTAGTCCCGGGATGGAGTCTGCGCGAGAGTTATCGCTAAGCATCAAGTTGTCATTACGCTGGTAGCCGTCTGTCTTGTCCGCCCCCTCATCCACTTTGATCATCCCACGCCATACGGTGCGAGAATTATCTTGGAGCACAGACTTGTACAGAAAGTCACTGGTGCAATGTGGAGCACAGTGTCGTTGGATCGTATTGTAGGTCAAGTGTTGACGATCGCGAGTGAACATGACTCCATTCACATAGCTGCTTGCCCCTGGGGCAATCATTTCTACTTGTTGATCAACCTGAGCGAATCTAGCTCCCATAGCAGCTACGGTCCACTGGATTGTTGCGTCCCGTCCAACGCTAGCTCTCTGGTGCGAAAATTTCCAAACTTTCTGTCCCCAGTCTTGCAATGAAACGAATCGCAAATTCGCACGATCCTTGACGATCAACTCCAGACCGCCACAGTGAAACCCTGCCGCTTGATCCGTTGGGCTGCTGCATTCGGACAAAACCGTTGCCTGGGCACCTTCCTCAAGGATAACAAGCGTATGCGAGATATCCGTGCCTCCCTCCGTCATCGCGGCGTGAAGATGGAGAGGTTGCTCGATTGTTACATTACGTGGTACGTAAAGCAAACACCCATCCGACCACATTGCAGCTTGCAATGCAGCAAATCGATCTGGCGCCTCACCAATCAAGGAATGAAGCGCTGCTCGTACGATTTCCGGCTTCTCTCGCGATAACCGAGACAACGAACCAAACAAGACGCCCTTTGCTTTGAGCGATTCATCGAGCGTCTCTGCCACAACTCGACCATCGACGCTTTTCACGCTGCCAGAAGCATTTACTCCGTCAAGCAGCCAAACAGGCGCGGAGGTTTCGGTTGGAGATTCAGCCGTCTCAATCGGTGGCGCATAACGATTGAGCTTAAAGCCCCTGAGCTCCGATCGCATCCAATTCTCGTCGCGAGGGTTGGGCCACTCCATAGCGGAGAAAGTCTTCCACGCTTCGGTGCGGAGTTCTGTTAACCACGCTGGATCAATTCGGCTCTGCAAAAACGAAGCAAACCCTTCGTCATTGAACGCACCCAGTTGTTCATTTGCCAACATAACAGCATTCATACTAGCCCACCGAACCTTCCATTTGCAATTGAATAAGGCGATTCATCTCGACGGCATACTCCATAGGAAGTTCTTTAACGAGTGGCTCAATGAATCCGTTAACAATCATGGTACTTGCTTCTGCTTCGCTAAGCCCACGACTCATAAGATAAAAGAGTTGCTCTTCTCCAATTCGTGATACGCTGGCTTCGTGTCCAATACTAACGTCCTGATCCATAATCTCTATGTAAGGATAGGTATCGCTTCGGCTTTGAGGGTCCAAAATCAGTGCGTCACACACCACATTACACTTGGATTTTTTGGCATCTTTTTCAACACGCACCAAGCCTCGGTAGCTACTTCGTCCACCGTTCTTGGAAATCGATTTGCTGATAATCTGTCCTGTGGTGTGCGGAGCGCAGTGAACTAGCTTTGCTCCTGCGTCTTGGTGCTGTCCTGCGGAGGCAAATGCAATCGACAGAATCTCACCACGTGCACCCGGTTCCATCATATACACAGCTGGGTACTTCATCGTCAGCTTGCTGCCGAGATTGCCGTCCACCCATTCCATGGTTGCGTCGGCGTACGCAACCGCACGCTTCGTGACAAGATTATAAATGTTATTGGCCCAGTTCTGTATCGTAGTGTAGCGACAGCGACTACCTCTCTTGCAAACGATTTCCACGACGGCGGAGTGGAGCGACTCAGACGAATACATCGGGGCGGTGCAACCCTCGACATAGTGTACGCTTGCACCTTCGTCGACGATAATCAAAGTACGTTCGAATTGGCCCATGTTTTCGGCGTTGATTCGGAAGTACGCTTGGAGCGGGAACTCGATTTTGACTCCTTTGGGAACGTAAATAAACGAGCCACCCGACCACACGGCTGAATTCAATGCGGCGAACTTGTTATCCGTTGAGGGAATAATGGTTCCAAAGTACTCGCGTACCAAGTCCGGATACTCTTTAACTGCCGTGTCGGTGTCGGTAAAGATTACACCCTGGTTTGACAGATCTTCCTTTAGCGAACCGTAAACCACTTCGCTCTCGAATTGGGCTTTAACCCCCGCCAAGAACTTTTTCTCCGCCTCAGGAATACCGAGTTTGTCAAAGGTATCTTTGATCTCTTGGGGGACTTCGTCCCAAGTCCGGCCTTGTTTGTCGGTCGGTTTCAAGTAGTAGTAGATATCCTGGAAATTCACGTCGATGCTACCGCCCCAGGTCGGCATCGGTTTTGAGTGAAAAATATCGAGTGCCCGCAACCGATAATCTCGCATCCATTCGGGCTCATTTTTCATCTCCGAGATTTGATTGACGATCTCGCGATCCAGGCCCTTACGGGCCTTGAAGACAGCCTTGCTCTCGGTTCGGAAATCGTATTTGTTGATTTCGCCGAGGTCTTCAGATGTTCCTGCCAAATCCGTTGCCATGGTATATGTCTAATTCTAAATGAGAAAATTAATGTACTTTCAACCTACTAAACCGCAACCGACTCTTCTTTTGCCAACATCTCTTGGTTAGCCGCATCCGCGTCTGGGTAGGTTCGACGAATTCGCTCGTAGCCGTGATCGTGGAGTTCACGGGCAAGTTCCGATCCACCCGTTTCAACGATCCGCCCACCCAACATCACATGAGTGAATTGGGGAGGGTTGTGTTCGAGAAGCTTGTCGTGGTGAGTGATAATGAGCAGCCCCATTTTGTCCTTTCCGATTTCTGCGATCGACGCACTCGCCAACCGTACCGCATCAGCGTCGAGACCGCTGTCGGTTTCGTCCAAGATCGAGAACTTGGGAGCGAGCATCGCCATCGTTAGAATCTCAGCCCGTTTCATCTCACCACCCGAGAACCCATCGTTGACATAACGGCGAGCAAAGTCGGGATCAATTTTGAGTTGTTCCATCTTCGACTTGAGCTCCTTGCGGAACTCTCGCATCGGGATCAAGTCCTCGCCTTCTTTACGATCTGGGCGACGAACATTAGTAGTCGCATGCCGCAGAAAATCAGCCGTCTTTACCCCTGGGATTGCGATCGGTCTTTGGAAGGCCATGAAAATACCAGCGCGGGCTCTCTGATCTGCCTCCCATTCCGTGATGTCCTCACCATCCAGAGTGATACTGCCTTCTGTGATTACATAATTGGGATGACCAGAGATTGCGAGCCCCAGCGTGCTCTTGCCGGAGCCGTTCGGCCCCATTAGCGCATGTGTCTCACCATGGTTCAGAGTGAGGTTCACACCGCGAAGGATCGGTTTTCCGTCAACTGCCACGTGCAAGTTTTCAATTTTCAAAGTGTGAGTCATTCGAAATCCGTAGTTTTAATTCGTGTAAAATGGTTCGATCGAAGTTCTGTACCGATTGTTCTCAAGAAAGACATGCCCCTAACAATCGTTGGCATACCTTTCGTTTCATTCCGAGTAGGGCCGACTGGTGCTCAAAGAGTTCCAGGGGCCGATTGGGCGAGGTTAGTCTTTAGGAGGCTTTTCTCATGATCTAAAACTTGGGCGATCTAACTTACTAGGGACTATTGCTGGATTTGTTGGAGCGTTAGTTGCTCTGGTTTATGGGATAGTTCATTGGACAATACTGAGTTATCGACGGGTGAGAATTGACAGCAACCGTGGCCATCTAGTCTGCACTTGGACAACTGCACCTCATGACCAAGAGCTTGACTAAGAGCTTCTTGCTCTAGTTGACAAACGGACCTATCCGAGCCCGAATCGACCAATCCCGGATAGGGACAAGCGTGAACCTCGAGAACCGGAAGGTCTTTATCGCACAAATACGAAGCCGGCACCTTTCGCGTGGAAAGCACGCTGGCAAGTGACCGCATTCGCTCGCCGATCGACGCGTCAGGCAGCTGCGCCTTGTAACAATCACCCATTTTCTGAGCGACCCGCTCGACGATTTGATTCTTGAGGTTTTGGTCGTCAATTTCGCCAATCGCATTCCAGAGTGAAATTGCCAGTTCGCTGTAAGTAACGCCTGCCTGCCTCCACCCCATATCAGTGAGGAAGTAGTTGAATTGCGGGCGCCCACGCCCCAGTGAACGCTTTTTCTTTTCGATCAAGCCTGCAGCTTCCAAACGCTCAACCCTCTGACGGATCGCGGTCGCTGTTACCTCCAATCGATCCATCAATTCCTGGATCGACAAACCCTGTTCGCGTCTAAGCAAATCCAAAACCAGCTGATCAACTGGTCTAATTGGCTCGTCGGATTGGTGAATTGTGAGATCCATGGCGGTCATCGAAAGGGTGATAACGACTTCGCCAACAGTGTAGGCGTCTTCCGATTTTTGACAAGCCAAGCTGCGAAAAATAGACCTCCCGCGAGCTAAAAACCACCCAATTGCAAATTAACTAACACTCAAAGGAGCGAAAGAATCCATTAAAAGTCTCCTAAGGCAGTAAATCTCGTTTTTGCAAACACGGGGCGACGTTCAACAAAACCGTCAGCAGCCTTTAATTTGCCGAGGAAATCTCTTCGTCGGATTCTGATTCCACCTTTTGAGGTACGGTTGCAGGCAAATCGGCGATGGCCGCGTCTTGTGATTCGGACTTAAGGTCCTTAAGGATACGATCCAATATTCCGTTCACAAACTGACTCGAACTGCGGCTTCCGTAGCGTTTAGCGAGTTCGATTGCTTCATTGATAGAAACCCTACCAGGGGTATCACCAAAGATCATTTCAAACGCAGAAATTCGAAGAATGTTGCGGTCGATCGTCGTCATTCGCTTAACAGACCAATTCGCAGCATACTTAGAAAGCCTCTGATCGATTTCGGTTTTGTTTTCGCGAACGCCATGGATGAGATTTTTGGCGAAGGTCACAAGCGGCTTGTTATTTAACATTCGTCTTTCGACAAATTCATCCGCATCTGCATATTCTCTGAGCGGATTGAGGTCTTCCTCGTAGAGAACCTGAAGGGCGATTTCACGAGCGCGGCGACGCGTTGTCATATAGTTGAAAAATGCAGGTTTGGATAAAGGTTTTAGAGTCAGCCAGGCGACGCTTCTATTCTCAGTCGCCTAGTTTTCACGTCAAGGATGAAAACGGAGCAACGGAAATTAGTTCCCGGAAACTTGAGCTGCCCCAGAACCATGGGAGGGAACAGAATGTGGCAGGGATGATGCCGTGCGGACTAACATCTGGTCGACTTCATTCGAAACGATCACACCATAGTTAATGGCTCCCAACCATCCGGACATAATGATCCCGACGCTGCCAGCGTGGTATAGTCCGCTAATCTGCTGCGGCAGCGCCCGAGAAATGCCTAAGCCTTCAAATTTAGTACCGAAACTGGCCCCCAATTGGTGTTTGGTGTAATGATGAAACGTTCGGGGTGTCGCAGCTTCGGCGTGCTCTATCATATCCCTACACCCCGGAACATACTTTTCCAAGGCGTTAATCGTCGTTTGTACCAAGTCATTTTTGCTCGCTTCGTATTCGGTGTCACTAAGGTTCGCCCAATCGCTCCAATTCGCATTCGTGCTGCTAACGACGGCGAATCGTTCTTTGGCATGTGGACGAGTACGAGGATAGTAGAAACTGAATGTGCGAGAGGTAATGTTTCTATCGAGCAACAAATCGGTTCGGAACAAATTGGCAGTAGAGCAGAAGAGCAGATCGCCCGTCGACTCCTCGATTTGGCAACCAGGCTTTAAGGCCATGTAGACTTGGGTGCTACTGTTGTTCAAACGAACCTTACTCGCATCCGCGATAAAGCTAGGGTCGAAATTCTCTTCTCCAACCATTTGAAAGATCGTAGATCGCAAATTTGAATTGCTGACAACAGCCCGGCATTTAATTTCTCGTCCGTTTACAACGACTCCACGAACACCATTTGAGTCGACTAGAATCTTGGACACGTCGCATCGTATCCGTACATCCACACCATTCTTCTCGAGTTCGGATTGCATTTTTGAGACCAAATCATCGGTACCACCCTCATAAATGAAAACGCCTTTCGCCATAAAGTTCGAAAAGACAATTCCATAGGTAATGGCAGGATCCTCTAGAGTGGAACCATTCGCATAGGTTATCGGTTCCATAAGCAACCGAACCACATCCTCACGACCAGGGAAGAACTTTTCGAACAATTCTCGCGTGGTCATCGATTGGTCATCGTAGAAATTCATTCCGCGAGCAGTATCAAAAAATCCAGTAACCGCTTCCGGAGAAATTCCGAACTTTTCGGTTAGTAAACGTGTGAAGTCCTCTCGATTGAAGGTCGTTGTCAGAGAGAACATTGGATTGTCGAAACGAATGTTCTTCAATTGAACGATATTGCCAGCGATCTCTTCATTCCAGTAACGCCTACAGCTTTTAATCATCCCATGAGGGAAGCCGTGCAACGAAATATCAAACGTATGACTACCTGGCCTCTTGAACCAAGTTGCCAGTCCTCCCAATTTGTAGTGCTGTTCTACTAACAACACTTTGTGTCCAGCTCGGCCAAGAATATTGGCAGCAGTCATTCCTGCTAATCCGCTGCCGATAACCACTACATCGTATTCCGAACTAGCTCCAGATAAAAAGTCTTTAGGCATACGTTGTCTTAGATGCTCCCCAGAAGCGGGTGGGTCGAGACGTGCGAATTGCACACAAGTCGGTACGAGTACCCTCGGTTACCAGGAACCAACGTAGCCCAGCAAAATTCAAGCAGCTGAGGTTTACGTAGAGAGGTAGGGTCATATGAAGGGTCAAAAAACGAGTGCGGATGAGAGGAATCGAACCTCCACGGCCGTATGTATTAGGCCACTAGATCCTGAGTCTAGCGCGTCTGCCAATTCCGCCACATCCGCAAACACTCACCGGTAGGCAACACCGGAGTGCAGGCACAAAAAGTAGCTGGAATAGGCCTAACGGTCAAGTCTGTTACCAGACACCGGGTTCGAGTGCGGCTGTCTGGAAATGCAACAGCCCCCCAACGGAACCTAGTGGCGGGGAATTCCCAGCAAATTCGTTCCTCGCTCACGCTGCGGATTTTGATTTCTTCGTCCCGACCGAACACGGCAGGCGATCAGTTTTTACTTTCCGAGGGCTCGATAAGCCACACGGCAGGGCACGGACTGAGGCCATGATGATTCGACGTCTGAGACTGGATCCTTGCCAGATCAGGCTGGATTCCGACTTCCCATACCCTATAATAAGGAGGTAGATAAATCCAGGTCGGCATCGCCGGCTTGAGAAAACTAGAGCACTTACCTGCTCGTCGACTACGAATTTGGGATACCGATCAATTTGGGAGGAAGAGAAGCGATGATGCAATGGAAACGAACAGTCGTTTGTTTAGGCGCGCTGGCGGTTGCTCCGATGGCTATTGCCATGATTCCACCGAAAGAGCCCAAAGGCGAAGGCACAAAAGCTGCGAAATCCGAAGACACCAATGGAAAGAGTTCGGCTAAGAAAGTGGACCAATCTCTGAAATACAATCGCTTGACACCAGAAGAACAAAGAGTGTTATTGTTCAAAGGGACAGATCGGCCGTTTACCGGAAAGTACACCAATTCGAAGCGGGACGGAACCTATCTCTGCAAACGTTGCAATGCGCCGCTTTACGACTCCAAGGACAAGTTCCAGAGCGATTGTGGTTGGCCCAGTTTTGACGACGAGATCAAGGGAGCGGTAAAGCGAAAAATTGAGACTGATGGAACGGGACGCGTCGAAATCGTGTGCGCTTGTTGTGGCGGCCACTTAGGACACGTATTTGAAGGAGAGCGATTTACCGACAAAAACATGAGACATTGCGTCAACAGCAGTTCCATGAAATTCATTGTTCGCGGAAATGAGCTACCGAAGGTCATTCGCCTTGAGAGCGAAAATGGAGAGATGCCAACCGATGCGGAAACGCTCAAAGAAGGTGAGTCCCTCGAGGAAAAAACGGAGTCAGAAAAAGGCAGTGGATCAGGTAAAGAATCAAAGGTTGAGCCAGGAAAAGAGAGCAAATAGCAACTTCGTTTTGACATACATCGGCCGAGACATCCGAATCGCGGACATCGGTGCAGGGTAAAAGCTTTTGGAATGGTTCGAATTCTGCTCATTAGCGTTCCGGGTTCGAGAATATAAGATTTGCACCCCTCCGGCTGGGTGCAAAACCAATGTCGAAAGAGCAAGGGCTCCCACCACATTTCTCACTTGCCGCACCACATTTCTCACTTGCCGCATCACATTTCTCACTTGCCGCATCATTCTGCTCACTTAAGAGCTCTGCTGGCATCGGCTTATTGTTTGCTTCGAGTCCCTCCTGTGCACGAGTTCGCTTCGAACCCAGGCAGTTACCAAACTAATACCAGTACAACGAAAGTACTTTCTGTTGTGTTTTGCATGCGTAACGTTCTTAGAACAGCTCTTAAATGTCACGCGTTGCGCCGTAAAATTTTTCCTTTTCGGTAAACTACGAAAATCTGGTAAAATTTGCCTAGGCATACTTCTCTTCAGAAGAAGCATGGCTAAACTTTGCACTTAAGTGGAAATGGGCAACGGGTGAAAGATTCGCTTGAGCAGAGTCCGTCTTGTCGGGATTCTCGTCATTTTCGCTCCTTGTGGTTCATCATTGTGTTGTTACCCCGTTCCGTGTCTTAAGAGCGGTTCGGACCCAGATAACTTTTCGTTTTACCGGCCTTTCGGCCTAGTACCATTTTACATCCAGGAGACTTCTATGAGATTCCGCCCAGTGTTTGCACTTGGCCTGGCTGCCGTTTTAAGCGCCAGTAACGTTAATGCTGACTGTGGTTGTGTCACCGCAGCAACTGTAGCATCCAGCGCATGCTGTGGATCTGTTGGCGGAGTTATTGCTTCCGCTGGTGCATCGGCATGCGGTTCACAAGTAACTTACGTTGAGAAGACCGTTATGGTTCCAACGAAAGTTGTTGAAAAGAGAATGGTCACAAAGACCACCTACAAGACTGAAGAGAAGCAAGAAGAGTACACCGTCGTTAAGATGGTTCCTCGAACTGTGGTTCGCGAAGAAAAGTATACTGAAGTCAAGATGGTTCCAAAGACCGAGAAGAAGGTCAGCGAAGTTACCGTCATGGTTCCCAAAGAGGAAATCGTCAAGAAAACGGTGACCACCAAGGTCCCTCAGATGAAGGATGTTGAGTACACCTACAACGTACAGGTACCTCGAACCGTAGTGGAAGAAGTTCCTCACAAAGTTTGCAAAGTGGTTTACGAAGACGTTCAAAAGAAAGTAACGGTAAACGTCTGTAAACGAGAAACTTACGACATGCCGGTGACCGTACAGGTTCCTGAGTACTATGATGAAGTCGTAACGGTGAAGGTACAAGTCCCGCACGTTGAGCAAAAGACCGGCGTTCGCAAGGTATGCAAGATGGTGCCAGTCACGACGATGAAGACTGTAACCAAGGATTGCGGTTCTTACCAAACTGTTATGCAAGAAGTTCCATGTGCAGCACCAGCCCGCAGCTGCGGTGGATGTGCACCAGCGACCACCGCTTGTGGTTGTGCAACTCCCGCTCCAGCATGTGGATGTGCAGCACCTGCGACACGTACCGTCTGCAAAAAAGTTTGGGTTCCGAATGTAGTCACCCAGCAAGTGCCTGTAACCTGCATGCAACGAACCTATGAAGATGTGCCTTACACATATTCTGTTAGAACTTGCAAGATTGAAGAGAAGCAAGTGGTCGTTAAGAAATGCCGCATGAAGACTGAGCAACAAGTCAAGAAGGCGACACGAACTGTCATGGTCCCAGAAGTTAAGATGGTGACCGTCAAGCAAGCCAAGACCGTCGAAGAAACTCATGTTCGAAAAGTTTCTAAAGTAGTCTGCGACACCGTCGAGAAAAAGGGTGTCAAGAAGGTTTGCGAATATGTCGACCAAGTAAAGGAAGTCGAGCACAAAGTCTGCAAGATGGTTCCTGAAGTGAAGAAGGTCGAACATGAAGTTACCACTTGCGAGAAGGTAACCGAGGAAAAGGTTCGCCAAGTAAGTGAGACGGTTTGCGACCGAGTTGAAGAAAAGGCAACTCGAACCGTTAAGGTTTGCACACCTGTAACCGAGCAAGTTGAAGTTGACGTAACGGTATGCAAGATGGTCCCAACCGTCGTTTCCGTTCCAGTGGCAACTCCAGTTTCCGCATCCCCATGTGCACCAGCTGCTTCCGCAGGTTGTGGCTGTGCAACTCCAGCACCAACAGCTGGTTGCGGATGTAACTAATTCGATAGGCAAAGATTGCCTAATCCGAAAATTCAGACGGCTCGTGATTGACTTTCAATTGCGGGCCGTTTTTCTTTTGTACTTCTTCGCTACAATACCTGGCTATCCGCCCATTTTCATCCTTACCCACCGTCAGATTCCATGTCCTCAGCTAGCCGATTGACAGATCCATTTGGTACACGTAGCACGTTTCAGAGCTCCCTTGGTGAACTTGGGATCTATCGATTGAGCGAATTGGAGAAGAGAGGCATTGCCAAGGTTTCGCATTTGCCATTTTCCATTCGAATCCTGCTTGAAGCCGTTTTGCGAAATTGCGATGGATATCAGGTATCGGAAGAGGATGTTCGCAATCTAGCTAATTGGAATGCGGCCAAGCCCGCGGAAGTTGAAGTTCCGTTCAAACCCGCTCGAGTGGTTTTACAAGACTTTACGGGAGTGCCTGCCGTCGTCGATCTTGCGGCCATGCGAGATGGCATGAAAGCGCTCGGTGGCGATCCCAAACGCATTAATCCACTCATACCTGTAGATCTCGTGATTGATCACTCCGTCCAAGTCGATTACTTTGGCACCGACGACGCTTTGAGCAAGAACGTTAGCGTAGAATTCGACCGGAACAAGGAGCGTTACGAGTTTTTGCGATGGGGGCAGCAAGCATTTGACAACTTCCGCGTTGTGCCCCCAAACACCGGGATTGTTCACCAAGTTAATCAGGAGATCAGAGCCAAACGTGTATTCCAATGGAAGGACTTTGCCGGTCCAGTTGCAGTCCCAGATACGTGAGTTGGAACCGACTCCCACACCACCTTGATTATTGGACTTGGAGTTTTGGGCTGGGGGGTAGGTGGTATTGAGGCCGAAGCCACAATGCTTGGTCAGCCTTTATACATGTTGATGCCGGAGGTAGTCGGCATGAAATTGGTTGGCAAGCTAGCACCGGGAGCGACCGCGACCGACTTGGTGTTGCGGGTGACCGAGATTCTTCGCAAGGAAGGGGTGGTCAACAAGTTTGTCGAGTTCTTTGGCGAAGGCATGTCTAAAATGACCTTGGCGGATCGCGCAACCATCGCCAACATGGCGCCCGAGTATGGAGCCACGATGGGCTTCTTCCCCGTCGATGGTGAGACATTGAATTACATGAGGCGAACAGGTCGTTCCGCAGCAGAAATTGACTTGGTCGAGCGTTACTGCAAAGAGCAGGGATTGTTCCGACTCGATGGGGCACCCGATCTCACTTACACCAAGACGCTAACATTGGACCTAGCCACGGTCGAGCCATCTTTAGCTGGTCCGAAGCGACCTCAGGACCGCGTCCCGTTGAACACAGTAAAGGCATCTTTCTCAAAAGCTTTGAGTGCGCCCATCGCGGAAAGAGGGTTTGGTTTAAAGCCAGAACAGCTTAGTGCCATAGGGACAGTCGAGAATCACGGCGCATCGACGGAAATCTCGCACGGTGCCGTCGTCATTGCAGCGATTACATCCTGTACCAACACGAGCAATCCATCTGTCATGCTAGGAGCAGGTCTGCTTGCCAAGAAGGCGGCCGATCGTGGGCTAAAGGTGAAGCCTTTTGTTAAGACCAGTTTGGCACCTGGCTCCCGAGTGGTCACGGACTATCTCACAAAGGCCGGTGTATTATCCTCGCTCGAAGCATTAGGTTTTCACGTCGTAGGTTACGGATGCACGACTTGTATCGGCAACAGTGGTCCGCTTCCAGATGCGGTCGCGAGCGCCATTACGTCCGGAAACTTGGTCGCGGCGGCGGTTCTCAGTGGAAACCGGAACTTTGAGGGACGTGTTAATCCTCACACGAGGGCCAATTACTTAGCGAGTCCCCCGTTGGTTGTCGCATATGCGTTGGCAGGAACGGTCGATATCGATTTTGAAACAGAACCAATTGGTACCGATTCCTCAGGTAATCCGGTTTACTTCCGAGAGATCTGGCCAACCCGTGAAGAGATTGATGCAGCGATTGAGAGCTCGGTGTTGCCCGAGATGTTTGTGAATCAGTACTCAAGTGCCTTCACCTCGAACGAAAACTGGAATGCGATTCCGATTACTCCAGGTGAGTTGTTCCAGTGGGATGCCAAGAGCACATACATCCAACGTCCTCCGTTCTTGGAGGGGATTACAAATTCGGAAGGGAGTATTCAGCCAATTAAGGGTGCACGGGTATTGGCCATGCTCGGTGATTCCGTAACCACGGACCACATTTCCCCAGCGGGTTCGATTGCCAAGGATGGACCGGCGGGTCGGTTCCTAGTTGAAAACGGCGTCAATCCAAGAGACTTCAACAGCTACGGTGCACGCCGTGGTAATGACCGTGTCATGGTGAGGGGTACTTTTGCGAACATCCGAATTCGAAACGGCTTAACCCCCGGCATTGAAGGAGGAGTAACCAGGTACTTACCAACCGGTGAGCAGATGAGCATTTATGATGCGTCCATGAAGTATCAACAGGAGAAGACGCCACTCATTATTCTCGCGGGAACGGAATACGGTACAGGATCCTCCAGAGATTGGGCCGCCAAGGGAACCCTGCAATTGGGTATTAAGGCTGTGATTGCGGCGAGTTACGAACGGATACACCGAAGCAATTTGGTTGGGATGGGAGTATTACCATTGCAGTTTGCGGAAGGTCAAACTGCGCAGTCATTAGGATTAACTGGCGAAGAGGTATTCGAGATCCCATCTCTCGATGACAACCTTAAACCAAGAAGTTTCGTTCAGGTCCATGCTACTGCGGCAGACGGAACGAAGAAAACGTTTTCAGCGATTGTGCGTATCGATACCCCTGTGGAGATTGATTACTACAGAAATGGTGGAATTTTGCCCACGGTGTTGCGAAAACTGGCACAAGAGTAGTTAATGACGGAACTGATCGGGCATTGTGGCGTTAGTCGATGGCTAATGCTATAGAAACGGACTCGATCGATCCAGAATCCTCCGGGCACAAACAATAGACATGCCATAAAGCTCACGCATTCGGATCTTCACTTGTCGTAAAGCCGCATTGCGTTCGTCGGATGCTAGTTTAGGGCGGCGGCGTCTGTCGCGAACCCTAGAATGAAACAGAAATGGTCAACAACTCTCGAGGGTACGTGCAAGCGTTCAGCGCGTACACTCTGTGGGGAGTATTCCCACTCTATTGGAAGCTAGTCGCCCACATCCCCTCAGTGGAAGTTATCTGCCATCGCATAGTCTGGTCGTTAGTCGTTTTGACGGTGTTAACAACTTATGTGCGGCAGTGGCCCGATGTGATGGGACTGCTAAAAGATCGTAAAAGATTAGCACTTTGCAGTTTGGCAGCTGTACTCATCAGCATCAATTGGCTGGCTTTTATTTGGGCAGTGCAGAACGGCTATGTTGTAGAAGCCAGCTTGGGATATTTTATCAATCCGCTTCTTACCGTGCTTTTAGCGGTTGTCATTTTTCGCGAACGGATAACTGTCATTCAATGGTTCGCAATTGCGACTGCTTTCGTTGGTGTTGGAGTGATGACGTGGGCAACGGGAGTATTTCCTTGGATCGCGTTCATTTTAGCAACATCATTTGCGTGTTACGCGGCTGTTAAGAAACGAACCACCATGCCAGCGATATCGGGTTTGGGGATGGAAACAGCGATACTAGCGCCATTGTCACTAGTTTTACTTGGGTACTTTCGTATCTTCACGATTGAACCAGAACCACTTACTCCGCTTACTTTAGGCCTACTGGTTTTCGGGGGGCCCATTACAACATTGCCGCTGGTCCTATTTGCCTCTGCTGCCAAATCGGTTCCTTTGGTTGCGATGGGAATGTTGCAGTATGTAGGTCCGTTGCTTCAGTTTTTACTTGCTTTTTTTTGGTTTCGGGAAGAAGTCTCAATTGGTCGCTTGACAGGTTTTGTGATTGTTTGGATGGCGTTGGCATTGTTTGTCTGGGGCACGATTCTGCTCGAAAAAGAGAAGCGGCTGAACACACCGCAGGGACGATAAAAGTTACAATGCAGGTCTCTCGAAAAAAGGAATCTGTTTATGTGCATTGTGTTTTTGCTGACTACTTTTCTTCGTGTGCTCACCATTATTTTCAGTGAAATCATCCAGCCTTGTCGGCTTTTAAGAGGGATCACTGACGCCTGTTTTGTTGCGATCATTGGGTTGATGGCATATGGATTGCCTAGTCATGCGGAGGAATGGAACGTCGGGGCGAGCCGAATCGATGTAACACCAACCGAACCAGTTCGACTTAGTGGTTACGCAGCTCGGGTAAAACCCTCCGAAGGTGTAGACTCTTCGTTGTTTGTACGCTCCCTTTATCTAGAGCACAAAAAAGGGGAGCCGCTGTTGATCGTCTCCATGGATGCTATTGGCATCTCCGCCTCGATGACCGAAGAGATTTGTCGCGTGCTACAGGCGGAGTTTGGTCTAAATCGTGCTCAAATTGTGTTATGCACGACGCACTCCCACACCGCACCTCATCTAGAGGGCGTTCTTACCAATCTTTTTGCAGACCCACTATCCTCAAAAGAGAGAGAAGCGTCGAAGCAGTATACCGAACAGCTGTTGAGGGCGACCCTCAAATCTGTTCGTGAAGCCATTGCGAATATCGAGTCAGGCACGGTTTCCATTGCTCAGGATCAAGCCGAGTTTTCCATAAATCGCAGAGTTATCCAAAGTGGTCAGTGGGCTAATTTTGGTGAAACACCCAGTGGGCCAGTCGATCGTCGTGTCCGTGTGCTAAGTGCTAGAAATAAAGCGGGAGAGTTAATCGCGGTCGCCTATCAGTATGCATGTCATTGCACGTCGATTAGCCCAGAGAGAAATCGAGTCAGTTCGGATTGGGCAGGTCTATCGGCGGAAATACTGGAAAGAGAGAACCCTGGATTAGTCGCGTTACCAATAATCGGAACAGGTGCAGATTCAAATCCCAATCCGCGAGGGGAGTATATTCACGCTCAGACGCACGCAAAGAGCATGTTTGAAGCGGTGACGAGAGCGATAGCATCGGCTCAAAAACCATTGGCTGCACCGACCCACATTTCATTCTCTTATGCTGGACTTGAATTTGATCGTCCGGCTAAATCGATCTTGCAGGAATTGCTTAATGATCCCAATAAACATGTACAAAATCGGGCGAGGGGTTTACTAGAAATACTTAAGGTAAAAGACCGAATCCCGGAATCGTACCCAGCGCCGATTCATTTTTGGGCGTTTGGCGATCAGCTCGCGTGGGTATTTTTGGGTGGCGAAGTCGTTGTCGACTACCAAATTCGGCTGGAAAGAGAATTGAGTCAGTTTTCCGATGTTTGGGTAGCGGCCTATGTAGATGATGTTTTTGCGTACATCTCGTCGGAACGTTTACGCAGGGAGGGAGGTTACGAGGTCGACAGTTCCATGATCTATTACAACCAGCCCGGTCCATGGGTCAGTGGAACGGAAGAAAAGCTCGTAAAGGCCGTTCTCGATCTTCAAAATCAAACTCGCGATCTACAGCGACCACTTGATAAAGACCAAGCGCTTCGCTCCATAAGGGTACCGGAGGGATTTCGAGTGGAACAGGTTGCGGCGGAGCCACTAATCATGGACCCGATCAATGTAGCGTTTGGGGCAGATGGCAAGGTTTGGGTTTTGGAGATGCCAGACTACCCCAATGGTGGCGAACGTTCTGGTCGAGTGATTTGTTTAGAAGACATAGATCGAGATGGTACACTAGATACCAGTAAGCCATTTCTTAGTAATTTGCCCTTTGTCTCGGGTGTTTACGCATGGAGAGATGGAATTGTTGTCGCGTGCGCACCAGAAGTGTTTTTTGCAAGAGACACAGATAACGATGGTGAAGCGGATGAAAAGCGAGTCATTTTATCAGGCTTTGCTTTAGCGAATCCGCAGCATAGAGTTCACGGGTTTACATATGGGCTCGACCATAAGCTGCATTTCGGAACAGGTGCCGACACCGCTACGGTTACTCTACATAGGTTAGATGGTACCAAAGAAGAGTTTGATATTCGAGGGTGTGATTTAGCGATTGATCCAGATCGGCATGAATTGACACTTGAGACGGGTGAAACTCAGTTCATACGTTCCCATGACGGTTGGGGGAATTGGTTTGGGAATGATAACACCCACCCGATTTATCATTATGTGCTGGATCGCAATTGGGCGAAGGGTGGAAGACGTCATTTCTCAGGGACATCGAGGTATCTGACACAACCTGTCGATTCCCCAAAGGTCTATCCGCTAAGTCCTGCTTTAGATCGATTCAATGATCCATTGACTGCGAATCGATACACCTCAGTATGTAGTACGATTATCAATCTCAGTCCAGGAAATGGCGATACGATGGTTGGGACTGCACTTGTTTGCGAGCCCGTTCATAACCTCGTATCTCGAATGGCTATGAAGCGGGATGGTATTTCGTGGCGAGCCGACCGATTGCCAGAAGACTCATCCAGTGAATGGCTGCGGAGTGATGATCCATGGTTTCGTCCTGTTCGGGTTATCAATGCCCCAGACGGATCCATCTGGATTGCGGACATGTATCGCAGAGTTATAGAACATCCGACATGGATACCTGAAGAGTGGCTCGCGAGGCTCGACGTCTACGCCGGGAAAGAGCAGGGAAGACTCTATCGCGTTTACCATAACACACAAGATATTCGGCCGCCAAAAGAATTGAGTCGAATTTCCGAAGCGGAGCTAGTCGAGTTATTAGGGGATGAAAACATAGCTATTGCGGACTGGGCACAGCAACAATGGATCTGGAGATTTTCGGATGAACAAGCCGCTCCACAACTGATTTCTACAGCCTTATCTTCCGCGAATCCCAAGATTCGAATTCGTGCCTTTGCCATACTTAATTACCTTGGTCGGTTGCAGGAAAATGAATTGGTAGCTCTTATTAATGACGAAGACCAAAGAATTGTCACCTATGTTTTAGGTCAACTTTTGCGGGGTGAGAGGGTGCCAACAACTTTGGTGCAGAGTTTAGCAAAGAGCGAGATCCCACCCTCCGCAGTCGATCCCTTGCTCGCAATGCGAATCGTTTTATGCCTAGTCAATCATGGAGAACGAGAGGACAAGCTGTCGGCCAAACGATGTTGTGATTTGTTACTCGAACATTCTGGTATCTCTGGATTTGATTTGATACTGGAGTATGCAGATTCCAATCGAATTGGGTTGTTGGTCCGTGAATTGATAAGTCGCGATGATCTACGGGGTACGACCTGTCTCAACAGATTAATTCCTCGCATGGACACGAACGAGCTCAATAGCATTATGCAAAAGATAGCCGATCATAGTGGCACAAGGCCTGCTTGGCATTTTCTAATGGCCCGTCAACTAGGCCTGCACTCGAATACATCTTCGCTCAACGATGCGTTGATCGATCAGATTTACACAAACGCGAGGGAAGTCGTTCTTTCCGAAGATGCGAGCGCAGGTTCTACGATTGCCGCGTGGGAATTGTATCTATCTCGTTTGAGCGATGATTCTATTGTCGCGGTTGGCGAGGTGATAAGTGTTCTCCCAAAAAGCGATAGCATCGTTTCGGAAAAAATTGTATCCGGCGTATATCGGCTGGGAGACAACAGTAGGAAGATCCTTTTAGGGACGGTGCATGCATGGCCCGCGTCGCTCAAGTCTTTAACGATATCATTGTTTGCTTCCCAACCTAAAGGGATTGAGTCATTG
Source organism: Pirellula sp. (assembly GCA_046318795.1). Lineage (GTDB taxonomy): Bacteria > Planctomycetota > Planctomycetia > Pirellulales > Pirellulaceae > JBKCUI01. Next base: position 30,898 of record JBKCTT010000089.1, read on the forward strand.
CTTAACGAGATTGAGAGTGGAAGAATTTTGGCGAGCGACGTAACGCCAAGCCAACTGGAGGTCATTCGACAGAATGCTAAGGGAAATTTAGTAGAGAACGTCGTAAAGATTTTTGGGAAGGATGATTCTTCGAATCGAGGGGAGGCCATTGAGAGATTTGAACGAGAGTGGCCGCTAAAAGTAGATTTCGGCCCGGGCAAGCTGTTATTCGAAGCTCACTGTGTCAAATGCCATCGCGGTGGTAATTCAGGAGGGGTGGCGGAGGCGCCAATAGGTCCATCGCTGCAAGCCTTAAGCCATTGGACCAACCGAGCTTGGCTAGAGGCTATTATAGAGCCAGGCCGAGCGGTCGATGAGAAATACAAGCGAAGCATGATAAGAACCCAAGAGGATTCGGTACTTACAGGTCTGATACGCCAAGAATCAGAAACTGAAATCGAACTGGTCTTGACGGACGGAAGAATCGAAAAGATCAGAAGGTCGGAGATCGCAGAGATAAAATCTTCCGAACAATCGTTGATGCCAGATGGCTTTGAGAAAAGCTTAACACCTGAGCAGATCGCTCAGATCGTAACCTATTTGCGACGTGGTGAGGACTAACCGTTGATGACACAGACAGATTCCGCAGGGAGTCAAGCAGATTCCGAAGCGAACTGGGCGATAGAAACAAAAGATTTAACTCGCAATTTTGGGGACAAGGTTGCTGTCAATTCCGTGGATATCCAGGTAGAGCGAGGAACGCTATATGGTTTCCTGGGTCATAACGGAGCGGGCAAATCCACAACAATCAAGATGCTTACTGGTCTGCTCGCTCCATCGGGCGGAGAGATGCGTGTTCTCGGTTTCGACATGAACAACGAACAACAAAGCCTGCAGGCCAAGAAGCGCATTGGAGTGATCCCCGAGAACTTGGCACTGTTCGAGAATCTTACTGCGCAGGAATATCTGACGTTCGTTGGACGAATTCACGGATTATCCTTGGAGACGATTCGAGAGCGAAGCGCGGAGTTATTGTCATTGATGACGCTCGATTCGGAACCCAAGACATTAGCTCTCGAGTATTCTCATGGAATGCGCAAGAAACTATCGCTTGCAGCGGCTCTATTGCCTAATCCGGAATTGCTGTTCCTTGACGAGCCATTTGAGGGAGTTGACGCGGTCGCATCCGTAACCATCCGTGAGATTTTGACCAACTTCGTTAATCGAGGTTCTACCGTTTTTATCACTTCTCACGTCTTGGAAATCGTTCAAAAGCTCTGTACTCATGTTGGAATCATTATGCAGGGCAAACTGGTTCATCAATCCTCCATGCAACAGATACTAGACCGGGGATCGCTGGAGCATTATTTCCTCTCTTTGGCTGGTAATGAGAATGCAGCATCGAACCGACTCAATTGGCTTGAATCATAATGAATGGATTATATGAGCGGTTTATATGGCCATCCTTACTCTTTGTTTGGCTACGATTTCGTATTCGGTATAACCAAGTCTCGCGGGGCACGCAGTTAATCAAGGTGTTTGCCCTGATCGGAACGCTCATTGTCGCGATGAGTACGGTATCGATTTGGCTAATAGGATTTTCGCTGGGCTTATTTCTTCCCAAATACATCAGCATGGAATACTACTTTCTTATTTGGGAAGGGGTAGTACTTCTGGCGATGTTGATGTGGCTCATTCATGTGCTCAATGAGGCCCAACGGGGCGATCCCATTTCGCTTGATAAGATCCTGCATTTACCTGTTTCCCCTTCGCAAGCGTTTGTTGTGAATTACTTAGCGTCATTGGGTACGCCCGTGTTTTTGATGACCGCGGGTGGTTGCTTAGGTCTCGTCTTAGGCTCGGTTTTTTCGATAGGCCTCAAAGCGATACTGTTTTTAATTCCGATAACTGCCTTTTTGTTCGCGATGACGGCAGCGACCTACTGGGTTCAGGGTTGGCTCGCGACGTTGATGACCAACCCCAGAACAAAGCAACTTGTTCTGGTGTTGCTACCAATTTTTATCATTGCGGCAACACAAATTCCGGTGCAGCTTTTCTTATGGTTAGAGCGCAGTCAAAAGGCCACAGCAACAGCCCCGGATCCTCGTGCAAGACCTGCAGATGCCGCGCCGCCCGCTAGTGTACCCGATCAAGAATCCATCAATACAGAAGAGCCCCACAACCAATCTGACCCTGTCGCTAAGTCTGATCCTGTCGCTAAGGGAGGGACGACTGCCGACTCGCTAGCAGTCGACGGGAACGACAGTGGTCCGGTGGTTGACGGGGAAGCACAAAAAGCGACTGAGGATACCGCTTCGCAAGAAGATATAGCGACTACCAAAGTAGACGAGGATCAGAAGCGCAAAAAGGAACGAGAAGCTCGACGAAAAGCGTCGCTAGAGACCGCCATGTCTTACTTGAAAATCGCGAACTACGCGATCCCACCACTCTGGGGAGTCGCGGCAATTGAATTGTTGCAACAGGGATATGAATCCATCTGGAAGGCATTGTTCTTTAGTTTGTCTCTTTTCTTGGTTGGTGTTCAATATTTGCGATGGAGCTACCGATCGACGCTCGCGTATTGGAAGGGCGAGATAGGACTGAAAAAGTTTCAATCCAAATCGGCCGTCACCCCATCGCAGTTTCCCTCGTCAGAGGAGAGGCTCAGATCGGGGGGGACCAGTTCTACCACCGCCCTACCGAGCGATAAGCGGCGGTTACATGAGTGGTCATTTCCGCTTATGGAAGAAGATGTTTCGGCAATGATCGCCATGACATTGACCTCCATGAAGAGAGCACCGGAAGTAAAGATGTATCTGCTGATGCCAATGATTGCGCCAATCATTATGTTAGCATTTCTACGAGGCAAAGCAGTGCCCGAAAACGATTACCTCAAGTGTCTCATTGCCTGTGGTTTTGCTGCATTCATGCTCTTGATGTCTTGTGGGGTGGCAGGCAACACGTTTGGATTTGACCGAGCTGGCTTTCGAGCGTTCGTACTTAGTGGCATGGAGCGGTGGCGTATCCTATTGGGAAAGAATCTTGCGCACGGTGCGTTTGTCGGTGTGATACTTCTGCCCATCCTGGTTGGAGTTGGGATTTACCTTGGGATCGGTTCGTATTTTTTAGCGTGTTCTGTCCTGGTATTTTTAACGGTACTCCCCATGTTCGCGTTGCTCATGAACCTCATGGCCATACTGACTCCGTTTCCGATGGGTGCGGGGGGAATCCAGCCAAAGAATATGGACTTTATGGCGGTGGCAGTAAATTTGTTACTTTCATCGATCTTGCCGATCATTCTTGCCTTTGCTCTGATTCCTATAGGGATCGAGTGGCTCTTTGGGTATTTAGTTCCGAATCTGGCATGGATTCCCTTAGCGATTCCCCTTTCATTCGGAGCGATTGCAGCAAGCGTTTTTTGCTATCGATCCTTGATCGAATGGCAAGGAAAACTGTTACAATCCCGAGAAAAAGAGATTCTGAGAATCGTAACGTCGAAGCTCGAATAAAAGTCCTAAAAACTAGAGTTGTCAAGCGAACAAGGACTGGCTACACTTCGTCCATCTGAAGGGGAAATCCCCAAAAGACTGCCCCGTGGTGTAATGGCAACACAAGGGATTTTGGTTCCTTTATTCTAGGTTCGAGTCCTAGCGGGGTAGTTCAAAATTTCGAGCCCGGATTTTCCGGGCTCTTTTTTTTTGCGATTTGTTTTTTAGAACGGTTCTTCCTGCGAAGTTCGCTGAACACAGATTGCTTCTCTCACTTTCTCAGTTGCAAATCATGCCAGAAATCCAGGCCTTTCGCGGTCTTCGGTACAATCTCGCCCAGGTCGGATCGCTATCCGATTGCATTGCTCCACCCTATGATGTGGTCGATTCGGCACTGCAGAATCATCTTTACGGACTATCTCCCTACAACTTTTTGCGATTGGAGCTGAATCGTCGCGAGCCAACGGACACGGACGAAAACGAGCTATACCGTCGCGCTGCCCATATCTATCGAAAATGGCAGACCGAGGGAGTGATTCAAACCGAACCGGATCCTGCAATTTATGTGTATCATCAGGAATTTGACAACGGTGGTGAAAAGGTAGTTCGCCGGGGATTCATGGCGAGGGTTAAGCTGCAACGATTTGGTGAAGGGAACATTTACCCTCACGAGCAAACGCACGCCAAAGCGAAAGACGATCGGCTCAAATTGACCCGAGCCACCCAAGCAAACTTGTCTCAGATCTTCGGGTTGTATCCGGACCCGGAAAACGAGATCCAAGAGTTACTGGAAAGCCAAATTGCGGGAGTCCATGGTCTGGAAGCTACCGACCACTTGGGTGTTGTGCACCGCATGTGGCCGATTAGCGACATCAAGATTATCCAAGAGATTATGGCGTTAGTTGCCGATAAAGATATGTTCGTTGCAGACGGTCATCATCGTTATGAGACCGCGTGCAACTATCGAGATGAACTAAATGAAAAAGGGCTGCTGACAGATACACACCCGGCGAATTATGTGCTAACGATGCTGGTCAGCATGAATGATCCAGGTCTTTTGGTGTTACCAACCCATCGTTTGCTGCATGGTGTTCCGGAGTTTAGCACCCAGGACTTACATGCCAAACTTTCCCATTTTTTTGATTGCGAATTGGTAGGGTCTGGCCCCGAGAGCACCGGATCCGTTTGGGCCGAGATGGAACGATTGGATGAGCAACTCATCATGGCCATTTATTCCTCCAAATCTCAGGAATGGACACGGATATCAGCGCGTCAAGAAGCCGCTGATCGAATGAACGAGATTGCATCGGATCAGTCACCAGATTGGCAGGAGCTGGGTGTAGCCGTCTTGCATCGCTTAGTCCTAGAAGATTTGCTTGGGCTGAAAGAGATGCCGAAACCTACCTACGTCCATTCGGTAACGGAAGTGATTGACGGCCTTAATGGCAAGCTGGAGGGGGCACTTCATTACCCAATCGCTGCGCTGGTGATGCCGGCTACGATCGAGCATATTCGCAAGATATCACTTCATCAAGAAAGAATGCCTGCCAAGAGCACCTACTTTTACCCCAAGCTCGTCTCTGGCTTAGTCATTCACTCCCTCGAAGCGTAGTAGACACGGATTGCACAGGAGACTGATCGTCTGTGCACCAGTGGTTCTTCTGTAAGTTAACCCAAGTAACGGCACTACTCAAAAACATTCCCGGAGATCACTTCTCCGCCGTTGCGGGTCCCCAGAGATCGCCATACCATTTGATCCGTCGAACTCGAGAAGACTTGAACAGACCCATCTAACATTCCCGTTTGCACCAATCCGGTGTGCCAACTGCGCGAGGTGAGTACGGCATAGGTCGGAACGGTTGTACTGCTCCCCTCGGCCCGGGAGTTGTAGTCGATATTGTAGAGGACTCCATTAAAGGTGTACCGCACTTTGGTGTTGGGCGGGAGAGTAACGGTAAAGCCACTGTGATGTGCGTGGCTATTCGTCCACTCGGTTCGCCCCGACCCAGTACCGTCTGCGAAAATTCGATCCTTGATGCCCGAATCGGCAATCACCGCAACCTCGGCTACCGTATTTGGAATATTAGTAGTCGGTGGGCCAGCGTTTCGCGTGTATGCTTGCCACGCGTGAACTTCGGAGCACCAAATCGTTTGACTCATGCCGTCGGATATAGCAGAAGTTCTAAAATCGGCATTGGGATGTGTAGCACCATCCCCACCACGATTGGTTACGGGGTCATAAATGAACCACGTTCCTAGATTGTAAGTGTAGGTTGTTGGGTAAAGTTGCATGGCGACATTCCCAGTCACACTCGTATCCCGTGGGATCGATGCTTTGGGATCTGACGGGCAGGAATACATAGCAATTCGGTATCCGCTCAAGATCGGAAACTGATTCCAAGGTCGACTGAGATCAATTTGTGTCCCGAGATTATCTTGCTCGATAAAGGGTAACAATCGACCGTGTATTCCCCAGGAGTTGTTGGTCGAGATAAAGCGATTCACGCAGGCGCTCGGAGGAATCCTCTTGTACGCCGACTCGTAGTTGAGCGTTGCCAATCCGATTTGCTTAAGGTTGTTTCGGCATTGAATACGCCGAGAAGCTTCTCTCGCCGCTTGAACGGCTGGCAACAGCAACCCAACTAGTACACCGATGATAGCGATTATCACAAGCAATTCGACTAGCGTGAAGCCTTTTACGCTTTTTTTCATTCCGCACCAAAGTCCTGGCAAGAGACGAGTTGGGCAATCGATTGATTGCTGAACTTAAGCCAAGATTAAAAGGCCATATAGGCTTGGTCAATTGCTGGACAAACTTTGTCACCATGCGCGACAAACAGTGAGTTCATCCCATTAAACACAACGATGACGAATCGGCCAATTCGAGTCTACTCATCTAGTAGTTTTATTGAGTCATCGGAGCCACTTCGGAGCAGCCCAACGTTTCGATAAACGGAGAGTTTTTCTCGGGAGTCCGTGATATCCAGATTTCGCATGGTGAGCTGGCCAATCCGATCCTTGGGAGAAAACTCCCCCTTTCCACTTTCCATAGTAAGACGCTCTGGATGATACGTTAGGTTCGGACTCTTAGTGTTCATAATTGTGTAGTCGTTCCCGCGTCGCAGTTCCAGCGTAACCTCACCCGTGACAGCTCTAGCAACCCAGTGCTGGAGGGCTTCGCGAAGCATTAAAGACTGAGAATCAAACCAGCGACCTTCGTACAGGAGTCGCCCCAGTCTTCGCCCCATATCGCGGTATTGCTCCATCGTTCCTTCGTTATGAATACCGGTTATCAATCGTTCATAGGCGATGAATAAGAGCGCCATCCCAGGCGCTTCGTAGATACCACGACTCTTAGCCTCAATAATTCGATTTTCGATTTGATCAGACATTCCCAGTCCGTGCCGACCACCGATCGCGTTCGCTTCCAGTACGAGATCAACCTTAGATTCGAACGTTTTACCATTCAGAGAAACGGGTAGGCCAGCTTCGAAACCGATACTAACTACCTCCGGAGCAATAACAACATCTGGTTTCCAAAAAGGGACTCCCATAATGGGGTCAACGATCTTCATGCCGGTATCGAGGCTTTCAAGATCTTTCGCCTCATGCGTAGCCCCCCAGATATTGGAATCGGTTGAGTAAGCTTTCTCTTTGCTCATGCGATAAGCTAAGCCTGCTCGTTCGAGCAATTCGGACATTTCCTTTCGTCCACCGAGTTCACGATTAAAGGCTTCATCGAGCCACGGTTTGTAGACCATAAGTTCTGGGTTTGCCAGTAAACCATAACGATAAAAACGTTCGATGTCGTTCCCTTTGTAAGTACTACCGTCGCCCCAAATGTTAACTCCATCCTCTTTCATGGCCTGGACAAGCATCGTACCGGTAACGGCTCGACCAATAGGGGTGGTGTTGAAGTAGGGTAGCCCTCCCGTAGTGATATGAAACGCGCCACATTGAAGCGCGGCTAACCCTTCATGAACAAGCTGCTCGCGGCAATCGATCAATCGAGATTTCTCCGCTCCGCATTCGATCGCTCGTTTAGGAATGTCATCGTAATTCGCCTCATCGGGTTGCCCTAAGTTCGCTGTGTAACAATAGGGTACAGCCCCCTTCTGTCGCATCCAATAAATCGCGGCACAGGTGTCCAACCCCCCAGAAAATGCGATTCCAACGTTTTGTCCAATGGGGAGAGATTCAAGGATCTTTGACATTTGATAACGACTATAGCGAAACGAGTACAACGAAAGAAAACAACGGAGGCTAAAACCACATTCAAGTGTAATCGTTAACCCTGATTCTTCCTACTCGAAACGGTCGCAAGGTCCCGATCGCGCTGATTCTAACGATAAATCGGGCTAGGCTTCGCTCCCGCTTCTTCGGCATCGTCCAGTAGGTCCGAAGTGGAAAAAAGCCATTTCGCCTTGTCACACCCCTGCCTAGTTAACACGGATACATAATGAGTGTACTAATTACGACGACTTTACTACGGAAATCGAGCTGGAACGCTTGAATCTTGTACGTTGCTACCCTCAAATCTTTACGGGTAACGTAGACTTTTCACTCTCGTCAGAATTTTTCGGTGGGAACTGCGTGTAGGTGTTTATTGAGTCGAGTTCCATGAGACGTTCGTGGTGCGGGCCCAGTATTGACATCGCTCACTTGTTCCAAGTCTAAAGCAAAATAGGTCCTTTGCAATGTGCGGTATTGTTGCATACGTTGGAAAGAATAATGCCACTCCGTTTCTCGTGTCGGGCTTGAGACGACTCGAATACCGTGGTTACGACAGCGCTGGAATTGCCACGATTGCAACCAGCGGCAGTTTCCAATTAGGACGAGCTGTAGGCAGGATCGACCAGCTGGCTGAAACGCTCAATCAATCCCCGATCGAGGGCAATATTGGCATTGGCCACACTCGTTGGGCGACTCACGGTCCGGCAACGGTCGCCAACGCTCACCCTCACCTTGGCGGTTCCGGATTGGTGGCACTCGTTCATAATGGAGTCATTGAGAACTACCAAACCATCAAAGAGCAGCTGACAGAAAAGGGGTATGTCTTCAAGTCGGATACCGACACCGAAGCGATATCTCACTTGATCGCTGACTACCTACAGCAATTGATGGAGTTACCCCTCGAAGATCGCAAGCATAAGAGCGATGGGCCTAACAGCATTTACTTTGAGGCAGTCCGGCTATCACTGGACCAATTGAGGGGCACATATGGGCTCGTTGTTATGTTTCGGGATCGTCCGGATCTCTTAGTTGCAGCGCGTTGTGGCAGCCCTCTCGTAATCGGTGTTGGCAAAGGTGAGCAGTTTATCGCCAGCGACACATCTCCTCTGGTTGGACATACAGAACGGATCATATATTTGGCGGATCACCAACTGGCGATTGTCACCAACGACTCCATCCAAGTCCGACATCGAGAACAGGGGCGCATCCGTCCTGAGGTTCGGGTCCTAGAAAAGACCGAACAGGATGTGTCGACTGAGGGCTATGAGCATTACATGCTCAAGGAAATCCATGAACAACCAACCGCATTACGAAACGCAATGCGAGGCAGATTGGATCGCGAAAATGCGACTGCCAAATTTGGAGGTCTAAATCTTACTCCCTCACAATTACAGGGAGTCAATCGATTGATCTTAACTGCTTGTGGAACCAGTTGGCACTCTGCCCTCATAGGCGAATATCTCATTGAGGAATTTGCCAGGCTCCCCGTCGAAGTCGAATATGCAAGTGAGTTGCGATATCGAAATCCCCCCATCGACAACAACACGTTGCTCTTCGGCATAACTCAAAGTGGAGAAACGGCAGACACATTGGCTGCCGTGCGGGAAATGAAGCGCAAAGGGCACCATACACTCGCCATCTGCAATGTAATCGGTAGCAGCATTGCCCAGGAAGCGGACGGAGGCATTTACCTCCACGCGGGCCCCGAGATCGGGGTTGCATCGACCAAAGCGTTTACATCGCAAGTCTGTGTGCTATCGATGCTCGCTTTGTATTTTGGACGATTGCGACACTTAAGTTACGAAGCTGGCCAGCGTATCATCAACCAACTGGAATCGCTCCCTGAAGCAGTCGAGAATGCTTTAAAGTGCGATAGCCAGGTCCGAGAGATTGCCGCCAAGTATAAAGATTGCACCAACTTTCTGTATCTCGGGCGACATTACAACTTTCCTACAGCGCTCGAAGGTGCTCTCAAGTTAAAGGAGATCAGCTACATACACGCCGAGGGGTACCCATCGGCCGAAATGAAGCACGGACCGATCGCCCTGGTCGATGCCAGCACGCCCTCAGTTTTCATTCTCTCCAAATCGACCATATATGATAAAGTCATGAGCAACCTACAAGAAGTCAAGGCTCGAGGAGGACCCGTTATTGCAGTTGTCAACGAACGAGACAAATCGCTCGATTCGCTCGTTGACGACTTTATCGAGGTTCCCTACGTCGAGGACTTCCTGCAACCGATCGTCACATCGATCCCCCTGCAGCTATTGGCATACCATATTGCGGTGATGCGAGGGTGCGATGTCGACAAACCACGAAACTTGGCGAAGAGCGTGACGGTCGAGTAATGAAATAATACTTCGGTTCTGCCTATTCACTCAAAAATCAATCGCGAATCCAAATGAAGAAAGACGATCTGGGGCTGTCTTACAGCGCCCGCAAAGCCCTAAGTGTCCATCTGGGAGAAGCTGCTGGCAACGAAATTGCAACACTGCTTCAGAAGATGGCCGCACAGATTGAAGACCTAAAAAAGAGTAAAGTCAGCGTAACGCAAGTGATTCCAGACAAATCCCGTCCTGATCCATTGCTCCAATCGCTTGAAAACGAGTCATTCTAGGCGGCCATGTTCATTCCGAGGGGCTCGACTTTAGGCTTGGTTTCGGGTTGAATAAACTATCCCTATTCCCTCTTTTCCTGCTGCTTGGTGTGGAGCTTCAAAAACGTGTTGAACGACACTCCTAAAAAAGGCTCCACTCCCCCTCCCCCGCCACCTTATTCCTCAAAATTCTCGCATCCAATCACCCCACCTTCCACAACCGCTCCCCCTGTAGCAACACCGCCTGTGGTTGGGCGTCCTACAAATGGAATTGGTGGGCAACCTATACATTCCATCGCTCCCCCTCCCTTTACACAGGCTCCCACTCAGCCCCCCCCACAGCTCAGTGCACCACCGTCCGCAGTGGAACTGGAGGAACACGAGCCTGTAGAGCAAAGATCTTTGCTCGAACGGCTTGCTTGGCGAGAAACCCCGTCATGGCTAGTCAGCTTGATCGTCCACTTGGCGATCGTGCTTTTGCTGGCGATTGTTCCGCTCAGTGAGAGAATCGGAAACGCGATTACCCTTTTGTCCGGCGAAGCCTTCTCCGAGGGGACCGAAGAACTCTCTTCCTACGAATTGAGTCCCGTAGAATCAGAATCGGATCTAGAGATACCTAACGTAGAAGAGCTGACAAGCATGCAAATTGAGGAGATTGACGTTCCCTCAGTTGTGCCTGCTGTCGACCTGTCTAGCCCAGAGATCTCCATAAAGAAAGGGCTTATGGGGCGTACAGGAATCATGAAGGAGACGCTTCTTAAAGCCTATGGCGGGACCAAGGGAACGGAAGATGCCGTCGCAGCTGGTCTCGAATGGCTTGCACGACAACAGCGAAGTAACGGCTCATGGTCTCTCGTCGGGCCCTACAAAGGTGGCGCAACGACAGAAAACGAATCTGCCGCCACGGCGATGGCTATGTTGGCATTTCTCGGCGCTGGCCACACGCACAAGTCTGACTCTCAGTATTCCAAAAATGTTAAAAACGGAATGAGCTTTTTGCTCAGTATTCAAGACGACGAAGGATTCTTTGCCAAAAAAGCGATCGGCAATCAGAGAACATATTCCCAAGCTCAATGCACGATCGCCATCTGTGAACTATATGGACTAACGAATGATCCATTGCTCGAACCAGTCGCCATGCGAGCGATTCGTTATGCTCAGCGAGCCCAAGCAGATGATGGCGGTTGGAGGTACAACCCGCGCGAGCCAGGAGACATGAGCGTAACGGGTTGGTACGTAATGGCTCTCATGAGTGCCCGGATGGCTGGCCTCATCGTCGACAGCGATAAACTCGATCGAGTGCAGAATTTTCTCAACAAAGTCCAGAAGAAACGAAACCAGACCGAACCAGATCCCTACGGCGAGGCCTATTCCTATATGTCATACTCCAAAGCGTCTCCTGCGATGACAGCCGAAGGAATGCTCTGCAGAATGTACTTAGGATGGAAAGCGAGCGATGGCCGAATTGTCACCGGATCAGAATATCTCTGCGAAAATCGAATCGACCAAGATAAAAACCGAATTTCATTTTATTACTGGTACTACGCCACGACAGCCCTGCATCACGTTGGCGGTGATTACTGGAAACAATGGAACGAATCGATGAAGACGCATCTACCAGCCATGCAAGAGCAAGCAGGCCCGAACAAAGGCAGCTGGAATGCGTCGGGCGACCCCCACGAGGGTGGTGGAGGTCGACTCTACGCAACCTGTTTCTCTATCTTTTGCTTAGAGACATACTACCGACACTTACCATTGAACCAATACTCGGCCCAGTGATAATCCCGATCCATAAGTATGCTGCGAACCAAGCGAGATGGGAGTTGCTAGCAACTAATCGGCCCGTCGCGGTGCCGCCTTTACCATGGAATCACGGATTTCTCTCAGCAACAACACTTCTTCGGACGGTCCAACCGGCTTCTCCGGCGCAGCCTCCTGTTTCTTTTTCATAGAATTCATTAGCTTTACCATTAGGAAGATGGCAAAAGCAACAATAACGAAATCGATCGCCGCTTGCAAAAATGCACCATAACCGATTGTCGCCGGTTTGATACCTTCTTTGATTAACGCCTCCGGCAAGGGTACCGTATACGACAAATCCGCAACGCTCTTACCCTGCGTTAGAAAACCGGTCAGCGGAACTATTATCTTTTCCACCAGTGCGCTAACAATTTTCCCGAAGGCACCTCCAATGACAACGCCGACCGCAAGATCGATGACGTTACCACGCATTGCGAACTCTTTAAACTCTTTGACGAAACTCATGATCCAAATTCTCTCCGCAGTAACAGCCCATCTAAAGGATCTATCATTCAGATGCCCCAGTGGAATGAAGGCATTTAGCACTATTAGCCAACCCTACGCCAGGCGCGGGATACAAGATTTCCTGTGACTCTGTCAAGATCATCAGATCAATTCGACACCCTGAGTTGTGGTGCGTGGATGTATTTCTAGTCGGGACTTGCGTTGCAACGGATTTTTCGAGTAATGACTACAGGAGGCTGGAGGGATTGTCATTCGGGCTTATCCCCCCCGTCGCGTTACTCGGAATATGATCGATTACTCTAATTTGGAATCGAAGACGTGCGGACGTTTCGACTCGAAAAATGCGGTATTGTCCAATCAATGGCTTCGATCATTGGCCAGTTTTGCTTTGCGTTTCTGGTAGATTCAGGGGCCGGAAGCCTTGCTCTTGCTTACCCATTACAGCAAGTCGAAACGCAGTCTCCGCCAAAAATCTCTGATACCAACTCCATTCCCGAATGGTTCGCTACTGCTAATCGATGGTTTCTGGCCGGCAACTTCCGTGAGGCTCGCACGGAATATGAGAAAGTCTCGTCTCGCTGTCCCGGTACCGAACTCAGCGTACAATGCGAGTACTTTGCCGCCATTGCCGCGTGGAATGTGGAACCCAACGAAGTATCCGCGAAATTGATAGAGACATGGCTGCAAAAGGCCAAAGCCTTTGAGCAAAAAACAAAGCAAAACAATACACCAATCGTCTCGCCGTCGTGGCCTCACTGGATCCAATCGGCACAGGTCGTTTTGAGCAACTGGGAATCCTCGCAAAACCGCTTCGAGTCAGCTAAGAATTACTTAAACCTCGCGATGGAGGAATCGACGAAATCTGGATTCGGAGCATCCCGAGTTCACTACGAACTGGGAAAACTTTTCGCGAATCATTTCCAGGATCCGGAGGCAGCGCAGGCTCACCTAGACAAAGCGATGGAGTCCGTAGGGAGCGACCAACAATTAAAGACGGATATCCTGCTAGCCTCCGCACGAACCTCGATCGAACGCGACGATCTCGAAATAGCAAGTGAATGCTTGCAAAACCTCACCAGAAACGAGTTATCGAGCGAACAACGCGTTATAGCCGCAATACTCGAATATAGAATCCAGACTCAGCCCTCGGCCCCATCTGTTACAACGGCAACCTTCTGGGACGAAGCGTTAGCTGCGATTAAGCAAGGTCCGATCAAAATCGAAGTACTCGAAGATCTCGCCTCTACACTTCAAGAAGCTGGACAGCTTAAGCAAACCACTCAGGTGCTTGAAGAGATCGTTCGTTCTCACCCCAATCACCCTGGGGCCGTTCCTGCACGGGTTCAACTGGCCTACCAAGCAGCAAACCAGAAAGACTGGGAGCTCGTCGCACAGCTTACTTTGACAGCCATTGAAAAGGGGGGCGTTGACCAGTGGACAACCTATGCTATCTATCTTAATGGTCGCTCAAAAATGGAACTTGGCCAAGGGAACGAGGGAATTTCACTGCTAAATTCCTTACTCGCCGATTCCAACCTCACGAACGACTTAAGAACGAACATCCATTTGGATCTGGCTCAGGCACACTACCTTGCGGAAGAATGGGACATGATGGAGCCCCATGTGGAGATTCTAAGCCAGATGGACCAGCCCCCCTCTCAACCATCGAACATAAACCCGCGAGTTCGAATGTGGAAAGCAGAATTGCTAGCCCACAAAGGAGAGTGGGAAAGTGCTGAGAGTATTGTTTCCGCAATTCGTAAGGATTTTCCCAAATGGAACCGGCGTACGGAGGTCGATTATCTATTAGCGCGGTGCCTTATTGCGCGAGCGGAATTTGATTCAGCTCGTTCGATACTTCATGCAATCAAAAAGCCAGAGGAGGCCGGAGTTGGTACCAAACAGGCTCACTCCTCAGTATTGGCTGCCAGAGCTGCATGGATGATTGGGGAAACCTATATGATGCAACAACGCTACGAAGAAGCCAGCCAAGCCTACGGAGATGTTCTTCAATTCCCGAACGAATCGTTCTGGTGTGCCGCTAGCATTGTTCAAAAGGGATTGTGCGCGGAACAATTGAATCGATTCCAAGAAGCGAAGGAACATTACGAACAGGTAATTGCGGAGTATTCCCAATCACCATTCGCCCAAACAGCTCGGACAAGATTGTCAGGCATATCCTTATCCACCAAACAGGTTGACCGAATCGGTTCAGGGACGAAACGATGAGTGTTACTCAATCCGAACAACAACCTATCGCGATCGGTTCTTTCTCACGCTGTACTCTTGTGCTTTTCGGATGGTTCGCGTTTACATCTACGTTAATCACGGATGTTTGGTCGCAGTTTACGCCACCAGGTCAAGGGGGATTTCAACAGCCACAAAACGGTTCATACCAACAGCCACAAAACAACCGAGTTTTCAACTCGGGTGCTGCCTTCAGTACCGCAGGGCCCAATAACGCGTCAATGCAGCCGGATTTGCGAATAGCGGCCAATCCGAATGCAGTTACCGGTAACGCGACACCGAGCGCAGGCGAAACCGCAACCGAGGAAGGCAAAATCCCGGTTCGAAATCTATTACAGATATTTCATGATGGTGGAATCATGATGTATCCGATCGCCATATGCTCCTTTGTACTAACCGTGTTTTCGTTTGAAAGGTTGATAAACCTTAGGACTGGTCGAGTAATACCTCGCCCGTTTGTAAAGAGGCTCATCGAGCAGCTTCAACAGCAGCAGATTGATCGAGAGGAAGCCTTGGAACTTTGCGAACGCAATCCTAGTGCCATCGCTTCAATCCTAGCCGCAGCCCTGAAACGCTATGGAAGACCGGCCGTTGAAGTTGAACAAGCCGTTTTGGACGCGGGAGAGCGAGAAAGCAATCACCTCAGGCGTCACATGCGACTGCTCAATGCGATTAGTAATGTTGCACCACTTTTAGGTTTGCTCGGCACCGTGATGGGGATGATCCAATCATTCAACGATATTGCAGGCTCCCAGGCGATGGGCCGACCAGAGATGTTGGCAGGAGGCATTAGCCAAGCGCTCTTGACCACAGCAGCGGGACTATTGGTTGCGATTCCAGCTTATCTAATGTACATGTACTTTCTCGGGCGGACAGATCGTTTGATTATGGAGATGGACAGTCATGCACAGCAACTTGTTGACACCATTTGCGCCGAGGCATTATCGGAAAACGAATCAACACGATCCCGATCCCGAAGCCGCAAAGCAGCTTAAGATTCGAGTTGTCAAATGCCACTAAAAGTTAGTCAAGAAGAGTCAGCGGGAATCAATCTCACGAGTATGATTGACGTTTTATTCTTGTTGATCATTTTCTTTATGGTCGGGACCCGCTTTTCCGAATCGGAAGGCAGTATTGAAGTTGACCTCCCAAAAGTTGCGAATGGTGGAGCGATGTTGAATGCTCCCAAAGGTAAGATTGTTGTCCTTAAAAACGACAACACCGTCATGTTCGACAACCAGAAGCTAACCATTCAGGAATTGCCTCAGGTATTGGCCAATCAGCGAGCTAATTATCCTGAACTAAAGGTGCAATTTAAAGCCGACGGCGATTGTAGCTATCAATCTGTAAGTACAGTATTGGATGCTATTCGCAAGTCGGGGATCACCAATTTGGAATTATGTAATGCCGAGTATCAAATGCCGGGCGCTACACGGCGATAAACCATGGAGATAGGTTGGCTCTCTTCCTGCATCACGAAACACATCGTGTATTTCGAATCGAGCTATCTTGTCTTAGCAATCAGTTTGCTAGGAAGTCGTGGTTGGGCCATTGTACTGGGTGGACTATTGGCATTAGTTGCCGTAGCACTGCTGATTGCCTCGTGGACAAAGTGGGGACAGCAAAAGCCACTCTCCAAATGTGTTGCGATTGCTTTTTTGGCGCATATATGGCTTCTCATGTATGCATATGGAACACGGGTTAGTATGCCTGGGACAGGTGGTGGCTCATTGGGTGGCCAAAAGACACTCTCCATGCATGTGACCATACAGAGTCAGCCCTCGGATTTACCGGAAAGACCAAATAGCGAGCCCGAACCTGAACCGGATACGACAAAAACAGATTCAACTGAAGCTACCGGGGATAGCGATTCCGTAAAGCCATGGGAATCGCCTGTCCCTAGTCCAGCCGACGAACAGCTACCACCTCCTCCAACGCTCGAAACAAAGCAAGTTGCCGCACCGGAGTCTCCATTGGAGCCCGTAGTCGTACAGGAAGCTGTACAAATGAGTGAAGACGCGTTGATACAATTCCTTCAATCGCAAGCGTCAGACCATACCAATACATTGAATCCCCAACCAGTTGCCGTGTTACCTCAAGAGGCCGATCTCCAGGCCCCACGCGAGCCGGGCTTAACGAGCCAAGTATCTATCCAGCAGAACATCGCCCCCAATCCATCACCATCCGCGGCCCCATCTTCCGCCTATCAAAATCGGTTTGCGATCAATCGCATGGAAATCGTTCGTGCGGGAGGGGGAGATGAATCAACCGAGGCTTCAGTTCAACTTGCTTTAGAGTGGCTGGCCGGTGCACAATCTAATGATGGTGGTTGGTATTCGGCCCAATATGGAGGGGGTAACCCATCGATGATCAATCGCCTGGGACCTGACGGTGAAAAAAGGCAGAACGCTGGTGCTCGCGCCAATACGGCTATGACTGGCTTGGCGATATTGGCATTTCTAGGTGCTGGGCATCATCACTATGAGGGACAATATTCCGGTACAGTAGCCTCCGGATTGCGTTATCTTATTGCGCAACAGAAGGCCTCAGGGGATTTATCGGGGCATGATCAGAACGGTCGGGATGAAGTAGTGCGTTTTGCACGTATGTATAGCCATGGCATGGCGGCACTGGCTCTCGCGGAAGCCTACGCGATTACAAAGGACCCAGCATTGCTTCCGGTTGTACAGCGATCGGCAAACTATTCGTTAAGTGCCATGAATCCATCAACGGGTGGTTGGCGTTACGAGTTTCCAACCAACGATCCTGGTGACACGAGTCAGTTCGGCTGGCAAGCCATGTTTCTGAAGAGTGCGGGAGGTAGCGATGCAATCGTCCTAGACGACTATCGTCGTCGTTTGATGTTCAGGTTTCTCGATTCGGTGGCGACAGGTCGGGATGGCGGACTGGCATCCTATCGTCCACGTTCTGCCAATGGAGCCATGGAATCTCCGACCGTTTCCATGACCGCCGAAGCCATGGCGTCACGTCTTCTACTGGGCGTCCCTACTAGTGTCGTCTCTCAGCGGGAAGCACAGCGTATGATTCTTTCACAACTCCCCGGTGAGACGGATGATAATTTTTACTATTGGTACTATGCAACACTTGCCATGTTTCAGATGAGAGGCGTGGGTGATGACGATGCATCATGGACTCGTTGGAACAACGCTATGAAATCGAAGTTTACAACGAGCCAGGTCACAACTGGCCCAGAACGTGGATCCTGGAACCCCACCTGTATTTGGGGCCCCTACGGCGGGCGCATCTACACAACGACGTTAGCCTGTCTGAGTTTGGAAGTTTACTATCGTTACCTACCCATCTACCAAACCAGGCAAGCAGCACAATGGCAGCCTGCCCAGTTCCCAACGCGATAAAAAACTCAGTTACTGACCAGACATAGCAGGCAACATCTCACGAGCCATCTGGATCGCAGCAGGCCCCACCAGCACCACGAAGACCCCAGGGAAGATAAAGATAACCAATGGGAAAATGAGCTTAACAGCCGTTTTCGCTGCCTTCTCCTCGGCGATCTGCTGCCTCTTGATTCGCATGGAGTCGCTTTGAACACGAAGCGCTTGAGCGACACCAGACCCGAACTTGTCCGCTTGGATGAGAAGGGATGCCAGAGTACGCAGGTCTTCCACGCCAGTTCTATTACCGAGGTCTTGCAACACTTCCGAACGGACTTTACCCATTTGCAGGTGCAACGTACAGAGTTGAATCTCTTCGGTGAGGATAGGATACGAGCTCGCCATTTCCTCCGAGACTTTCCTCATGGCTTGGTCTAATCCGAGGCCAGCCTCGACACTCACAACAAGCAAATCCAAACAGTCCGGCAAGGCAAGTGTGATGGCTTGACGTCTCTTTTTCGCCAAGTAATCGAGGATGAACTCAGGCAGAAAGAAGAGGATACCGCCACCCAACAGGGCTTTGAGCAAAACACCCGAGTTGAAGCCCAACAAAATGGTCGACAAACCGCCTCCCAGAATAAAACCCGTAATGCCTGCAATAACTTTCATCGACAGAAAGAGGGCAGATGATGTTTCGTTTCGGTAGCCCGCTTCCGAGAGTCTCTGCGCAAGCTTGTTTCGTTCAACGACTGTTTTGGGTTCCAAATACTTCGATAGAGATGGAGAAGCTTGTTCCAACGCATTGGTGAATCGATCGAATCTTCCCGTACTGTCTGCGGACTCCGCGTTCTTGCGTTTAAGGTCGTTCAATCGATCCAGCCGATCTTCCGCAACTGCACGTTTTTCATCGGAAGAGAAAAAATCTATCAAAAACCACACGAGGGTCCCTACACCCAGGAACACAGCCCCTAGGATCAGGATGTTTCGGTCTAGGAAAGCGAAGCTGATCAATTGGTTCATAGTCTTAAAACTCAATACCTAAACCTTGATATCAATAATCTTTCGAATCACGAATGCGCCCATCAATTGCATGACAATTGCTAAGCCCAATAGACGCTGCCCCATCGGGTCGGTGAACAGCTTGGTAATGTATTCGTAGTTCAGGAACAACATCACCAGGAACAACCCTGGAGGCAATGCCAATAGCACCACCCCTGACAATCGACCTTCACCAGTCAACGCCTGAATCTGACCAGCGAGCCGAAATCTAGAACGAACCAACCGACCAATCTTGTCAAGAATTTCAGCAAGGTCACCACCGGTGGTTCGTTGTAGGATTACGGCAGTCGCGAAGAATCGTAGGTCCAAGTTCGGCACCCGCTGCGTCATTCCGAGGAGCGAAGCTTCCAACGATACGCCAAGCTTTTGCTCTTCGAACGCTCGTTTAAACTCACTTGCAATCGGATCCTGCATTTCTTCTGCCACCAACCCGATACCAGCCGCCAGAGAGTGCCCAGCCCTGAGTGATCGGCTAAGCATTTCTAGAACATCGGGAAGCTGCGAACTGAATCGAGCAATACGCTTTTTCCGTTTAAACTGAACCACCAAAAGCGGAATGAAAAAGATGGCTACGCCACCGACAGGCGCCAATGCGATCGGGATGGGAGCCATAGCTAGTCCAACTGTGGTAGCCAAACCGAGGCCGACACATAATAAAGAAAGCTGCGATACAGTAAGCTTCATCCCCGACTGATCGATCATGGTTTTCACGTCGAACATTCGGGTCAACGCATCGTCGAGAAATGTCGTTTTTCCCTCGAGAGGGTTTCTCAAACGCAACTCTCTATCTTCGAGCTCTGCAGCCCCCCCCGATTTGGTCAGGGAGCGAAGACGGCTCTCGGCGACTGACTCCTCGTCTCCTTGCATTGCGAATGCGACTGCACCGATAATTGCAGCGACGCAAATCCCGATTGAAGTCGCAAGAATAATGATAAGTATCATGGGTTTAGGCTCGCATCATAACTCTTTGACGGAAAGCACTAGCTGGTAACCGAATGCCAGCTGCCTCTAGGCGTGGCATGAATGACGGCCTCACACCACTAGCCTCAAAGTATCCAGTCGCTTTACCAGCTTCGTCGACACCATCCTGAACGTATCGATAAATATCTTGAAGCACCACCGTATCCTGTTCCATACCTTGAACCTCGGTGATATTCAATACGCGTCTAGGCCCCCCCTGCAATCGGTTCGCCTGAATGATAAGATCGACCGCTCCTGCAATCTGTTGCCGAATCGCTTTCACGGGTAACTCAAAGCCAGACATCATGACTAGCGTTTCCAAACGTGCGATCGCATCCCTAGGTGAGTTCGAGTGAATGGTCGTCATAGATCCATCATGCCCGGTATTCATAGCTTGTAACATGTCCAGCGTTTCACCACCCCGACACTCACCGATGATGATTCGTTCTGGTCTCATCCGCAATGCGTTCTTAACGAGGTCAGTTGCCGTGACAGCCCCCGTACCTTCGATGTTAGCAGGACGAGTTTCCAATCGAACCACGTGCTCTTGCTGCAATTGAAGTTCCGCCGCATCTTCGATGGTCACGATTCGCTGATCGTTTGGAATAAAACTACTCAACGTATTGAGCAGTGTCGTTTTACCGGAACCTGTACCACCACTAATGATGATGTTCAATCGCGCTTTGATACATCCCTCGAGTAGCATAACCATCTCGGGTGTAAACGCTTTATAATTGAGCAAACCCTCTAGTTTGAGCGGGTTAGACCCAAATCGACGTATCGACACTGCCGCTCCATCGAGCGCCAACGGAGGAATGATCGCGTTAACCCGAGAACCATCTTCGAGACGAGCATCGACCATAGGGCAGGTTTCATCGACCCGTCGCCCAACTTTAGATACGATTCGGTCGATGATCTGCATTAAGTGGGAATTGTCACGGAACTCAACTGATGTTTTTTCCAGTTTGCCCCGCCGCTCTACAAATATATTCTTTGGCCCGTTGATAAGAATATCGCTAATGGACGAATCCTTAAGGAGGAACTCAAGTGGTCCTAGGCCGAGCGTTTCATCGAGGACTTCATCGACGAGTCGATCCCGTTCGCTTCGGTTGAGGTGTGTTTTCTCCGAGTCACACAGATGCTCGATGACAGCTCGAATTTCGCGCCGGAAAGACTCCCCCTTTAAATCCCCGACACGAGACAAGTCGAGTTTGTCGACAAGCCTCTGGTGAATTCGTTTCTTGGTAGATTCGAAGTCTTCTTGTTTTCCTTGGTCACCGGGGCGACCTGGGGCTATCGTAGGTTTCATGGGAATCGCTGACTTGGTTGAAAATCACAATGCGAATTCCGATGCAATTGCCCGGTCAAGCGTCAACGCCTGAGAATCTAATCATTCTAAGGATCGCTTTGCTGACTGGAAGGAAGTAGTAACCCAAAACGTCCATTTGGCTGCTCAATCAGCCAAAAGAAACTCTTGTAGCTCCCTGGCCGAATGAACAAGCTGCATTGCACCGTGTTCGCGTAATTCACTTTCGGGGCGAAAGCCCCATGTAACTCCAATCGCAAAAAAACCTGCTCCCACTGCAGTTTTCATATCCGTGTTAGTATCACCCACATAAGCGATACGATTCGAATCAACCTCCCATTGCTCTGCCATCCAGCGTGCGCTAGAGGGATCTGGTTTCCTCGGAAACCTATCAGAATGCCCTACAACTAAATCAAACGGAATAGTCGGAAAGAAATAGGAGGAACACCGCTTGGTAAACTCCTCTGGTTTGTTGGACAGTACACCAACACGCAACCGCTCCACCACCAAAGAATTGAGTAACCCCGGAATCCCATCGTAGGGTTTAGAACGTTTATTCCATTCTTCGCTGTAGGCGATCTCAAACATCTCCATACAGCGAGACCTTAATCCTGGATCCTCTATGGTCTCTGGCAACGCCCTCTGGAAAAGGACCGACACGCCATCTCCAACGAGATACTGATAAGCAGAGATGGCATGCGTTGGTTTTCCAAGCTCTGCTAATACACGATTAGTCGCAGTGCCAATATCCTCGATGGAATCAAGCAACGTACCATCTAGATCAAAAATGATTCCATCAAATCGCATGAACGAATCCTAGTTAGATGTAAAAATTACCTATTCGTGTTTAACCTATAACCCCTGACTAGGCCCGACAGGTTCAACGTACAACTCCCCTTCCTCAGGCCGATATCGATACACTTGACCTTGCGGTAACTCGGGCAACTTAATCTGGTTGGCTTCGAGCTCTTTCATGTATACCTCATGGGACTTCGGTAGATGCCCATTGGTTGCTTGATAAAGCTGCATGACTTTCGGAATGAGTTGTTCAAAAACAATTCGTTCCTTGATTTGAAAGTACGCTTTCGCCGGAGCGGCAACAAAATTCGCAGGGTTGGCCGAGCCCACATCACCTAACCCCTGTCCCTGTTTTCCAACGCCAACGCCGGCAATTCTCGCATCCGCTACGAACTCGTTCTTAGACGCCGTAGCCTCATTTTCCCTGGCCAATCGGTCTCGATCTCGATCTTCAGCGGGCTTGCAGCCAACGTTGACCAATCCAATAAACACAATCATGAACACCGTACTTCTCATACAACCACTCCCTTCGCGGTTACCCATTCACCTAATGTCTGACTCTACTCCCGGAATGGCATAGGTCTTACCCATGCAATTTTCTAGATTGCTCAGGTCGTTTCGAATAAACGACCCAGTGCAACTGTGACATGATGACACATTACTAACAACAATCAAGTCGTTGTTCCAACAACTGATAACACCCGCTTCAAGCGATCTGTCATGTGACAATATTGCTCAACCTTCAACTCGATCACTGTAACGCATGAGACACCCTGTTAGACGGTATCGATTCTATTGAGTTTTTGAAACGGGTGCCCTGCTTTTTCAATGCATCCCGTTAGGCATGCTCAGCCTAGGTAGTTCTATCTCCGATAACGAACTTACCGATTCGGTTCAACTTTCTGATACGAAGGAAACAAGGATGTTTAAAAAACTCTTTATGGCAAGCTTCCTGTCTTGCCTAGGTGCAGGGACGCTACTCGCGGACGATGGCGTTCAATTTGCGTCTTGTGAAACAGGTAACTGCGCATCGCCGACGCTTTGCGATGACAGCAAATGGAACTTTGGTGGATGTGATGCCGGTTCATCCTGCGACGGCTTGAATCTATGCGACCCAGGACTCTTGGGTTACGGGATCATCAAGAAGTCCGAGCACTGCTTCAACGACTTCATTAGCCCGATGACCAATCCGGTCTATTTCGAGGATCCGCGTCAACTTTCCGAAGTCCGTGCGATTTTCCTTGATCACAAGCTACCGCTAGGACTCGGCAGTGTCCAGGTTTACGCACTACAAATCCGTGCACGTATCACGGAACGACTTTCTGTGATTGCAACGAAAGACGGATTCATTGACTCGAGCAGCCCTATTCTCCAAGACGGTTGGGGAGATATCGGAGCGGGACTCAAGTACAGCCTCTATCGCGACGCGAGCGCTGGCCGAATGATATCGGTAGGCGCTACCTACGAAGCGCCGACTGGTTCCCGAGCAGCTCTTCAAGGCAACGGTGACGGGGTATTCGACTTCTTCCTCTCTGGGGGAACGCGAGTCGGATCTCAATCGCACTGGTTGAGCACTGCGGGATTGGTTCAAGCGATTGATGAAAACGTAGAGAACTCTTTCTGGTTCTGGTCGAATCACTTTGACTATCGATTCACTGGAACGACCGTTTATGCTTTCACGGAATTCAACTGGTTCCATTACAACAACAATGGAACGGCATTTCCATTACCCATCGAAGGAGGCGACTTGTTCAACCTTGGTGCCCCCGGGATTATTGGCAACGACATCGTGACCAACGCCTACGGTTTGAAGATCAAGCCACGTAGTAACATCGAAGCTGGTGTTGCATTTGAATTCCCACTCACGGAGCGAAGGGGCGTTTTGGACAATCGAATCACTGCCGATTTAATCATCAGATACTAGACGTCCGTCTTCGAATGTAAAACTTACGCTGCAGTTGACTGCCGAGTCTGGAGAACGAACAGACGCACGCTGGAAAAAGTGAACCAGCAAGCATGATTGATAGATGTACCGGTCGCTACCCGAACCGCGTTAGTTACTGAAATGAAAAAGGCCGTGCTACGAAGCACGGCCTTTTTTTTGATGCAAGAATCCGATTGCTGAACAATTTGGAGAGTTCCGTTATCCAAGCAATTTGATCGGAACGGATACTACTTCAAATACGAAAGCGCTAACAGGACATAACCGGTCACCAAGTTCGGATCGCCTTCCATCCATCGCGGATTAGAATTCACCCAGGAGCCATCATCCTGTTGCGACGCTTTCAATTGCAGGCTTAGGTCCTTTTTCCAATCGCGTTTTCCGTTCACGGTTTCAAACTCGGTCTCGCCAACGGCAGCCAATGCCTTGGCCATCGTATGTTGATAGTAATAAAGACCAGTGTCTCCCATTCCTGGGTTGGAAGAGACGGTGTAATTCTTCTTCAAGAAATCAGTGACGGCCTTGACACGAACATCCGACTTATCAACACCAGCAAAGATCATACTCTTGAGCCCAGCGTATGACATCGACGCGTACGATCTAAGGGCCCCGGTTGCCTCGTCGACACCAGCCATCGACTCACCACCATTGGCGGGCGTATAGTAAAAACCACCATCGTTGGATCGATTGGCAAACGGTGTTGTGTTGTGGGGTGATTCGAGATTCTGACATCGAGACACAAAGGCTAATGCTCGTTGGATGGCGGGATCGTCTTCGGCACAACCTGCGTCCTTGAGTGCTTCAATCAGAAAAGAAGTGTTAGATAGGTCTGGCCTCGACTTGCTACCGTAACCCGCCCCTCCATACTCGGGCTTGGCCGGATCGATCCCCTCCCCTTCGTCCCACTGCTGTTCTTTGACAAATTTTTCGGCGTTTTTGAGGATATCAGCGTACTTGCCGCCCGTATTTAGTTTTGCAAGTGCTGTGATTGCCAAACAAGTTTCGTAGTTAGCATGAACTGACCCTTCCGCGTAAATCCCGCCATTCTCGCGGACCGATTTGAGGATGTAGTCCAACGATTTATCCACCATCGGATCCCCTGGTTGCAGCCCAGAAACAAGCATGCTCGATAGCAAAAGCCCAGTCACACCAGGCCCACGAGTTGTACTAAACGATCCGTCAGGCAACTGTGCTTTGCGAAGAAAGTCGAGCCCCTTTTTTACCATTGCCGAGTGATCTTTAGCAACGACGCTGGCAGCCGTAACCGACTGCGAAACCGCTCGCTCGGTCTCATTCAAAAACGAGAATACGGCGAGTGAAAGGCCACAAACAATTAGTCGCGAGGTTTTTCTCATGGGAAATTGTCATTAATTAGTACGGGGATTTGGACCGGAAGTCATCTAAGAGGGTACCACTCCGTTTATATCGTTGGCAACGGGTGGATCATTTTTGTCCAGATTTTGCCGCCCCGTTTCGGGAAGCTAACGCTCGCGAGCAATCGCCGCAAAAAGGAAATCAATGCGCTTGCTTTCGAGCCAATTCATCGCGTAATTTGGCCGCTAATTCGTATTGTTCCTCTCGAACTGCTGCCGCTAGGCGCTCTTGGAGACTTTCTCCCACTTCGTATTCATTGCGAATGGATTCCCGGAGTCGAATCAATTGCTGCACCATCTCGTCCGAATCGAACTCATCCATGGCTTCATGCTCCTCAAAAACTGCACGAACAGCATCTAGCCCCGCATTAATTTCTTTGACGGCCTCATCGGGGCTCGAATCATCCAAAGATGCCAAGGCTGCCGCTTGAGTCCTGTGGAATAGAACAAAAGGTCGATATTGTTCGTGGCTCATCGTCCATTCCTCTTCGGGGGAATGGTCGCGGCACACATCCATAAGAGCCAACGTATGATCAGCATCTTCTACAGCTCGATGATAGTGCTCTAGCCGCAACCACGAAATCCTACGATGGTAGAACTGAACAAATTCCCGGTCCGCCTCGAAACATTGTTTTTCGGACATTACGAATTCAGGATCGGATTTCTCGGAGTCGAGCAAAGCATCCAGAAACGTCGAATGGCCGTCGATTTCTTGCCCGTCAGGTCGCCCATTAGTTTCCATTTGCAAAACTCCCAGATCGACTCGCATCTGGATCACGTCTCGACCATCCTCCCCTTTCACGAGTCGGACCGAAAGAGAATGGGGATCAAAGTGCCAGTTCTTCAGAATGGCGTCGAGGCCCTGGTACGAACTCATCTCGACTGAACTCACTTTTGTTTGGACAACATTTTGCGGGGGAGTTCGCGACTCCACCCGGTATCTTTTACGTTCTGGTTTCACGGCGACGCTTTCCATAGTGTTCGGCAAAACCATATCAGAAAGTATAACATCCAGCTCGAGGTTGCGAACATGTTTTGCCAAACAAGTGTTCGCATTCGAACATGCGGGGTAAAGCCTGTATGGCGAAAAAATCTTTTCCAGTCCGATCGCGAACTCTACCAACCTTTTCCCTCCCCCAATGACATGAGCTACCATTTTTTCTGATTGGTCATATAATCCCCAACAGGATTTTTATTCGAAAAGGATCCTGTATGTCTCAAAAGAAAACGCCGAACTCTCTCCCAATCGTTACCAAAGGCTCGTCCAGAATTCCCCCTTCGGTTCCCATGGATTTGCTGCTCGCTAACGAACACTCGTGTGCCTACCTCGATAATCGCACGGCAAACCTACCACTGATTGTCTGCAAGAAAATCATAACGCTCCAGGGCACAGACGACGCATTAGAAGCAGGCTTGCGCAGGGCTGGCGTCTTTTTGTATTACACCGACTGCAATGATTGCCGAGCGTGTGAGCCAGTCAGGATCGAGGTCGATGAATTTCTCTGGACTCGATCATGGAGACGCGTGCTAACACGTGGGGATCGATTGTTAACAACCGAACTGGCACCCACGCAATTGAGCCAAGAAAATCTCGACCTTTTTAACCGACATCGCTCCGAAAGAAATCTAGGAGAAAACGGCTCCGAATACGGATACGATGATTACGAGAGTTTCTTGGTGGAAAGTTGTTTCGAGCAAACCCGAGAGCTTCGATTCTACCTCGATGGACAGTTGGTTGGGGTGTCTGTTATCGATTGTGGCGATAAATCCATTTCTGCCGTCTATACCTACTTTGATCCCGATTTCTCCAAACTGTCGATCGGAACGTATTCGATACTCAAACAAATCGAACTCTGTGTCTCTACAAACCGCACCTACCTCTACCTCGGAATGTATGTCAAAGAAAATCGACACCTAAACTACAAAGCCAAATACTTGCCACAGCAACGATGGGTACAAGGTTCCTGGATTGATATCGACAATTGAAATCCGTAGTTATACTGGTGGTATGGGATTTCTTGACAAACTTTTCAAACGGGATGCAGGCACCAGCAGCGCTCCTTCATCAAAACGGGTGGATATCGAGGCTCGCTTCGAACGCATCCGGTCTGCAATTTCTGGAACCATGAGCAACTTCTTTGTTGCTAGAGATCGCGAAAACAACAATAATATCGTCGGCGTAAAACTGTGCGATGTTGATAAAGTCGAGTTCTTCGAAGCCCGCTTCAAAGGGCTTAACAAGCCATCCGAGGGCGAGATTGGTTCCCAAATGAATCACCCGAGCATCGCGAAGACCTTGGAATACGGCTTAACCACTAAGAGCCAACCATATATCGTGATGGAATTTGTGGATGGTCCCGGTTTGCAAGTGCTCGTGTTTGATAAGAATGAAGAATTGCTTCGCGGCAAACGCTTGAGCTTGCTGATCCAAATGGCAGAAGCGTTAAACTATGTCCACAAAAAAGAATTCATCCACCGGGACATCTGCCCTCGAAACTACATTTGCAGCCAAGATATCAACACGGTCAAGCTAATTGACTTCGGATTGACCTTGCCCGCAACCAGACAGTTTATGCAACCCGGAAACCGAACTGGTACCCCTCTGTATATGGCCCCCGAAATCGTGCGGAGACGCAACACAGATAAACGGGTCGATATCTTTTCGTTTGGCGTTACCTGTTATCACATCGTCACCTTCGACTTGCCTTGGCAAACATCCGACACCACTGGTAAAGCGGCTCTCCATCACGACACAGCCCCCCCTACCGAAATTCTAGAACTACGCCCCGATCTCGATAAGAATCTCGCTGCTGCGATCATGGGTGCTATCAAAGCCAACGTCGACCAGAGAACACCTGACATGGAAACCATGCTTCGACAGCTACGCCAGGTCAAGAGGTCGCCTTGAGCGATTCCCTTTCCCCCACAGAAATCCAAAATCGCAATGCGTATAATCGCATGGCTAAGAATCAACACGTTCTGGCACAACCCGTTTCTCCCGATGAACTCAAAAGACCGCTAGAAGTCGTGGATGGGCGTGGTTGGCTGGGAAAGTCGATCCGCGGATGGCAGGTCCTATGCCTCGCTGCTGGAGGTGGACGACACAGCATTCTTTATTCAGCAGCCGGCGCAAACGTTACCGTCGTCGACATCAGTGATGGCATGCTAGAACTCGATCGTGCTGCCTGTGAGCATTACCAATTCACGGTTCGAATGATCCAGGCCTCCATGCTTTCTATGCCTATGCTTCACGACGAAGAATTTGATTTGGTCATTCACCCCGTCAGCACTTGTTATGTCAAAACCCTAGCCCCGGTATTCGCCGAGGTTTCCCGCGTCCTCCGACCCGGCGGTCTCTATATCTCTCAACATAAATCTCCCTTCAGTCTTCAAACATCCCTGACCACACATCAAGGCAAATATTGGATTGAAACCGAAGTCGGAGGCGTTGCTGTTCCCGTACAACGCAATCATGCAAGCTCGTTGCGCGAAACGGACGCAACAGAAACAGCGCATTCCCTCGAGGATATTCTAGGAGGCATTTGCCGAGCCGGTATGGTGATCGAAGATCTCTCCGAACCCGACCATATAAAACCAGACGCGTCCTTCGACTCGGCGGGGCATCGAGCGCGATTCGTCAGACCATACATCCGAATCAAAGCGAGGCGAACGGTAAAAACCGCCCTCTCCAAGCTAATCCTGCCCTAGTTACGCAACTTCTATTGCAGCCAACTCGTTTCGCATCCCGACGGTTGCAACAGAAGAAAGTCGATCTCCCAAATGGATGACATCTCAAATGTTTGAGGCAAGACTTTAATTAAGCTCAGGATTGTTATTAAGCGGTAAATCGATCTGCTGCAACATGATGGTGTGCCCGATCTCCTTCACCATAACTTCCCAATGATCTTCGGAACTTAGAATTGTTTCGTCATCAATATCCGCCACCAACCAACTGCCAGACTCTAACTCGTTCTCTAACTGCCCAGGCCCCCACCCGGCCAAACCATCGAACAGCTTGAATCGCACTCCCTTCTCGATAAACAGCCTCGTCAATATGTCTTGGTCCGACGTTACCCACAGCGTTTCCGCGAACTTCGAACCACCCAAAGTTGCAGAATCGTGAACTGCGATCAAAGGACCATCAACCGGTCCGCCATAATGAAGAAATGCATCATGAACACATTCCCCCTCACAAACCATTGACACGACCTTCTTAAGGGTAAAATCTGTGGGCCTATTGAGCACCAATCCTAAGGCCTCATTATTCGAATGCTGCAAAAGCAAAACTACCGTTCGAAAGAAATTCGGGTCTTCCAAAAAGGGAGACGCCAAAATGGCTTTGCCGACCAACGACTCAGTCATAATTTTTGTACAATCCCAAAAGGTCGCGTGACGAAGTATCGATTACGCCAACTGTGCCAAAATCGAGTAAGTATAGTATCCTGCTTTCGATTCTAACGAACAGCACATCGAGGTGTTCCCCACCGTTCAAAAAACATGGAACTATTCTTCGCTTATAGATACGGATATGGGGTTCTCCGTCTGCAACCTTACCATTTGCTGGTAAAGTCCCTCGGTCTCCAAGAGGCTAGCATGAGTTCCCGACTGAACAATCCGCCCCGCATCCATTACCAAAATCAAATCTGCGTTCATGATGGTACTCAATCGATGTGCTATCACAAACGACGTTCGATTCTTTAGCAACGTCGAAAGACTCGACTGTATCAATCTCTCGCTTTGACTGTCTAAGTTGCTAGTTGCTTCATCCAGAATCAATATTTTTGGATCTGCTAAAATGGCTCGAGCAATCGCTAACCTTTGACGTTGCCCGCCGCTGAGCTTGAATCCTCGTTCACCAATCCGAGTCTGGTAACCCTGAGGAGATTCGACAATAAACTCATGCGCTGCAGCAGACCGTGCGGCAAACTCAATCTCTTCCATGGTCGCCCGCCGGCGACCATAGGAGATGTTCTCTCGAATCGTCCCATCGAACAAAAAAACATCTTGCTCAACTACCCCCAGAAGCTTCCGATAAGAGTGCAATTCAATTTCCCGCAAATCGACCCCATCGAGTCGGATCACCCCTGAAGTGGGATCAAAAAATCGAGCAACCAAATTACACAAAGTCGTTTTGCCTGCTCCACTTCTCCCCACGATCGCAACGGTTGATCCTGGTGGTGTCTCAAACGAGATCTCGCTCAGAACTGGGTTCTCGGTCTCTGGATATCGAAAAGAAACATTTTCAAAGGTTACGACGCCAGCAACATCACGTCTCAAGACACGTTTCGACCCCTTGACATCCTGAAGTTCCCGAGGCGCAGCAAGCAGATCGAGTACCCTATCTAACCCAGCTAAATTGTTCTGAAACTGTACGGCACTACCTGTTAACGTAGCAATCGGTCCCAAAAGCATTGTAAGATAAACGAGGAACATCATGAGATCGCCTAGCGTTAGTTGATCTTGCAAGATCTGCCAACCTCCGTAGACCAAAAGTGCCGTAGAAGCC
This sequence comes from Pirellula sp., assembly GCA_046318795.1. Classification (GTDB taxonomy): domain Bacteria; phylum Planctomycetota; class Planctomycetia; order Pirellulales; family Pirellulaceae; genus JBKCUI01. Next base: position 62,003 of record JBKCTT010000089.1, read on the forward strand.
AGCGGTATCAAAACCTCCCAAATGATCTCAATCATTCGAGTCTTCCACCATACCAGTAAGTTTTGACGCACCAATACGTGGCTCCACCACGTAAATCGCTTTGTCTCAGTTTTTTGGCGAGCAAAGGTACGCACGACGCGAATGCCCCCAAATGTTTCTGTTGTACTGGAATCTATTTTTTGTCTTCGTTCGCGAACGTCCTTGTAAAGTGGACGAATGGAATAGATCCACGTGCGATGGCTGAAATAGACAGCAGGTAGCAAAAGCAGACCAGCTGCCAATAGCTTCCAATCAACCCATGCCAGAATGACAAGGCTACCGGTTAATTGCACAATCGCCTGCCAAGGGTTGTAAACCATACTAAAAATCAGCTCGGCAATTCCCCCAGCATCTTCGCGTATCAAGCTAGTCGCCCCACCAGACTTTAACTGCTGGATCTTATGCAGAGGCATATGAAGCATATGCTCAAAGACTCTCTTGCGAATCGACATCGATACCTGCTGTACCGATTTGGTACATAACCAACGTCCCCAGAGATGAATTACGGTACGAACCAAGGTGATGGCTGTAACTCCGATTGAGATCCAGACCAATAACTCGAGCGGTGACCAAGTTGAAAAGGGAATGGCCCCCCAATCGGTGGGTGCAACGGGTGGCTTGGTCAGAGCGTAATCGATTGCAAACTTTGTCCCGAGCGGCGGGATCAACGAAAGCGCTGTCGATATGGTCAGAGTAACAAGCCCCAGGATCACTTTATCGTAATGACCAGCAAGCATCTTCCAAAACGCGCGAAACAGTTGAAAGAAAGACCGATGGCTTCGCGAAACCAATGCGTCCTTGTCTTTCGAACTCATCGATGCGTGATAAGAGTCAACCTCACGACGTTTTTGCCGCTCTTTCCGACGCCCAGCGAGCCCATTGAGATAGGTTACGTATTCCGACTTACTAGTTGGCATCTAGGACTCAAAAGATACGAGAGCTGTGGTTGTACCATCCTGCGAAACTTGCCACGGTATCCAAGCTAACGCAACAAGATTAATTTTTGTATCGGATTTCCTCAAAGGTATCTCGATTAGTTCAATATCTAAATTCTGAGGCGCGAATCGGGAACCTAATTCCGTCACGTCGTTTTCAAGTTCTAATTCCATGGACTCCTTCATAGCAAAAAGCTCATCAAGCGTTTGTTCTGCACGAGCCAGATCCCCTGATGCGGCAGTTGCCCTACCAATGTTCTTTACCGCGGTGGCGGCCTTGGTCGCTCGCGTACGTGTCGAAACTTTGTTACCGAACAACGCCCCAAAGATCGATGTCCCTGCATTCAAAAATCCCTCAAGCTTTTTGCTTTGTGATTGTTGTCGCTCTTTATCCAACCTGAGTTCTGCAGCAGATATCTTGGTTTGCAAGGATCTAAACTTTGCTTCATACTTTTCTCGCAGCGTTTCGACTGCACGATCCTTAGCTTCTCTCGATGCAAGCGAAAACTGTATTCTTGCATCCATCTCCGACAAATCCGGAGCAGCCATTTGTTTAAGCGATTTACTGAAGTAAACTCGGTAAGGTAGATGACGATGTACAAAGTCTCCAAACGACTTCTCCAAGCGTTTGTACGTCTTATCGGAGAGTAGTTCCGCCGATAACTCGCCAAACACAAATCCCTCCTCAGGCTGCTTGCCCAAAATCCACTCCTTCGACGAATAACTTTTTCCGCTTTCCCATGGCTCATTTTCTAGAGTCCCCTCAATGGGACATACCATGTGAATATCGCGCCACACATCGATCATGGGTGTTGCTTTCACGTAGTGTACGGAGCTATTGATCAGCAATGCAGGGCGATATACCAGTTGACTTCCGACTCGGGGGAGAATCGTAGACGCCACGAAACGCTCCTGAATCTCGGGACGCAAGATAGGACGTCCGCTTGTTTTGGGTGGACTGCCTGCCTGAGTTCCCGGATCGCGCATACCCCGATTTGCATCCGCCTGCCCCTCACCTCTAGGACCTGTGTCGGCACTGAGCCCCTTTCCGGAGACCGTATTGGCCAACGACATCCGCTTTTCTCTCATCAAACTAGAGACCTGTCCTCTAGATAACGGCCCCCTTAGATAGGACAAAGCCCATCGAGTTTGAAAAATTGTGGGCCCATCATCGTGTACATTATTCATTAAGAAAATGCGATTGCCGAGAGCGGAAAGCGATTTCTCCATGGATGCTCGATCGAATTGTCCGCCTTGGGAAAGCGATGCCCCCTCCAGTCCATCTAGCACACGGTCTTTGTCTCGTTGCGTCTGAAGCCTACCGAGAAACCATGTGCCCATATTTGCCAGTCCCTTATAGTCGAGATCGACTGGGTTCTGAGTCGCTAAAACGATACCAAGCCCAAACGCGCGAGCTTGTTTTAGCAGCGTAAGCATCGGGCCCTTGGATGGTGGTTTGGCCGAAGGTGGAAAGTACCCATAAACCTCGTCCATGTAGAAAATGGCTCGCAATGAACTCGTGCCGGGTTGAGATCGCATCCACGAAAGTAGTTCGGTAAGAAGTATCGTCACAAAGAACATACGTTCCGAATCATTCAAATGAGCAATCGAGATAATCGATAGCTTGTGCTTACCCTCTTTGGTGTAAAACAAGTTCTTTATATCCAACGCTTGTCCCTCAAGCCAACCTGCAAACGCTGGAGATGCCAAAAGATTGTTCAATGTCATTGATAACTTTTGCCGGTCGACCGATGGATAAAACGACTCCAAATCGATCACACCAATTTTCGAGACCGGTGGGGTTTGAATCTGTCTAATTAGTTCTTCAAGACTCAAATCTTTGTCTTGCTTCCATGCACAGTCGAGAATCGTGGAAATTAAGATATGTTCGCGGCTTGTTAGTGGATCCGCTTCGATGCCTAGCAAAGCGAGCACACCAGAAGCGGTCGAAGAGACCTTCTCACGATACGATTCTACATCTTCTAGTAAACTCGATGGAGGAGCATCGAACCCTTTAAGCACCGTTAACGGTACACCAATGGTACTGCCAGGAGTGTAAATTGTAATATCAGTTTGATCTCGTAATTTGCGAATGCGATCCAGTGGCATATGCCAACTTTCAATCCCCTTCTTCCAACGACTAGCAGTTTCCTCGGCAACCTGAGAAACGTCCTTTCCTTGACGCTGCGCTTCATCGGCATCAATCCAAGGTTCGAAATCGCCGGGATTCAAATCGGGAAAGGTCAGTAGCAGGTTACCTAAATCCCCCTTAGGATCGATACAAATAACGGGAACATTATCAATTGCAGCTTCTTCTAAAAGGCTCAAACATAAACCGGTTTTCCCGCTTCCTGTCATTCCCACACAAAGAGCATGGGTGGTTAGGTCTTTTGACTCGTAATTAACGAGCTCGTCCAATAGGACTCGATTTTGCAAATCGAATTTCTTGCCAAGATAAAACAGACCTAACTTTTCGTAATCATCCACTGAAATCATGTTTCAAGCCCCGTTAATCAAAAACAATCGCTATCCAGCGAGTCTGATTATAGGGTGGAAACCGAGGGGGATAATCCCAATCCCAGCGAAAAGAAGGATGCCGTTGGCCGTTCTAGTATCGCACTCAGCGTACTTCTCGTGGCAGTGGAGGAATCATCATGGCCGAAGAAGCCTGGTGCGGAGGCATTAAGCCATTCGGCCTTACTGAAACTCCATGGGCAGGTGGTATTCCAAGACTAGCCTGTGGCCCACCCGGCAACGATGAAGTGGAGTCCACCGCCGAAGAATTCGTTCCACTCGGACTAGGATGCATGGTCGCCGCGGTCGGTTCGGACTTCGGGGAATATCGACCTGTTTGCCGACCGAACACCTCCCAAAGGCGGCTTGGCTGCTCTGGAGGAAGAGTAGAACGACACCCCAAAAGACTGCTACTAGCTATTGCTAATGCAAATGAAAAAGCCAACCGTACGCGACGGATGGCCCTAATCGTCTGGTAACTAGTCTTCGGATTCATGATGATACCAATCGAGTTCAACTCTTAACGTCGAATGTTAAGCAATTCGTCAAAGAGCTGTTGCGTTGCTGTAATCACCCGAGCATTACTTCGGTACTGGGTACTAGCCAGAACCAGTGTTACCAAGTCACCGCCGACATCTGTGTTCGATAACTCCAATGCACCTGCAGAAATAGAGCCTAGTCCGTTTTCCGATGGTCTACCCTCAATGGGTAATCCAGTGTTGATCCCCTGTGCAAATAGGTTTTGCCCTCGTTGCTCTAATCCACTCGGATTGGAGAATCTCGCGAGTCGAATCTGACCAAGATCCCGTGTAATTCCGTTGCTGAAAACCCCTCGTATCGTTCCATCTTCACCGATAACATAGCTGCTAAGAACGCCGGGTGGCGATCCATCTTGCCTGGCTGCAGCGAGTGTAGCGCCGTTCGACGCGAGGCCATTGACATTATCGAAGTTCAGATTGATCTGAAGTGGCTTGGTACTCGGCAAACCATCTCGTTCGACAGCAATAACACTATTAGGTGCCGAAATGAGGTTTCCGTTCCCGTCAAAATAGATCAGTCCCGTTCCGACGGAAATAGCGGGTGAGTCCTTGATAGAATTATCAGCACTATCGGCGTACCATCGATAGACAGTTTGCTGATCATCTCGCGACTCCATAACGGCTGTGACTCGCAATCGTACAGGGAATCCAAGCGAATCATACGCGATAAAATCGGTGAGCGCGCTTTGCCCTTTGGCTTCCTGCAATGTTCCAAATGACAAGTTTGGGGTCGTGATAACGCCATCCGTATCCTTGAGTCGGAAGCTTGCCAAATCGATTGATATTCCGTTATTTACTCCTGTATTACTAACGAATCGCAAAGCTCCATTACTGATGTAGACATTAGGCTGAATGAATCCCCCCTCACCTGGCACATTGTTAACAGAAAGCTTTATGGGGTTCGATGCATCACCGCTATCGCTAACTATTCCCATCGAACTTTTCATAAACCCCATGAGGTCTTGTACAGTTGATGTAGGAGTGATCGTAAATTTCCGCTCCTCCTGAAGCTTGTCACCTTTGCGTGCTTGAAAGGAAAGTTCCCCCACCTTAAAAGGAGTGCTATAGTCGAACCCATCCCGTTTAGTGATGTTAATCAACAACGTATTACTATCGATAGCCGGTCCATCGAGATTGACCGTCTTATTACCAACAGTACTCAGATTGCTGATCTGCGCATCTGTCTTGGAGTCGGTGTAGTTCGCACCCGGTGCAATCGTATCAACCAAATAGAATGTGTTCGGGTCGTTCGCAAGATTACGATAAATGCGAACTTGATCGTACGCGGGGAAATCACCACCAGGTGGGGCTGTTGGTGGGGTAGGAATATTGCTCAGGAAAACTCGTCCACTATTGACGTTCTGCGGACCAAGCAATGGCGAGGGACGCGACTCAGGCTCGCCTAGTTTAAAATAGGTAATCATGTAGGTGTAGTTACCCGTTAACCCTTGCCCAGCCAGAGCCGTCGCAGAAGAAGCCGGATTGGTGTCTGTAAATGTTCCACCGGCGGCTGCCGTCCCAGCAAGAAAAAAGTCGTTCCCGCCGGGAGCTGTACGGTAGACTCTCAACTGAGTATATTGCGTATTTGCTGCGGGCAAATTATTAAGCACGATGGTATTATCGGCAGCGCCGTTACCGGTGGGCACCGTCACGGAGAACGGCTCACTCGGCATGCTTTCGCGACCGCTCGAATCGACGTAAGCAAATCGATACTGGTACACGGAATTCTCACTGTGCGTACCCGCCCCACCCTGGGTATGGTTTACCGTGATTCCAGCCGTGAGTGGGCTAACAGAATTCCGCACGTCAACCGTACCGGGTGGTCTTGGAATACTGCTGTTTCCAAGGATATCGCTTTGAATTATTTTTGAGGTATCAGCAATATCACCCAGCGATGTGAGATTCCCCTGCAGAGTGACTACTTCCGTTGCTTTCGCAACTGCTTCCGTTCCAATCGGAATCGTCAGCGGACGCGTCTCGGTTGTCTGCAGGTTAAACTTATCGTCCACTCCGAAACCTAGCAATCGATTGCCCGTCGATGTTACTAGTTCATTAGTGCTGTTGAGTCGGAACACACCATTTCGTGTATATAGTTTTTCCCCTTGCCCTCCCTCAACCTGGAAGAAACCGTCCCCCTGAATCGCAAGATCGGACGGAGAAGAGCTAATCTCAACTGTTCCCTGGCGAAAGTTGGGATTGATGCTCGCCACTTGCACACCTAAACCGGTCTGCCGGGGATTGGTACCACCGTTACCAGCAGTCGGTGATGCACCCAATGACAGCGTTTGCAAAAACTGAGTTGCGAAAACGACCTCAGAAGCTTTGAAACCGACCGTCTGCGAGTTGGCGAGGTTATTACCGAGAACATCAATCTGCGTTTCCGCAGCATTCATTCCCGTAAGTGCAGTGCTGAGTGATGACGCTAATCCCATGTGAACCTACCGCTCCGTGCACGATGACGTGAAGTGTAAACCGTCCGCCACCATCTGAGCAGTATGGCCTCACGCACTACTCATCTAGATTGATTCGACGAACATTCTTCATATCGACAATTTGTGAACCAACATGAACCTGGACCGTCCGTTTGTTGCGATCTTTTTCGTCAATCTTTACTGAAACGCTCGAAACCTCCCCATTTACCTCGTCCCCCTTAACATCCAAACCACTCACCTTTTTCCCAATCAAACTGCTCGCCGTGGTGAGCTCCTGAGTATTCGAAAACGACCCCAACGTGGAGATCAACTGATCGTTTGCACCGATGCTTCGTAATTGCCCGACCTGCTCTAACAACGCCGCGTTATCGGTCGGATTCAACGGATCTTGGTTTTGCAATTCCGTTATCATGAGCTTCAGAAACTGACTCATATCTATATCGTTCAAACCCTCTCCCTGCAGCGAGTTTGCGGCTGAACTTGTTGCCTGAGATGAACTAGTATCAAATGCGTTCGAGATTCTAGACATTGTTCTTTCTCCCTATCTATTTCACCGAAATCATATTACAACAGCCAAAACGCCACCAAAAAATGGTGGCATCGAAAGTCTGTAAAATAAAGCAATTGCCAAGCGAAAACATACTTCGCGGACGATTGTGGCGGAAAGGTCAGAACCATACATTCCAGGGGCATAGACCAATTCTTTTCAACGACCATAATAGTACCCTCCGCCCTATCCTTCCCAGATTAGCCAGCCATCCAAACATGAAACGATTTCTTCTAGCCGCATTGTGCGCTTCATTTTCTTCCCATTCCTATCTCGCTCCTCACGTTATCGCAACCGAACAAGAGGCAACAAAGCCACTATCGGCATCCACCGCAGCCAAACGATTCCTGTCATCCTTAGATCCAACACAAAAGAGTTTAGCTAATCTAAATTTTGAAGACGAAAAGCGATTGGAATGGCATTTCATCCCGATGGAAACTAGAAAGGGACTCCCCCTCCGAGACATGACAGAGCCGCAAATCAAAGCAGCTCTGGATCTGCTCAAGTCCGTCACAAGCCCGGTCGGTTTTAAGCGAGCCACCGATATCATGAGCTACGAAGGAATCCTTCTGGAACTCGAGGGGCCAACCTCAGTAGGACGAAGGGACTTTAAGAAGTATTACTTTACAATCTACGGTGAACCAAACGACGCAACTAAATGGGGACTAAGTATTGAAGGGCACCACATTTCTCTAAACTTTACCTTTGATCATGGTGTCATTGTTGACTCAACACCTCAACTATTTGCCTCGAATCCTGCCTTACTCGGCAAAGCATTCACACCACCCAGCATCACTCGACTCGGGGAAACGAATTCCTTTCCTGCTGGCAACAGATTGATCGCCAGCGAAGAGGACGCTGGAATTGCACTCCTCAACAGTCTAAACGATGCTCAACAATCTAAAGCAGTCTTTAACGAAACATGCCCCGAAGATATCTTGTGGGCGGGTGAACCACAACCTAAACCAATTCCCTACGTGGGCATTTCCGCAAAGGAACTCGACGCGCATCAAAAGTCCTTGCTTAGGAAAACCGTCGAGGCTTTTCTATCTTGCCAAATACCTGAAGTGGCCCAAGAACGACTCAATGCGATCGCCGCAGCCAACGATGAGACAATCCATTTCGGCTGGGCAGGTAGCAAGACGAATCAGGGCGCACGCTACTTCCGAATCCAAGGCCCCACTTTTATAGCGGAGTTTTGTAATTTCCAAGCGGACGCGGCAGGCAAAAAAGCCAACCATGTGCACTGTGTTTGGCGCGACCTAACCGGCGATTTCAACATGCCTCTATTGAAATAGTCCACCACAGAGCCTAACGATAGCTAAACCAGCCGTTGCACCGTGCACTTGGTCCGCCCGCTAGCACCGTGCAATAGGTCCATTTTCCACCCGGACTACTTGAAAAACTGAACCAATCTACGGACGAAACTATCAAACTCTTCGTGGGTTTGTATATCACACGCTCCTTCCCTACTCTTGATTGGTTCGGTTCAATGACGATCGCCGCAAATGATGACTTAAACCTCATTCTGCTTTTTATTGCACTTTTCTGCAGTGCAGCAGTCTGTGGTTTAACAACATTCGCTCTGCTCCGCAACGGAGTTCCGACCACCCGCACAGGCGTTGCTGTCTGCGGGTTGTTCGGCGGCGCACTTATCTTTCTTTGTGCTGAGTTCCTCTCACAAGTCGATAACAAACTCTTCGGTGCCGTCAAAACACTCGTGCAACTCGGCAGCCTCGTCGCCTTGGCTATCGCTATTTGGGTAACGGAGCGTGTCACGCGAAGATGGTCACTTGCTCAACCATTACGTAAGAACCCTGGCGTCTGGAGTTTGTGTGCAGCATCACTTCTAGTTTGCTTGGTTTGCTCGGGTCGACTGCAAGCCTCCGGAAAAACCGAACCGAATCTCCATACGTGGCCCGCGCTCCCAGGCGAGATTACTTCTGTCAATACCCACGCCGGCTTGACAGACAAAGGGCGGCGAGTCGATCTCTTCCGTTTTGAGCTCAAAGGAGAATTGCCTGAAGATGATCAAGCGATCAGAGCCACCAGCAACTCCTTTCCTGCAGCGTTGATCCGACGTAAGGACGCAGATCTGAGTGCTAATTGCCACGGTTGGGTTTTTGCAAATGGCGTCTACCTAATCAATTCCACCGGCGTCTCTATGATCTTGGAGGACAACGGTTACACGCGTGTTGCAATCCCCAAAATCGGAGATATTGCGATTTACCGAAATGCTGCCGGCAACGTGATTCATACTGCAATCGTATGCTCCGTTCTAACCGACCAAACCGTCTTGCTCGAAAGCAAATGGGGCGTTCACCACCGCTTTATCCATCTTCCCGAAGATCAGCCCTACTCGACGCTTATCGAGTACTTTACCACTCAGAGAGATAATCACGGCATCACAATCCTTGAAGACTCCCCGATGCAAGTAAATCAGCTGGAGCAAAACATGGGAGGCTAACCAGCCATCACTGAGCGCCCGCTTTCTTTGGCCACGACAATGTGATCTAAAACTCGAATACCCAACAGATCGCCTGCCTGCGTCAATCGATCTGTGACAGATCGATCTTCCCGACTCGGAGTCGGGTCTCCGGACGGATGATTGTGTACCAGTATTATTGCCGAAGCGCTTTCTCGAATCGCCGGCCGAAACACCTCCCTGGGATGCACCAAACTGGCATCCAATGTACCAGTGGTAATGTGGTGCGTTCCGATAGGCCCCAATTGCGTATCGAGCGTGACGATGTGAAATTCCTCCTGGACGCCATCGACTGCGAGTCGATGAAACTCTTTCATGCAATAACGAATCGCATCATCTGACCCCCGTATTCTATCTGGCACTTGTTTGATTCGGTCTCTAAGCAACGAAACCCTGCGTCCCAATTCGATACCAGCCATGATTTGGGCATAACTATCTTTGCGTATGGCCTTAGAAATCGTCCGTAATTCGGGCAAACTAGCGTCAACAAGCTTCGCTAACTGCGCGACCGGGAATCGATTTGAGATTCGTCGTCCCGCATGAATTGCTGACTCCCCAGTAATTCCGACTCGAATAAGGATCGCAAGAAGCTGTGCATCGGAGAGTGAATCAGGACCATTCTGAAGCAACAATTCTCTTGGGCGATCTTGTTCTGGTGACGCCTTTATTTGCTCTCCGTTTACTTGGTTGGCTACCCAACTCTCAACATCAAACTGGTTTGGCTTACTCCAACAATAGACTTCGTTCTTGCTCGCGATATGCCTGTTCAACAACCCTTCTTTGCTCAACTGCTTAATCACCTTTGTAACATAAGCCGGGGCGACATCGCTGCAGTGTGATTTGACTAAACCAGGTGAGAACTCGTCTAAATCCTTAATGGTATACAGAATTCGTTTTAACTTTTGGCTTCGATCCGTAGTCATGGCTGTGGCGTCAGGGATGAGAAATTGAATATCGTTATAATATCCAAATTTCTCAGACTATGGGGTGCTCTCACCGTGATAGAAAACGATTTTGCACTTTGGGCCCTGAATCAATTGGAAAGCGATTCCCGATATTTTTGACGCCCTTCCGCATACGACTCCTTATTGGGAGATCGGTCATTGAGCCATTCTTCGATCGTATCGGATGTAGGCGGGCATTGCTGGATTTCTGATGTCAATTTGGTCAACTGCTTGCGACACCAACCGCACCCAGAGCCAGCACCTCCACACTCATGAAGCTGACTCGGCCGAGTTATTTTATTGACGCGAATGTAATTGATAACTTTGCGCCATGTGATGTGAAAACAAAGGCAAAGTTCATCATCTGGCTTCATTCGATTCCCTTGGCTTTTTTGATTTATTCGTGCCGCAGGGCCTCGATAGGATTCATTTTCGCCGCTCTGGTCGCCGGGTAAATTCCAAAAACTATCCCCACGACTAACGATATGAAAAATGCCCCAGGAATACTCGCGGGGACAATCGATGGTTGCACGGTACGAACCACCTCCGGCAGTTCTGCCATGACATCGCCAAACCAATGATTGGCAATCATTCGAGCACCATCGACGGCCGGACCGCAAAGCAACCCAAACAAGATACCCGTCAAACCTCCCGTCAAACTCAGAACGCTGGTTTCTACGAGAAATTGCCTGATGATGTCTCGCCGCTTTGCACCCAACGCGCGTCTGATTCCAATCTCCCGCGTACGTTCAGTTACGGTTGCCAACATGATATTCATGATGCCAATTCCGCCAACCAACAATGAAATGGCTGCAATCATCCCCATGAAAAGCATGAACATGGCACGGGTCGTTCGAGCCTGCTCCAGCAACTCCAGTGGCACCACGACTTGTATGTCTTCCATTTTGTCGTGACTATCGAGAGCCGTTTCCACCAACTCGGCAGTTCTTTTGACATCCTTTATGTCAGCAACTCTCAGTGTAATTTGATTCAGCTGAATTACCTCTCCCTCTCGAGATCCAGAGCGAAAGCTCATCACCATATCGCCAATGCGCTGTTGCAATGTTCGAATGGGAATGTAGATATCATTGGTAAAGTCTTGCGCAGCCATCGATCCCCCCACGGCCGCTGTCGCCCCCTTAGGCTTTAGTACACCAACAACCAAGTAGAAGTCCTGGTTCTCTGGCATGTAAACGCGTTTGCCGATCGGATCCTCGGCGGGAAACAGCCGCTCCGCTACTTTTGATGAAATGACGCAATGGGTCTCCTTGCTGAAGTTTTCGGCATCGGTAATGAAATGCCCTTGCTCCATCTCCAGCTTGTTCACGTCGAAATACTCGGGAGTGCATCCGACCAATCGACCGTCCATCTTGCGATCTCGATACTGAAACTGGCGACGCAACTCGCGAATGGGAATTGCACTCCTCACAGTGGGAATACTCGTCGAAAGAAACTCGAACTCATCCCGAGTCAAACCGTAAGGCGTCAATCCTTGAGCCGCCATCTTCTCACTCGGCGGCTTGATGGTTCGGATCATGATCGTGTCAGCACCTAAGCTCTCGATCTGTCGCTGTGCTTCATCACCAATCCCCTTGCTTATCGCTAGCAACCAAATAACGCTAGCGACGCCGATAAAAATACCAAGGACGGTGAGTATGGAGCGCATCGGGTGCAACCAAAGGCTTTTCACACCAAGCTGAATCGTTCCCAACCAAATGTTCATACTTCCACCGGCATATTCTCTATGGCGTACTTAGCAGCCGCATCCCGCACATCCTGGGTATTAAGCCGATCCCATTGCAAAAGTCCATCCTTTAACCGAATAACCCGCTTCGCACGCTTAGAGACTTCGTCTTCGTGAGTCACCAAAATAATGGTCCGCCCCTCGTTATTCAGTTTTTCGAATAACTGTAGAATCTCTTCGGTCGTTCGCGAGTCCAAATTACCAGTCGGTTCGTCAGCCAAAATAAAGTAGGGATCGTTAACCAGCGATCTTGCAATCGCGACTCGCTGTTGTTGCCCCCCCGACAACTGAGTAGGCCGGTGATCCAATCGCTGACTCAAACCTACCATTTTGGCCAACTCTAAAGATCTAGCCTGCTGTTCTTTCGATAGAGGCCTGCCCTGATAAAACAAGGGTACCTGAATGTTCTCCACGACCGTCAATTGCTGAATCAAATTATACGCTTGGAATACAAAACCGATTCTCTGAGAACGAATGGACGCTAGCTCGTCGTCGTTCATCTTTGCAACGTCATCTTTTCCCAAAAATAAACTTCCAGAAGTAGGTTTGTCTAAACACCCCAACATGTTGAGCAATGTACTCTTCCCTGACCCCGATGGCCCCATAATCGCCACGTAATCTCCCTCGGGAACATCAAATGTTACTCCTCGAAGTGCACGTACGGTTTCGCTCTTTAACACGTACTCCTTTTTCATCTCCACAACCCGGCATGCATACCGAGTTGCGTCATTTGGATCGTATGCCACATCGACCTCAGCTAAACTTGAAGCGTTCAATTGCTACCCCGAGATCCCGTAGGCCCGCCCGCCCCGTATTGAGCTCCGCCCCCTGGGCCACCCGGACCTCCTGGACCACCACTCATACCGGCTCGTGCCGCCATCATTTTTCGCATACTGCTGGTCATTTCCGCCTTGTCAACGAATCCATCTTTGTTCAGATCTCCGTCATCGAATCGAGAAGAAAAATTGGAATCTTCCTGGCTCTCCGCTTTGCTAATTTTTCCATCTGTGTCTTTGTCGAGACGATCCATAATGGCTTGAACTATTGCCACAACATCAGGGCCAGCACCACTTCTAGCACCTGGTCTAGCACCCGCAGCACCTTCACCGGCCGAATAAGAGGCCTTGGTTGGAGCTTCAGCCGAGATCTTTGCAAACTCTTCGCTGTCGTCCTGCTCGATAATGTCAGGAATGTCCATCTTGTCTAAATGGTTTCGAGGATTGAGAACGACTTGCTCTCCGTCCTCAACGCCGGACTGTGCAGTCACAAATTTGTCATTCGCACCGCCAATTTTGATGGGCCGCGTCTCGAATTCATCTCCGTTCTGAACAAGGACGAAATGATGACGCTTTGTCTCGTAAACTGCCAAAATCGGGACTTGAATGGCTTCAGGAATCTGCTCAACAAACACCCGCACTTCGGCGGTCATACCTGTTCGTATTTCCTTAGGGGGATCCATGATCTGTACGAAAACAGCATACTCTTTAACCGCGGGACCAAACCAATTACCCGGCTCCGCATATTTGTTTACCTTGACTACTCTTCCAAACAAATCGTTGTCCACTGCCCCCACGCGAATCTTTACTGGCATGCCTTCACGGATAAGAGTAATCCTGGACTCGTTAACTTTCGCTTTGACCTGCATCTTGGTTGGATCGGGAAGCAAAAAGATCGTTTGCTGCTCTCTCACGTAGGCTCCTGGCTCAACCACGAAATCAGCCCCGCCTCGATTCCCAAACTTGTTGGCATAAACAACCTGACCGTCCGCAGGAGCCTTAATGCTGCACGCATCGATTTGCCCCTGTATTTCCGCTAGCTTATCACGCTCTTCCATCAACGAAGTCTCATCCGACTCCAATTTTGCTTTAGCGGTATTGATGTCACTATCTAGCTGAACCAACATCTTCTGCTTTGTCAGATCATCCAGCACCTTCAGACGCCCCCGGGCTGATTCGAGAGTGCTCTTTGCATTTTGAACAGCAAACTGCTCTGCCTCGATTTGCAATGGCTTAAGCGTTCCCTTGGCTGCTAACCTTTCCGCACTTTGCAATGCCAATTCCGCCTTGCGAAGGTTTTGCTGCGCTACGGAAATCTCGCTCAAAATCACCTGTCGCTCGGTTAAATAGGTCCCTTCCAAATACTCCTGCTTGGATATCATCGCCTTCTCAACAGCCGCACGACTAGAAATCACAGTTGATTCGGCAACGGATACCGCAATTCTCTGCGTCTTTGCCTCTTGATCTAACGCGGAGGAATCCAGTTGGCAGAGCACGTCCCCTTTCTTGACGATGCTTCCCTCGGGAATGACCTCTAGAATCGGAGTCCCATTTCCTCCACGCCCCTTTACCTCGCATTTGACCTCGTTGTTGCTACTACTCTCTATTTCCCCGGTCTCGAGGACAATATGATCAAAGGGCCCCCTTGAAACCTGCTCCAAGATCGGCTTATTTTTGCCTGCTGCCCCCTGACCTCCCCCCGCCGTCATCCACCAATACACTCCTCCGCCGACGAGCACGGCAGCAGTTACTACGCCAAAAAGCACAATACCGATCTTACCGGCTCGTACCCTTCTTTTGACACTGAGATTTGAAATGCTTTTCATGGATAGCTCCACGGGTAGGTGGGGGAAAGGCGGGGAATTTTCTCTAGCGGCCAAGTCAATGCTCTGACCATGTTACCTAAGTAACGCATTTATGCGGCAATCAACAATCGAATTTATCGAAAATGACAGAACTCGCGAAACGGCAACAACGCTCCAAGTCAAAAAAAATTCCCTCTGCAGAATAATCTGTGGCATTATCGGGACCAAACAAGCCCCCCTAAAATGCGCTAAACCAGAGGAATTAACCAACTGACGGCGTACCAATGGAAATCACGAGCGAGCCCCAATGGCCGAAAACGACCGCCGAGAGTACTTAGCTGTTAAACCCGTGAAACGAACTTTTGTTCCGAATTTGAGTAAACGATCCAAACCGGTCAGATAAGAAAAACTAACAAAAACAGCGTCGCATTACCAAAAACACTTCTCAGACGGCCATCAAAAGGCCCGCCGAGTTAATCATTGACTGGTAGCCCTCGACACGGCTACCGGGCGACCACCCCAAGTCGCCCACTTCCCCAAGTCGACGGATAAACACCCCCGATACATCTGATGATTACGAAGCGCACTCGAGCTAATATGGGAACGATTGGACTCGTATCGAATGGAATCGAACCTTGCACTCCGGATCGTGCCCCTGAAGCATCAATGTGCCTGGCTCTAACCGCAAACCTCGCCGAGGATTCGCATCCGGTTTTCTCGTGTCCACGAACTCAACAACCTGTACTCCTTGAACCCATGTGGAAATTCGGGGGCCCGAAGCTACGATTACAACATGCGCGACCTGACCCTCATCAGACAAAACAGCCCGTGCAGCTTGTCGTCGAAAAATCGCCCCTGATCCGGAATCCACGGGCTTAAAGCGACTGTCAGAATACCCATGATGCAACTGGCATTCGTAACCATTCATATCTTCGCCTGGTATACAGCGGAAAAAGACTCCGGAGTTCACGTTTCCAGCTAACGTCTCCGCAGAAAACTGCAAAACTCCATCCCCAAACGTAAAGGTACTCTCAACATGCCCTCGGCCGCCACTAATGGTCAATGCGCCGGCAGGATCATAATCGGCAAGAACATTCACAGCTGGTTTGAAACGATCCATTTTTCCGACCAGGACTTCTTCTGTTAACGGACGAAGCTTGATATCACGAAACTCGATCTTGCCTTCTCGAAATTGCAAACCAATCAAACCACTTTTGAGGTTAGTCGTGTCCTGATAATCACAGGTTTGTACTCCATCTAGCCACGTGGTAACATGCATCCCTCGTACCAACGCCTTTAGATTATGCCACTCTTTTGGTGCAGGATCACTAGCTAAATCGTCTCTCTTCTTACGAAAAACCAATGAACCTGTAGGAAACGGATTGTCGTTCGGTGCAATATTTAGTTCAAAACAGTCGCGTGCAGGATCTGCTGGCACCAAAGGAGTTCTCAAAAAAACGCCGCTATTGGTATTCTGTTCCGCTCGGAACTCCAGGGAAACCTCATAGTCGCTAAAGGGAACCGACGTACATAAGAGACTGTTGCTCCCCTCCGTAGCCACGATTGTATTATCGACAACATGCCAATTAGCGCCATCTGACGGAGTCCAACCCATCAACGTTTGCCCATCAAACAAGCGAATCCAACCCTCGCGTAGCTCCTCATCGGCTAGGCGTGCAGCCAAAAGCCTTTCCAAATCTAGTTGGGTTCCGGAATTGGAAACTGTCGGTTCAGTTCCGGTTTGTGCTCGAGCTAGGC
Organism: Pirellula sp.; assembly: GCA_046318795.1. Taxonomy (GTDB): domain Bacteria; phylum Planctomycetota; class Planctomycetia; order Pirellulales; family Pirellulaceae; genus JBKCUI01. Next base: position 78,521 of record JBKCTT010000089.1, read on the forward strand.
CCGTGAAGAAAAAGGACAGTATTAAGCCCGCTACACAACGACCCCATTTCATTCGAAAATCTCCAGATGTACGCTACTCAGCGAAGCAAAACCATCCGCAATCACTTCGCTCACTGTTTCACTTTTCCAAACCAACTCCACGTTATTCCGATCCAGTAGCTGGCTGCCTATTTCGAACTCTAACCGATCCGGGTGATTTCTTGTACTGTAAATTAGCACGCTATTCAGTAGCACCGAACTTGGTAGCTTTTCTCCACTAATGCACAGCAACAATTGGGCTGCCCCCCTCAATCTCACTGGCGCACCAAAACCTCTTACCCAACGAATCGTTCCATCAACATGCTCCGTCGTCCACGCTTTTGCCTGGAGCAACTCGATGCAGTACGGTTTATTCACACTCCGTCTCCAACTCCGCAAATTGCGGGAATCGCCCTGGCCCATCGACGCTGTACCATTTTTCTAGGACCTTAGTCCACTCGCCCAAATTCTTGACTCGAGTAAAGTCGGTTCTTACATCAATCCCATTGGGGTGTAACTGCGAATACTTGATCCCAAACTTACGCATTGGCACCCCGGCACGATCTGTACCATACAATTCCTCTGCCAACCGAAAATGCTCTAAAATGATATCTCTTTGCTCGTGCAAAGTTGGAGGCGGCGGCAAAGGAAGCCCTGAATAGATGGCTCTCGCTTGACTAAAAATCCATGGATTGCCGATACACCCCCGCGCAACTGTCACTCCGTCAACCCCAGTCTCCACCATCATGCGTAGGCAATCGTGAGCACTGAACAAATCTCCGCTTCCAAGTATTACTCGATTGCCCACATGCTGCTTTACTTCCTTTAAGAAGCCCCACCGACTTGGACCTATATAACGCTGCTCCACCGTTCTTCCATGCACCGTTATGGCGGCAACCCCACAAGCGAACGCCCCATCTAGTATCTCAAAAAATCGATCTCGACTTTGCTGAGTGTCATCGATCCCCCGCCGCATCTTGATCGTGACCGGAATATCAGGCGGGACGATATCCCGAGTCCTTTTGACAATTTCCAAGGCCACATCGGGCTGACTCAAATGAAATCCTCCACGACACCTGCCTAACACTTTCCTAACCGGACACCCAAAGTTAATGTCAATTACCGCAAAACCAGCCTCCACCAACTTCTGCGCCCCCAGGGAAAACTGCTCTGGCTCAGCCCCCATCAATTGCCCGGCGACAGGCTGCTCCTCTGGCGTATTATGTAAAAAATGCCTCGTTCGCTGCCGATCTTTCAACCCAACTAGAAACTGATCTAGCATAACCTCGCACAAGGAATACGACGCACCTAATCGCCTCGCAATAACCCTCATGGCCCAATCGCTGTAACCACTCAAAGCGGCCTGAACCACCGGAAATCCCACTTCTACCGATCCAATCTTTAACGGGGAAAAAGTAGGAACCGAAGTCGGACTGTTCGATAAATTGTTTGTTTGTTGACAAATGCTCATGTGATAATCATCTCATGGCGAGCAGATTTTGGCAAACGAATGGGACTGATGCTTCGTCCGTCAACGAATGAACCGATAATCGCTGAGAAACCAATCGCGCAGCCATCTCCATCCCCTCATGATCCGCAGCGTGATTCAAAATCACTACGACGGAATAACCCTGCTTTCTTAACGTTTCTAAAGCAATAACCGACTTCTCAGAAACCTTTTGGAGAATCGCAATAACCGTTAAGTGGCGAGGCAGCTTGCTACGCACCTCCTGCACCAACTCGAAAAATGATAGGCCTTCCGATCGACCAACCCTAGCCAATGTGCGATGGATCTGTGAAAACGTTTCCACTCCGCTTCCATGCTCCACAACGATAGGCCTTAGTCGTTCACTCTTTAACTCCCTTTGAACTGTGTTACGAATGGACGCCCGATCGGTGTAATCGCCCGTAAGCTCCTGAAAAGAAAACCGCTCCGCCATGTCGATTCCATTGCAAATAAATCCACATGGCTGATTGAGTAAGTAATAACCATGCGCAATCGATGCAGCCGCCGTCACTGCCAAATCAGTTCGGACCGGCTCATGTTCCTCCGGATTGGAATCTGCATTCAGATCCATAAGTATTACCGAACCCTGTATGCATGTGGGTTCAAACACTCGCGTATGCAATTGACCCGTTCTCGCAGTTGCCTTCCAATGCACCCGATTTAAGGGATCTCCCATTCGATATTCCCTCACACCAGCCATCTGGCTGGGATCCTCCATCGATCGATCAGAAATTCGCAGGTCACCCAAGGCTCGCCGAGACGTCAACTCGATTCCTTGAATAGGAATCAATTTCGGCAACACGAGCACGTAATCGGCGCCAGATACCACTCGATGCTGCCGATTCAACCCCAACAAATCTCCGGTCTCCAGCAACGTCGGCCCAATCCTAAAGTATCCCCTCCGAACTGCTTTCAAGTCATATACTAGAAGACCTGATTGCTCTGCACCTAGCTCATACAATCTGATATTACTACCAACTAGCTCCAACGATCTGTGAGGAGAATAAAGCACAGATTTGAGTATGCTGTCCTCAATCAATACCCACGGTATTGGCTGCTTGGAAAGGTTAGCAATCTTTAAACCAACGGAAATGCGATCGCCAATCTCGATTTCTTTTGATGACACACTTCGTACGACAGATACATGATCGGACCAATTCTTTGAAAAATAGCCTGTGATCCGGAAAACCAAAACCAATGCAACAACACTAACGGAAAACCACGTCGTACCAGTAATAATCCCAAAGGCCAAAATAGCAACAATGATCGGAACGAACAACATGCGAATCCTCGCGTTACGCTTACCCTGGTTCGCTTCTCAAAAACACACTCATTCCGAACACTTCTTCAAACAAACCACTCGATTGACGCACGGTTAATTGCTCAAGCGACACGTCATCAACCCCAAACGCCGTTATCAACCAACGATTTTGATCTCGATTGCATCTTATATTGCTAATTCTCTGTGATCGGGACTCGTCTAAGGCAATCGCAAGCCTAAGAATGGCAGCCAATTTGGAGACGTAAACTCGTTGTTTGCGATCCAACGTATTGTATCCCTCATGCTCCGGACGAGGCGATGATCTACGATGATAACGTACTACAAGCGACACTATGAGCAAGTCGCGGTCGGACAAACCAAAAAGTTCACTGTTCCGTACAATGTACATCGCGTGCTTGTGATGACTTCGCGGACTGATAAAAAGCCCGATCTCGTGAAGCAATGCAGCGAGATATAGAATCAACTCCATCCGTTGATCGAGTTGATGCTCCTCCTGCAAATCAGCAAATAATTTTCTGCATAAATTGGCGACGTGCCGCGCGTGAGTTTCATCAAACGACATCTTACGCCCAAGATTTATCGCCGAACGCACAATCTGGTTGCGAAACTCCTGCGTCCAGGAATCTTGCTGGGCAATATCACTCAACAACCCGTCTCGAAGATTGGTTGGTGCGACATGGACGACCTCAAGTTGCAATTCCCGAGCCAGATGAATGTAAGCAATCAACGCAGGCCACAATGTCTCCGCATCCCAATAACTAATTCCAAAACGACTGACTAAATCCTCCTCCTTTAAATTGCTGACTGCCCGCGTGAACTCCGTCAACTCCGCTAGAGTCATCGTGCGCAGTTGCTCCCCTAAAGCAACACAATTCAGATTGTCAGCCGCCAATCGTACATCCCCACCTAAAACTACCATCTGCAAAGTCTGATCTGTATCAATATGCTCAGCGATTTGCTGAACATGCCGATGCACCTGGGATTCGATAATCACCCGCTGCTTTGCAAGCGATGTGTTTAGTCGATCCACCTGATCCAGCAGCCTAAGCGACCCAAGCCTATATGTATTGGAAAATAGGACGTTACCCCCACGAACTAACATCACTTCCGTACTGCCGCTTCCAATCTCCACAACCAACGTTTTTGCCGATGCCAACACAGGAGTCTCTTGCAAAATTGACTGAACACCCATATAAGTGATTCGTATCACCTCGGCTTCATCCAACGCTTCGATTTCTAACCCAGTCGCAATAAATACGCGATCCAGAAACGCGACCTGATTGTTGGCTTCACGCACCGCACTCGTACCGACAATTCGTATCTGCTGAGGTGATGTTATCCCATATTCTTTCATCAGCCGTCGACAGCTCTTCAATACAACGACACACTCTTCAATGCTCTTTCTATGGATATTCTGAGTGGAAAACACATCCTTTCCCAACGAGACCATTTGGGAAACCTCTTCCAGAATTCGAAAATTTCCCTGGCCAATCTCGGCTATGGCCATCCTCACGCTGGTAGAACCGATGTCGACGACAGCAACTGTTCGTGTTGCACCGGCAATACTGGAACTCGCTTGGCGGGAAACGGAATCGAATGGCATCGGTAAACAGTGGGGTTAGAGAATTTCAATCCCCCTGATGATAAGCCGCATTAGTTCCCGGTACCATCCGACTTGTATGAAATACACCGAACTACTACGCCGTCTATCTACGAAAAAACCCCGAGGCGACCTCGGGGCTTAAGTTCTTTTCTCTACAGGAAATCTCAATCGCAATATTCAGCGGAGGAACCGAAAACCACCCGCTACTCGGTTGACGATCTATCGACTTGCCAATCGTTCATCCGACGATTTTGCACTGAAATCAAAGGACAATTCCAGATTATCACCGCCGATCAGACGAATGGTTTGCTCGCGAGTTTCTCCCTCGTACGTCACCTTGATCTCGTAGTCGTCCCAGGCTTCGCCCTCTCGCAACTGACGAGTGCGGTACACCCGGCTACCTCCGGTCGTTTTGGTTTCGTTATTCCCGAGGGAAACAGTCGCCCCCTCCGGAACGTTGAGTTGAAGTACGGTCTCAACAGGATCTTTGGCCACCAGTCCCTCGAACGTTACTTCTTCGCCTCGCCCACTCTCCAGAACGACGACCTTTTGCTTCTCGACCGGTACACCATCCTGGTCAACCACCATCTTGAGGTCGAAACGGTAGCTTTGCCCAGCCACCAATTCCCGACTTACAAAATGTCGCGACTTGCCCGTAGACGTCGTTGGGTTGCCGTTGACAAACATCTGCGCGTTTTCGGGCAAATTAACGATCAAGTGAATCTCGTTTGGACTAATCGATTCCGGCGAAATACGGCTTACTGTATAAACGTCAGACCCTTCGCCAGAATACCCAAGCGGGTTTCCGCCAGCAGCAGGCGCCGATCCGGGAACCTCATAAGATTCTCGAACCGCACCGTAAGTACCGGAACTTCCATACGAAACAGACGAGTAGGAACCTGACGAACCGCCCGAAGACCCTCCCGACGAGCCGTGGCTGACACGAACCGTGGAATAGTAACTTCCTGATGAACCGCCGCTGGAACCACCGCTGGAACCACCGCTGGAACCATACGCGACGTAACTGCCGCTGCTGCCGCCACTACTGCCGTAATAGGCATGACGACGAGCAAAATGGTTGTGAATCTTGTCATGCAAATGATTATGCAAGCGTCGCAACGGGCCTACGTGCTGTGTGTAACCCCCCGACGATCCATAACTGCCCGACGATCCGTATCCCCCGGAAGAACCATATCCCCCCGACGAACCGTACCCAACGGCATAACCGCCGCTCGATCCATAGCCGGCCGAACCACCACTTGATCCCCAGCCAGCATGAGCCATGCTCACCAAGCTAGTCACGCAGCTTACGACCGCGATTGCAGAAATCGACTTTAAAAATCCTCGTCTCATGAAGCTCCTCCAGTAGCTTTTGTTGGAAAACACCCGCGCTAGCAAATTGCCTAAGCTTAATGTAATCATTGAAGATAGCCCGGGAACATAGGTAATTCAAGCAGGATAGGTAGATTTTACGTCTCCAAAGTAAAGGCAAAAGGGAACTACCACGAACCCGGCTTGGTTTAAATGCGAAAAAACACCACTCACCACTTGCTTTTGCCAATCTTGCTCGCGCCTCAGCTAACGATATTGTGCGAATATTTGCGAGCGGGCTCGGACCTGCTCGTCATCTGACTCGAGACCCGCCATCAATCCTAAGAGGGAATCTAGTTGATCTAGCTTATCCTCCACCAACTCCAGTCGTATTCGCTCAAACGATCCTTCTCGCGGCTCGTCTTGAAAACCGTTCATCAAGCATAATTCGCGATCCATTTCTTTTGTTCCCTCAGACTCCCCTGATCGTTCGACCAACCGTCCGGAATCAGCGGACTCTGGTCCAGGTCCTCTCAACCGGTCAGCCTGGATCACAGGCCCGACAATCAATGCCTCGTACGCTCCATGCTCGACGTCAAAAGCCGATGAAAGTCCGGAATCTCTTCCCATCGCTGCGTCGTTTAATGCGGATTCGTTTGGAACCACTGACGCCACTGAAACCACGGCAGAAACCTGCACTTGCTCAAAGAAACGTGCAATACTTGTCCGGCTGTTATTCATGACCCCAGAGGAATCGCTACTCGAAAGTATCTGCGATGCACCGGAATAATGAATCACAGCCCGGTCATTCCCTCCAGCATTCGCAATAGCCTCAACCTCGCTAAAACCTCTGACAAAGGATGAAAAGCCGGGCCCGACTATCGATGTCACAGCAGGACTCGCATTAAACAAATCATCGCCAGCAGAATCATACAGCGAGGCGCGGTCTAACCCTCCGCTGGTCGAATAGGCAAACACGCGTTCGAATCCTGATAGATAATTAAAGAAACCTGGCCCAGAAATACTCGTGAACTGCGGTCTTACAGAAAGTACGTCGTTTTGATTGGAATCGTAAACAAACGCTTGATCATCTCCGCCGGCAACAGCGTGAACGAAAATACGATTCACGTTCTCAACGAGAAAATTATAACCAACTCCCACTAGTTCGGCTCTATTAGGATGTATCACCAACCGGTCATCAGTTGATTGATCATACATAAAGGCTCGATCCGGCCCACTCACTCCATCGAACTGTACACTCTCAATATTCAACAACTCGATATTCAATTGATCGGTAGTTAGGACCGCCCCACCTGACCGGAGCTCGATTTTATCAGCACCCGCTGTACCGATGATCTTGAGCGTGTCGTTGTTCAACCCTCCATCGATTACAATCGACTGCACCTGTTGCAAATTCCACGACTGGATTGCAGTGCCAACCCTCAACTGTATTCCTTGTCGCAAGTCGATTTCATAATCGTTCGCATCGCCAGTACCAGTAATAGTCAATGTGGAGCCATTAACAATCCCCAGATTCGGAGCGTTTCCGCTGGATCCGTTGCTGGATGTGATTTCTGCAAAACTCCAATCGATGCCATACCTGCCTATGGATTTTCCGTCCTCTACAAGAAAACCAATCGTTTCTCCTGCAACAACTTGCACCGAAGCCAGACCATCCGTGAGCTGCAACTCCGTACTGCTACCATTTCGCAAAAGGGATACGCTTACGTCGGCCAAATGATCGCTATCGAGCTGAAATTGCAAAACCCCTGACTTGGTGGCATTGACGCGCAGAACATCCTTATCGCCTACCGTATTGAGCCAACTATCTGTACGCCAGGAGGACTGTAGGTTTTGAACTCGCCCTGTTTCGAGCGTGCCCCCGATTTCATCCACTGGCAAAATCGATGCGATGGCATTGTCGAGATCCAAAGATTTATAGGTTTGATTCGTAATGGGATCGAAGATAGAGTTGGCCGTACTCATCAGCGTGTTGTAGATAGACTGAGTGTTGATATTCTCCACCCCAACTAGCTCCATGGCCTCGCGAATGAGTACACTCGCCCCGGATATATAAGGGGCAGCCATGCTTGTACCGCTGGCTCTAGCCCAATCGGCGAACACTCCGTCCGCTCCCCAGAAATGATCGGGAACCGTACTCATTATGTTTCTACCAGGAGCAGCGATCACACGAGAATCACGCTGACTAAATCCACTCAGTGCACCGTCTGCGTCGACACTCGCAACTGGAATGACATATGGACTAACTGCGGGATACGCTAATCCCGGTGTAGGATTGAGTTGGAATGAATTACCCGCCGATGCGACCACCACTATCCCAGCTTGATTCAGCCGCATTAACTCATCTTCGAGCGTAGCCCAACTAGGTAGGGTACTCGAATTCCAACTGGCTCCCAAGGACAAGTTCACCGTAGTGATGGGATTCTCGAATGTATTGCGGTTGTCGTATACCCATTGCAAAGCAGACTCTACCCACGCCATCTGACCTTGGCCCGTGTCTGTAAATGTTCTCAGCGCGACAAAATCAACGTTCGGTGCAACTCCTTGTTGACTCCCCTGATTGGCTCCCACGATACCCGCGACGTGTGTGCCATGATACCCAGCCGGTGCATCATCAAACGGATTGGAATCGTTCTCTGCGAAATCCCACCCGCCCACAACTCGATGCGAAGCGCCGTATCCACCACCAAGTGCCAAATGATTGTATGCAATACCGCTATCGATAATCGCTACGGTCTGCCCCTGGCCGGTAAGCCCAAACTGCGAACGAACATTGTTCCAGCCCGTTTGTTGGTGCGCACTGGACAAAAACGTCGCTAACTCGGTACCAGCAAAACCAGGTGCATAGCCATGATTGAGATCATGATGGAAAATCCCACCGACTGCACTGTGCTGCTGCAAATCGATCAAATCGTTTCCCGTCTGCATCGGCTCCCATTCCAGTGGCCCCCATGGCATCGCGGATAGTGCCAACCGCTTCTCACACTTTTCCCATTCCGTTCGATGTGACCAAAGTATCTCGTTTTCCATCTCGTTTGCTGAGGCACCCGAATTGTTCGGGGATACTCCTGTTACTTGACAGGATCGTGGCCCAAACCACGTCGAAACTGGCCAATATCTGCCCGGAATACGCAATACAGACGCGATGAATTGAAGAATGTTTGCCATTGTTGGTGGAGATCTCGTCCAAGCGGACCTTCCGTTTTCGTGAATTCTTGGGACCCCAAATCGGTTGTCAAGGATCCGTCTGACGCTGAAACGGTAGGTCAGCGTGCGTGCGCAGCTTTGAGTTCTTAGAACAAGTTTCCAACGTTTCCACCCGGTCGAGTCCGCAACATCGGCACAACCGTCCCCACTTACCACTCGTACGCTATCTTCCCCAAACCAATCGATAGCATTTGTAACTTCGGTAAAATAACCGCGATGCGATAAACCAGTCAAACTGTAACGACAATTACAACCCTCATTCAATCGACCATCCTGACACGCCGATGAAACATCTAGGGCTTTCGCTTTCGCACATCGGAATCGCAAACAACTTCGTCATGGATGACCGGTTGTCGGCATCGTCGCTGATGTGTGCAGCTGCTCGAGGCGCGATGGGCTGCACGGATGCTAACCATCTCACCTCGGCCAGCTTTCAACACTTTGAGGCTAAATCAGAGGAAAACATGTCTCGGCTAAGCTGGACGAAACGTTTCTACTGGCGTTATCTTTCGAAACCAGCCAGCGAACGGGCACTTTTCCTACACGTCCTTGAAAACCCGGTGGCTTCCATCTTAGAAATAGGTATTGGAAACGGTGAACGCTTCGCGAGGGTGATTCCTCTCTGTACTAAACCCGATGGCGTTACCCAAATCCGATATGCGGGTGTTGATCCATTCGAGTCTGCCCAAGCAGGTACTCCGCACTTACCGCTCAAGACTGCGCACAGAAGATTGGCAGAACTTGGCGTGAAGGCTAACCTAATTCCCGGCGATACGATCGCAGCCATTGCTCGCGTTGCCAACGTCGTGTTGCCTAGCGACTTAGTTATCGTCGATGGTAGATGGAAATCCGGGGATGAAATTAGCCAGGCCATTCATCAATGGCTGCCTCGTCTGTGCCACGACCATTCAACCATCTTCGCTCGCAACCGTGACACCGAAGCATTCGTTAAACAGCCTCTCCCTGCGACTGCTGTTTCCAGCGATTCGTTACGACGCGCTGCCTAGCCAAATAAAGAAATGGGCGATGCAAATCTAGACGACGCATCGAAGCCCCGAACAGGCGATTTGTCGGAAAGCACTTATGCTACAATCCACTGACAATGAAGCCTCTCCGACAGCAGCCCCAAAATCTTGAATCGATTGAGAACCATCTAAGACTCCATGTGGACCGGTTGGCGGGATTGATCGGTCCTCGCTATCTTAAAAAACCCAAATCGATTCAAGCATCGATTGGCTACATCGAGGATCAATGGAAATCGATGGGATTCGAGGTTGCCCATGAAACCTACGACTCTATGGGGGACCAAGCTACCAATCTCATTGTCGAGCTTCCAGGAGGCGGACGATCTAACGAGATCATTCTTATCGGCTCTCATTACGACACCGTTTTCTCCACTCCAGGTGCAGACGACAATGCTTCTGCGGTCGCTGTAATGCTGGAAGTTAGCCGAATATTGAAAACAATTGACAACAAACGAACCATTCGATTCGTTGCCTTCGCCTGCGAAGAACCTCCCTACTTTAATCTTGATTGCATGGGCAGCCAGCACCACGCTCGCGAATCCAAAAGGAGAAGCGACCGAATTGTTGGTATGCTATGCTTGGAGATGGTCGGATACTACACGAACGAACCAAACTCGCAAAACATTCCTCCGCTGATACCAAAGCTATTGAGAGGATTCTTTCCAAAGCAGGGAAATTTCCTAGCAGCCGTAGGCAACCTCGCCTCATGGAAGCTCTGTTGGCAATTCCGTCGAGGATTCAAAAAGGGATCTCCCAAAATGCCACTCTTTTCAATCTGCTTACCGGAGAGAATCAACGAAATTCGAATGAGCGATAACAGCTCATTTTGGGACCAAAACTATCCAGCATTAATGCTTACGGACACTAGCTTCCTTCGAAACCCAAACTATCATCGCTCTACCGACACCCCTGAAACCTTAGATTACCCTCGCATGACCCAAGTAACCTGCGGAATTGCTTCGGCTGTCCAACACCTTGCCAATTAGGGTGACTCAGGAGTTCAGCTCACTTAACTTTGAACAACCCGAGGGCATTGATCAGTTTGATCAGTTCATTGGTCGTGCATACCTTTGCCTTGTAGGATGGACGGTATGTATTTGTCAATTCGGGCGTCGCGAGTTTTGGATTGTTTGGCTGCTGAGATGAACAATATGTAGCCTCGCTTACGCCCAGGAGTCAAAATCTCCCATGCACGTTTTAACTCGGCAGAAAAGGCCAGTCGATTCGCTAGTTCGATTGGAAGCTCCAACTCTAACTTTGCATCGAATTTGACTTTCTCTCCAGATCGCTCGATTTCTATCGCTTGGTGTATGTACTCTCTGAGAGCAGGCTCAAGACTGCGGATTGCCGCCACCGAGGTAAACTTGACCACGCGATCTGATTGGCAATTTGCACCAGGCTTTTCTAAAATGTTGTGGTGATCCGAAATCAACACCCCTTTGAAAAAGCTGATCGAGGCATAACTCTTTACCGCACTAACGATAGAAACGTTCTTTCCTTCGATCGTATAACAAGGAATACCCCATTTTCTTTCCTCCGTTAGTCCGCAATCCAAAACGATCTCTCGAAGCGACTTTAACTCATCTTGCCACGCATGAACTTTGCAATCGGGTGTTCCCCCTAATGAACAGCGCCCACATCCGTCACTCAAATACTTGTCGATCTCAATATTTCTTGAACTCATCACGCTACCAACCAAACTTCGAAACCTACCAATGATCGATGCGCATAGAGTTCAGAGCATAATTAGCGATTTCGATTGTGGATGATCGTCGCATCACTTGCGTTACCAATTCCATTGTCTGTCATGGCAGGCAAGCTCGTCTCCAGTTCGGCTTTTTGCAAGAATTGTTAAGTTGCGACGGATTCCAGTCTTTTTTTCTCGATCAACTTATCTAACTCGGCTCGCAATACTCCCAAAATCTCGTCATAGGGATATGCACCGAGCGACTCTTCACCCTTCTTTAAGTTAACCTTGCTGGGCCCGCACCAAAGCCCTAGATCGGCATCGTCCGTTTCTCCAGGTCCATTGACTCGACACCCCATGACAGCAATCGTAATCGCATAATCCTTAGCGTAGGTGGTCATCTCCTTGACATCTTGTGCAAGCTCCACAAATGCTTCGTTCTCAACCCGTGAACAACTAGGACAAGAAATGATGTTCAGCTTGGAGGGATCCAAAGCGACCACGGATCGTAACCGCCCATTTCGTATATCGTCAATAATCTGGTTACCTGCTTCGATCTCCATCGACTTTTTCGAATTAGGCACCGTTAAGCTAACGCGAATCGTGTCGCCAATTCCTCGACCGATCAGTTGTTCAAAGGCAATTCGAGTTTTGATGATCCCGTCGGGCGGCAACCCTGCCTCTGTTACTCCGAGGTGAAGCGGAATATCAGGCCGTGCTTCCGCGAACCGTCGATTCACCTCGACGACTTTTGTTGGATCACTATCCTTTAACGACACGACAAACCGGGTAAAGCCGATCGACTCCAGCAATTCACAATGTTCAAACGCGGACGCGAGCATAGGTCCCAACGAATCCTTGTCGTCAAATTTTTCTTTCTGCGCCGGATCTACACTCCCACAATTAACTCCTACCCGCAAAGCACAATCATTCGCAGCCGCGACCTCGGCAATGTACTTAACCTTGTCCTGCCACGGCCTGTTGCGTTCGTGATGGTACAAATGGCCAGGGTTGTATCGGACCTTGTCCACGTGCGGAGCGACCTTTTCCACAAGCCGATAATTCTCTTGTAAATCTACCGATAAATTGGCCTCTGTCTGACGCCGTATCTCGGCTAACGCCGCCGCATCTTTGTCGCTGTCGACCGCTATTCGAACGACATGGGCGCCAGCCCGATGCAAATCATTGACGAGTGCAACCGTCGCGTCGACGTCTGTCGTGTGAGTTGCTGTCATACTCTGCACGGCAATCGGATGGGCGGAGCCTATGTAAATGTTGCCGACTTTGACCGAACGCGTGGGATTTCTCTTAATTTCCATCTCTTCTCTTCTCACCAGGGACCCTGTGACAACTCTAACTATAGCGAGTTGGCAATTTCCTCAAACAGCTTTTGCCTTTTCTTCCGCAGCACTGCCACGAAAATAGTTTGGCAACAATGCAAAAGGCTCGATTTGCTCTCCCCGAGCCCAAGACTTTAGGCCTAAACTGGCTACGTAGATCGCGTGCGGATCAAACTCCTGGTCGCCAAACCAGCTGACCGTTGCGATCCAATCCCTCAAATCCCCCGCATCGAGCTCTCTATCGATGAAACTGCGAAGCCGACCTGCCCCAGGCCCGACCATGGCATGCGAGGCTGGATTAGAATCTTTACGACGGCAACAATCAAGAAACTCTGAAATGTCCAAAACCCGAGTTTCGGAATACCGACCCTGCCTATCTTTGGACTTAACAAATACTTGACCTCGATAAGCATCTAGCAATGCATGAACATGACCAATTGTATGCGTCTGCTGCGAAAAACTCGTTGTGGCCTCCGCTTGCAAATGAATGACCTCCAAGGTATCCAATCCAATAACGGGTACCCCTAATCCATAGGCCAGGGATTTGGCCGTTGCAACCCCAACCCGTAAACCAGTAAATGAGCCAGGTCCATTCACAAGTGCAATGCATCCCAGCGCGTCAAGGGAAAGGCTACAATTCTTCGTTACCTGCAGAATGCATTGAGCAAGCGACTGCGCCGAACCTGACACGCGTGGTAGATCTACAGAAGAAATTGATGCTAAAGAATCAGTATCCCGTGGCGCAATGGCAACAGAACCGAACTTTCCACTTGTTTCAATTGCTAACAGGTAACTCATAGCATCGATTCCGAACCATCCTTGGTTAGCATCTCAGCAAATGTGCGAACCAAAGTGCCTGTACCTCCCGCATCACACCACGCTTTCGCTGAATCCAAAAACGCCGGCCCTGCAATATCTAAGTGTGTCCAAGGTGTCTGTCCGACAAACTCCTCTAAAAATTTTGCAGCCGTGATCGCTCCTCCCCAACGACCTTCTCCAACATTCTTTATATCTGCAATCTTGCCTGCAATTTGCTCCGAGAAAAATGCATGCATCGGCAAGGGCCAGACATACTCTCCGAACTGCTCGGAAGCGTCAATGATCTCAGTCTGCCACTCTTTGTTGTTCGACATTGCCCCCGAGATATCGTTACCTAATGCGACGACACACGCACCTGTTAAAGTAGCAAAGTCAACGATCTTGCTCGGATGAGAATCCAACGCCACACTCAAACAATCCGCGAGCACCAATCGCCCCTCTGCGTCGGTGTTGTGAATTTCGATCGTTTTGCCACTTCTAGCCATCAACACATCACCCAGCTTAAACGCATTGCCAGACACCATGTTTTCTACCAGGCCCACGACACCAACCAAATTACACTTCGCATTGAGGATAGCCGCAGCCTGCATGATCCCCACGACCGTCGCAGCCCCTGCCATATCGCACTTCATGGTCAGCATGCTATCCGATGGCTTCAAGGAATAACCTCCACTGTCAAAGGTGACGCCCTTGCCAACCAATGCTATAGGCGGAGTGGTGGAATCGCTACCTTTGTACCTCATGATCGCCAATCGTGGCTCGCATGACGAACCTCGCGCTACGCCAAGCAATGCGCCACATCGCTCCGACTCCAGTTTCGACTTATCCCAAATCTCAACCTCAAATTTGCATTGCTGGCCAATGCGAAAAATCTCATCCACGAATGTCGCTGGATACATATAGTTTGCAGGCAGATTAACCAAACGTCTAACCAAATTCACCGCCTCGGCTATAACCACCCCCTTTAGCAAAGTACTTTCGCTCACCCCTACCCACTCGCAATACTCTGGTTGAACAAGCGATTTCTCTTGCCGAAAAAGATCTTGCCCCACACATCCCACCATGGCTCCGCATACGGCAGCCCGCTCAGACACCGACGCTCCTTGGAAACCAGCAAATCGCACCCGAACCCGATACTTTGCCGCGATTTTCTTCATGGCTGCCCCTGCGGCTCTGTTCGCCAAAATCGGAGACAGATTTTGCTGCTCTCCTACCCCAACGAACAACATTTGTGATGCCGCAACCCCCATGACGGAATAAAGTGTCGTGAGCTGATTTGGCTTCGTGGAAATCTCTCCTGCATCAAAGAGCTTTGACAGCACACCACCAGTCGCCTGATCCAACTCGAGAATAAGTGGCGAGTTTCTCCATTGATCAGAAATGGCAACAACTAGCACATCGCAGGGATTCTGAAGCCATTGCTGCGGAGCAGTAATACATCTCATAGAAGTGACGCTGAGTTGGTGGAACGGTACTCTGGGCCTGTGAGGAGAATCTCACGAGGCAACGACAATAACATCAACCCGATTCTAACGCATCGAACTGGTTCAACTAGATACTTGACACCGCACCCTCAAGCTGAAATCACAAATAGCCCCCCGGCGACGCGGAAATACAGTGCAACTACTACAAATTTACCCAGGCTACTTTTGATAAATTGGTAAGAAATGATGATTTACGGACAAACTTAGAATTGCCATGGCGGTGCTATAAACCTCTCCTATACTCTGTTCTTCCCCTGCAGGACTGGTCCAGGAACCATTTTTATTCTGCCCCTCTAGAAGAAAACTTCTAACCCGCTCCTGTGCCACTTTAGCTGCGTCTCCTCCTCGCTGATGCATGGCCTGCGAATAATAATACAGACCGTACATCAAATAGCGGTCATCGCGCTTTGGCGGATGCTCTATCAACCATTCTGTTGCCCCCTGAACTATCTCCGAGTCATAATCTCCACAAACTTGCATGGCCAACAAACCTGCAGATGTCATGGTAAACGTTGGATTTCTTTGATTTGGCTCGTAAGAAAACCCACTCTTCCGCTCCAAGGGTTTTTTATCCAAACCAATTGGAGAAGTAAAAGAACGGGACAAATATGCAACCGCTTCCTCAATAGTCTCCGATGGCACGTCTAGCCCGTCGTTCTTCGCACTGCGCAGGGCCATCAATTGCCAAACGGATACAGAAAGATCGCTGTCCTCAGATGTCGGTGTATACCGCCAGCCTCCCCGCGATGATGAGTTCTTTCTAATTTTTTGACTCTTGACGATCAAATCGATTCCTTTCTGACACCGATCGTGAATCTGCTTGTCCATTTCTTCATTTTCACCCATGCCCAACATTTCCGTAAGCATTAACGTCACAATGCCATGCCCATACATCCGCGATCCATCGTTTGCACCAAAATAGCCACTCGAATCCTGTCGCTCCGGCTTGAGTATAAATCCCAACGCACGCCTCAGTGCTTCCGACTCACTAGAATTGTCGGTAACCTGGTGACCAACGGAAGCCATCGCCATGATCGCCAAAGATGTCATGGCACTCGCATTGCCACGATCCACTATCGATCCATCAGGTTTCTGCTGCGATACCAAATACTGGATTCCGCTCTCTATTGCAGTATTCGTTTGCTCTTCTTGCGCAGCGAGCGGAACAAAAAATGAAAACCAAATCCCAACAACTAGGCACGCCGATACGGACAATTGTCGAGAACCGCTCATGCATGCCGCGCGCCGTAAGCCTATCATCTTCGACGTCTCCCCTGCTGCATCAAATTGATCGGTGTAAAGACACCATCGTTTTCTTCGGCTATCGTCTCCAAAGCTTGATAACCAATGGAACTATGCAACAGATACGTATGAATTGGGATTTTTACTTTGTATTCATCATCGTTCAACTTCTTTCGATTTAATACTCGAAGCCTTACGATTGAGTCATCTGCGATTTCGCCATCCGACAGGAGCATAATCGCATCTGGCTGCATGGATATAGCCAGCATCAAACTAGTTGCTGGAAATGTGTTACCTCCCAACCTTATGCCATTGAGCCAATTCTGAAGCTTTGTGATGGAAGATTTTGACGGACGAACGTAAGCTCCCCTAGGGGGCGCTAACCCGAACATAGGATGAGGCTCTGAATCAAAACCGATTACGAAAAAACGCTGATCTGGCGATAATCCTTTTACACAACGAACTAACTCTTCCTTTAAAGACTCCCACCGAACTCCACTCATGGAACTGGACGAGTCAATCACGAATACAAAGTGATTTCCAACCAACTCCTGGCCGTAAAACTTTGCGACCGCATTCCCTGCCCCTTCCCCCGTGATGTCACTTTCTACATCGTTGAGCGAAGTCAATGCAGAACGCAAACCTTCGGACAACGATTCATCCGATTCGGAATCAGTAGCCGGATCTAAAGCCACATCAAAACTAGCGAGCGTTGCCGGCACGGACGACTCCGTTTGTGGTTCTTCTGGCAAGCTGGTTTCGGTCTCCAGAGATACAGACTCGAACGATTCATTAGTTAACGATATGGATTCCGCCGAACTTTCCAAAGCGAGCAAAATGGATCGCCCCGATTGACCAGCCCCTCCCAACGTATAAATACATGCCAATAAAAAACAAAAAGTCAAATGTACTGCACAACTCGTCAAAAAGGCGATCCACTTACTGAGCGAAGGCGATTTGTATCGAGTTTCTAAGTCGTTGATCGCCATTGTGTTTCCATTCGAGGAAGCATGACTAACTCTTTGGCTTGTTTTTGGAAACATCCTTGTTCGGTCTCGGAATAAAGCGATAGGTTCCTAAATTCTCCTTGGCAATTCGCTGCATATCCTTCGCATGCTCCTCTTCGAAGAAATGTATGACGTGAATGGGCACCTTGGGTAAATTCTCGGAGATGATGTCATTGTTGCGGTTCACTCGCTCTAAGAACCTAGGAACATCCGCCCTCGTCGCTCCATCAAAAAGCATAAAAATCGCATCGGGATCCATCTCAATAGCCACCTCGAGTGCATCATTCGGAGGCCAACCGTCCTTTTGTACCGACGTCGTTTGCAACCAATCTATGGCTTTTTTTACATTCTCAGGTGTTGCGTAAACGGGAGAGGTGATCTCCGCCTCCCCTGGGAACGACAACTTCTGCATTTCTTTCCCAAACATGATCATAAAAAATCGCTGCTTGGGTTTCATACTCAGAAGAGATCGGATCATCTCGTTTCTTGCATTGTCAAACGCATTGTCACGACGCATACTCGGCGAGTTATCGACCAGGTAGATAAACGTATTTCCCGTTGCTTGCAAACCAAAGAACGCCGCTCCTTGCATCGATTTGGCCTGGGACATCCCAGCCATCGCGTTCTTCATCTGATCAGCTAAACTCGAACCGGATTCTCCACCGACGAGCCCTTCCACATTGACCGAGACGTCTACCGAAGGCACACTGACCTCCGCCGAAACGCTGCTTACATCAGGTGTCGTAACCTCGGACGGTGCCTCAGATTGTTCCAATGATTCCGATTCGCTTTCAAGCGGAGTCTCAGTCAACGCAACGTCCGACTCGAGCGGCGCAGAAACAATCGCGACCTTCTGTGGTGGATCCGATTGCCGAATCACGATAAATGCGAGTATCAAAACAACTGCAGCGTGCACCAATACACTGCCGATAAAATCTAATCGCGCAAAAATGCTCTTTTGCGTTTTCGAAACCTCCTCATCGCGCTCCAGCTGCAAACTGGGCTCGCTAGCCAGCCTTTTCTCCGCTGCCAACGCCATCGCAAGCCAGATTGACGGGTTTGATTGACCTGATTGACCTGATTGACCTGATTGACCTGGCTGACCTGACTGATCTGACTGATCTGACTGATCTGACTGATCTGACTGATCTGACTGATCTGACTGATCTGACTGATCTGACTGATCTGACTGACCTGACGGCACTGGCGGACCTGACGGACCTGGCTCAGGAATCGCTCTCCCCTCGACAGCCCCGCCATCAATTAGATTTCCATTCTTCGCCAGCCACCGGTCTAGTTCTGCGGTTTGCCCACGCTCTGCGTTATGAATTGCTATTTCTAGCGTTGCCGCAGCCGCATGATATAGAGCGGCCTGCTCTCGATACCTTAGCGCCGTGAGAGCTCTGTGTGCACGATCCAGCGTCGAGCCAGCCTTGGGCAGAGGGTTCTTAGAATTCATTGTTTATCGACGAGCCAGAAGGAACTTTTCGATCTACGAAAGTCCTGATTTTCTGCCCCAGCGATCCTGCCGTCAAGCATAAGTCAACGAAGTTTTACCGATCATAACCGGAAAGATCCGGCCAAATCTAAATCGAACCAGCAGGCTCTTCGACTTCTAGCAGATTTGCAATACTTTCGATCCCTTCAAGGTTTCGAAGTGACTCTTGAATCATCTGCTTTTGGTAAAAACTATCCACTTTTCCCCGCAAAATGACTTTGCCGGGCGCGCTCTCAAGATAAACACGGGAACGGATTGAATGCGGATTTTTTTGGATCGCTTGATCAACACGATGTAGGAGTGAACCAGATGCCATCTCGAGAACTCCGAGTTACAAAACAGCGTTCCAGGCAGTAGGCTTGCCTGGAAGGGGAGGGAAACTCCCGAATCTTTGCTCGCAATTCAGGGGTTCGATAACAAACTCAACCCAGAATCGCTGTTATAATCTGAATCCCCGTCCGTCGATCGCGTTTGTATCGAATGGACTAGACTTACCTTCCTTTCCGCTTGACCACGGTGTGAGCATCCTGATGAAACATTTTTCTTCGATCAACATGACGAGTACATTTCGCTTGGCATCTTCCAGACTCGGCTTGGCCGCGATTCTTAGCATGGCCTGCATCGCTTCTCCCACAAGTAACACCCTCGCTCTCGCAGAATCAAATTCCACCGAGAACAACGAGGATAAAGGAGTTAGCCTCTTTGACGGTAAGACACTAACCGGATGGAAAGGACTCGCAGAGAACTGGAGCGTCCAAGACGGTGCGATCACCGGCGTTAACAGTGCAGACAACCCAATCAAAAACAACACTTTTCTTGTATACGAAAAACCATTCGCCGATTTCGAGCTTGTCCTTAAATTCCGTATCGAAGGAGGAAATTCTGGAGTGCAATACCGCAGCAAGTTAATTGACGCGGAGAAGTTTATCGTCGGAGGCTACCAAGCCGACATTGATGCTAGCGGCCGCTACATGGGAATCAATTATGAAGAGCGAGGACGCGGTATCCTGGCGGAACGCGGTGAAGTTATCGCGATCGACAACAGCGGAAAAAAATCCAAAGCGGAATCATGTGGCGATCCAGAAGCACTAAAATCCAAGATAAAGATGGAGGACTGGAACGAATATCGCATCGTCGCTAAGGGCTCCGTTGTGCAACATTTTATCAACGGCTCTCTCATGTCCGAAGTTCGTGATTCGGAATCATCCAAACGAGCGAGCGAAGGTATCATTGCCTTCCAAGTCCACGCGGGACCTCCCATGAAGGTGCAATTTAAAGATATCGTCATCCACCAATAAGCCGCCTAAAGCGACTCGTTCGTGAAGCCGCCCTGTACCAATAGAAGCGGCTTGAGAAGGGAACTAAGCAACAGAAGCGAGCCTACCGCAAACGTTCGCCGAACTGACGTTTGCGAATCACGGATCGCTCGTACACCCCTCCAATAAACTGACGAAAGTATTGACCCAAGTTAACCTACGCGTCATTGCGCCCGACAGCCGTTAGCCCTCGGGGCGAAGCAATCAAAAAACTCGAAGGAGATCTCAGTTAGAACATAATGTTCTAAAAATTTGTTACACTATGCGGTAACTGTTGGCTCGATTTAAATCGAGCCAGGGATCTCTTGCACCTAATGAGACACCTTAAACAGACCCCTTCGCTGTCCAGGAGCATGTCATTGCACTGCCGAAAGTAGTATGTAAATAGAGGCTACGCGTGTCCTTCCGAATTCTTTGCGCCGATGAATGTGAGACAGTCCAAAAGGGAATCCAATGGATCTCGCATCAACACCAGTGTCCTATAGACAAATTCGTTTCTTCAGTCACGGAGCTTGAAACTGCTATACGGGAAGAGCACTTTGATGTTTTGATCACAGAAATGCGACTCGGCTCCACGAATATGCTTGAGTTTTTTGGTGATATTAAAAAGCACCTACCGGAGTTAAAGGCCATTCTTTACACCGCCACGCCGAATGCAACACTCGTGGCACAAGCGCTCGCCTACCATTTTCACGACGTTGTTTTCAAAACCGGACATGCCGAGAAATTCGCTCGCTGCCTTAAGTCCATTGAAACAGGCCAACCACCAACCGGTTCGCCCTTGCTTACCGTGAAGTCCTTCTTGGAACTTAAAGCCCCCGAAGTATTCGCGGCATTGCCCATGCAGTTGACCAAACGCGAACGACAGATCCTTATTCATCTCTCGCTCGGCCTGAGCAATCGAGAAATGTCATCCTGCATCAATATCAGTGTTGAGACGGTAAAGGAACATGTTCAGAACCTACTCCGCAAACTTTCACTAAAGGACAGGACTGCGGCTGCGGTTTGGGCTTTGAGATCAGGTATCCCCGATCTAGAACTTCGTGTGTAGCAGATCTCATCGCCGATTTCAGCCGGTCGTCATCGATGTCACTTCCGTTCGCTTCATAAATCCTTGGACATAGGAGCGGTGCACTAATTAGAGAGCGAGTGTGTCGCCATGACCTTGTTCCCCAATGTCGCCCTCGCCATTTCGACGATATGCTGATGGTGTGTAAAGAATAAGACCTGTGTTCGAGACGAAAGCTCTGACAAAACCTCTAACGCTGCCGCGCATCTCTTATCGTCGAACGTTATCAGTATGTCATCTATGATAAATGGCACTGGTTCATGACGCTTGAGCCACTCCTCTAGGCTCGCAATCCTTAAAGATAGATAAAGCTGATCCGCTGTTCCTTCGCTCAGCCCCGCCAAAGGCAAACGCTCCCCTGTCGATCGCTCTGCGACTAACAAGGGTCCTTGGTCATCAAAATCGGTTTGCAGTCCACTAAATCCTTCACATGTGAGCTTGCAAAATAATTCGCTAGCCCTCGCCAGCACAGGCGCCTGATTCTTCTTGCGATGCGTTTCCATCGCTGTATTTAACAACACGGTACCCATACGTAATACGGCTAACCGTTTGGTCAAATCGGCTAGTTCTGTAGCTGCGCTTTCGCATTGAGCCTGTTTCTCAGCAGCCCCGCCACCTCCATTCCACCTGGAGAGTTTTGCCTTACTCTCACGAATGTCTCCCAAAGCCCGATCTCGCTTCTCCGATAACTGATGCAATTCGCTCGAAAGATCCTGTATGGTGTAGGGCAACTGATCAACTCGCTCTCGTTCGACTCCGATTTCAGCTAGAAATTGTTCCGAATTTAATCCCCCACTAAACTGTATCAACTGCTCCTCAAAATCAAAAACACGTGCAATCAAAGACCGTTTGCTGTCGGATAACTTCCCAATCTCCAATAATCGAGAAACATCTACGCAACCAGCTTGTTCGCAAAGCGTTGACAATCTTGCATCAATTTGACTCAAAGTCTCTTTATCTCGAACGAGAGACTCTCTTTTGGCAATTAGCTCCGAACGTTTTTCTATCAATCGTTTCTGATCAAATTCATTTTTTTCTCGCAAACCATCCAGCATTGAAACCATCTCCTCACTCGATCGTCCCATCAGCCCCGGGGCTAAACGATTCACGATTTCAACGAGTTCCGATTCGAAACCATTTATATCAATCGACATCTTTTCGATTCGAGTGTTTAAGTCCTTTGCCTTACTATGTTCCACGAAAAGTTGCTGTAGATTGAGCAGCACGCTTTCTGCTTGTACTGGCGATGCCGCAGCATCCAGATTAAGCCTCTTCATTTGATGTGCCCAAGCGATTCGCCATGAGTCGAGTTCGAGTTGAGAGGCCTTTAAAGATTGCTCTGCCGCCTCCAACTCGACCAAAGCATTGTCCCTCGACGAGATTTTGTGCGTTCTCTGATTCTGCTCACGCTGAAGATCACTGAGCTTTCGCTTCGCAACCTTTATTAAGCCTTGCAAAGTTACCTTTTGTAAACCGCTCGAAATCGTCACAACAGATTCCACACTGTTTTGACTCGGGAATGGCATCGTGTCCATAACCTGGTGCAGATTCACAATGTAATTCTGAATTCTGTCTTGAAGAATCGCTACTTCGATTCGCTTCAATTTCAACTGCTGCGCAATTCCCCGAACCACCTCAACCTGTGAACGCCAAGCGACCATCTCTGTCGGTTGCTTCGGCTCGATCGCTAATGGTTTCCAAAGCTCACGCCACGATACAGTCAATACCTCCAGATCGAGATTGTTCGTAGCTAAATAGCCCAGTTGCGTTTCGATCAACTTCTTTTTGCGAACAACAGCCGATTGAAATGCCATTTTCTTTGCGACCACATCGGCATTTTCTCGCATACCGTCGGCAATAGCGTCGGCTCGCTTGACGGACTCCTCATACGCCCCTTGCAGCGTACCACCATTGCCTTGGAAAAGCCCGAGCTGCTTCCATTCGTTCTGATTCTTGTCCTGGGATCTGCCACCGTTCCTCCAATCCTCGACGATATGCTCCCACAAGGCCTGTCGCTCTTCGCGACTCTTATGAAGAACCTCAAGGGTGAACACCTCGCGATCGCGTTCTAGCTCCGTTAAAGCCCACTGGTCATCATCCAGCGATTCCTGAAGTTGCCGAATTTGATTTTGAATTACCTCCCCTTTTTGACCCATCTCTACAAACTTCTTTTGAAAGTCTTGTATGATCGCCTGTGAGGGACAGCTCATTTCATCAAACTCATCCAAAGTACCTTTCCATGGTGCTAAAAGCTTTAATTGAGTACGTACATTAGACTCTAATTGCGTCACTTCATCCTGGATCGAAACCAGTTTGGAATCGAGGTCCCCTTCGCGTTGCGACGCATCAATTGCTTCTTCGAGTTGTATGGTATCAATCCTGAGATCCTTCGTATCGATCGCTTCATTCAAGTGGATCAATTCGGCTTGTATGCGTTCATAATTCTTTCTTGCATTTAACTCTTCTGCGTCGACCTTTGATTTCTCACGCCCCAGCTCAAGGATTCGTACACGTTCACTGTCGGTCAAAAAAAGCGTTTCGACATCAGACATATCTGTAGAATAGCCTAAGCGTTGTAATATTTCTCTACACTTACTGAGCGAGGTGTCTCGGTCCGCAACACGCTTCGGAATGTCCTCCTTGGACTTTAGAATAAAGCCGTACTTGGCTCTTAAAGCCGAAATGGTCAACTTGGCAGCAAGTATCTGTTCCGAAATCGAGATACCCTCGATTTCCTTTTCTAGCTGCGCGAGCCGATCCTCGGTCTGCTTGCATGCCAACGATTGCAAGTTTCGATTGGTCTGAAGTTCATGAACTTGAGATACAAAATCTTCGGGAAGATCCGGAGCCGATGAGACTTGGTCAAGCTCTTGCTTCGCGGCGATCAGTTTTGTCGCGATTGGAATCGCACTTGTAATACGCTGCAATCGATTTAATAGCGATGTTCGATCTGCGATCAAAGACTCCAGCTCTAACTTTTCTTTTTCGTAGTTCTTTACTTCTTCAGCAACTTGATTCCATTCCTCGACGCTGAGTTGCAATTCTTTCGCTTCTGCCTGCAAGTCCTTCCATTGCTTTATCTTCTCCACGATAACTCCGGCTCTGCCTGTAGAGGTCATGAGCTGGTCTGTTTCGTCGGCAAGCCTTGACTGCAACGGTCGCAAATCGGAAAGCCCAGCAGCTGAAGCAAAAAGCAATGCACCAATGTGCCCAGTCCCTCGAACGATTGCCTCTCCCCCAATTCTTAATCTTTCATGATTGAGACCGTACAAAGTAAGAAACAATTCCTTATTCAAGTTACCCGTAAAGTGAGATAACTGTGACTCGTCTACCACCTCTACGTCCTGGGCGCATCGCAGGGAATTTTGATTCGCTTTTCGTCGTATGGCATGTAAAGTAGCGTTATCAGAACGTTCTAAAATGGCTCCAATACGCAGCTTGCTATAGGGATGCACAAAATCGTCAGCAGTCCTAGAGGGAATGCCGTAAAGAAAATCGGTAATGGCACGCAACGACGAACTCTTGCCCGCTTCGTTGGGACCATAAATCACATGAAGATTGGCTTCTCCCCCACTAAAATTCAGGGTTCGATTGCTAAAGGGGCCGTATGCGATCAACCTGAGTTGCTGAAACTTCATTCGTCCTCCTCCACACTTTTTACCGGCTTCGCCACGGTACTGTTCGCGCCTAGATGACCAATCAAATACGCATAAGCCTCTCCTACAATCTCTGAAATGGACTCGATACCGTCTAACTGAAGCGTATCGCGAATCTCACCGGGCAGCTTTTTTTGTAAATCAGCTAAATCAAAACCCAATTCTTCGAGCAACGAAGGATTCTCTTTTATCGACTGAACTAGCAACTCTAATTCACCAATAGCCCCCTCCGCATTTGCGAAGTCGATAGGCCCGGTCCGCTCCTCGCTGGTCTCGAACTTGACCTTTTCAATCCACATCTGCGAATTGCTTTCCTGAATCGCAAGCCCACGTATCTCGTTAGTCCAGTGCTCCAAACGAGACGCAAAATCCCCATGCAAACTAGTACATCCCATCAACCGAACACGTACGGCAGTACACCTGCCATCCGCCTCACGAATGATTTTGCGCAGTTCGTCACCAATTCGGTGAAGAACATCATGTTCCGTGGATACATCTGTTACATCAATGGTCGCTTGCTCCCAGCGTAAGACGTCCAAAGGCAAAAACTGCATCAAAGGTCGATGACTCTGATCCACCGTCACGAGATAACAACCTTTGGCGCCCGTCTCCTTGATGTGTCGTCCCTGAACGTTACCCGAAAATGCGATCACCGGAGATTCGAAGACGATCTCTCGCTGATGAATATGCCCTAGCGCCCAATAATCGTACCCTTTGGATGACAAAGCCTCTATAGAACACGGTGCGTAATTCTCATGCCCCTCTCGACCAGTCAGCGAGGTATGTAGCAAACCGATGTTAAATCGCCCAGGAATCGCGGCGGGGTAGTGATAAGATAAATCCTTGGTCACCGAAACGGTCGGATAACTTTGACCGTGAATAGCAACTCCTATATCGTCCAAAAACATGGTCTCCGGAGATGACTCGGAAAAAATATGGACGTTGGCCGGCATCCTCAACGACTTGGTCATCTTGTTACCCGCGTCGTGATTTCCCCGAATGAGATACATCGGAATAGAAGCTTGATCTAACCGAGCTGCCTGCTGGATAAAGAACAATCCTGTCTGAAAATCCTTCCAATCGCCGTCGTAGACGTCACCGGCAATCAGAACGAATTGCACTCGCTCATTGATCGCCGATGTTACTAGGTTCTCGAGCGCCCGACGCGCAGCCAATCGGATCTGCTCAACGGGTGCACCAACATATTGCTTTAACCCTCGCAAGGGACTATCGAGATGAATATCTGCAGCGTGTAGAAACTTGAACACAGTTACTCGATCAACTCCATGTACTCCATCGAATTCCAATCTAAAGCGAATCTGCTTCGCCGAAATCTTGGCTCAGCAGAACTAATTGGTAGACACGATCGCTTGCTCGATAATCTCACAGGCCAAATCAATGTGCCTCTCTGTGGTTATACCCGGAGGAGGCAAGAATCGAATTCGATTCGGATTGGCCCCGGCTAAAAATCCCATAAGCCCTAGATCATACAGACGCTGAAGTGTTTCGGTCCCCGTTTTTGCTGAACCATCTCCAGGAGTAAATGCGATCATCATTCCCTCCCCCCAGGGGCCACTAATTTTGGTCGGGTACTTTCGCGCCAAAGCCTCGAGTTTGCCCCGAAAATACGTATGTCGTTGCATATTCCAACCGTTTTGCCCAAAACAATTTTTAGACTCCAATTGGTCGAGTACCGCTAATCCTGATCGAATAGATGCTGACGCTGCAGTAAATGTCTGAGAAAGCAACGGTCCCTTGGGCTTAAGCTTTTCACCATACAGCGTAGCGCACACTTGCGTTATCTTCCCGAGCGTCACGATATCGGCGTACTTCTCAAGTCCGAAATGCTGAAAGGCAAACGGTTGACTCAGCCTGGAAAAGGTTTGAACCTCGTCGAATATGACTAATACATTATGGTCATGGCATATCTGGCAAAGACTCTCAAAATAATCTTTGGTCCCAGGATAATACCCACCCTCACCCGCCACTAACTCCAACCACAAACACGCATACTCTCCAGGATGTCGGGCTAAATGCTTTTTCAACGCCGAGATCGCTCCCTTGGTCGTTCCCTCAGGATCGGATGGATGAAACATCGGGATGTAGTCCACATCGAGCGCTTTGGGTAACCCCGTCCTATAAGCAGGACGATCGGTCAATTGAGCCAACGCAATGCTGCGACCGGCAAAACAATTGTCCAGGCAAATGACTCGCGTCGCCGGTGCACGATTATGAAACGCAATCTTGAGCGAGTTCTCATTCGCCATGGCCCCGCTGGTGGTAAGCAAACAATGCTGAAGATGTGCCCCCGTCGCGCTTGCTAACTTAATCAGTCGCTCACACATCTCCAAGCTTGGACTGTTTTGCTGCAAGTTACCTTGCATAACCGTGTCATCCAAAGCAGCATCCACGGTCGATGCCAACATGGCAGGGTGGCTGTGCCCCAAACCGTGCACTCCAATTCCGACAATAAAGTCTAACTTCACGCTGCCATCTGCTAACTCCACAAACGGCCCATTCCCCAACCCACTTGTGATATAAGGGAAGTACGGAGCTCCCCCTCGCGCAACCGCCAAACGGGACAGCATTTCTGCATAACTCTTTTGCAATTCCGGACGTGGCCCACGAACCTCAGTAATTCGTTGAGAATGCTCTTGCAACGCGGCGAGCAACAAATCCTTTGCCTGTGCAACTCGCGGATCAGACTTTAGTTCTTCAGAATGTAGCATTTGAGTGGAATTAGGGTTCGGTACAAAGTTCGCCCCCTGTTCATGATGAACCATGAGGCTTTGGACTACCGCCTTAAGGACCGGTGGATGAGATCCAAGTTCGGTTTGCCTAGGGCTTCTTTTTGAAAAACATATCAGAATCACCTATTTCGAACACGGCCAGTTTCGCGGAAACCGCATTTCCCCTTGAGCTTTGATTTTGACAGCTGCCCCCCGGTAAATGTCTCTCGGCAAAAATCTCAGCTATGAAAAGATTAAGCACGGCTCTGGCAACATTCCACCAACGCCTTACCACTAGGCCTCAAAAAATTCCAAAAAAATGCGCCTGCTTTCTTCTTTCTCATGCACTATCCATTCAGAACCCATCAAAATAACACTTCCTAATCAATTCTCTTCGCAAAATTTCGCTCATGACCTCGCCACCAAAGGATCTCGAAAATGTGCCCGCAGCGATCGCGGCCGAACGTTGTTGGGATGATGTACCAGACGATGAGCTACTGGAACTAATCCAACACTCACGCTCACGTGATGCGATGGCCCAAATGGTGGACCGATTCGCGTCATTGGTCGCCAGTGTTGTTGCTCGACACTTGAGAAACCCTGCCTCCCGAGAAGAAGCCTTCCAGGCAACATTTCTTGTCCTGTTTCAATCCGCCAACAAGATCCGTAAAAGAGCATCGCTGGCCAGCTTCCTTTTTGGCGTTGCTCTACGAGTTAGTAAACGGCTTCGAACCCAAGAAACTCAAAACAACAAGCGGCTATCCAACCAGGAAAATCAAAACGTGGATTCTATTCCTGAGAACAAGACGATTGACCCATTTGAGATGCTTGCCAAGAGACTCCAAACTTCCGTCCTCGACGAAGAAATTGAATTCTTGCCGGAAACGCTACGCGCTCCACTCGTCGATTATTATTTCGCTGGCAAGACTACACCGGAAATCGCCAACGCTATGAATCTAAGCGTCTCTGCTGTCGAAGGCAGAATCAAGCGGGGGAAACAACGATTAAGATCGAGGCTAGCCTACCGGGGCGTAAGCCTAACCGCGTGCTTAGTGGCAGTCCAAACTCACTCCAGCGGTATCTCAGCCTCGGAAATGGAAAACTGGTCCGACTCCGTATTGCAATATGGCTCTGATCCGAACTTCTTTCACCTATCACCCTTTAACTCTGACTCACACCAAACTCTTCGCAAGCTTGTCCAAGGAGAATTACAAATGAAGTCTTTTACAAGCCCACCATGGCTATTCTGGTCCGGATCGGTATGCCTTATCACAATTGTCGGTTTAGGAATGCTGCAAGTATCCAACGGCGGACCTCTAACTGATACGAGCCCAAACAAGGGCACAATTATCGCGTCAGACGCTAGCGTCACCCCCGACGAAACTCCTCTTCTTCAAATGGGAGGCATGGGCATGGGGATGGCTGTGGAAATTGGAAGCGCAAGCGGCGGTGACATTAGTGTCACCGACGTTGTCGAATGGAAAAACGAACCTGCGACTGCGCCGAAGTGGCTCGCGTCATCACCGGGAAACGATGATGATGTCGTTTTTCGAGAAATAACCGCAAAGTTAAACGAGCGTATTCAACTTACGTTAGAAGGCATGCCATTATCTGAATTCGCACGCAAGATGAGCGAAGTACTGGAATTAGATGTAATCATAGACGATAGAGCATTGGAAGATGCAGGACTTCAGCTCGACGAAATGGTATCAATCCAGCGTGTAAAACCCGCGCGTGCCAAAGATCTACTGAGACAAATCCTTGACCCTCTTGAATGCACCTATATCATCAAGTACGAAGCGTTGGTAATCACCACTAAAGACGGTAGCTCTCACGAGACGCTTGGCTATTACGACTTGAGCTATGTATTACCAGACAACAGCACGATTCCCGATCTGATGGAATCGATCCAAACCAGCGTGACGCCAGAGGCATGGGAATTCAACTCTGGCACTGGCGCGATGACCATACTGGGCTCTATGCTCGTCGTTCGAGCCCCTCATGAAACACACGAGGGAATCGAAGCGTTCTTGCATCAGATATCGAAACAGTCCAAAGACAACTTAAAGCCGTACAAAAAAGCCGCTCCTTTGAATTCCGGTGGTGCTGTTGGCGGCATGGGTGGTATGGGCGGCGGCATGGGTGGCATGGGCGGCGGCATGATGTAACCAATGCCCTATTGCCCCCCCATAAAGAAATAAGCAGGTACATCCTCGATGCACCTGCTTTTTGTTTTTTGTTTTATAGCACAATGAAATGTGCGATGGTTATTATGAAACCTACGATCCGATTTTGGCTGCGATCTTCTTCAGTGCCTGCAGTGCCTCAATTGCGGCATCAACACTTCCAACCTTGTTGCAATACTCCGCAGCTAACAACAGATGATCGATCGAGCTAGACTCTGGGGCCTTAGAGGAAACTAGTGCCTTAGAGGAAACCGGCGCCTTAGAGGAAACCGGCGCCGCCGAAACTTTACCCGACTTTGGTGGTCGGCCTCGCTTCTTTGGCTCCTTGGTCAGATTCCGTAGTGCTTGGCTAACGAGTGCTACCGATACATCATACCCCTGATCCGCGAGCCCTCGAACAATTGCGGTTGGCCCCGCACCTGGGTTTGCAGAATGATAGTCTCGGATAATCTGAGACTTGTTTACCTTACGCTTTGCCATGATATAAACTTAGAAGTGGAAACTTAGGGCAACTTAATAATAAATCAAGAAATTGCTTTCGGTAGACTTGTATCGTATTTCGATCGATATTTTTGTACCATAAGTTTGTATCGTTCTCAGACCATTCGACCGATTAGCACTCGGGCCCCAGTTGGAGATAACCTTGATTCGATAACTGCCGAAATCCCAACCCGCAGTGTGAGTGAGAGACAATTCTCCCAGCAAAATCCTTTGTTTACGCTTCAGGTAATGATCAACATCGTCTCCATGTTAGGGCGCTTTTAGCACACCCCGTTGATGTGGATATACACATTGTTAAATATCTCTCATTCCACTTGACAACTACTCAACCTACTTTTGTTGCCCGCCGTACGTTTCGGAACATGACAAAACTACTTAGTCGCGTCCAAACCTACCAGACAAAGCGATTGCCAGCATTGCTTAAGACTAAATCAATTCACCTGACCAACGCAAACTAGGCAAATTAGGCTAGAGACGATCGGAAATTTTACCAAATGTAACGAATATGACGGCTTTGAAATGCCGATGACTCCACGGTGTCGTTTCGCGGACTGGAGTTTGATTTACGATGAATCCAATGGTTTACGTTTCTAAATTGGTTTGCTTTGGTCTATTTCTTTGCGTTTCTTTTGCCAATGTTGTGTCCGCAGCAGAATGGGCGGAGAAGCTGTTTAAGCAAAAACAACATGATTTTGGTACCGTTGGTAGAAACGCTAAAACGGAATACTCGTTCGAAATCGAAAACTGCTTTGAGGAAGACGTACGAATCGTTTCCGTGCGCAGTAGCTGTGGATGCACCAACCCTGTGGTTCCCAAGAAAGTATTGAAGTCTTGGGAAAAGGGTGAGATCATCGCACAATTCAATACGAAATCTTTTATCGGTGACAAATCGGCCTCGATCACCGTGGTCATCGACCGCCCCTACTACGCCGAAGTCACCTTGCTAGTAAAAGGTAAGATCCGATCCGATATCGTTCTTCATCCTGGCGAAGTTAACTTTGGGGATGTCGATCTAGGCACAGCGAAAAGCTTTGAAACGACCATCTCCTACTCAGGTCGCAAAGAGTGGAATATTACCGACGTTCGTGGCGATATCGATTGTGTCGAAGTCAGACTCGATCCGGTCGTACGCACCCAAAACACAACCAACTACAAATTAAATTTTCGACTGAAAGAGAATGCACCCGTAGGTGACCTTCACCAAGAAATAACCATTGTTACAGACGATCCGAATGAACCTTTTTTCAAGATTCCCATCATCGCGCGCGTCAACCCACCAATCAGCATCACTCCAAAACTCGTTTCGATTGGCAGCATCAAAAACGGTCAGACAGCCCAGACCAAACTGCTTCTACGCAGCAAAAAACCAATCAGCATCACCAGTATCGACTGCGACGATGATCGAATCCGTTTCGAAATTCCAACCGGTGAGAAAACGGTTCACATAATTCCGATGACGATGCGAGCCCAACTATCAGACAAAGAGTTTGAGGAGGCCATTCAAAAGAAAGTCCGCATCCAGACCTCTCTCGGCCCGGAATCCGACGTGGAAACGACCATCATCGGGAAACTGGTTCTCTAGCCTAATTTTTTTGGCATACTGTTTGCGGTTCTCCTGAGCATCGGGCCTCGTAATCGAGGCCCCGGACTTTTGCACACTATGATTTACCAGGAGAACTGTCATGTCAGATTTCAAAGAATTGCGAGATCAACTTGCTGCTAAGCTCGAATCCCTTGTACGACGATCGGGCGGCATCGAAACCCAACTTAGAGATCCGGGCGAACAAGACTGGGAAGAAAACGCAATTCGCAGGGAAAATGACGAGGCTCTTGTAGCAATTGGCGATGCCACAGATGAAGAGATTCGCGAAATTCGCACCGCTCTGAAACGCATCGATGACGGTTCCTACGGAACCTGCACACAATGCCACAAATCCATTCCCAAGGCTCGCCTCGAAGCGCTACCATGGGCTACGTCGTGCATACATTGTGCCGCATCGACACACTAATCGCCAATCGTAATAAAAGGTCGCCATCGCTCGACCAAAGAAATCTGCAAACTTAGGTTGGGCCCAAATGCCCAACCAACTCGTCGTAACAAGTCGCTGCCATTACCGGCTACTTATATCCCCATATCAGCGAGTCTCTCAACAATCTGCGAAACAATGTTGGTCAACCGAGGATGCTGAATCTCAAACTCGTCAATTAGCCCCTCTAGACGCTGCGATAACGATGGACTTTCGGACTGACCTCCGACTTCTCCAGCACTCTCTGAACCTTCGCTCACGCTCTCTAGCCGTATCCGAATATCCTCAGCGACCAGCTTTAATGCCTCCAAGGTCGAGGGGTCCAACGACTGACTCCCTTGCAATTCTACGTGCAAGGACTGTAAATGCTGCTTAAGGTCTTCCATTTTTACCAACTAACTTACGTGTACGATTCACCGAGCTACCCAACGTTAAAATCTTCGTTCACCTCGACATTTCCGATTATACCGTTGATCACGAGATACTGTTCATCATGATCAATCAACCGCGAATAAATTCCATAATGTCACGATGAATGCGATCCACAGACTGAGAGGCATCAATCACTCGGCACCGATCACCCAACACTTTCGATTGCTCCAAAAAACCTCGCCTTACCAATTGAAAATAATCCAAGCCTCGCTTTTCAAGCCTGTCATGACCGCGTTGAATTCGCTGAAATGCAACCTCAGGATCTAGATCGAGGACGATTGTCTTGTCTGGAAAAAAGCCTTTGGTAGCGACCTTGCCCACCCCCCAAATTACATCCGGTGACAATTCACCAGTACTCCCTTGGTAAACAACATTAGCCAACAAATAACGATCACACACGACCGTGCACCCCGTTGCCAACGCAGGTTGAATCTGCTCTGACACCAACTGAGCTCGGCATGCCATATAGAGCAGCATCTCGGTGGTCCGGTCCAAAGGAATCTCTTCACGATGCAATAAAATATCTCGCACCGCCTCACCGAGCTTGGTGGTCCCAGGATCTCGGAACCGGGCTATCTGTCGCCCCTCCGACTGAAGCACCTCGCAAAGCATTGAGATTTGAGTCGTTTTTCCGGCCCCATCAATCCCATCAATTGAAATAAACACGTAGATTCCCTAACGTACGCAGAACTGGCAAAGACCTTTGGTTTCAAAATTGGTATCTTACTGGGCCAAGTACAATTAGTCGACGATTAACCTAATATCACCATGAACGATCCCACTCCTCTCCCTCCCGAAGATCTGAGAATATCCAACCCAACAGAATTCGCTTACGGGGAGGACGAAAAGGCACGCCCTCAACCCGCCGATGAACCACCGTTTTCGCTCGAAAGCGAGGATCTCATCGATATGCTGAAACGCACCGTCGAACGGCTTCCATCGGATGGTACGACTCGCGGCGACCTAAAAATCCTGAGCCGAACTCTGCGAGAACTCCGCTACGCATTCAAAGTCTTTCAACCATACCGGCGCAGACGCAAGGTCACGATTTTTGGATCGGCGAGAACTCCCCCCGAACACCCGAACTACATTCAAGCCTCCGAGTTCGCGGAACGGATGACCGACTTCGGCTGGATGGTCATCACCGGAGCAGGTGGCGGTATTATGGAAGCCGGCCACAAAGGCGCAGGACGCGAAATGTCGATGGGCCTCAACATCATGCTCCCCTTCGAACAATCTGCCAACCCTTACATCGCCGGTGACCCAAAACTCGTTACGCTCAAATACTTTTTCACTCGCAAACTAATGTTCGTGAAGGAATGCAGCGCTGTTGTCTGCTGCCCAGGCGGCTTCGGGACTCTCGACGAAACCCTCGAGGTGCTGACGTTGATCCAAACCGGGAAACAAACGATGTTCCCGCTGATATTGCTGGATCAAGAGTCGGGTACGTTCTGGGAAAGCTTTGAGACGTTTGTTAAGGCTGAACTCATGAAAGCCAATCTCATTAGCCCCGAAGATGTGAACCTCTACCGTATCATGCACTCGACCGAAGAAGCTGCACAACACATCATGCACTTCTATTCGAACTATCACAGCATGCGCTACGTCAACGACATTCTTGTGCTGAGAATCAATCATCGCTTGAGCGACGACAGTATCGCGAAATTGAATCGCGATTACGCTGATATAATCGTCTCCGGCAGCATCGTTCAACAGAATGCCTTGCCCGAAGAAGCCAGCGAACCTGAACTGGCAAACTTGCCTCGTTTAGTCATGCATTTTAATCGAAGAAACCTCGGCAAGCTAAGGCTCTTAATCGATTGCGTAAACAACTGCGAAAGACTTGCGTAAAGGCCGCCTCCATTTTGCTCCAACCTACGCCCCAGTATGTTGGGCACTCCTGCCCGACGCACCACCGTATGTCGCGCACTCCTGCCCGACGCACCCCAGTATGTTGGGCACTCCTGCCCGACGCGCCCCAGTATGTTGGGCACTCCTGCCCGACGCGCCCCAGTATGTTGGGCACTCCTGCCCGACGCACCCCAGTATGTTGGGCACTCCTGCCCGACGCACCACCGTATGTCGCGCACTCCTGCCCGACGCGCCCCAGTATGTTGGGCACTCCTGCCCGACGCGCCCCAGTATGTTGGGCACTCCTGCCCGACGCGCCCCAGTATGTCGCGCACTCCTGCCCGACAGCGTTTCCAGCCCCCACCTCACAAGGAATGTTTCCCCAAGATAAACCTCTTTGAAAAATCCTCGACTTCCCAAAACAATAAAGAGTCGTATAACGAAGAACCTGTTTTGATTCGCTAACATACCAAAGCTAGAACATAATGATTGAACTGGGCGTCAATATTGATCACGTCGCTACCATTCGACAAGCACGAAGAACCTACGAACCCGACCCGGTACTGGCCGCCAGCTTGGCAGAATTAGGTGGTGCTGACACGATCACTGTCCACCTGCGTGAAGATAGACGACACATCCAAGATCGCGATGTGCGGATTTTAAAAGATACCGTTCATGTGAAATTGAACTTCGAACTTTCGTGCGCCCCGGAAATTGTTGACATCTGCTGCCAAACCATGCCCGCCCAAGCTACCTTGGTGCCCGAACGACGCGAAGAAGTGACCACCGAAGGAGGCTTGAACCTACTCGCCAATTCAACAATCGTCAGAGCAGCAATAGATAAACTAAATGAACACGGTATCGAAGTCAGCTTGTTCATCGATCCCGATCGCGAACAAATCGAGAAAGCTCACGCCCTGGGTGTCAAAGCCATCGAACTTCATACGGGCAAATACGCTTTGACGAAAAATGCAGACCAACGCCATGAACTTGCTCGCCTCACCGATGCGGGCTTGCTGGCTACCGATTTGGGACTTCGATTGCACGCGGGACACGGCTTAACTTACCAAAACGTCATTCCAATCGCTCAAATTCCACACATGCACGAACTCAACATCGGCCATAGCATCGTAAGCAGAGCCGTGTTTGTCGGATTTCAATCTGCCGTCAAAGAAATGAAAGATCTAATCCGGTCCGTTACGTAAACTAGCCGCAGGCTGGCCACGCTTGGCGGACTTGAGCATTCCGTGATGGGCACTCCGGCCCGTTTAATGACGTCAAAGTCGGTCGAGAGTGTCCAACCAAGTTTTAACGCAACAAGCCCTTATGCGCCGCGTTATGTTCGACACGGAGTGAATTCTGTACCTATTTGTACATCTTTGACATCGCGTCCACCATACGCTTCATCTCTTTTCTTGCAGCAGCTGGCTCAAGCAACTGTGCATCATCACCAAACCGCAAAACGTGCGGGATGATCTCCATCGGCTGATAAGCCGGAACCTGCAATATGCACGTACCGTCGTCTTGAAACTCTAACTTCTGATGGGCATGCCACGGATCCTCTTGTATCCAGCGAGCACCATTTTTGGACAGCCATATTTTATACGTGGCTGGCTCGTCCCCACTAAATATGCCAACGCTTTGCCCCAAATGCCTCTCAAGATCGATCTGCTCATCAAAATCATACCAGCGATCCAAAGCTGTCGCCTTGGCGAATCGATCCAGCTTCCAATGCCGAAGCCTATCCTCAGGATCCTTGTCGACATCCTTACCTTCCTCCATGGCAACAACGTAAATACTGCCCTGATAAAGCGCTAATCCATACGGCTCTAAATACCGAGTGGAGAGAGGCTTATTGGTCGATTCGTACTCGGCCTCCAAAATGCGGTGCTGATCGATCGCTCGATTCACAGACTTGAGTATCCCCTCCTGCCGCTCATAAGATTTCGCTGGTACCCCTAACACCCGTAACGTGCGACGATACTTCTGGTAATGATCCCATACTCCAGCCGGCATTTGCTCTTTCAGCTTGCTCCAAAACGCCTCAATACCCTGCCAAAACGTCGTGCCCACAAGCGGCAAAAGCAAATCCCTCCCCATGGACAAAGCAATCAGTTCACTAGAGGTGATCGTGACCTTATGAAGCCCCTTGTCGACGCGACTTAGCTTCCACACTCGTCCTGTGTCCAAATCCTCCGTTATGATATTCATGCCCGCTGCTTGCAGAGCTTCCAAGTCCCTTCGTATGCTGCGGACGTGGAGACCAGTTAATCCTAACTCCTCAACAACCGTATTCCGCAAATCCTCGAGCGTTGCTCCGTATCGTCGTCGCTCTAATACCTGAAGAATCTTGTGCTGGCGAATTAACTGTTCATTACGTGCCAAAAGACACCCCTTTTTTGACTCGAGAAATGCATCCAAGCCCAATTCTCTTCAACTTGGCAAAAACCAACAAGCCAAAATAGGAACTTCAAAACACAATAGCAATGGCCAGCATTCGAGACAGCGAAATCCCCACCACTAGGCCAAAATTTCCCGTACAACCCTCGCTGGCTCAACTCCCGTCAATTTCCAGTCCAAGCCCTGACTCTTGTAGGTAAACCGCTCATGGTCTATCCCCATCAAGTGCAAAATCGTTGCATGAATGTCGTGAACCGATACCCGATTTTCGACCGCATGATACCCTAGCTCATCCGTGGCTCCAAAGCTCATCCCTGGCTTGAAACCGCCCCCGGCAAACCACATTGTGAAGCCTGCCAAGTGATGATCGCGCCCGCTTCCTTGTGCCATGGGCGTGCGTCCAAACTCGGAACCAAAAATCACGATCGTGTCCTTGAGCATGTCCCGCTGCTTGAGGTCCGTTAACAATGCCGCTACACCTTGGTCTACCTCTTTCGCCGAACCAGCCGAGTGCGACTTTACCTCGCCGTGGTGATCCCAATCGCGATGATACAACTGAATGAATCGAACTCCTCGTTCGGCTAAACGCCGAGCAAACAAGCAATTCGATCCGAACGAACCATCCCCCGGTTTGGCTCCGTACAAATCAAGTGTCTGCTGTGTCTCACCTCGCAAGTCCATGAGTTCAGGGACGCTGGTCTGCATCCTAAAAGCCAATTCGTATTGGTTAATTCGCGTCGTTATCTCTGGATCTTGGAGCCGCTGATTGGCAAGCCGATTCAAAATCTTCGTTGTGTCGACCACACCTCGTTGCATCTGTTCCGATACGCCTTGAGGTTGCCCAACATAAGACACAGGATCTCCTTTGCTACGGAATTCTACCCCCTGGAATTGACCAGGTATAAAACCGGAATGCCATTGCCGGGCTGCAATCGGCTGTTTTTGACCGTAGTTGCCAGTAGAAACCATCACGACAAAGCCAGGTAGATTCTCAGCTTCGCTACCGAGTCCATACAGTAACCATGATCCCATCGCTGGACGCCCCGAGATCATGGAACCCGTATTCATGAACGTATGGGCCGGATCGTGGTTAATCGCATCGGTATGAAGGGAACGCACTACACACAGATCATCAGCGCATTTCTCGCCCAAATGGGGCCAGATTTCTGAAAGCATCTGCCCCGACTGCCCCCACTTTTTAAAGGGATGCTGAGGGCCAAAGCAGTTCAACTGAGCCCCCTGCAATTGCGCAATCTGCTGCCCCTTCGTGACCGATTCCGGCATCGGCTTACCATGCATCTCGGCTAACTTTTCTTTGTAGTCAAACGTATCAAGATGCGTCATCCCGCCTGCCATATATAGCCAAATCACGCGCTTGGCCTTGGGTGGCACATGAAAGGGCTGAATCACTCCGGTCCATCGATTGGTTTGATCTTTGGTTTCGTTGTGAAACGCCTGGCTGTCTTTACCGAGTAACGACGCTGCCGCCATGGCCCCGATACTTAAACCAGAACGAGTTACAAACGTTCGACGACCGATTGGGTTGGGTAAGGGAAACATTAGTACCTCGTTATCGTTTCATGTAGGTTGAGAATGGTCCGCGCAACATTCGTCCACGCAGCTAGCTCAATAAAATCTTTTCCATCGGGCGTCGGATATTGGCCAACTTGCAACAGCGTCTTGGCTGCGTCAGGATTCGCTCGGTAATCCTTTCTCGCCTCTTCTAGCAACGAGATTAACGCAGACGCTTCCTCGTCGCTAATGTCGCGAGCCAACGCTCTGGAAATTGCAAACTCGACTTTGCTACGATCGGAATCCCCACCTCGTTCCAAAATGGCTACCGCGTAAACTCTCGCCGCTTCGACATAGGCTGGGTCGTTCAGCAAAACCAGTGACTGTAACGGCGTATTCGAACGGGGCCGATCGGCAGTGCATTCCTCGCGTGTCGGCGCATCGAAAGCTAACAAACTAGGATGCAAATACTGTCGCTGCCAATGCGTGTACAAACCTCGCCGATACAGCTGATCGGCTTTGCTATTCTCCCACTCTCGTGGAGGAAAATTAAGATAACTCCAGTAACCTGGCGGCTGATACGGTTTTACACTCTTACCACCAACTCGCGTTACTAATAGTCCACTCACAGCCAATGCATTATCGCGAATGAGCTCTGCATCCAATCGAAATCTCCCTTGTCGGGCCAACCATCGATTGTCGGGATCCTTTTGCATGCCCTCATCATCGACCAACGAAGATCGCTGATACGCTTGCGATAAAAGTATCTCCCGAACTAACGCCTTGATGTCCCAACCGGACTCAACAAATCGACCTGCAAGAAAATCGAGCAACTCCGGATGTAACGGCGGTTCACCCTGAGCTCCGAAATCATCTAATCGTCTCGATAACCCTTGCCCAAAATACAACTTCCAAATCCGATTGACAATCACGCGTGCCGTGAGCGGATTATCGGGCGCCACAATCCAGTTCGCTAAATCCATACGATTGAGCCGTTCCCCTTCGGAAACCTTTTTAAAGGATGGAACGGTCACCGCCGCCGGAAACCCCGGCATAACTTCCTCGCCCGACTCGTCCATCCAATTACCGCGTGCCAAAACTCGCACCGTTCGTGGATTCACTCGCTTCGTAACGAGAGTTATAGGAATCGATTTCTCAAGCGTCTCCTTTTCCTTGGTCAACTTGGCAAGCAGCTCCCGCTCCTGCGCCAACAGCGGGGTCTGAGCCAAAAAGCTCTTTTGGAGTAACTCGCGATCCTCGCTAGTTCGCTGCTCATCAGGTTTAGCTAACGCCGTCGCAATCTCAACGGGAGTCATCAATTCGGAAACGTTCTCCACCACACGATCTGTACCGGACAACCGAAACCGTCCTAACGTGTGCTTAGGATTATCGAGGTTCTGCGCCAACTCAATTCGTAAAAACGTTCTTGATGGTGGCTCGATATTTTCCTTGCTATCACCTGCTGCATCATCACTCTTCGGCGCACCCGACTGTTCGCTTAAAACATCCTTCCATTGGAAGATCGCTTGATTCGGCTTGCCCGCTTGCTCCATGATAGCCCAGCCCCATTTCGCTCCCTTGGCATCCTTATCGATCGCAGCCGCGACTGCCCATTTGCCGTAAGGATTCCCTCCCGCAGCTCCCGTTTGCTCATACGATGCGATCGCAGATGGAAAATCGACCGGCACTGGCTCTGCCCCATCGCGAATCAAGCTGGCTCGAATTTCACTCAACACGAAATTACCATTACCTGCGCGTCCGGGCCCCCTATTGGGTAACGAATCGTCAGGCAACACTTCCACGCGAATCGCCGACAATCCCGTCGCAGGAATTTCGATCGTGGCTGTATAAGTATCGGTATCAGGGTTGGCACCACTCGCCAGGATGGAGCCATCTTCAAGCGTCTTAAGATCAACTCCATTCTTCGACTCTATCGATCGAATCACGAGAGGAAACCACTCCGTTTGGGATCCCTCCCAGTCCAATTGTGCTGCTTTTAGATCGATGGTTGTTGTATTCAACGTTTTCTTGACCGCTTCGATGGCACTTTGCAATCGAGCGAGTTCTGATTTTTGCTCCTCACTGGGAACGGGAACATGCGGGCCCCATATACCTGTCTCATGTCCACCCGGATACAGTCCAACTTCGTCGATATCGGCGAAGAAGGCCTCCATCTGGTAAAATTCCTTGGCCGAGATGGGATCGAATTTATGATCATGGCATTCGCAACACCCCATCGTCATCCCCATCCACGTCCCGGATACATTCCGTACCCGCTCGGCGATGTATTTGGCGAGGTACTCCTTTGGCTGAACCCCTCCCTCGGCACTCATCATTCCTAGTCGATTGTATCCGGATGCGATCCGCTCATTCAAACCCGGCTCCGACATTAGGTCACCAGCAATTTGCTCTTTGGTGAATTGATCAAAGGGCTTGTTATCATTGAACGAACGTATGACATAATCACGATACGGTGACATGCTCATGTCCTGGTCACCATGGTACCCAACCGTATCGGCATAGCGAACTAAATCAAGCCACCAAATAGCCATCCTCTCGCCGAAATGTGGCGAATTCAAAAGCTTATCGACCACGAGTTGGTAATTAGCATCACAGGGGTCTTCAAGGTATTGATTCGCATCACCATCTCGCGGCGGCAAACCAATCGTGTCGAAATGGATTCGCCTCATCAAGGTGAATGGATCGGCCTGCTGAGCCGGTGCCAACCCGCGTGCCGCTAGCACCTTGCCAATAAGCGAGTCGATAGAGGGAGCAGCACTGTTCGAAATGGTCTTGCTTTGTGAATCAAATTTGCGAAGGGGTAAAAACGCCCAATGCGACTCGTACTGCGCCCCCTGCTCAATCCAACGTCGAATCAAATCGATCTGCTCCGCAGTCAGCGATTTGTGACTCGAGGCAGGCGGCATTCGTTCCGACTCTTCCGTAGTCAAAATACGACGAAACAGCTCGCTCTCTTCAGGCTTACCCGATTTGACCACCCCAGGGAGACCGTCAGCCCCCAACAAACCTAACTCGGTATCAAGACGTAAATCCGCTTCCCGTTTGTTGTTGTCGGGCCCATGGCAGAATATACAGTTGTCGGAAAGGATGGGCCGGATGTCTCTGTTAAACTCAACCGCATTCGATTTGTTATTGGTCGCTTGAGCCATGCTATGCGCACTAAACAAGCTACAGAAAACAGAACACCAAACAACACACGAAACAAATAGTCTGGACATCATGCGATTCTCGTATCCTCTCACTGAAGCGGAAGCGTTCGATGGAACAGCGTTCGACGGTTTCGTATTGGATCGCCTAGCAAGAAAGTCAGCCAAAACAAGTAAACTATTGAACAACACGACCATCCGCATAGTTGTGGATTCCGTTGTGGTTTTCGAGGAAGGAAAGAACGACGCCGTTCTTGAAATCATACAGGTGGGACCGATCGACGAATCTTACCGCCAATCTATGCTCCTATTGTAGTTAATTTTAGCGGAGCAGTAACACGGCAATCGCTCACTTCTCGCCATTCAAGCCTCAATTCTCTAATTTTTGTTGAACATCTGCATTGTAACCGGTAGCATACGCCCAGAGGGTTCCGCCAATTTGTTTGTACTCAAGAAACTAATCCATGACCAACCAATTTCGAATTCGCAAATTTGTCTCGAACCCAAACCGTTCCATTCGCAAAAAAAACTCCCTCTTTTGGTCGGCAACCTTGTCGGTGTTGCTTACGCCTTCATTAGCTGTTTTTGACAACGTATGCTTGGCCCAAGATTCCTCTGCCACCACCAGCGAACCCACGGATTCGATCGATCAGCACCTTAAGACCATGCTGCGTATCATCGACGAAGGCAAAAATCGCAACCAAACGATGACTCACTTGGGCTACCTATGTGGCTCTATCGGACCTCGTCTCACGGGTTCGAGTCGCTTGGAAGAAGCAAACAACTGGACCGCGGAACAGTTCAAATCCTTCGGCCTACAAAACGTCGAACTAAAGAAGTGGGGCGAGATTCCCATTCGATTTAATCGCGGCACCTGCTCAGGAAAAGTGATCGAGCCCTTTACTCGCGAAATCGAATTCACATCGAGAGCTTGGTCAGCAGGAACTGACGGTCCGCGACGCGGATCAGTTCTTCGCGAACCGCAATCTCCGGAAGAACTCCAAGAGGTCGCCGACAAACTAGCCGGGGCTTGGATCCTGAGACCCGCCGGTGCAAAGCCATCTATTGTGGTGGAACGACTTGAAAGTGCTGGCATCGCGGGCTTTATCACGGCCGCTCGCGGTGAAACCGTTACGACTGGAGGCGTTCCTGGTATCACGAAACTGAAAATGGATGAACTGCCCAAGACGGTTACCGTCACGGTCCGCCGCTCCGATTACGATGCAATCAATAGCCGCCTTGCCGATAAAGAAAACGTTGTCGTCGAATTCGATCTCAAACACGAATTCATCGAAGGGCCCTTTCCAGTTTATAACACGATCGCGGAAATCCCCGGAACCGAAAAGCCAGATGAGTTCGTGATCATCTCCGCTCACTTGGATAGCTGGGATGGTCCTGGCTCACAAGGCACGGTTGATAATGGAACAGGATCCTGCGTCACCATCGAAGCAGCTCGCATCCTGATGGCTGCCCAAGCGAAACCAAAACGTTCCATTCGATTTATTCTCTGGTCCGGTGAAGAACAAGGGCTACTCGGATCCAAAGCCTATGTCGAACAACTCTCGGAAGAAGAAAGAGCAAAAATATCGGCTGTCTTCGTCGACGATAGTGGTACGAATCAACAAGCGTCGATCACTTGTGTGGCAAACATGGCTGACATGCTTAAAAAGGCTATCGAACCCATGAACTACGCCTTTCCCGATTCTCCTATACGCTTGATCGTCCAATCTCGTATGCCTCGTGGTGGCGCCAGTGACCACAGCCCTTTTAACGCGGTCGGTATACCTGGTTTCTTCTGGGGCAAAACGGGAGTCGCCAAATATAGCTACGCTTGGCACACCCAAAACGACAAGATTGATCAAGCGATCCCGGAGTATCTGACCAAGAACTCAACCGTGTCGGCCATCGTCGCCTATAGCTTGGCGGATGCAGATACTCTGCTTCCTCGCGCTCCAGCGGTCAATGAGGACGACGAAGCAAATGAACGTCCTCGACGCCGACGAGGTGAACGCCAAAGTGAGTCTGGTGAATCGACAACTCCGGCAACTACTGCTGAAACGAAATCAACTGCAACAGAAGCGGCAACGCCAGCGACCGTCGAAGCAACCACAGATCCCAAATCTGATCCCCCCAAGCTTGACGACAAGTAGAATGAACCAAGCTGGCAATCAGAGCATGTACGCGTAGCGAACAAAATCGGTTCCCCGAATAAGAAATGCAGATGACCTACAAACTTTCCTTCGATCAAATTCGTTTGGTTGATCGAGTCGCCATCGAACAGTTTGGAATTTCTGGATTAGTACTGATGGAGAATGCCGGGCGCGGAGCAGCGGACTTAATCGCTGAACTCACCTCGGAGGAATCGGACTATGTCATACTATGTGGGACCGGCAATAACGGCGGAGATGGTCTCGTGATTGCACGCCATCTTCACGCTCGTGAACAGCCAGTCACGGTTATCATCTCGGGCAACCGCGAGAAGTTATCGCACGATTGCCGAGTCAACTTGTCGATTCTTGAAAAGACCAGGGTCACAATTCAGTGGTGCGATGAGTGCTTGCCATTTGACTCT
This sequence comes from Pirellula sp., assembly GCA_046318795.1. GTDB lineage: Bacteria > Planctomycetota > Planctomycetia > Pirellulales > Pirellulaceae > JBKCUI01. Next base: position 122,990 of record JBKCTT010000089.1, read on the forward strand.
GAGAAGAGCGTTCCGAATGAAGAAACATTTAACAGAATCGCGAACGCCGACGTTGTTATTGATGCACTATTGGGGACGGGTGCGAAAGGCGCACCTCGTGGTTCGGCCGCGTTGCTCATTGAAGCCGCGAATAAAAGCCTTGCCAAAAAATTCGCGATCGATGTACCCTCAGGATTGAACGTGGAAACGGGTGAGCCGAATAACCCAACCTTCCTAGCCAACATGACTATCACCTTCGTTGCCGAGAAACCTTGCTTCAATCTAGCTCGTTCAGAAAAAATAACTGGCAAGGTAGCTGTATTGCCGATTGGCATCCCTCCCGAAGTGATCGACGCTGTCGTTGCAGAAAGTAACGTTTGATGTTTTCGTCTAATCGAAATCCTATCGATTCACAGTCAGTCAGATAATGCATTCGCATTGCATATGCATACAGCGATCTTCTTTTGAATCCTAAATCAGAAAGTTGTTGTGTTGAATTATGCTCACCTATTGATAGGCAGCCCAATTTGCTACAAATGATGGCAGTAAATGTGATAAACTTGTCATGCGTTGATCAACTTGCTCGACAACGCGCACGTTGTTTCGCGACTTGCCTAAAAACCTCCCAACTCATTCGCAGGAATGCATCTATGACCAAAACCCAAGACCTAAGTCGTCACCTAACCAATCGTCGCCAGTGGTTTTTGCAGGCGGCCGCAGTATCGGCAGCCTTTACTTCGTTAAGCTCACTTTCTGCCGCATCGATTCTCGCGAACAAGAAGCTACTTTTCTATTGCCGAAGTGCTGGCTTCGAACATTCGGTGGTTAAGAGAAACGGTAGTGCATTGTCATTTGCCGAGCGCATCATGATCGACTTGGGCAAGAAGTATGGCTTTGAGGTTACGACGAGCAAGGACGGCAGAATCTTTGACAAAGACTATGAGCAATTCGATGGCTATCTCTTTTATACAACGGAAGACTTGACCAAGGAGGGAGGAGACAAAGAGCCACCGATGACCGCCAAGGGTAAAGAGAATTTGCTGAATTCCATCAAAGAGGGTAAGGGGTTTGCAGGTAGCCACTGCGCCTCGGACACGTTCCACAGTCCAGGTAATCGAGTGAAAGCATCTGAGAAACTGGATCCTTACATTGAGATGATTGGTGGCGAGTTCATTCGACACGGTCGCCAACAGAATGCGACGATGAAAGTGACCGACACCAAATTTCCGGGTATAGAAAAAGCGGGAGAGAAGTTTGAGTTGCATGAGGAGTGGTATTCGTTAAAGAACTTTGCACCTGACATGCATGTGATTTTGGTTCAAGAAACCAATGGCATGCAAGACGCGGATTACGATCGTCCACCATATCCAGCGACGTGGGCCAGGAAGCATGGCAAGGGGAATGTTTTCTACACTTCGATGGGTCACCGAGAAGACGTGTGGACCAATCCGATTTTCGAATCGATTCTCATAGGTGGACTCAAGTGGATATTGGGAGAGGTTGAGGCCGAGGTCCCACCGAACCTAGAAAAGTTTGCCCCCCAAGCATCGGTCCTCCCCAAACTATAACCGCTTGATAGATAGATGGATGATCGTGCCGTAACAACTCTTGTAGGCCGTAACAAGGCCTTCGCGCAGTTACGGCACGCCCCCTTTTCCAAGCATGGCCCCATCACCACCACCCAACCATCGCTCCCGCTCCTCGCGCTCTAAACACACGGGGACACACCATTTTTAATCTTTGACAGCCCCAACAAAAAGCTGTGTCCCCGTTAATCTCGTCCGTGATTAGCCCCCAATGAGCCGTAACGATCCTTCGTGGGTGGACCGCAAACCACACGGGGACACACCACTTTTAAACTTTAACAGCCCCCACAAATAGCTGTGTCCCCGTCAAACTCTTGCGGGATTAGCTCCCAACGAGCCGCAACTATCCTTCGCGGCGAAGCCGCCTCTTTGAAATCAACCATACGGGGACATACCACTTTTAAACTTTAATATCCCCCACAAATAGCTGTGTCCCCGTCAATCGTATTCGAATGACATGAACTCAAAACAGATGAACAAACGACGACTCACCGATGAAAACAAAAATATACTAACATCCTCGAGGCTCCGGCATGCGTGCGGTAGAACATGAAGCAAAACGCTCAATCCAAGAGACTTAAAATTTCGACTCGCGACCAGTAACCTATTCAAGCTAGCCGGCAAACCGCTTCATGTGAAAACGCCGACCCGTTTTCAAACTCCGCGCGTTGGCAATCGTTTGAGGTTTGCCAGCAACCTGACTGAACATCCGACCAAAATCGGTCGTCAATCTATTCCATTCAGACATCTCGATCCCCAAACGCTCCATCAAAGGTTCGAGTTCGCTCGGCGAAAATCCAGCTTTGTCGCGCCGCTGCAGCCTAGCAGTTAAATCCAATAACTGGAGATAGTCCAAAGAACTTATAGGAAGAAATCCCTTATTGCTACAACGCTTTCCATTGGCTAAAGATTTTTCCAATGTACCGTCAGCAGACCCAGCGATCTGAACTGGAGCCAAGAAAACATCTACATCAGAGCTCTCTTCGATACTTGCTTTTGCAGCATCGAAACGTAACTTTCCTGAGGTATAACTGCTATTCTCAATTGACTCGGCAATTGCAGCTCTAATGGGATTTAAATCAACGTAAACTGAGCAAGCCAAGATGGCTTCATCATCGAGAAGCTTCACCGCTTTAAAGCGTCCCTGAAAGAACTTACCAACTTCTTTGTCTTCGCGATTGGCTCGAGTACCGATCTTCTGACAAAGTATTCGCATCCACCACGAAATATCGCTAAGCCGCGTACGAAGTTTCGCAACTTCTAACGGCTTGTTAAGAATCTTTTCGATCTCTGCCACCGTCGGGTCCAAGGCATCGCCTTTTTCATCTTTTCGCTTTGGGCAAATCATCAACCAACGGCGGACCACCTCCGTGTCGTCCCATGCCTGAACGACATCGGGTCGAGATCGGAGAACCTGATGAATATGGTTTTCCATTAAAGAAAATGCAAGAATATCGATTCCAAACTGGGCCGCTTGCACTTTGATTTGGTGTTCGATCCATAGTTTTCGGTGATCGAAGTTCTTCCCTGTAACAGGATCGTTCCCGAAAAGAAAACACCTTCTACAAACACGAGCAATGACGTGAAGAATCGCAACTTCACCAGGATTAAAAATTTCGGCTCGGGTCATTCTTGACATAATTATCTCCAGGGCAAAGAGACTCAAAACACTTGCTGTGAATTGAAACGATCCTTTGCAGAAAATGAAAGCCCCCCGATTAGAGTCCCCGACGGAAAAAAATCCATGCTGGCATTTCCACAAAGCGTGTTTTCAAGTTATTCCCTATATCCTCTGGGGATCTTGGGGACACAGGGGATCTTGGGGACACACCAGTTTGGACAACAAATTCGTTTGTAAATGTGGTATGTCCCTATATCCAACGCCTGTGAATACCGGCATTACAAACAGGTGTGTCCCCGCGTATCACGTCCCAGCGTATCACGGGACGTTACAAATGCCCCGAGAAATCGATCTAGTTTTCTTTTTTGTGTATACTGACCGGCCTGGCAACGCTTCAAACGATAGCCCGCCAACCCCAGAACAAAACAACAGGACTTCTCCATGAGCTTACGACTACCAATTCCCCACAAACTTCTGTTTGCATTTACAGCCCCACTCTTGGGTGCATCCGTCAGTTTCTCTTCCGCGTTGTCACAGTTGGACTACTCCGAAAATCCAGGCACAGAAGGGAATGGGAACTACGAAGTCGGCCCAGAATTCAAAAAAGATAAAGATCTGATGGATCAAGGGAATCCGAAAGGAAAACTCTTCGAATTCAAAATGCGGCTTGCAGATAGCAAGATCTTCAAAGGGGACGACTCCACGCTAGATCCTCGCAAGGATGTCCGAAAGGAACGCAAAATTTTCGTTTATATACCAGCTGCCTACAAAGACGGAACGAAAGCTCCTATTTTGGTGATGCACGATGGGCCGAGCCAACTGAATCTAGTGCGAAATGCACTCGATAACTTGACGATATCCAAAGACACCAATCGCACTCTACCTGCTTTCATTGCAATATCAGTAGAGAATGGTGGCAATGATGGAAAGGGAAGTCAAAGAGGCCTCGAATATGACACTATGTCGGATCGAGAGGCACGATTTATTAATGACGAAGTTCTGCCGGCAGTTCTCGCTAATTCAGAAATCCGCTCTTCGTTTCCCAACCTCGCATTCACCGATAATCCATGGGGACGCGGAGTGATGGGCTGCAGCTCTGGAGGTGCCGCCGCTCTAACAATGGGCTGGTTTAGACCTGATCTCTTCCGCCGGATCATCACTTATTCGGGTACATTCGTCGATCAACAAGATGATGATGCTCCTGAAGAATCAACCTACCCGCTGGGCGCATGGGAATATCACTCCAGCATGAAGCTGATCGAATCCACGGAGAAGAAACCTCTCAGAATTTTCACCCACGTTTCCGAATTCGATCTGAGAGCCAAAGATCCCGAAGAAACCTATCACAACTGGGTCATGGCCAACCGACGAACGGCTGATGCCCTCAAGGCTAAAGGTTATGATTATCGATTTGTTTTCAGTTACGACTCAAAACATTGCGATGGCAATGTCTATGATCACACCCTGGCAGATACGTTGGTTTGGATGTGGCGAGGTTATCAAGATTAACTCAACTCCACCTTAGTGATTTGGCACGCTTGACGTGGCGCTCAAGGGAATAATACCCATTTCGCGAGCGGCTGATATCGAAATCAGCTGAACGTTGGGGTCTTCCTGAGAAAGAAAGGCTTCTTCGTTGTTGTTATAGTGTTCTAGCCCTGCCTCTAAAGCGGCGGCAAATGTCTCATAAGATGCCTTGAATTCACCTTTTTTTGTTGATTCAGGAAGTTCAAGAAGCTTCGAAACTGGTTGCAAATCGCTGTTTCCAAGCATTGTTGTTTCAAGAAAAAATCTAGTGGGATTCTCTTTGTCACCGTCAGTGAACGCCAACAGACAATGCCCGGGAACCATCACTAAATCAACATCCATGCCGATCTTTCTAAGAATGCTTGCCATTAGAACAGAGCCGTCCACACAATTTGCCTGCGAGGCCTGGATCGACTCATCGAGCATTCTAACCGCTTGACTGAATACCCGTTTGCTCGGAATATTGGTCGAGATATCACTGTATTGGATGCCACGACGCTGAAGCGCATTCCACACCGCGAAAACCTGAAGCATGACTTCGTCTTGACTTCCCATCTGGTACCCCGTGAAACCGGTCAGCCCGAGCTCTTTGGTAGCATCAAGCGCCTCTTTTAGAAGCCCATCGATCCAAGGATGATTTTCATTAACATAGGCTGCAAACGTAATAGAAATGTCGTCCAAGCTCGATCCTTCGTCATCTAGGATTACATAAAAAGGGCAGTCGCTTACAGCCTTCAACTGAATGGTCTCGTTGATCTCTGCGACTTCTTCGTCATCAACATAGACTCGAATTTTTAGATTTGCGGGCTTCTGTTGTGTACATGCACGAAGCGATTTGTAGTTCCACAATGCCTTTGGCAAGACCCGAATTAGTTCGTAATCATCGCCTAGCTCCCCTTCCCAAACCGACTCATTAAGGAAGCCGTCCCCTTCCATTTCAACCCGGACCACCGATCCATCAACGATGTCCGTGATTTCGACTCCAATACTCCCATTTTCATCCCCAAACAAAGGTATCTCACCTTCTTCTAGCTCACCGTCTTCATCTCCCTTTTTGTCCTCCGCAATCTGCTCATCTCCATTCCAGTCTACGGACGCAGTCGCGATCAGAAAACTTGGAAACAAGTCGTTTCCGGTGTAACTGTAAAAGGAAACTTCTGGTTCATCCCCCCGAGAGGCGCATGAGAAATTCGATAGAAACAAGAAATTGATTAGGCAAAATAGACGCATCGAAATTAACAGTCTGTAAAAAACGTTACAGGAACTTGTTCAACCGCAAATGAGTAAGAAAAAGGATCACGCCTCGACGCAGATCCCTTGTGCGACCGTACCCTACATTTCACTTATCGAGGGAGTTAGTGAAGCTTTCTCTATTCAACTCTCTTTTCAGAATCGGCTAAGTTAGCGATTATCTTGGTTTTAACGCCTGAGATGGGATTCACCCCGCGTCATTCGTTAAGTCACTGGGTCTCGGTGAGGTCTCGGGGACACACGTCTTTTAAAACACGTGTGTCCCCGAGGTTTCCGTCTAAAACACGTGTGTCCCCGAGGTTTCCGTCTTCCGCCGAATCATCACTTATTCGGGTACATTCGTCGATCAACAAGATGATGATACTCCTGAGGAATCAACCTACCCGCTGGGCGCATGGGAATATCACTCCAGCATGAAGCTGTTCGAATCCACTGAGAAGAAACCTCTCAGAATTTTCACCCACGTTTCCGAATTCGATCTGAGAGCCAAAGATCCCGAAGAAACCTTCCACAACTGGGTCATGGCCAACCGACCTACGGCCGATGCGCTTAAGGCCAAGGGGTGTGATTATCGATTTGTTTTCAGCTACAACACAAAACATTGCGATGGCAATGTCTAGAATCAAACCTTTGGCTGATACCCTGGTTTGGATTTGGAGAGGTTGCCGTGAATAGACCAACACTAAGTGCCAGACTGCAACGTCCGCTTCAAGAGATCAACGAGGCGATTTATAGCGAATTAGCACAGTCTTTCCGAGCGTTGCCAGTAACGGTAACCGTTCCTGAGTGGAAACTACGACTCCCCCCGGTTTTTCAATTGTAACAGCGAAAGCAGTAGGACGAATCACCCTCAATTTCGCTTTTATGGGTATGATTGTTTCACCGGTAGTCGAAACATCAAACACGCCACCGTCGATTGGCTCTTCGTCTCGCGAAGGGTCAATAATCCACAACTGATACTGTTCAACTGAAGGATCGTTGACAGGCATGCCGACGAATCGCATGAAACCACTTTGTTGTTTGTTGCTCCAAACGACATCGCCAACGACCTTCTCCTGCATAGGAGTCGTGCCACCCGACCATGAGGCCTTTACGACGTCCGAAGCGTTAGCCATGAGTGACTCACGTGTCAAAACACTTTCCGCGATTGTTTCAACTTTATTGATGGGTCTCAACCACAAGCCGATAGCAATTATGGACGCGGCTAAACAAGAAGTCCACGCAATGGACTCTCTTATAGACCTCGACGAAATTGTGGCTTTCAGTTTTGTCGTTTGTACGGGAGCGCTATGCCCCTCCGAAACAAGAGTTCGGTATGATTCGGTGACAGCTTTGCGAAGATGATCTGGCAAGTTCTCCCTGTCATCGAGGCCGAGAAGGGAGACAGTGCTAGCAATCCGCTCCAGTTCGCTAAGTGGGATAAAGCGATCGGTTTCAGACAGATCTTGCAGTTCCTTAAGTTCCTCCTCCGTTAATTCCCCGAGGATAAAACCCGCTATTTGCTCCTCCGATTTGGTTTTATCCGAATCGTTCACAGCAGCACCTCCTGAGCATTCGAAGCACTCGGACGATTCACACAATCACGTAGGAGTATCAATCCTCGGCGCGCAAAAGATTTGACACTTCCCAACGGGATACCCTTCGAATTAGAAACTTCCTGATGTGACATCCCATCCTGCAGGATCATAATCAACACTTCACGCGTTCTAGCGGACAATTGCTCGAGACATTGCCGTGCCTTGTGAACATCATCTGCCATCTCCAACGAATTTAATCCCCCAGTGACCACTCGGTTAACCGGCGGTTCATCCAAACTGATAACTTGAATGGTTGAAGATCGCCTCCGAATGCGATCGACCACTCGTCGTCTGGCTACCACTGAAATAAATGAGATTTCCGAACCTCGATCCGAGCGAAAGGATGCCGCATTCTTCCAAAGATCTAGAAAAATTTCTTGGACTAAATCTTCTGCATCATGAGTAATTCGAGTTGATTTCCTGGCGATTGACCAGATCAATCCTCCATAACGCTCAACGAACTGTTCAACCGCTGCCATCTCTCCTTGTGCGATAAGCGGTAACAGAGGCTGTTCCGAAAAACGAGAAAAGTCTAAGGCAGCATTAGTGACGGCTTCTGCCGATTGATCACAGCTTCGGTCCATACACAATAAAATAGCAAGTAGAGTCATGAGCGGGAACAATTCCAAACAATTCAAAATTACTTATGAATCTTGTCGCATTTTCAAATGCCTAAAGACACCAAGTCTAATGAAACGTTTCTGAGGAACCACTTAAAAAACACTAGAAAATCAGCTACCGTGCGAAAACATTGGCCGTTTTGCACGCTCCCTGGAAGACAGCAGCGAATAACGTAAGCCATAACCTTTGTCTGATGAAAACAACATAATGTCTCTCATATTTCCATCGGATCAACCTTGGTTCTTAAAGTTTCCTACTGCGGTAAACGACTGAGCCTCGAAGGCCCCAACCATCAAAAAACACTTTAAGAATCGCTACAGACTAAATTTTTTTTATCCAGCTGCCTCGCGGCAACTGGATTGCTCTTTTTCTCACCAGCGGCCTCCCGAGGGATGCCATTATTTGGTTGGTTTTAATCGAATTAGAAGTTCGTTCCGACGCTCCGCTCCTGGAGTAAAAGGGGAATCGTATACTGCGGTTTCTATTCCGTCTCCATCGGCGGAGTCATCTGGAATGAGCCCTTTCGACTTCATCCAGTCCCGCAATTTCGTTTCGGCTTCTTCAACCGACTCCTGAGTCATCATTCCTGAGAATCGTACCGTTGCAAATCTACCTCCTGGTCGTTTTCTCACCTTAACTTGGCCGATTGTCGGTTTTGGAACCCCCTGAGCCGTAACTTTTTTGGGCATGATGAATCCCATCTGGACACTCTCTCCATCTTTCTGCCCCTCCATGAATACTGGAGTAGTCATGGAGATTTTTTGCTTGCTCTCGTTCGCACCGCTAATGTAGCGAAACAGCATCAAAAAACTGCCTCCTGAATCGGGGGAATCCAACTTGGTCGTCGTCGCGGCCAACATCAAGTCGGGATACTCCCTAATTTCCATTTGCCCAGCGGACTCGATTACCTTGTACTCCGCCGTCTCATATTCCTCCGCCGCTTTCACAGGATTCATACTTGGAATAACCACCGAGCATACTGCCAGAACGACTAACCGTAACGTACCCAAAACTTCGTGTGTCATAGTTTCCCCTTGTAAATCTAAATAGTGTTTAAAAAACAACCAACGTCCTGGAGGCTAAACGCACTTCAAGTCGTCAACACCGGCGATAAGTTCGCAGGAAGTGTCGTTTTGGATTCGAAAATCCTCCGATATTGGAAATTTATCTTTGAAGGATGGCAGGCGTTTTTTTTGAACAGTCCGAAGTGGCATGGAATACATCGCCATTAGATAAAAATGACGGGGAGTGAAGCCGATTGTTGAGATCTCAAATTGTGAGGACACAAATTGCGGGGACAGACCACTTTTTGAGATGGGATATCTTCGGGACACACACTGTTTAAAACACATCTGTCCCCGAGTCTGTCCCCCTAGAGAGGTGTAGGAGAAATTCGATGGAGACAGGAAGGTGATTAGGCAAAAGACCCGCATTAGAATCAATAGTTTGCAAAAAACCGCTTCGGAAACTTGCTCAACCGCAAATGGGCAGGAAAAAGGATTACGCCCTGACATAGATCTACCGAGAGATGGCACCTTCGTTTCCTAAATGGAAAGCTGTAGAGGAAAATGATCAAGTCAACTCTCTTATGGGAATCGGCTTAATTAGCGATTATCTAGGCTTTAACACTTGAGACAGAATAGGCCTCTTGAGCAGCTTGATAGCTACTGTGGATAGATATCGGAAAGACCAGCCTGGAGGGATTCACAGGGAATCACAGGGACACGCATCCTTTTAAACACGTGTGGAGGGATTCACAGGGACACACATCCTTTAAAACACGTGTGTCCCCTAGGTATTCGTTGAGCAGCTTCATAGCTACTGTGGATAGATATCGGAAAGACCAGCCTGGAGGGATTCACAGGGATTCACAGGGACACACACACTTTTAAACACGTGTGTCCCCTAGGTACCACCTCCTTTAAAACACGTATGTCCCCTAGGTATTCGTGCGAGGTATTCGTGTGTCCCCGAGGGTTTACTTTCGTGTGTCCCCGAGGGTTTACTTCAACAGATTTGAGGCGCGTTGGCGGGAGATCCAAAGACTGGTGACTTCTGCTTTAAGGAGGCCCAACACGTACGGTGGACGCTATTTCGATGATGATCGCAAAGCGTATAGCTTGTCACCACGACGGATGAGCAACGTGTCTTTTGCAGGAATCACCGCGTATTGCCTCGCTTTCGCCATTGTCGGGGCTGCCTCGGGGCGGCCATCGGGCCGCCCCGAAGCAGTAGCAACGGCAGGTAACTCGTCCACAGACCACAACTCATTGCTTGATAATCGCTCGACCTCTCTGCCAGCTTTAATCACCTCGGTCTTTCCAGTTTCTCCAACAAAGTAAATGCGGTCGTCAATCGCTAACGGAGTCGCCCACACACTCTGATTGAGCCTCTCGACGAACACCTCTTTACCGGTCTCGGCTTCCAAGCAATGCACGATTCCTTGACGATCTGCAAAATACGCTAACCCTTGATGCACAATCGGTGAACAAAAGCCACAATTCGCCTTCGTTGCTCGCCACACGTAATCCGCTTTGTAAGCGTCACCGTCCCTTTTAATTTCCACTAAGCCGTTGGTTCCGATCGCTTCTTTTGACGGACCACCCTCGCGTCCTGGCGATGCTCCCACCATCAGCTTGCCCGGTCCCACAATGCACGGTGTAGGTGAGGAATTACCTGTCAAACCCTCTAACCTCCATAACTCCCGACCTGTCTCGGGATCAAGCCCCAGTAGATAACCTGGTGTCGCAGGCACTGCCGCTGGAGCCTCTCCCGCCGGAGCACCATCACCTCCCCGAGGAGGACGAGGCGCGTTGCGACCGCTCGAACTAATCACTAAGTGCACCGAACCATCTAACATGGGGACCATGACCGGCGAACTCCAAGAGGTCCCCGGTGGGGTGTCCACCTTCCACAATTCCACTCCTGATCTCTTGTCCAAAGCAGTTATGTAAGGATTTACACTTCGCTGCACCCAAGCAAATACAGCTTTGTTATTCTGAGCTAACGACGAGGACAATCCGTGATTAGACTGAATGTCGCCATACTTTTCGACCAAATCGACTTTCCATAGTGGTTCTCCTGTATGGCTGAGCGCGACGACATCTCCCACTTCGAAGCTCGCATAAACCGCCTTTGCATCGACAACAGGCGTGGGAGCGCTGCGCGACATCATGTCCGCGTTCTTGGACTCATGATTGCTTTTTTGATCGTGCACCCATCGAATAGAGCCGGTCTTCAGATCGACGCAAATAACTCGTTGCTGCTGCTTTGTCGGAGTATCGATACTGGTCAAAAAAACACTTTCCCCCCAAACAACTGGGCTGCACTGTCCATACCCAGGTAGATCAGCTACCCACGCGACATTCTTTTTGTCAGTCCATTCCAATGGGATCTTACTTACGTCGACACCTTTATCAACTCGCCCTATCCCTTGAAAACTGGGCCAAACATTGTCAGTCGCCATCGAGGGGGGTTCCCCTGGTCCACAGATAAGCCCGACTGCAATAACCAAAGCAAGCTGATAGCGTTTCATCGTTTTGTCTCTCATTGTCGTTTAGATCTCAAAATGCCAACACGAACTATCGCCATGGCAAAAACCAATTAGTTATCAGCTGTTGGTTCGAGCCATTAATAACAATACACCCAATGTAACCACTGCCAGGAGAAAACTCCAACAAGCTGCATTCCATCAGCGGTTCCGATCGCTTTGTTACGTACAACTTGGTACATAGTTCATCGTTAGAAGCGTTTCCCGAGTGAGAAACTCCGGAATTCCGACTTGAGTAGTGAATCACGACTTGCTCTAACCCCCTACCCCCTACCCCCTATCGCCTTTCTTACAGCTTCTCGCTGAACCCAGTACTGACAGAACGATTCCAATCGCTGTGTAGTGCTAAACGCACGTTGGGAGTCTCGCTGTTCATCTGAAAAAATCCGATGTTATGAAGTCCGTTTCAGTATCTTTCCCGTCGCAGGTCATATAGAGTGCCAGCCCGGACCTAAGTATTCCTCGCGAGGGAATGGAGAACTTACAAATTCGCTCTTGTTTAATCGATGAACGCTTTTCGCGCTCAGAATCACTCAACAAATCTTCGAAACGATCTACGTCCGACGGGTGTTCATGCAGATCGGTTAAACAAAGAACAGCACATTGCGTTTCCGCAGGACTACTCAACGGGATTAGCTTCTTCGGATAACCTATCTAACATGGATTGCAGCCGCTCACGAAGCTCTCGCATGATAGGATCCTCTTCACCGCGCGGTGCCCTATCGGCAGGGACCTCTATGGCTCGGTCGATTTCGATTATCGCTTCCAGAGGTCCGTGCACTCCCGCCCTATCAGTCAAATCCTCTTCCAATCGTTCGATCGTTTCCAGAATCCTGGTATCGGTCGTTGGCGACACCAAATATTCGGCAGGATACGAGGCAATCTGCTGCGCCAAGTAAATCTTAGAAAGCTGAACCCAACGGGACTCCCGTTCACTTTCAGTAAGTTCGCCAGTGGTTAGCTCGGGTACGATCTTCATTCTAAGCGCCTTGATCCTTGGAATCAAAGCATCGTTGGGGCATGATTTTCCAAGCCACTTTTCTTCCAATGGCGACAAAAGATGATCTACGAGACGCTGTTGCCGCTCTACAATAGTGCCGGTTTGAGCGGCCCCGAAGTACTCAACCTCTTTAAGACACAGCATGGCAAGAATAATGCGATGAATCCTCTGGAGAGTTGTTCGATCGTTGTCTTTCATCCATGACAACCGCGTTTCAAGACTATCGAGCGTTCGATCGATAGCTTTCTCCAAGTTCCCCTTAAACACATACTTGATCGCAACAGGATGAATAACGACTTTACCTGCTGTCCCCTGTTTCGCTCGTCTCTTTGCTGCAGTTCGCGTCATAAACGCGACACCATCCAGCAACGGTTGAAGCAAATCATTCGTACGGAATACAGCCCCCTCAGGAAAAACAACAAGCGGTCTATTTGGTGTCGACAAGATATCAACCGCTAAATCGAGCGATTGTCGATCCAACCCTTCTCGATAGACACTAAAGGCTCCCATCGTCGAAATCGCCCAACGTTGAAATCGAGACTGCTCAAACAAATGCCAGCTAGCCATCGCGTACATTAGCGTTTTCGCTTCCGATGCCACAAAAGCCATAAGCAGTGGATCCGCGTAACGACAATGATTCGGAGCCAGCAAGACCCCATGCCCGAGTCGCATTGACTCTCGCAGATTATCGATTCCATGCAGATGACAATTGACGACCCCTTCGTGTTTTCGCAAATGGCGGTGCACTAAACCGGACTTGAGGATAAGCCATGGCAACCAATTCCCCTTGTATGGGGGTACGAATTGATAGGGTTTTTCGATAATGATATCTTGCATGAGCGTTTACCTAGTCGCGTACCCATTTGGATGAGTTTTGTGCCAAGCCCACGCCGTTTCAACGATCGATTCAATCGTGACATATTTAGGCGTCCAATTTAATTCGCGTTGGGCGAGAGAGCTGTCGGCAATTAAACAAGCAGGATCACCGGGGCGGCGATCACCTACGACCGATGGAATCGGGTGACCTGTCACTTTTCGACAAGCCTCAACAACCTGCCGAACGCTATGCCCCACCCCTGTCCCTAGGTTCATCTTGAGGACAGAGCTGGGTGCGAGCTTTAGCAATGCCGCCAAATGGGCCGTTGCGAGATCCTCGACGTGAATATAATCTCGAACACAACTCCCATCGGGCGTCGGATAGTCCGTTCCATAAACCGTAATCTTTTCTCGTTGTCCTAACGCTACTTGGAGAACGATTGGAATAATATGCGACTCTGGGTCGTGATCCTCCCCGATGGAACCATCCGCTGCTGCACCGGAAGCATTGAAATAACGAAGACAGGCAACCCCAAAACCGTATGCCTTGGCGTAGTCTTCGAGAGCCTTTTCCACGACTAGTTTGGTGAAGCCATAGGGATTGATCGGTTTCTGTGCAGTCGATTCCGAAATTGGCATCTTTTCCGGTTCACCATAAGTCGCCGTTGTGCTTGAGAAAACGAACCGCCACACGCCAGCCGCCCGCATGGCTTCCATCAATTCGAAGGTGGCAGTTACGTTATTCTGGTAGTACATCGCCGGGTGCTGCACAGATTCCGCCACCAACGCGAACGCCGCAAAGTGCATGACCGCTTCAATCTCTTTATCCTGCATAACCTGGATCAGTAGGGAGCGATCCAGTAGGTTCCCTTCGATCAATCTACCTTCTGGCACACATTCGCGATGCCCCCTGGAAAGGTTGTCATAGACCCAAACTTCGTGCCCCGAAGCCATCAACAATTTCACAGTGTGCGAGCCAACGTAGCCTGCACCACCGACAATCAAAATCTTCATTAATGAGCCCTAATTTGATCAGATAACCTTGCCGCACTATCTTGATGGTAGAATACTCTAACCGGATGCTGGATTACTCGGGATCATAGCCGGTTCGCGAGGGATACTATACCCCGCGTTTGCGGAACTTGCCAACTTCGCGGGACACTTGACGAAAAATCGCCCAGACGATTCTTGCGAGGGGACTTAAAAAGGGAATTTAGAGGATGGCTCTGAGCAAGCTAAAAAAACTCAAACATACATCGCAGGAGGCTCCGACTCCCTCGGAATCCATGTCCAGTTGGGTCGAGCGATACACGACGTACCTTCGGAGCGAATGCCATCTTTCTGAAAATACCGTGGCCGCCTACCGCCGCGACTTGGAGCACATGAAAGAGTGGCTCAACGGACGCTCCCCCACCAAAATCAAGATTGATGATTTAACAGACTTTGCTGCTTACCTAAAAAATAGAGGACTCGCTCCCACCACAATTACGCGGCACGTCGTTGCCGTGAGAATGTTTTTCAAGTTTCTGCAGCTTGAAGCTGCCATGGAAAGCAATCCGGCCGAGCTTTTATTGACGCCCAAGATGTGGCATAGGGTTCCACGAGTACTAACCGTTGGACAAGTGGATCGATTCCTGAATGCCCCGCGCTGTTCGGATAAGCATTATCTTCGGGACAAAGCTTTGCTGGAACTCATGTATGCCTCCGGATGCCGAGTGTCCGAAATCAGCAACCTAATTTTAGCAAACGTGCATTTAGAGGAGGGCTATTGCCTCGCAGAGGGCAAAGGGCGAAAACAACGAATGGTGCCTCTCGGTGAACGAGCGATCGAGGCGATCCATGTTTATCTCAAGGAATATCGTACCAAGCTTCTCGGTTCCAAAGAACCGAGTGCAGTACCATGGCTCATTCTCTCCAGAACGGGACTACGACTGCGCCGGGAAGCGATCTGGGAACTCATCAAACGATCCGCACTACGAGCTGACGTGGATCCCGAAATCACGCCCCACACGTTGCGGCATTCTTTTGCCACCCATTTATTAGCGGGGGGAGCCGATTTGCGATTGATCCAAGAAATGCTTGGACACGCTAATATCCAAACAACGCAGATCTATACCCAAGTCGAAAACAGCAAGCTTAAAAAGATACATCGCAAATTTCACCCACGAAGTTAGCTGCTGTAATAGTTCAGTGGGAACGAGTTATGCAGCCCGGAGATAACGGGGATAACAAAGACAAGAAATCGATGCAAGCATGAGGAAATTGCTCGTGATTTCGTCCGATGCTCGCAGTTCGGGGTAAGGTACTGTCCCTCGCTCACGCCTTTTGAAGTTGCGCTATTTTGGATTGAGGGGCAGAGCCCAATTCGTTTGCCTTGCTGGGCCTAGAGGGCCGGGACCGCGATTCACCTAGAGTTTTCAAGGGGCAACGGCCTAACCGTTTGTTCTTTGCTAACATCCGAGCCATCCTAAACGGCTGGACCTTTGGCCCTAACATCATCGTTTTCTCAATTCCCAGGCCTTCTGCCTGGACTCGGTAAAAGTAAGGCCTTTAGCCTGAAAAACCTGTTACCGTGCAACTTCAAAACTCACGCGTCGGGTTAGGGTAACGTCTCTTGATCACACATCGGGTTATGGTATCGTTGCTTGCCAACGATTTCGGTGGGGATTAATCACCTCGTTCGATCTAACCAACAGCGAAATCGTTACCACAAAACAAGATTATTCCTACATAGAATAGCAGGGCTTCGAAGTGACTAAGGTATATCAGGGACTTGGGCTCTCGTGCATGTATCCAGAAAACTGGAAGTTAAGCGAGGACAGTTCCCCATCTGGTTCTCCAACTGCATTTATGATTGAAAGCCCCACATCGGCATTCATGACCGTAAGCGTATTTCCGTGGAATGTCGCGCCACGTGAGACAATAGAAAACGCGCGTGAGGCAATGGAGGCCGAATACCCGGAATCCGAATTCGAAGCGTTCGAGCCTAACCTACAATTGCGAGGAGAGCCGATTGCTGACGCTCGCGCAGGGGATGTGCGATTCTATTATTTGGACCTGCTCGTTATATCGAGATTGATCTCGTTTACCGTAGAAAAGAAAACCTACTTGGTTCAGATACAAGCAGAGGACAGAGACTTTGACAAACTGGAACAGGTATTTCAAGCCATGCTCGTCAGCATGCTGAAATCACTGGAAACAGGCTAACAAAAAACCGGGCGAGTTAACAAACCGCCCGGTTTTGAGATTTTTTAAATGCCTGCCGACGATCGGCTTTGTCGCCAACAGACGCGCCCGTTGGTCCGTGTTAGTCCATTTCAGGACGTTTGCGACCAAGTTGTTCTTGGAGTCTTTGCACAATGCTCGTGTGCATTTGGCTGACTCGGCTTTCGCTAAGATCGAGGGTTGCTCCGATTTCTTTCATCGTGAGCTCTTCATAGTAATAGAGAATGATGATGAGACGTTCGTTACGATTGAGACCTTTGGTTACTAGTCTCATGAGATCGCTCTTGCTCACGCGTCGAGTCGGATCTTCGCTTCGTTTATCTTCGAGAACATCAATTTCACGAACATCTTTGTAGCTATCTGTTTCGTACCACTTTTTATTAAGAGATACGAGACCGACGGCTGCCGCATCGCTTTTCATCTTCTCGAGTTCATCGATGCTAATCGCCATGTACTGCGAGAGTTCATGATTGGATGGAGCACGACCGTACTTTGCTTCGAGGAGTTTGGTCGCCTCGTTCAGTTTGCTTGCTTTGCTTCGAACGAGTCTGGGAACCCAGTCCATAGTTCTTAGCTCATCTAGCATGGCCCCGCGGATACGAGGCACGCAATAGGTTTCGAACTTCACACCTCGCTCGAGATCAAACGCATCAATGGCATCCATTAAGCCAAAGATTCCAGCGCTGATAAGATCATCAAGTTCCACTCCCTCTGGGAGTTTGGCTCGGAGCCGTTCGCCGTTAAAGCGAACTAGAGGCATGTAGCGCTCGATGAGAATGTTTCTCAAATCAACGTTGCTGGAGTCCGCTTTGAATTTCGTCCAGACGTCAGCAATATCGACACTCGATGCTACGGTTGTCGCCATCCGATCCTCCGTGATTGCT
>JBKCTT010000090.1:0-12650 GCA_046318795.1 Pirellula sp.
AGTGCGAAGTTTCGCACAGGCGGTCCTGTTTGTTCATGATAGTCATTATTCCTGGAGATGTGGAATGAAGAAAGTTGAAGCCGTTGTTCGCCATTTCAAACTCGAAGACGTAAAGAATGCGTTGACCGAACAAGGCATCCATGGAATGACCGTCTGCGAGGTTCGAGGCTATGGGCGACAAAAGGGGCACACCGAGATTTACCGAGGCACTGAGTACGCGGTTGATTTTGTTCCCAAGGTTAAGATCGAAGTCATTTGCTCTGATGCAACATTGCAAACGGTGATCGATACCATCGTCAAGACAGCGCAAACTGGGCAGATCGGTGATGGAAAGATTTTCGTTTCGGAAGTAGCCAATGCGATTCGCATTCGTACCGGTGAAAATGGCGAAGATGCACTGTAGGGAATTGTCCCTAAGTGTTTTGTAAACCTCTCAATTCGGAACGAAACGGTTAATCCGTAGCGACGATTGTCCTCTCTACATCCGCAGGTTGTAAAAGCACGTGTCTTCCTGGCCGAAGCACGTGCCAAAGCCAGAGTTCTCCACGAATCAGGTGGAGGTGGGTTCCAGGTTTGCTCTGCTTGGACTGACGACGTCGATGAGGCTGTCATCGGCATCATTCGCGCTGCGCTTGCTTCTCTTCCCAAACCACCCGATCCATCGCATTTTGCATTTGTTGCATTGGGGGGATACGGTCGTCGAGATCTTGCTCCTTACTCTGACATCGATTTGATGTTGTTGTATCGAGGATCTGAGGCGAATATCGCACCTCTGGCGCGACTAATTGGTCAGATGGTCGTCGACGCTGGCTTACAGTTGGGTTTTTCTGTTCGCACCATTGGACAAGCGAAAAGTGTCGCGTGGACTGATGCAACGGCACTTACCTCATTCGTCGAGATGCGGTGCGTTGAAGGGCATCGATCTCTGTTTGATAGTTTCGAACAATCCATCATGGTTGGGTGTAAGATCCGATCAAATCGTTTAGCGAGGATGATCGAAGCCGAGCGATTGGCCGAACGAAAAAAGTACAATGAGACCACCAATCTGTTACATCCCAACGTCAAGCGATCGCGTGGATGTTTGCGTGATGTTCAGTTGGTTCGATGGGTTGGGTTCGTCTGTTTTGGTGAACGCAGTCCAGAACAACTTGCCAATCTGGGGTTACTCGCCCGGGAAGACTATGAAACGATCCAAACTGGCTATCAGTATCTATTGAGGCTTCGCAATCAGTTGCACTTCGTGGCGGGGCGGGCTCAAGATACGTTGGATCGAACGAAGCAGATGGATATGGCGGTATGGGCTGGTTGCCATGGCGAGGAAGGGGTTTTGCCAGTCGAACAGTTCATGCAAAAATTCTTTGAGGTGACCAGCGAGGTGCGATATTGCTCCTCAAATTTTGTCGGTGTCGCCCAGTCACGCGTTAATTTGTTCGGAACACTTTCCCGGTTTTTTGGTATTCCTGTTGCTGATGGTATCCGGCTTGGTTTTCGGGAGATCTGGGCATCGAAGAGTGGGCTAGCAAAAATCAAGTCTGATCCTGCTCGGGTCCTGGAACTTATGCAACTTTCCAGTCGATACAATCGCAGGATCGAACATACCACTTGGCGAACCATTCGAGAGACCATGCGTCAGCGTCAGGGTGAACCTGCAACGTCGGAAGCAATCCATCGATTCCTGGAATTGGTTTGTGAACCGCGTCGACTGGGAGACCTGCTCCGCCGGTTGCACGAGTTGAGAGTGATAGAGCAAATCATTCCAGCGATGCGACATGCTCGTTGCCTGCTGCAATTTAATGAGTATCACAAATACACGGTCGATGCCCATTGCATTCGCGCCGTAGAAGCCGCTTGCGATTTCGGCAAAGAGGATTCGGTATTAGGTCGCGTTTACCGAGGCATCAAGAACAAAAGAATATTGCATCTGGCATTGCTATTACACGACCTTGGTAAAGGTTTTGTGGAAGACCATAGCGAAGTAGGCAAAGCCATCGCAGAAGAGACCGCCGAGCGGCTCAATTTGTCGGATGCGGATCGTGATTTATTAGTATTCCTGGTCCATCAGCATTTGTTGATGACTCACACAGCATTTCGATTTGATCTTTCACAAAAGACTCCGGCAGTACAATTCGCCAAAGCGGTTGGTTCGATCGAGCGATTGCAACACATGCTGGTCCTTTCGTGTGCGGATTTAGCGGCTGTCGGTCCTGGGGCATTAAACGACTGGAAACTGAACTTAATCCTGCAATTGTACGATGCTACCGAAGCTCAGTTCCGCAGTGATAGTCCCGATCAGCGGTTTTTGGATCTAGTGAATACACAGCGTAAGATGGTTTTTGACCATTGCAGTGCCACCGAGAAATCGGATCCGTGGTGGTCCCAAAACCTCGCGCAGGTTCCAGCAGGTTATCTGCTTAACCTGAAGCCCAAGATTGTCGCCGAAGAGCTTCGCAAGCTACGAAAGCTCTCGGCCGAGAAGCCATCTATGGCGTGGGGGCAGTACATACCGGATCGACGTGCCACTGAGTATGTTGTGGGGGTGAAGCAGACGCAGCCAATCGGTCTTTTCCATCGGATTGTTGGTGGTCTATCCAGTAGTGGATTGAGCATTTTGTCGGCCGAGATCCATACTCAGCCGGGCATGTTAGCGTGGGACCGTTTTGTGGTCGAAGATCCTGATTATGGAGACGCACCTCCGCAGCATCGTATCGACGAGGTCTGTGCCAATTTGGTCGCAGCGGTTGATCCCAACAACAATAAATCACCCGTGTTCCGGCGGATTTGGAAGAGCAATGTTGCGGACAAAACGACAAGAACACAGCCGACACAAATCCGCTTCGACAACGCGACTTCCGACGATCATACGATCATCTCAGTATTCGCATACGATCGGATTGGATTGTTGTATGACATAGCTCGAACGTTATTTGAACTGGAACTGGATTTGCAGGTCGCCAAGGTGAGTACCCATTTGGATCAAGTGGTTGACGTCTTTTACGTGACAGACACAGCAGGCAATAAACTTCTGGAGCCGACCCTTCTCTACACGCTCCGACAGAGCTTGCTCAAGGCGATTGAAGAAACGTAAGGATTTTCGCCACTTTCTGGAGGGAATCTATTCGGAAAAGCAAGGCGTTTTTCGTTGTGGATCGCTTGGGGGCTTGTTTTTCGGTCGCCGAAGTTGTTTCATAAAGGAATGCTAAGTGTAAACACTTGGCTTGGGAATTCATTTGCTAACCGAAAGGAGGGTCCGTGCAAATGGCGATCGTATTGGAGGATACGATTCTTTCGCAAGAAAGGGTTTCGATCGCGAACCAGGGAGATAACGCTCCTGTTCCTCGTGCATTACATCGGATTGCCGAGGTGAGAGAACAGCAAGGATTATCTTTGCAGTCACTTTCGCGCAGGATGGGAATTGAGGTTCGTGAATTGAAACAACAGGAGCAATCAGATACCAATCTGACGCTTCTGGATTTGTATCGTTGGCAAAAGGCATTGGATGTTCCGGTCCAGCACCTTTTGTGCGAGGAGGAAGATGGTTTATCGGAGTCGACGCAAACGCGTGCGGCGCTCGTTAAACTGATGAAAACGGTGGTTGCCTTGACGGAAGTTGCGACATCACCGCGAGTCGTTCGCTTGACGACTATGTTACGCGAACAAATGATCGACATGATGCCTGAGCTAGCCGAAATCGGGGGCTGGCCCAATTATGGCTCTCGCCGCCCGACTGACCAGCTTGGTCGAATTGGTGAAAATCCGATCGATGTTAGCAGCCTCAACATCGACTAGTACATTCTGATTCAAACTGCCATCCTCTTTATTTATTTGGAATCGAATCGGAGTACGCAGAGGGGGGATCGAATATGATCCCCCCTTTTTTATATCCCCGATCTTGAGGCCCTCTACTCCGCTGCCTAAACGAGACCAATTGTATGGGCAGAAACATCGAATGCAGAAAGATACAACACTCATTTTTCTGCGTTCGATCTTTCTGCCCGATCAGGATTTTTATTCGGGTTTGACATCATCGGTTTTCATTCTGTAAGGATTCAAGCTTGTAGCCGGAGGTTGAGCGAATACGACACCTCCGGTTGAGGTGCGTAAAAGGTTTTGCATCCCGAAGGAGATACCAGCTATATGCACGTCGCTGCCATCCTTTCAGGATGGGAAGAATGGTTGGGATTTGTATCCGGGGGTGTCGCTCGCGCTCAACCCCCGGCTACAATCTGTCATCCCTATCGGGATGCAAAGAGACGGCTTCGCCGGAAAACATGCGCGAGGATGCAGTGTTGCATAGTTTGTCCTTTCAGCCAGGGCTGAAGATGGCGAGAGTGTGTTTTGCGAACGCGAGATAACAAGACACTTCAAGGAATCGACTGCAAGGACCGAACGAAACTAATTCTATGGGCAGAAAAATCGAACGCAGAAAGATATGCAACCCATTTTTCTGCGTTCGATCTTTCTGCCACTGAAGATTTCTTTTTTGCCAGGACAGAACTAACAGTAGCAAGCGGCTCCGCCGACAGCAGAGAAGGACCGTGAATGCGATTCTGGCAGTGCTATTTGATTCCGGCGAGAACATGTGGGCTAGAAACAAAGGGCCAATAGCGTTTTCTTGCTGACGCTCTATCTGTTGCTACCAGCCGCGTCTGTGGCAAATGCGAAATGAAAGCGGGTGTTACGCAAAAAACGCTCCCAACGTGGTACCTGTAATCGTAGTTATGTTTGCGTTTTTAGTCGCCACTTACCGGATGGTCGCGCGATTTCGCGCAAAGACTTGGAATCGGATTCAATGCGAATGCGGTTGTTTTTCAGTACTATTGAGGGAATGGTGGCAGATTCGCGAGGAGAGGTCTGGGTTGGAACAGTTAGCTCAGGGCGATGCCCGTGAGGTTAAACGAAGTACCGCAAAATACTAAGGCCTGACGATTTCCAAGAGCTCAATAGCGGGCTCGTTGTTGCAGTGCAGAATGGCAGTTCGACCATAAGTTCTCGTACCAACGGGTACATCAAAGAACTTGGCTAACGCACTGCCGCAACGTATCTCCAATAGATCGAACAATTCGATTTGACGCAGGACATCGTGCTCAATGAGGACTCGTCCAAGAGGCTTTTGTCTCGATAAGATCTCTTCCAATGGCTCTCGCGTTAAGAACCGTGGATATAGCCTAACGATACCATACTGTACAACGACACCCGCATGATGTGTCTTGAGAAGTATCTCGCGATGATACACGGTTTCCCGGAGTTCGTCGCGCAAGACTTGTACATCGACCGAATCTCGATGAAAACGCTCGACGGTGACCGTCATGTGGTTCTCATGTGCCAAAAGATCTCGATACGGCTGCGGAACCTCTTCTACAGGCACGTAACGAAACGACGCTAACTCGTCCGAGCAATCGTAATAAATTCCAATAAGAGACTCAGCACTAAGGCAATGGTCTCCACAGAATTCGACTTGAGGCTGGCTCATCGAACCGGAGTCAAACCAATTTGTATGGTGTGAAGTGCAGGCACATGAACTTGTTGCTCCTTTGCGATCGCGGATTGATCCAATACAGTGTCGATGAGGTAAAGCATTAATCGTCGGAGAGGCTCCGGCTCGATCGATTGGGCTACGTCGACCGCCCGTTCTCTATGCTTATCAATCAGCTTTTCTGCTTGCTCAAAGACACGCCCCTTTTCGAGCAATTCCCGAGCGTTTGCAATACGAAGTGAGTCGGCCATCTCGCAGTCGGAGTCCAAAATATGAAGCAGCTTCTTTTGGTCGTCTTCGTTCAAACTTTGCAGAGCCAATGCCAACAAGATTGTTGGACGGCCAGCTAAAATGTCGCCGGCTGCTCCCAATTTGTTGTTGTCATCTCCATACCAATCTTGAAGATCGTTGATGATCTGGAAAGCAACCCCGATGTTGCGAGCAAACAGCTTAACTGGTTCCGAATACGTCGCTGCGTCCGTCGCCAATCGAATGCCGGTGTAAAGTGCTGCTTCAAAAGCAGGTGCCGTCTTCAACGCGTAGATCTTCAACGCATCGATCGGTGCCAAGCGTTTATCGCTCGCATCTCTCCACAGCAACTCGGCCCCTTGTCCCTCTGCCAATCTCATGTGGGCAGACGAGAGGCAATTGAGAATATCGGCCGCAGCGGCCGCACCAATCGACTCGATCTCGCGACCAATCATGCGGTAACCCAAGCCGATCATGTAGTCGCCAACGTTAATCGCTGTCGAAAGTCCAAACTGTTGGTGAACGGCCGGAACTCCATATCGGAACGAATCATCGTCTTCGATATCGTCGTGGACCAAGCTCGCTTTATGGAAACACTCGATGCTCATAGCAGCACAGCGAACGCCGCGCGAAAAGCCCTCGATAGCAGATGGGCCGGTAGCGCCTGTACCATTCCCGCCGGTCATGGCATCGTATGCTGCCAACGTAATGAATGGTCGCGAGTACTTGCCCCCACGAGCTAAAAAGTCCGTTGCGATAGCTTCGGTAGCCGCAATGGGATCAATCCCCTCAAGAGGCTTGCCTGGTGTTTGACTGATAGAGGATTGGCTGCGTTGCCGACCAACGAGATCATTGAGTTGTGGCTGTTGAAATAATTCGCTCGCAGCTCTCATCAAGTGGACGTAAGATCTGGTTTGTTGCTCGGCTGCAGGAGCCAAGGTGAGAATCATGTCTCGAACCCAGTCTTCATCGACACTGGTATTGCGGCAATCACTCGACAGTAGAGGCACCGCCATGCAGGGAATACCGGCCAACAAAATCTTGTCGATCGCTTTTTCCAAAACATTCAAGCATGCCACCCCCACGATCGAATCGACGTAGCCGCTCACGATGATTTTCAAAACGACAGGAGATCCCTCGGCAACCAACACTTTGTAGCCCATCTCCTCGGCCATCGTTCGGAAGTCTGCAATGCTGCAAGCGCCGCACTTTTTGCAGTCCATTCCGAACTCGTCGTAGTCAGCCGGGCAACCCTCCGCATGCTTCAAGCAGTGGGGCAACAAAAACAATCGACGACTCGGTGGAATGGCCGCTACGGAATCACGAAAGAACTCCGATGAAAGCACCACCATCGCCCAACCGACGTAGCCCTCGGGCATCCCCATCTCGTCCAACGTGCGACGAGCGATCTGCTCGAGTTGGTCTTTCGTGGGAGGGAGCTCTTTATTCAACCGTGATGCGACCTCAGCACACTTGGCTTTAAGCGCTTCTCGTAACTCACGCGTTTCTGGCACGAGCTTGAGGTGGCTGGTCTTTCGACGTACTTTCTTCTCGCTCGTTCCCGTTACAGCAGTCTCGGTATTGGCGATGGCGGGAGGTGTTACCGTTGACAAAACTCAAGTCCTTTTCTTAGTGCACTGAGTGAGAACGCGAGAGGATATTGACGTTCATGGTACCAGAGCTTCGCAAAATAGAAGCCGATGGGTTGGCTCGTGTGGTGATGACCGGCATGGATCGCTAGCGTCAGCCACTGGAGGCCCCTCATTATAGTGCGAGGTTCGACGGTTTCGCCACTGCAAGCCATGATTCCTTCTAATACTATTGCGGTTTCTTCGATTGTGCTACAGGTCTGTCCCATTTCGTAGATGGGACCCGTGTGCGTCACAGTTTCCGAAGCTGCGTAGCGAATCGATGAACCGCCACCCCAACCTCCATCACCGTTTTGCTGACTTAATAGGAATTTAACCCCTTGTTTTGCAGCAGAATCGTGAGAACGTCCACATTGGGCGTACGCAAGCAATACGCGAGCGGTTCCATAAAAGGGGTTGTCTTCTTCAATGCGATCCTGATTACCAAACCAAAGCGGAAGCCAGCTACCGTCCGATTGTTGGGTTTTCGCGAGGTATCGCCAACCTTTATCTAATGCCCTGGCAGCGGCTCCCTGCATCGAGCGAGGTAACTTTTCTCGCCAAACCTGCAGCGCTCGTATCGCATGAGCGGTCAAATCCGATCCGCTCCGATCGAAAGGCAATTGCCCCCAACCTCGGCAAAATGTCGGCCAACCTCCATCTCGATTTTGCAAGGACAACAACCAACGACATCCCATCTCTACAGGCTCCAGGATCCGTTGCTCTTCAGACGGATACTGCCTTATGTAATCGTTTAGTGCCAATAGCGCAGCGGGCGTATCATCCGCGTCAGGAACCGAACCACTCAAATCGGTCCAGCCCCAGCCCCCTGGATCGGCTCCCGTGAACGGATGTCTCGCTCGATGCTGGCACGAGAGAATCCAATCCATAGTATCTCGCCAATCACGGCTCAACCTTTCACTATCCAGAGAGCTACTCTTAGGCGCATCCGCTTGTTCGTTATCAATCATGAAATGTGTCGGCAAATTTTGCGACAACCTATCATGCAATACTGAGTAGTAATTCGTAGTGGTTAACGAGGTTACCCAAGTGGCGAGATTGGTATCGATCGGCCAGCTTCCCTCCGAGGACATCGAGTCTTCTAAGAACCGGATCGCGCTTTGGCAAACAGGTGAGTTCGCTTGACCGATACTAGCCAGGCTCATGAGCACAAAGCTTGTAAGCGGCGTGGCTTCGAGATAGCCCCCGCTTTCCGGCTGCATGGATTGCAGCACTTGTAAAGTTCGTCGTTGCGAGAGCCGACGAGCAACGTGAGCGATGGGGTTCCTAGGAGGATTGTGAACGAATTGAGCTTGGCCTATGGCCACCAATGCGGGGACTGCGTAGCTCACAACAGGCATTTTAGCGAATCGATACCAGGACTGTGGTAACGCGGCTGCTTCGAAAGGTAGGGTTGGTATCTGCTTCCAATCAATCAAGCCTGCGATGGCGCAATTGGTCATAATGGGGACGACAAAGGTCTTGTCCTTACCATATCGTTTGCGAAGCCCATCCCAGCGACCAAGTCGATCGACGAAGCCCCAAGCTCGTTGGACTTGTTCCGAGAATCGCTTGGAGTCTCCCGACAACTCCCATGCTGCCAGCACTAGCAGCGTCGTCGCAATGTTAGACAAAGATCGATCCGTATCTCCAAAGCCTCCATCGGCGTTCTGCGACTTGGAAAGCCATATTGACCCCTTGGTGATCATGGAATCGAATCGATCGGTGCCCATTGTTTGGCGGCAAACTGATAGAGCGCTGACGGCAGTTGCGGTGGAGAGAGCCGAATCTGACAGTTTGCCTGTCCAGTTTGGCTGACTCTGTTTGGCAACGGTCAGATCGTTTAACAATATCTCGATGGCAGCGTGAATGCGAGTCTCGAGCGATGATTCGACGATGCTGCTATTCATGAGAGTGGGATCCTAAGCCCGTCATAGCCCAACTCAATATTGTCCGGCAAAGTGGCATTCACCTCGGCATAGTCCAAATCATGCGAAAGATGCGTTAGGTACGCTCGACGCGGCTTCAGCTCTCGAATGACCTCAACGGCTTGGTCGACGTTGAAGTGAGTTGGGTGCGGAGTAAATCTCAAGGCATCCAGAACGAGGCAATCCAAATCACGGAGAAGATCTAGACTGGTATCCGGGATGTTGTTGGTATCCGTGCAGTAGGCGACGTTGCCGATGCGAAACCCCAAAACGTCACAATAAGGGCCATGCGACATAGGAATCGGAGTTATCGTGACACCTAAAGTTTCGAATGGAGAGTCGTCGATCGTTCGCAAATCAAATTTCGGAGCAGCCCCAGCGTGTGTTGGCTCTCGATCCTCGAAAGCATAGTCAAAAACTCGCTTGATTCGCTGCTGCACCTTGAGAGTGGCATGGACCGGCACCGCCCCCCCAAGAATAAAGGGAAAGAGTCTTAAATCGTCCATCCCATGGAGATGATCCGCATGTTCGTGCGTGAAAAGAACGGAATGGATCACTCCAATATGCTCTCGTAACAACTGATTGCGAAGATCGGGAGGCGTGTCGATTAACAAGTTTCCTCCCGGAAGCCCGACTGCGACACTGCACCGCGTTCGGTTGTTTCGCGGATCTGGAGAACGGCAAACCGGACAGCCACAACCGATGACCGGGACCCCCACGCTGGTACCCGTTCCGAGCAAAATCATTTGGCCAGAGAAAGAAGTTGTTTGAAAAAGGTGCGGCACAGGGACACAGGTACTTGGAGTTTCGTGTTATTTCGCATTGAATCTTGTAGGTTTACTCGGTATCGGTCAACCTCCCCAGCAACAGAATTAGAAAACCTGTGCAACTATTATGTCGTAACAAGAGTATTTAGGTCGTATAATCCCGAACAAAGCATTTCCTATCCCCCCGCCAAATCACACCCACCCTGCCTCGCTACCCCTTTGTACATCCCTCGCTGTATAATCCCAGGCCCTCGAACTTTACAACGAACCTTAAGAAGCCGCCGAAACGGATCAACCTAAACTGATTCAAGTCAGGCAGGCATTATCATTAATAATCCTCCATCCTGTTGCCGGAAACCTTACCCTTGAAGCCACATTTTCGAGTTAGCCTCTCCAGAACACGACGAACACGCTTTGGACTGGCCAGCGTTGGATTGGTTTTGGTTACGGCTTGCCAACCGCAGTACGAACCGAGAACTTATACCGCGCCAAAGCAGGAGTCGGTGTTTGTGGTTCAACCTCCGAAGATGCCGGGGGCAGGTGGGCTCGCTGCGCCGGGAACGGGAGGAATGCCTGGCATGCGGACGAGTTCTATCCCGATGGAAGAGAAGCGGATCTTGGGGGCCGTATTTCCTTACCTAGGTTATGGGTACTTTTTGAAGATTACCGACACTATTTCCAGGATCGAAGCGGTCAAAGCTCCGTTTGCAGATGTGGTAGCGAAATTCACAGTCGATCCTGCTTCCTTTGCCCCAACATCGGAATTACCGGATGGCTGGAAGATTACTCCAGGGGATGGAATCGCGGATGCGAAGATTGAGATTCCTGTTCCAGACGATGGAAAGCCTGTGGTTATGACGGTAACAAAACTCAATGCACCTGCGGGCGAATCACAGTGGAAAGGCTACCTAAAAGAACAACTCGATCGATGGAATGGACAGATTGGTATGGGAGCTCTCACTATCGAAGAGTGGGAGACTCAGTTGGTGCGAGTCGATCGACCAGACTCGTCCATACCGGCGTACATCTTTGACGGAAACGGATCTCACACCAAGTCGGGTGTGATTCCCAAATCAGATCAGGCAGTCGGGAGCGTCTCGCAGGGTGCAGTGTCTGGTTCAAAGCCAAGCGACGGACCAATGAGCGGTGCCCCGGCATCAGGAGCCGCTCCCCCGCGGTTGCAATACGAGACGCCGGAGGGCTGGGTTGCACAAGCCAGCAGCCCGTTTCGAATGGCGACCTTTAAGATTGGACCTGAGGGCAGCGACAGCGAAGTCGTGGTAAGCCAAGCGCTCGATGCACCTCTAGAAAACTGCAAAATGTGGGCTCAACAAGTCACCAAGAATGCAGAAGCCGGCGTCAACGACCCGATTGCTGAGAAAGCCGTTGCGGATGCGGAGTTGATTCCC
Organism: Pirellula sp.; assembly: GCA_046318795.1. Classification (GTDB taxonomy): domain Bacteria; phylum Planctomycetota; class Planctomycetia; order Pirellulales; family Pirellulaceae; genus JBKCUI01. The sequence continues at coordinate 11,455 of JBKCTT010000090.1, forward strand.
GCTGGGGAAAAGCAAGCGAAAGTCTACCGGATCGTAGCGTCCAACGAACCGGACGCAAATTGTTTAGTGATTGCATCGATTCCGGTTAATGACCAAGGCTTAAGTATTTTTGTCAAGTTACGTTCCACTTTAAAAACCGCCCAAGAACAAAACGATAACCTTCTTCGCTTCGTGAACACGCTGCGATGGGAGTAGAGGTCTTATATGTCTAGTATTGCAAACAAGTCGTTCTCCTCACGCGAAGCTGCTGTGGGGACGCTGGATTTTAATGCTGTTCTCTGGCGTTTCCTCACGGCGCTTGGATCATTGCGAATTGCCGTCGCGATGTTCGGGCTAGGAACGTTGCTCCTGTTTGTGGGAACTCTCGCACAGGATCAGGAGACGATCGTAGACGTCAAACGACACTACTTTAATAGTTGGATTGCGTACGTCCCGTTCGACGTTTTTGTACCCTCGACGATTTGGCCTCATGAGGAACCGATACCTTTTGGGTTCCTTATGCCTGGTGGTGCATCGATCGGTCTTGCTCTGCTGATCAATTTATTCGCCGCCAAACTAACACGATTCAAGATGAATGCTAAGGGTGGGCGATTTTGGGGCGGAATGTTGATAACACTCCTCGGTTTCGCGTTGGTCGGACTCGTGATTATGAGTGCCCACCTAGGTGACGGTTTACAGGGTGAACCTCCGTTTTCTTATGATTGGTTATGGCTCGGGACGAAATGGTCAGCCCATGCTTTGACTCTAATGACTATCGGTTGGCTGGTTCTCAGTCGTCCTAAGAACAGAGTTATCCTCTACACAGGGGTTTCGACGGCTGCAATCTTCGCCGCTGTGAGTCTATTGTTGCTTTGGACCGGCGATTCTTATCGAATTCCAGATCCCGGCTTGAGAATCGTATGGCAACTCACGAAGAGCCTTGGGGTGGGTATCGTATTGTTAGTCGGGCTCACCATTCTCTTTGGACAGCGAGGTGGCAATGTGCTTATTCACTTCGGGGTCGGATTGCTCATGCTAGGCCAGTTTATCTTTGGTGATGCGCAGCGCGAGGAACGCATGTCCATCGTCGAAGGTCAACAGACTAGCGTGGTCTCGGAAATCGACTCCGTAGAATTGGTGGTTATCGACCGAAGCGGTGATGATGGAGACCGAGTCGTTGCATTTAATCAGCACATGCTCCGCGATTCAGCTAGCAG